>NZ_VWXF01000010.1:0-194895 GCF_011752615.1 Candidatus Pantoea multigeneris
ACACAACTGCTGCTGATGGCGGTGACGGTCATCGCCACGGCCCCGGCCGCCACAAACGGCGCGGCGGCGGTGGCGGCGGCCATCACGTAAGCGCCTGCCAGGCCGTAGGTGACGGTTTCGGCCACCATGCTGATGATGTCCGCCAGCAGCGTGGTGTGAATAATTGGGTCGCCCTTGCGGGCTGCGTATCCGTCGCTCACTGCGCTCTGTCCTTACGTGAGACATCAGTCAGGGGATCGCCCAAGCCTGAGGTCCGAAATTGTGCGAAATGTCTTAAAGATAACCGGCGGAACATTCACAAAATTTAAGCATGATGTCAATCGGAGGATGGCGCAAAAAAACAGGTCAACGCGTTAGCGGTTCAGCCCATTCGCCTTGCCGCGAAAAAACATCCTGCCAGCAGCAGAGAACGACTGGAATAATGCATCGCAAAAGCAACAGACTGGCTGATGATTAAGGGGGTTATGCTGGGGAAAGGAGAAGAAAAAAAACCGCTTCAGAGAAGAAAATAAGCAGCGAACATCATAGACACCTCCGCTTAACGCCACAGGAGCCGCTGGCTTTGCTGTTCCCGAAGTGAAAGCGAGCAATCGCGCCAGAGGTAAACGGGACAGGAAGCATTCGACTTTTTGCAGCCGAATCTTCCTGTAATGGCGTGTGGTGAAGATGCGCCAGGCTTACTGATTTTTGGCTTTTTCCAGCGAGTTCAGCCACGTTTTAAGGGTTTGGTCCAGGCTATTCAGCGTTTCGGGTGAGAGCAGCGCCAGGATCCGCCGCTCGTTTTCAACATGTTTTTCTACTGCGCGATCAATCAACGCGAGTCCCTCATCCGTGAGCTGCACCAGCATGCTGCGCGCATCGTTAGCATTAGGCTGACGGCAGATTAATTTGCGCGATTCGAGACGTTTCAGGCGGTGCGTCATCGTACCGGACGTCACCATTAGCGTGGAAAACAGATCGGTGGGACTCAGGCAGTAAGGTGCTCCTGCCCGGCGCAGCGTGGCCAGCATATCGAACTCCCACATACTCAGATCAAAATCAGCAAATATGGGTTCCAGCTGCTGTTCGAGCAGCACCGCACAACGCTTTAAGCGTCCAATTGGCCCCATCGGGCTACAGTCCAGATCCGGACGTTCGCGCTGCCACTGCGCAAGAATGGCATCAACGGCATCGGGAATGGGTTGATCAGAGTTCTGCATTTATCTTGACTTCAAGTTAATTGATCGACAGACTGATTTTACCTTGAATTGAAGATAAATACAAAACCATGAATACCTCTCTGTCCTACTGGCGTGATGTACTGCTTACCGCACTGGCCCCTGCCATCTGGGGATCGACGTATATCGTGACCACGCAGTTTCTCCCGCCCGATCGCCCTTTTACTGCCGCATTGATCCGCGTGCTTCCGGCTGGGATCTTGCTTCTGCTGTTGACGCGACGATTACCCGCTTATCGCGAGCTGGGAAGATTGTTGATTCTCAGCGCCCTCAATATCGGCGTTTTTCAGGCGTTGTTATTCGTTGCTGCCTACCGGTTGCCCGGCGGCCTGGCGGCGGTTTTGGGTGCAATTCAACCACTGCTGGTCATGGTGTTGGTCTGGGCGGTTGATCGTCATGCGCCAAGACAGGTCACGTTATTCGCGGCTGTAGCAGGGGTGATTGGCATGGCGGTGTTGTTACTTTCTCCGCGCACCGTTTTTGAACCCATTGGTATCGCTGCCGCTCTGCTGGGCGCAGTCTGCATGGCAAGCGGTGTCTGGCTGACGCGCCGCTGGAAAATTAACTTACCGGTGATGGCATTAACGGGCTGGCAGCTGGTATTGGGTGGCTTGATACTGGCACCGGCAGCCTGGTTGATCGATGCGCCGCTTCCAACGCTTACCGCCTCGCAATATGCCGCTTACGCCTGGTTGTGTCTGGCGGGTGCGCTATTGGCTTACGCGCTGTGGTTCCGGGGGATCGCACGTCTGCCCGGCGTTGCGGTTGCTTCCCTGGGGTTGCTCAGTCCGTTAACTGCCGTGTTACTGGGCTGGATAGTCCTGTCGCAGGCAATCAGCGGTACGGCGTTAGTCGGCCTGGTGGTGGTACTGATCAGCGTGATGGTAGTACAGCGCACCTCCCTGCCCGCAAAAAAATAGTCAGTTTAGATGCTGAAAAAATACCCCCAATACGGGGGTATTTCGATCACCCTGTTTTAACTGCTGGTCATCCCTTTTGATTGGCCAGCGATGGTGCCGCTTTGGCAGCGGGTTTCAAGCCAAACAGCACCGAGAGAGGAGAGAACTGTTTGATCACCAGATAGAGCAGCGTACTCAAACAGAGGGCCACCAGGGTATTAATAAAGACATAGGTGACCGACAAGTTGTCTGGAATGTAATCATCCAGTAGCCAAGCCCCGGTAATCACCAGCGGATAGTGCATGATATAAATCACCAGTGCAGAGTCGACTATCCCCTTCACCAAGGCATTCTCTTTCATGCGCAGCTTTTCAAAAGTGAAGACCAGCCAGTAGGAGAAGACCACAGAAAACACGCTGGAAATCAACACGGGAACATATTTTAAGCTGCTGGTGATGTGCTGATGCAGTACCACATAGAATGCCAACAGCGAGATCAATCCCAGCGCCGCAACCAGCAGGTTGTTCAGCAGCCAGCTTTGGCTGATTTGCGGAATTTTATCGCTATTGAGATACAACGCATAACCCGCAGCGTAATAAACCGCAAAGCGGGCTGTTACCGGGATCAGGCTGATGAATTCGCCAGAATCTTTCACCAGGAATTTCACGACGAAGAAGACGTTACAGGCCACAATCAAGGCGATCACTAACGCCGGGAAGGGCAATCGACGCATGCCCTGCGCAAGGCGGTTGTACCAGCGACCTGGGATCAGAAATGACATCGCCGAAAGTGAGACCAGGAACCAGAGGTGATGGAGATAAGTGTAGCCATGCAGCAGTCCCTCCAGGCTCAGCGCCTCTCCCTTAATGGCTGCCGTGATCACATACATCACACCGGGAATAAAGGCAAAAGAAGCCACCAGCGGTAACAAGACGCGCTTACAACGGTTATTCAGGAAGAATTGTGCACCTTTGCGCGCAAATACCATCGCTGAAAACATGCCGGACAAAAAGAAAAAAGCTTCCATACGAAACGTATGTATGAATTCTATAATCGCAGAAAAAATATCCGCCTGATTTTTATCCGCAACATAGTACCAGTTATTACTACCAGGCAGACTACGTGCTGCGTGATATAACACGCCTTCGAGGATCAATATTGCGCGCAGAAAATCGAGCCCAATATTGCGCTTTGAAAGAAAAGTTCTGTGTTCCACAATGTCCGCCTTAAGCGCAGGTGTGGTGAATTTAACCGCTATGCTTCTTCCGGGCGCGTTTACGCGCAGAAAACCGTGGGTAGAAGCCAGCTTCCCGTCTGAGTTTTTGCAAAAAATGACACAATCCGAGGATAACACTTACGTATCCTTACAGATATTGCTCAGTAATAGATTCAGAATATGCCTGGGTTAAACGGCAACAAAGTGCGAAAACATGCGATAAATCCTGCGCTGATGCGGAAGATCACCTCAAAACGACATCATAAATGATCAGTTTTGATGAAGAGAAGTCAAAACAGGCTCAAACGGAGATGTAACAAGCTTTCCTGTTTTTCAGTCTACTCCTGGTCTTTATCGGCGTTTTCGGATTGTCCTCAGCAAATCCGGTTTGTTAAGGTGACTTTTTGATTTTAAATTTGGAAAAAGATGAAAACTCACGCCTTGAGAAACTCGCTGATGGTATTTTTCCTGACGCTGTTTAGCCTCAAATCTTTTGGTGAAGCCAGAACAGATAAATTTATTATTGAGGCCTGGGGCGGTTCAAGTACCAAAGGTGTGATAGCCATTCGTGAAAATGGCCGCCTGAAAAATATTGTCACGCCAGATAATGAAATTGCCTGGTTGAACCGGTTGTTACAGCAAAAGTATGGCCCAGACATTGAGGTGGTTAACCGTGGTGAACCCTCAGCACAAGCCGTTGAATTGTTGCATGGCACCTATAAATATAAAAACAGTCCACCGTGGGCAACGTCAATGTCTGGCTCAACAGCTAACGTCGTGCTGCTGAATTTTGCCACCAACGATGCGCGTCATTATCACTTTACGGATACGGCGGCCGACTATGTTATCAGCCCGGATCAGTACCGGCAGGTGATGACTCAGCTTATCCGGCTTGCTGAAAACCAGGGAAAGAAAGTGGTGTTACAGGAACCTCATCCGCTGTGCGGCCGGGCCGTAAAATGGGATATTGCCCCCTATGTCCAGCAACTGGATAGCCTCGCCCGCGCGCAACATATCCCCCTGGTCGCGCAGTATCAGCGCATTAAAGCAATGCCAGACTGGCAGTCGCTGATGTCACCAGATTGCATCCACCCTTCTGTTGCCATGTACAGAAACAAAGCTGAAGCGACCTTCGCAGTATTGATCGCCCATTTTGGGCCGCAGATGGCAGCTTTCCAGCAGGCATCTGAACAACGCCGGGCACGTCATGAAATTGCAGTGACAGGAACAGCGTCTCAGCCTGAATAAAGTCCAGGGGGAATCCTGGCGACGATCAGGATGAACCTTCCCAGCCATTATCTTACCTATCTCTCCTTCGTTTCCGGTCTGGTCTGCCAGCGATAAGAGAGAACCCGCATGTATATTCCCCCATTTCCCCCCTCGACAACACCGTATCTCAATCTGACAACGAGCAGCCGCAGCACGATCGCGGCAGAGAGAACATTAACGCCCGCTGTTATCCGCCATTCAATGCAAAAGGCTGTCGATCAGATGGCGCAGATTTATCATCCCATTCTCGATCCTGCTGCCTGGTTAGATCTGCACATTCGTCAAGAGATTCAGGATCTTAGTCAGCGTTACCCGGCTATGTGTACGCTGATGCCCAACAGCAATGTCACTATGGTGTTTACCCCGACAATACGACAGGTGGTACCCTCCGGCTTCCCACGCCGTTTCCCTGCCAAAGCATTCAGGTTCACACTGCATGAAATTGCGACTCGCCACTATCTCTATACCCTTGACAGCCAGCAACCGGGATTGCAGTTTCATCTGCGCCAGTGTGAGCATCAGCCTTTAGTGGAACATCTGTTAAAGCAGGATTTACAGCGCCAGATGCAACAGGCGTTACATAAACTCACGCACAGTGCCGACTGGCGCAGCAACATACAGCGACACTACCGCCAAATGCTGGTCATGCGCTGTTTAAACTTGCTGAGTCGGCGTAACGCACCGCCAGAACGGCAGCAGGCAATCATGGCCTTTCTTAAGGGAGAAAAACGCGCTCAGCAGGCTTTCTTTCACGGCTACCCGTTAAATGGCGTGATCTATATTGCGACCGGAGCATCCGAAGGGGTCTTGCTCAGCATTGATGAGCCTGCCAGTTTTTCACTTAAATCGCGGTTCATCGCAGATAATCGTGCCGCTTATGTACAGAATTATCGCGTTACTGACCTGCCAGAAACCTCTCAGTTTCAGAACTGGGTGCTGAATAAAGTGCCGCTAAGAGTCCGGGAACGCTACCTGAACGATCCCCAGGCCTTTGCCTTGCAGCCTAATGGTGCGACCTTCTGGAAAAACCAAAGAAGCCTGTTTTTTGACCTCCCAAGGCAAGAACGGCGTTATGGCAGTCCCCTCACCTTCAATCGCGATCTGCACCTCTCAGCGGTGCCTGCCACACTCATGACTAGCCAAATAGCACGTTTAAAACAGGACATTGATACGCTGGTGTTAACCCAGAGAGAAATCAGGCAGGATAGGCTGCTCAATAGCCTGAAATACAGCCTCAATTTTCTCAGTATGGCGGTCAGCGCCGCGCTGCCGGGTACGGGTTCGGTTTTAGGTCGCGTTTTGGTCATGGCAATTAATGCCGGAATGGCCGCTGCCAGTAGCGGTTTGGCGGTGTATCAGATGCAACATACTCAACGACTGGCAGATGCCGAAAAATTACGCAACGAAGCCATTTTGTCTGGTGTGTGTGGTTTGCTCGGTTTAGGGCTGGATGCCGCCGCCGTCAAAGGCGCGATTAAGTCAGATTTTCCCGCCTTGCTCACCCGTTTTCGTCGTGTTCGCCAGTCCGTCAATCGCGTGTGGCGCAGTAAGCGGGTTGCGCAATCGTCACTTAAACCGGTACGGACTGTGGATCGCGCACTGTCTCCAGCGCCAGTAAAACCGCGCCGAAAAAATTATGCACTTGAGAGCGAATATCGACAGGCAAAACAGGCCTACGACAAAGAACTTAAACAGCGTATGACGATGGGCCATAGCGCCACTCAGCATGATACTCAACAGCGGGAAAGCATGGCCCTGGCGCAGCTTGCCCGCTATGGTGAGACACATCCCACCTTACTGGGAGACATTGAGCAATCAGAACCGCTGGTGGGCTTTAGTCTCACCAGCAGGAAAGAAGATAATGCAGATTCACTGGTCCTCAGTGCCCACGGTTGGTTTACGTCACACACCGGAAACCGCCTTCTACCGCGTGGTAAAGAGATGATTTTTCTTGGGCCGCACGGTGAGAAGTTGCTTGAGCCAGAAGCAGCCTTAGGGATGCTACCGACCGTAAAGCTATTAGAAGGCAGTGAAGTGCCCTCCATCTATGCCCGCCTGATCAATAAACATCAGGTTGATGAGGTCGCGAGTGCGGCCTTCTCTGAATTGAATGCGGGGGCGACAAAGCCCGGTTTTATCCGCAATTATCAATTGCGCCACTACGAGCGGGCCTCTGCGGCAGAATCAAAACTGGCGGTGTTGACTAACCGATTGAAGAACAGCGGCAACAAAATGGATATTTTGACGGTAGATCCGCTAGCAGGCGATCGTAAAAGCCTGGCCGACATTCTCAATGCGATGCGTCCAGGCGGCAGTTTAAGTCACTATAAGCGGTTGATTTTTGCCGCCTGTCGCGAAGAGAAGCGACCAGGCTCACTGACCTCTCTTCAAGGAGGATTAGGCGGCTATGAGATCCAATTCTCTCCCCACTCTTTTAAGCATCAGCCTGCGGCTTCACTCCGTCAACGCCGGGCAAGCAACCGCCTGGCATTTGCAGGTTATCGCCTCTATTTCACCCTCACCCTGATCCCTGACAACAGCCCTGCTGGCTTCACGGTAAAACACCATATTCGCGCTTTTATCCCGTGGCGAGAGTAATCCTGGGGCAGCACTGTCTGCCCCCTTCCCCCTTTAGCGTGTCAGACTCGCTAAATCTACCCGCTGGCCGCGTGCCGAGGATTGCACCATCGCTTCAATAATCTGCTGATTTTCCAGACCAAAGCGGAAATCCGGGAAACAGCCGCCACTGCTGCTTAACCCCTGAATGAGATCGTGGATTTCAATGACTTTCACATCAAAGTACCCCAGCCCGCCACCGGCGAAATCAAAACCAAAGAAGCCATTAAAGGACTCAACCTGCGAACCGGCATAAATCGTTTTGAAGCCGCGATCGCTTTTACTGTCACTGTAGCGGGCAATCTTCAGCTCATTGAAACGCTCTCCATCCATGATGATGGTGCCTTCTGTCCCAGAGACTTCCCAGGCGATACCGAAAACTTTACCAGCGGAGATACGTGAAGATTCGATTACCCCACCCGCGCCATTTTCAAAACTGACCAGTGCCTGAAACTGGTCGTCATTCTCTACCGTAAGGCGTGGCGCATCCGCTGAGGCACTGGCACCATAACCCGTACCTGCTGCCGCTGAAGGGCGAGATTCAATAAACAGCTGTTCCTGCCCGACAACACTGCGCACCGGCCCCATCAGATATTGTGCCACGCTCACGACGTGCGATCCGAGATCGCCGAGCGATCCCGATCCCGCCTGCTCACGTGAGCAGCGCCAGCTCCAGGGCAGCTCCACATCGTTAAAAAAGCCTTGATCAAACCAGCCACGAAAACGTGTCAGTTGCCCAATGTCGCCCCTTTCGATCAACTGCTTTGCCAACTGCGCCGCCGGGGTTTTGATGTTGTTAAAGGCCATAATGGTTTTCACCCCCGCCCGCTGCGCTTCATCGGTTAACATCTGCGCGTCCGCCAGGGATACCGTCAACGGTTTTTCACAGTAGACATGTTTTCCCGCGCGGATAGCCGTTAGCGCCATCTCCACATGCATGCTGTTGGGCGTGGTGATATCAACGATGTCAATGGCGGGATCGGCAACCATGGCACGCCAGTCCGCTGTGCCGTGCAAGAAACCGAAACGACGTGCCGCATCTTCAGCTAACTGTGGCGTCGCATCGGCCAGAGTATGCAGCACCGGTTGCAGCGGGAGATCGCGGTAGAGTAATCCTGCCCGACGCCAGGCATCTGCGTGCGCCTGGCCCATGAAGCCTGAACCAATTAAACCGACATTCAATGTTTTACGCGTCATGAGATCTTCCTTATGCCTGCGGCAGGATATGCTGAGTAACAAACTGGTGTGCCCGGGTGACGAAGGCCAGCGGATTGGCTTGTGCCGGGTCCTGCTCTGCTTCCACTACCACCCAGCCCTGGTAATTACTGGTCGCCAGAAAATGCGCCAGCGCCCGATAGTCGGTGCTGCCATCGCCCGGAACGGTAAACATTCCTGCCCGCACGCCCTGGTTAAAGGTGAGCCCCTGGTCTTTTACCTGCTCCAGCACCGCAGGGCGTACATCTTTGAGGTGTACATGACAGATGCGAGCGGGGAAAGCCTTAATCAGTTCTGCGTAGTCAAAACCTGCGGCGGTGGCATGGCCGGTATCCAGTAACAGTCCGACCTCTTCACCACAGGCTGAGAGCAGTTTTTTAATCTCATCAAGCTGTTCAGCCACCATCATCAGATGGTGGTGATAGGCCAACTTCAAACCGTATCTTTCGTGCAGTTGCCTGGCGAAAGCCGTCAGGCGCGCGGCATACACCGGAATCTTTTCTGCTGGCAGCAGACGGCGTTGAGACAGGGGAATATCCAGGGCGTTATCCGCCATCCAGCCACACTCGCCATACACCATCACGCTGGCACCACAGTGGCGTAGCAATGTGGCGTGGGCGGCAACCGCTTCCAGCTCCTGTTCGACATCCCGCTCAGTCAGAAAACCGTCATGCCAGCCAGAGGCCAACTGCAACGAGTATTCGCCAAGCGTTGCCTGCAGTTGTACCGCATCCCGGGGAAAGATACGGCTCATCTCAACACCCTGAAATCCCGCGCTGGCCGCTTCGGATAAGCATTGTGCCGCCGTCGTCCCCGCGCCGAGGTCATGAAGCACTTCATTTACCCAGGAAAGTGGGCTGACAGCGACGTTAATTCGCGGTGATGTTTTAATTGGGTGTGCATCCTGAACCATTTTTTGCTCCGTAGTGGGCGATGAAATTGAGGATGAAAATAAGGGATGCGTTACCGTGAATCGAACGCTAAATTGAAGGGAAACCGTCAAATCCTGACGTCTTCCCAGCAGAAGGTGCAACGTTGTGAGCGGGATCAAAAAAACAACTCTGGAGCAGATCGCGGAAGCCGCTGGCGTTAGCCTCAGTACCGTCGATCGCGTAATGAACCGCCGTGGCGGCGTCTCACCGGCGCGTGAAGCCAGGGTGCTGGAATGGGCGCACCGGCTGAATGTCGATCGGGTGATGTTTCGTGCTTACATGCGCATGTTACGCGTCGCCATTTTAATGCAGTCGCCGAAGAACCCGTTTTATCTGGGCTTACGTAATGCCTTTAACGACATTGGGCCAGCACTGGCCGAAATGCGATTGCATTGTGATGTGCACTACTTGCAGTTAAAAGATGTGAACGCCACGGTACGTCAGATCCACGGTATCGCCAGCGCCTATGATGCCCTGATTGTGGTCTGTCCCGACGATCCCGATCTGGCCGCCACATTGCGTCAGGTCGCGCTGGCCATGCCAGTGATCACGCTGGTGACTGATATTCCAGACTGTGGTCGCCTGGCGTATGTCGGCCCGGACAATGCCCAGATGGGCCGGGTGGCGGGCGAGTTATCTGGCCGGTTTATCGGTCCTCAGGGTGGCGAGTTGTTAGTGGTTCTGGGGATGAAAAGTATGATCGGCCAGGGGGAACGTGAGGCCGGTTTTCGTGCCGTGCTCGCCAGCCGTTACCCCAGTTGTCAGGTGGTTACCACGCTGGAAAGTGGTGAAAATCCGCGCCGTGCAGGCGATCTGGTCAGCCGGGCGCTTTCCACGTGGCCAGGTATCCGGGGCATTTATAATATCTCATCGGGTAACAGTAATATCGTGCAGGCGCTGCGCGCGCACGGTAAAGAGAAGCAGGTGGTATTGATTACCCATGAGCTGACCGCTGATCGCCGTCGCCTGCTGCTGGCGGGCAGCATTGATGCGATTATCGATCAAAATCCCTGGGAAGAGGCCCGTCGAGCTTTAGAAGTGTTGGCCCGCCACTTTAATCGTGCGTCGGAACCGGACAACCACAGTGAACATACTCCGTTCCAAATCTATCTGCGTGAGAACTGCCCCGCAGAAGGCCAGGCGGCTTATGGATTTCGGGCAGGGAATCGTTGAATAGAGAGGGGATGATACCGCAGGCCATGCGGCGTCGCATGGCCTGCGCGTCGTCTTACTTAAAGCTGTCGCTGGCCGCTTTCGCGATAGCGATTTCGTTCGGGTTCGCTGAACCACTCACGCCAACAGAACCGATTACGGTATTCTGCTGGTAAACCACCGGAGAACCACCGCCCAGTGGAATTACACCCGGCAGGGTAGCGATCGCAGGCTCTTTGCCGTTCGCACGATCCATATATTTGTCGGTTGGCGTGCGATACAACGCCGCCGCACGACCTTTCAGGATGGAAGAGTCAATACAACCCACAGGTGCATTGTCCATACGCTCAAACGCCAGCAGTTGACCTGCCTGATCCAATACCGCGATGCAGACATTGGCTTTGAGTTCATGGGCTTTATCTTTCGCTGCCACGATCAGTTTCTGTGCATCACTTTGTGTCAGGATAGTCTGGGTGGTGGTTGCATGTGCTGCCACTCCGCCGAACAAACCTGCAGTCAACACCGCCAGAGAGAGTAATTTTTTCATTGTTCAATTCCTAGTTAACTAACGGGCCGCCAGAGCGGCCCGGGAGATTACGCGCGTCGGCGACGCAGCGTGAAAATAACCCACAGCACCAGTACAAATGCGATAGCAATCCCACACCATGCCATCACGCCAGCGTAGCGAATCAGCCAGCTACCGCTGTCGCCTTGCAGCGTCTGCTTAACATCCGCTTCGGTGATAACATGGGCCGGGTTGCCAAAGGTGACGGACACATAGTTCGCCACTTTTGTCAGCTCTTCTGTTGTGAACTGTTCTTTAAAGGTCGGCATGAAGGCATGACCCTCAGCCGTATTACGGTTGACCCCTTCCGCAATGGTCATGATCAGGTTAGACGGGTCCGGTGAGACCACGGCTGATGACCCTACCAGTGACGGGAAGAAGGTTTGCGCATCATGCGTCCCACGACCATCTGCGGCATGACAGGCGGCGCAGGCACCGTTGTAAAGCTGTGCTCCGCTCATCTCTTTACCGGAAACATAGTCTTCAATGGTGTTACGCATGCCGGTCTCTACAGCCGAGATTGGCGTTGGCTGTGGTGCCTGAGCCGGGGCCTGACGATCGGTGGTGCTGATTGCCGGAACCTGTTTCAGGTAGTGAGCCATTGCCTGCAGATCGCTTTGATCAAGGTGTGAGAACGAGTTCTGCACTGCGGTACCCATTTCACCACTGGCAATCGCTTTACCATGCAGCGCACCTGTACGCAGGTAGGTAACGATCTCGTCTTCACTCCAGCTACCAATCCCCGAGTGGACATCCGGCGTAATGTTCGGCGCTGTCCAGCTACCAACTTTACCGCCGCCAAGGAAGTGAGCGCTCTCTTCACCCATCATGCCATCACGCGGTGTGTGACAGGTGGAGCAGTGAGCCAGGGTTTTCACCAGATATTCACCGCGATCCGCACTGCCCGCCGGGGCATCGCTACCTTTCACCGCTGTTTTATCCAGATACAGCATGTTCCAGAAGAACATCACCGGACGGAAAGAGAACGGGAATGGCAGTGAAGTTTCTGGCGCTGCATGATCATCCGCTGGAACACCCAACATCAGATAGGAATAGAGCGCGTGCAGATCATCATCTGACATCCCGGCAAATGCGGTGTAAGGCATCGCTGGATACAGGAAGTGATTACCCGGTGCTTTACCTTCACGCATAACCGCCGTGAAATCTGCCAGACTGTAGTTACCAATACCGGCCGTTTTGGATGGCGTGATATTGGAACCGTAAATCATCCCCATAGGTGACTGAATAGCGAAGCCACCGGAGAACGGCTTACCACTCTGCGGGTTGCGGTGACAGGCAGAGCAGTCACCGGCAACTGCGAGATATTCACCGCGCTTAACCAGCGATGCTGACGCTTCGCTGTCTGCCGCCATGACACTGTGAGCAGACAACAGCAGACCTGCCGTCATCAGGGCAATATTCATGATGCGTTTCATGTCAAATCTCCCGGATGATGGTGTCAGCCATACGCAGTGACAGGGCGATACCGGTCAGCGTTGGGTTCACAGTGGCAGACGTCGGCATAACACCGGTGGTTGCCAGGAACAGGTTCGGGTGATCCCAGGTGCGCATATCTTTGTCCACCACCGAATCCTTCGGATTGTCTCCCATGATCACCGTACCCATGATGTGGTACTGGTTACGCCAGCCGGTCGGCGCTTCAATCACTTCGCCGTTGAACGCCTGAAGGAAGTTCGCAAAGTCTTTGTACGCCTGTGGACGCATCCCGCGCACATAATCATCCAGGTGATAGTGTACGTCGAGCATCGGCAGGCCAATGGAGTCCTTGCGGTCTTTACTTGGCACCACGCGGTTAGTTGGGCTGGGTAAGGTTTCACTCATGGTACTGATGTTCATGATGCGTGAGGCACGGTCGTAGATCGCATCTTCCAGCGCTTTACCCATCAGACCCTGCTTCAGCAGAGGCGCGGTAACATCAACGTTAGGCACCAGATTACGCAGTGAGTAACGAATCGCAGAGTGTTGCGCGCGGCTTGGCTCATCACGGCGGTTAGCGATGCAACCATGCTGTACTGAACCACGTCCTGTCCAGAGCGGCTCATCGGCCAGGAAGGTCAGGCTCAGGCCGGTATGGTCCATCAGATTACGTCCCACCTGATCGGAACTGTTGGCGATGTCATTCATCAGCAGCAGTTTTGGCGTTTCCAGTCCGTGTGCGGCAACGACAAAGATTTTGGCGGTCAGGCGGGTATCTTTGCCATTAGGTTCACGATAGGTGATCGAGACAATTTTATTGTCCGCGCCTTTTTCGATTTTCCATGCAACACATTCAGTACGCAGGTCAACGCCCAGCGCCACCGCTTTATCAACGTGCATATCGCCGGAGTACATCGCCCCAATCGGGCAGACCGGTTCACAGTTGTTGTTACCGGCACAGGCCGGACGGCCATCATAAGGACGTGAGACACGACCGTGCGGTTCATGGATCACCTGGTAGCCCATCGGCCCCAGCTTCGCCTGCATACGCTGCGCCATGTAAGGCTTGCCTTCCGGTGGCAGCGGATACTCCTGCGAACGCGGTGGATAGTGGCCGCGGCCCTGACCACTCTGGTCTTCATGACCGGTACCCACTACGCCAACTTCCAGTTCAGCTTTCACATACCATGGCTCCAGCTCTTCATACGGATATGGCCAGTCGCGGCCGACGCCATAGACGCTTTTCAGCTTGAAGTCATTCGGCAGTAAACGCCAGGCCGCTGAGGCCCAGTGACGCGTACTGCCCCCTGCGACACGCAGATAACTGGTGACGTAGGCAAAATCGGGATCGCCTTTGGCATCAATATAGCCATCGGTGTAGGAGTTGGGTGCCCAAGGCAAGTTAGGATATGGCGTACACCAGTTACGCTTACTGGCACCGTTACGGTAGTTTTCCACCACTTTCCAGCGTGGAATGTATGGCCCTGCTTCCAGCATGATCACAGACTTACCCGCTTTGGCCAGCTGATAAGCTGCGTTGGCACCTAATGCGCCTGAGCCAATGATGACGACATCAGCATCAAATTCACTCATTGTGTTTTACCTTGCTTAATTATTGTTATGCAGTTTTTTTATGAGCAATCATGTCCTGGGCTTCTGCCAGGGTACGCGCTTTGCCTTGCACCATCAGTAACCAGGGCTCTTCTGGTTCACGAATGGTTGGTGCTGCCTGCGGAGATTTATCACCCCATTCACGGATGTTTTCCGGCATTGCCGGTGCAGTAACCCCTTTTGGCACTTCAACCCAATAGTCTCCCCCCGCGCGAGCGTAGGTGGGACGAATGGTGTGATCGCTGGTCGGCTCATACATCAGCGCTGACAGGAACGTCACAAAGTGCGCATCGTCCACGGCTTTAGTGGTCGAAGGGTTACCGGTGTACCCGAGATACCACGGTGAAATAATTGTGAGCGCGGTTTTCACGTCTTCATCATCGAGATGACCAACGATAGCCTCACGATCTTCTGTTTTCAGTGCTGCAAGGTTACCGATCAGGCGCGTTAACTGGGCCGGGAAACTGGCATCCTTATCCACCAGCAGCTGCCATAAGCGCGCCGTAATCGCCGGATCAAGACCACGACGACCAGTTAATAACTCACTCGCACGCAGCAGCGCCGCCTGAGGTTCAGCATCCGCAGACGCCGCAAACGCGGCGTTCAACGGGATAGAGACAATGAGTGGCGCAGCCAGCATCATTTGCAGAAAATGTCTTCTGTCCATGGTGACTCCGCTAGCCTGCATTCAGGGCAGAGAGTGCCCCTTTCGCCGCTTCGGCATCTACAGCGCCATCTGGCGTGCTGACACCAATCGCGCCCACTACCACGCCGTTAAGCTTGACTGGCTCACCGCCTGGCAGCGGCACCACCACCGGGTTGCCTAACATTGCCACGTTACCGGCGGCAATTTTTTGCTGGAAGCTCTCAGTGGAGGCCCCAAACGCCACAGCGGCGTGCGCTTTTTTCGGCGCCAGCTCAGCATTTGCCAGGGTTGCACCGTCCAGACGGTCATAGGTGATCAGCTGTCCGGCTGGATCAACGACCGCGATAGCACCGCCAAGATGGTGAGAACGAATAATCTGTTCCGCTTTGTCCAGCAGGCGTTGCGCCTGTTGGTGATTCAGCGTTGAGATTTGAGTAGCAGGTTCAGCGGCCTGTGCGCAGGCACAGATCAGACCGCTGCACAGCAGTGCGGTTGGAAGCAGTTTCATAAGTTCACCTGATTAGAGGAAAGTGATTCAAAAAGTAAGCGTGTTCGTCAGGCTCTGGCGAAACGGCGCTGGATCAGATGGTCGATACTCCATTTCCCGCTGCCGTTAAGGCAAAGCAGCAAGAAGCCCGCCGCGCAGGAGATGTTTTTCAGCCAGACCATCAGATGGGCGTGACTGTATCCCTGGTAGAACAGGAAGCCTGCAACCACAGAGAAAACAGCCATAAACACCGAGGTGAAGCGGGTCAGGAATCCGAGGGCAATGGCGATACCGCCGCCGACTTCCAGCAAGATCACCAGGGGTAAAAAGAAGGCAGGCACGTTGTTCGTCGCCATCAACTGCACGTTGTCAGCATAGTGCGCAATCTTGTCGACACCTGAAGCGAAAAACAATCCAACAGCCATGAAACGACTTGCAACGGCGAGAGCATCCTTGGAATGAGACATGATGTGACCAAAATGAAATGTAGTTGTTAATGAACCAAACAGTACATTTTAAATGGTTAATCAGTTTTACCATTTCGTGCGGTAAGTAATGCCTGTTAACATTCGGAAACCTTTAAAGTCACTGGCTATAACCCACTGAAACAGGTTAGATTTTTTGAATACATAGACAGAGTGGATGGGAATTTTTGAGCCAGTTCACAAAGATCGCAGAGGAATTGTCAGCAGCGGAAAACCCAACGGACCTCAGAGAACCGTAGGAAATACCTCAGATTTCTGGCGCGAATGAAACACTCTCCAGCCAGTACAGGCGCTTACGCGCAGCGATTTTGATTCATCAGGCAGACGTAAAGAATCAGGACTATGTTTAAAAGTTTTAATTCACCAATCACATTCCCCTCAGGAATGTATTAATAAATTTACGTGAATACTTTTTATCGATATCCGGTGCCAGGATAAGCGAAATTAACACCGGAGAAACAACATGGCTTATCGCTTTCTTGTCACCACCACCACCCTCGGCCACGGCGGCCAGAAGATTCTGGCAGAGGCTGGGTGTGAAGTGGACTATCTCGACAACGCTAACGATCCACAGGAAGTGGAACGTCGGATGGCGAATACGGCATATGACGCCGTGATTTCGCGCACCGTCGACCTCACCGCGACCGCGATCAATGCCTGCCCATCCCTGCAAATCATCTGTAAGCACGGTGTAGGTGTGACCAATATCGATGTTAATGCAGCCAGCGAGCGCGGCATTCCGGTATTGACCACCCCAGCCACCAACGCTCAGTCAGTGGCAGAACTGACCATTGCTCTGATGCTGGATGCTTCACGCCGCTTGCCTTACTTCCAACAGGAAGTGGCACAGGGTCGCTGGACGCGGACCGGTGACGGTGAAGAGCTGCAAGGCAAAACGCTTGGCCTGGTGGGCTTTGGCGAGATCGGTCGTCGCGTGGCGCGCATTGCTCAGGCAATCGGTATGAACGTGGCGTTTTTCGATCCTGCTCTGCCAGCCGATCGTGATACGGGCGAAGTGCGCCGCTGCAATACGCTGGATGCCTTATTGCAGCAGTCCGACGTATTCAGCTTGCACTGCCCTGTTAACGATAAAACCCGCCTGATGATCAATGCCACCACCCTGGCACTGCTGCCTGCCGGCGCGATCATTATCAATACCGCACGTGGCGAATTGATTGATGAAGCTGCACTTGCGGCCGCGCTGGAAAGCGGTCATCTGCGTGCTGCTGCCCTGGATACGGTAGCGAAAGAACCGCTGGCGGCCGATCACCCCTTCCGTGCACTGCCACAAGTCATCATCACGCCACACATTGGCGGTTCAACGCCACAGGCGCTGGATGCCGTGGCACAGAGCGCTGCTCGTCAGTGCCTGGAGTGGCTGGATGCGAAACAAATCAACCGTTTTGCCTGCGTCAATCCGCAGGTGCTCAACAAGGAGTAAATCATGTCAAATCGTAGCGACTGGCCAGCAGGCTATTTCATCGGTGAACGCGGCGCGAAAATCGATACCGCCATCATTGAAGCCTTCCGCAAACTTCCGGCTGCCAACATTGGCGACTGCATGGGGCGTAGCAACGCCGCTTTAGGCCTGAAGCCGTATCACAACGATCCTGAGCTGGTGCTGTGCGGCCCAGCCCTGACCGTGAAAGTACGCCCAGGCGATAACCTGATGATCCACAAAGCCATCGAGTTGGCTCAGCCAGGCGATGTCATCGTTATTGATGGTTCGGGTGACCTGACTCAAGCGCTGATCGGCGGCCTGATGCGTACCTCCGCCCAGACCAAAAAAATCGCCGGTTTCGTGGTGAATGGTGCCGTTCGTGACCTGAACGAATGGGCAGAAGGCGGCATCTCTTGCTGGGCAGTAGGTAACACCCTGCGCGGCCCGTCAAAAGATGGCCCAGGTGAAGTCAACACCACCATTAGCTGCGCAGGCATGATCGTTGCCCCTGGCGACCTGATTGTGGCCGATGCCGATGGCGTGATTGTGATTCCTCAGGATCAGCTCGACACCGTGCTGCCGCGCGTACAGCAACACGCACAGCGCGAAGAGAAAATTCGCGCCAGCAACCAGTCTGGAACCGCAGATCCTGAGCGTTTTAACTCCATTCTGCGTGCAAAAGGCTGCCCGCTGTAAAACCGTAGTTCCATGCCAATAACCATAAAAGACCATTGGAGTACCCTACGATGTTAAAAAAAACTGTGAGCACGTCATTACCCCCTCCAATGAGTTGGCGTGAGAACATGTCGTCAGAGGAGCGCCGTACCTTCGGCGCTCATCTTTCCGCACGGCTCGAACGCTTACCTTCTGCCCGCCCAGTGTGGTTGATCATTTGCGCCCTGGCGTTGGGAGGCTGGTTTGAGTTGTATGATGTTTTCCTGACCGCCTATGTCGGACCGGGCATGGTACGTGAGGGAATTTTTAGTCACCAGAGCCAAAGCTTTTTTGACCTGACCAGTCTGGGGGCCTTTGTTGCCGCCATGTTCCTTGGGGTCTTTGTCGGCACCTTACTGATTGCCAACCTTGCCGATCGAATCGGTCGCCGTAAAGTCTTTGTCATTGCCCTGCTGGTTTATGCCATCGCCAGCGGCATTATGGCATTCCAGCACGATCCCTACGCCATTGTATTCTGGCGCGTCATTTCGGGAATTGGTGTCGGTGCCGAGTTGGTGACGATTGACGCCTACGTGTCGGAGTTTATCCCGGCACGCCTGCGTGGCCGTTCCTACGCGTTTGTACAGGCTATCCAGTACACCTCCATTCCTACTATTGCATTCCTTTCCTGGCAGTTGGTTCCCCTCGCGCCGATGGGGCTGACGGGCTGGCGTTGGGTTGTGCTGTTTGGCTGTGTTGGTGCCGTTGTGGTCTGGCTGATCCGTATGGGCCTGCCAGAAAGTCCACGCTGGCTGGTGCAGAAAGAGCGCTACAAAGAAGCCGAAGACGTAGTACGCCGCCTGGAAGCAAAAGTGATGAAGTCTACGGGTGAACCACTGCCAGAAGTGCTGGCCAGTGACATCATTCCCGTTGAAGTGACCAAACCGGGTGTCAAAAATGAGATGTGGCGTGCGCCTTACCGCCGTCGCACCATCATGCTGCTGGTCTTCAACTTCTTCCAGTCGATTGGTTATTACGGCTTTGCTAGCTGGATCCCGACGCTGCTGGCAATGAAAGGTGTGAACTTCACGCATAGCCTGCTCTATTCGTTTGTCATCGCTTTTGCTAGCCCACTGGGCCCGCTGATCGCGATGATGTTTGCCGACAAAATTGAACGTAAGTGGTTGGTCAGCGGTTCAGCTCTTGCCATCGCCATTGTTGGCACCGTGTTCTCCTGGCAGTCGCAGGCCGCGATGCTGGTTGTTCTGGGTCTACTGTTGTCCCTCGCCAGTACCTGCATGACGTTTTCATACCGTACTTATCAGGCTGAGTTGTTCCCAACCCGCTTCCGCGCGAAAGCGATTGGGATGGTCTACTCCGTCAGTCGCATTAGCGGCATGTTATCCGGCTTTACTATCTCCTGGATCCTGCATGAAGCAGGCGTCAATGGAGTGTTCCTTTTGATCTCTTTCGCCATGGCGATCGTCGTTTTCACTATAGGTATCTTTGGGCCAAGAACGCTTAACCGCCGCCTTGAGGAAATTTCGCCCTAATTGCAACGCAAAAAAACAGGAGTTATTACATGCGATCATTTTTTAAGAAAACTTTACCGGCGTTAGCTATCGGTTTACTGTGCCAGCACGCTTTTGCAAAAGATGTCCTTCCGGCAAAATTGCCGACCAAAGAGGACAGCCGTTTACAGGAAATGGCGACCTCTAACCATATCTGGAACGGTGTCACCGTGAGCCAGGATGGCCGTATCTTTGCTTCTTTCACCCAGACCGAAGGGCCTGGGTTGCAACTGGCTGAAGTGGGTAAAAATGCCCAACTGACTCCGGTGCCAGATGCAGAGTGGAACCACTGGGATGCCAAAGATCCTGAGCATCACTTCTTGCACGTCAACGCCACCCGCTTTGGACCAGATGGTTTCCTGTACGCGATGGATGCAGGTAACACCGGTATTGGTACTGGCGCACAGGCCGTTGTCGGCGGCGCTAAACTGGTTAAGATCGACGCCAATACCCGTAAAGTCGTGCAGACCTGGGTGATTAAGCCACCGATCCTGAAGCCAACCAGCTACCTGGATGATGTACGTTTCAACGGTGACTTCGCTTATATTTCCGATCCAGGTGCCCCTGGTTTTGTCATCCTGAATATGAAAACCGGCGACGCACACCGCGTGCTGGACAATCATCCACTGGCCATCGACCATCTGCCACTGTATGCCGATGGCAAAAAGCTTTACCTGCCGAATGGCAAAGAGAAGCGCGTAGGTGCCGATCAGCTGGAAGTCTCGCCTGATGGTAAATGGCTGTTGTTCCAGGCTATTCCAGGCCCGTTAGCACGTATCGAAACCCGCTATATTGATGACGCGAAACTGTCAGAAAAAGAAGTGGCTAAGCACGTGCATAAAGTACTGGATACCTGGACCACGGGCGGCACGGCTATCGACTCTGACGGCAATGTTTACATGTCACAGCTGAACACGCGTTCAGTTATGCGCATCACGCCGGAAGGCAAAGTCAGCACCGTGATTTCTGATCCACGTCTGGTGTGGATTGATGCAATGTGGGTAAGCAAAGGCGCACTGTGGATGCCAGCAGGACAGATTAACCGCACGCCAGCAACCACCGGCGGCAAACCTTCAACGGTTGAATACCCGGTGAAAATCTTCAAAATTGATCTGCCAATCGCACCTTCACCACGCGATCACCAGTAATTTGTCATAGAGAGAACGGTGCCCTGACGGGTGCCGTTTTTTTTCGTCTTGAGAAAAGGGATTGGGCGAAAAGAAGAAAGGCGTTATGCCAGACCTGGTGCGGCAGGTCTGGCATCTCGTTGTGGTTTATGATTGACCTCCTGAGTGGCGGCATAATGATAAAAATAACCTGATGCCCGGATCCTTCTCCTCTTCCCTGTATCAGAATCGGACACGTTTATTGAGTACGACTTAACGGGAAAAAGTTAAGTACGTTTGACCCTCACACGTCTGTGGCGAAGTGAAGCCAGATAAGCAGTCTTACAGACTTTTATTCGTCACAAATGTGTAGAATTTCTAAAGTTAATTCATAGGGTTAATTTGAAACTCATCACATAAATTGTCCAGTTGTTTTTGCTTACTCTGGCCCTGTGATTATGTTAGTAAATGTGTAAACAGGTAACAATGATCGTGATTTAAGCAACATCACCCACATTGAAAAACAATAAATACATGATTTTTAATCATTTTATTTTTAAGAAACATCCAATGGTATTGCATGAGAGTGCAATGATGATAAAAACCACACTTAAGAATTTGATGTTTTTCTTCGCCAAAAAAGTAGGGGTATTCTGAACGATAGTTAATGATTAATACCCTTTAGTAACGACCTTTGGTTAATGACAAGGAGATGCAGCGTTCAGACCTGTGCACGCTGAGGATCACTGTATTAATAGGGGCAAAATAACAGCCGCTTTATGCGAGCCGATGAGTTTTGCGGTCAAGTGGATAAGGACAGCGGCTTCACAATAACCCAATGCCATCACTCTGAATTGCTCAAGATGATGCTTTAAGGTTTCTTTTCCGCTGAATTTCACGTTCAATGCTGAAAATCCTTATGATATGGACGGTGGTAGATGAAAAACACAGCAGCAAAAGGACATAAAGCCACTGCCAGTGATGTTGCAAAGCAGGCCGGTGTCTCGAAGTGGACAGTTTCACGCGCGTTTACACCAGGCGCATCGATATCTAAAAAAGCCCGGGACAGCGTTATGGCTGTCGCACGCGAGCTGGATTATCGCCCTAACCTGCTGGCACGGAGTTTGTCAAAAAAGCGTACCAACATTATTGGCGTGGTGATTGATGAGTTGAAGAACCCACACTCATTGATGATCCTGGATGAGGCAACGCGGCAGTTACAAAGTCGTGGGTATATGGCTTTGATGCTTAACATAACGGCAGAGGCACATTATCGCTCGGTAATGTCGCTGGCCGATCAGCTGCAGGTAGACGGCATTTTATTCCTCGGCACGATTCTGTCTGCGGAGTTCATCAGCATTGCAGAAGATATGCACCATATTCCCCTCGTACAGGTCTGCCGTAACACCGATGCGCAGGATATTGATGTGGTGGCAATCAGTGGGTTTAGCGCCGGTAAACAGATTGCTGAATTGATGCTGGAGCAAGGGTTCAAACGTTTTGGCTTTATGAAGGGGCCAGATACCCCTACGTCACATTTACAGCGTAAAGAGGGATTTGAGGCCGGTTTGAGCGAGGCTGGTGTTGAACTGGAGATTCTACTCAAAGCCGGTAACTATGAACGTCAGCGCGGCTGGAGTGCGATGGAACAGTATCTCCAGCAGACCCCCGCCGAACAGAGAATCGAAGCGCTGTTTTGTGAAAATGATATCCTGGCGTTAGGCGCTATGGCTGCCCAACGAGAGTTGGCACCGGAATCCCCGATTGCGATTGTAGGTTTTGATGATATTGAAGAAGCTAGCTCACCCGGCTGGCAATTGACCAGCTATAGCCAACGCATTGATCGGCTGATGGAGGAAGCCATTTGTCGGCTGGTCGACGGTACGCCCGGTGCTAACACCGACTGGCAGCAAGGTGAATTACGCATACGCCGATCACATTTAAAAAACTGACGTAGAGTATCAGGCTGCTCCTGTTAGCAGCCTGACAACAGGCTCAGGCAAAATGTTGGTCATCGGCTTTAAATATAAAACACAGGTTCAATGATGGCAGCGGCAATATAGCCTTACCGATAACCGCAGCAAATAAATCAATTCCAGCCGACAAAGGCAGATCTTCTTGTTCAAGCAGAAACAGCAATAAGTGCCTGGTGCTCAAGATCACTTCCTCTCCACAGCAAAACGTTTAGACCC
Organism: Candidatus Pantoea multigeneris; assembly: GCF_011752615.1. Classification (NCBI taxonomy): domain Bacteria; kingdom Pseudomonadati; phylum Pseudomonadota; class Gammaproteobacteria; order Enterobacterales; family Erwiniaceae; genus Pantoea; species Candidatus Pantoea multigeneris. The sequence goes on from NZ_VWXF01000010.1 coordinate 22,712, forward strand.
ATCTCATTTTTACCAACTTATTCATAGAGATAGAAGAAAAAATTTCGCTATGGAAGCGTAATTTCAGGCTGAAATCGCCAGCACAAAAAGCACAAGAGTGATGAAAAAAAAAGCGACTTGATAGCCAGACAAAAACACGGCATAGTGCCCGCGCTAACAACCACAATAACGTTATGAGAATGTAAATGACTCTTTATCAACATATGTTGATTTTCTATGCCGTAATGGGTTCAATCGCGATGTTAATTACTTTTTTCATTGCACGCGATCGAATGTGGATGCGTATTTTAAGCAGTGTACTGGTTGGAGCCACCTGGCCGATGAGTTTCCCGGTCGCTCTGATGTTCGCACTCTTTTAATTGACGATCATTAAACTGGAGACCAAACTTAAACGAATACGCCTCAAAACGGATCATGAGTAACCGTATCAACGACGTATTTTGGCTTACATTAAGAGCGAGGCTGATATGCGCATTATTTTGATGATCGCGATCCTGTTTACATCAACCGGGTGCACTTCCGCGTGGGGACCGGAAAAACAGGTCCCACGAGCGGAGACCCGCCAACAAACCTGTCAAAACAGTGTCAGTCCTGATCAGACAAACTGTGGGCACTTTCCAGAACCAGAATTCCACTAGATCATTCATCGCCAGGAAAGGGGGATAGACGCTTAACGGTAATCACGCTTTTCTGGCATGCCTACTTAAACAAGTCACTACGATACTTAAACAGTTCAAGATCGCTGGACAGCCCCAGCTTTTTCATTCCTGTCTGCTTATGTCCACTGACCGTTTTGCGACTGCGTTTAATTTTTGCCGCGATATCAATAATGCTCATGCCTTCGAGGTAACAGTGAATCACTTCAGCTTCACGTGGCGTAAGTAACTTTTCTAACTCAGAAATATCCCGAGCATGTTCAGGGTTATCCTGGCCATTCATAAAGGCTTCGTCACGCTTACGTACCGGCACCACCGCAAGTTCAGCAGAAATCGCTGGAGGGATGTAACGCTGTCCGTTGTGGATAGCACGGATAGCATTGAGATAAATTGCTGTCTCTTCTCTCTTCCCGATATACCCCTTGATGCCCAACATAAAAGCGGTGCGAATGACTGCAATACTTTCCATGGAAGACGAGAGTAATATTTTTGTATGAGGGTGGCGGACCAGAATATTTTTAATCAGCGATAAACCATCTAGCTCATCACTGTGCAAAATATAGTCAAGAATCAGAACATCACAATCGTTATTTTTCAGCCAGCCTAACAGCTCCCGGCTGTGCGTAAAACTACCAACGATTGAAATATCGCCTGAACTGGCCGCGACCACTTCGAAAGAGCGCAGGATAATAGGGTGATCGTCAAGAATGGCAACTTTTATTTTTGGGTTTTGATTATACATTTAATTTCCTTCTCATCAGGTTTGCTCATCATATCCCCCTGTAATCAGGGGTGATAACGACCATTTATCTGCCTTGTAAATTCTTTCTGGCTCAATTAATCACACCTTAATGCATAAATTATTCTTAATCAAAAAACCCCAACAAAACCATAATGGAAAGGTATTTTCCGACTTAATCACATGAACACGTAACATGTTTACAAAAATTTTATTTTCCATTTGTTCAGTGTGTTATCTCTGTTTTTCCTGTTTTGGATCACATTCTTGTTACTATCAATTAAAGTAATCAAGACAAACGCTGTTATACAAAAAATAGTTAGTAGTTCCAACAAGATATGTCTGCTTTGCTCATTTATCCTGTTTATGATTGAGGACAGAATGATAGTCTCACATTATTAATGTCCAAAGCCTACTTCAAAGATTAACAGGTTGAAAAGCACATTTTTTTAATCGTGATCAAGTTTTCTGCCTACAAATACAGGTTATGATTTCACGTTACAGGTTTTTTCTTGCTCCACATAACAATGACAACAGTATAAATATTTTAACCTTTAGCCAAAATTAGCCATCCTTGTCCCATCAGGAATTACTGCAATATGCGACGCTTACTACTTTGTTTAATGATTCTACTGTTTATACCAGGGAGCCTCTCCGCAATCACCGCCCAACCGTTGGTGGTCACGCCTCGGATATCGCTTGTAGAGCTATCCGTCGCTAAAAGTGAAAAAAACAAAGCCTGGCTACAACAACAAAAAAGTCTTCAAATAGGGGTTTGGGGCGAAGTACATCCTCCTTTCTCAATTCTTGCCTCTAACGGTATTTATCAAGGTGTCATCGCTGATGTGATTGGTTTAATGCAAAAAAGCATCGATTTACCCATTCAGGTTTACGGGTATCCCGATGCTGCAACGGCATTATCTGCCCTGGAGAAAGGCGAGATCATGATGCTTCCTGTATGGCAACCAGAGAATGCATCAACGGATACTGCACTGCTGACACGGCCCTGGCTTCACGATCGCTGGACGCTATTGGCACGCCACAATGACAGGCATTTAATTAAAACCACCGGTATCGTTGAGGGCAACGAGGTATCGCGACAGAGTAAAGCCTCCTGGCCCAGCGGCGTAGCGGTTCGTTATATGAAATCTTATTCTGCTGCGTTAAATGACCTCTCATTTGGCCAGTTAGATGCTGTGTGGATCACAAAAATATCTGCTGATTACTTACTTTCCACCGCATCGCTCCCCCCTCTTCCGCTCTTCACTGCAGCTACCCAACCGGCAACTCTTCATTTTTCTGTTAATCGCCAGCACCCTGAACTGCTGGAACTTATCGATGATGTGTTGAGTGCCATGCCTTTGACTCATAAGACCCAGCTGGCCCAAGGATGGGGGATCCCCCTTGAGGCACTCATTGATGAAAAAGCCCCTGCCGACGTGTTACAGCAAAATATCACGGTCATTGTCGACACACGCCAACGTCCACTCACTTTTGAAAATAAAGAAAAGCAAATCTCAGGATTGTTAATTGATCTTCTGGCCTTGATAAAAAGAAAATTCAATATTGATTACCAGTTAATGCCTGCTCATGACGATGCAGAGTTAGCAGTGCTAATACAGCGCTTTCCTGAGGCTCTGCCACCAGCCAAATGGGTAATGCCTGAAGAGACTACAGGGCGCAGTTTGGTGCCAGACATCCATTGGCTAACCAGTCAATCTGTCGTGCTCTTCAGGAATACAACGCAACAGCCGCAAAACTTTTCGCAACTGCCGGGAGAGAGAATTGCTATCCTGCGAGATGATCCGATATTGAACTGGCTTGAGACTCACCATCCCACAGTGCGGTTAGTTTTTGCTGACTCCATTCCACAGGCAATGTCATGGCTAAAAAACAATCGGATCCGTGGCATGTTGATGCCTCTGATACAGGCAAATTATTTACTCAGCGAGCCGGAATATAGCGATGTTAAAATGGGTATTGCGTTACCCGCTTCCGACCTGGTTTTTGCCAGTCCTCTATCGGAATCATCAATATCCGGGCATAAGCTCAAAGTCGCACTTGCGACCATCACGCCAGCAGAGATCAATCATCTGATTGCAAAATGGCGTGTTCCCGCCTCAACATCTTCAGCCCCCCCTGCTGCCTCTGAGTCATTATCTCTGGGTTGGATAATACTGGCTGCCGCTTTAGTGGCAGGTCTATTGGGCGCTATAACGCAACATCTCAGAAGGAAAAAAGCCTCTCTTTCCATCACTGCGGCAAACACGCCCCAGATGGCGGTTCACCCCAGCACATCACAACGCGTTTTTTTGCAGCATATGCACCATGAAATGGGCAATCATCTGCATGCATTACGCGGTTTATTAGATCTGGAATTGCACAAAAAGCCCCTTTCAGCAGAAAGCCATGAAAACCTCAGTACCATGCAGGAGACAGCCGCGCAGCTCACTTTTCTCGCTACAGCTCAGCACGATTTTATTGCACTTGCTGACACTGACTTACCAGGGAAAATCAGGCCAATAGTATTAGCGCAGCTAGGGGAAACCATTGTTACGTGGGCGAATTCGCGCGCACTCGCACAAAATATCACCCTCAATTTCCAGTATCGCCTCTCGAGAGATGAGTATCATTTGAATGTACTCGCCGTAACGCGAATTCTGCTTAGCTTAGTCCTTAATGCCATCAAACACAGCAAGGGTACCCGGGTCACACTTTTTGTTGCAGAAAGCCCCCCTTCAGGTCTGTTGTTTGAAGTCGCGGACAATGGCACTTTTGCCGACAAAGCGGAGAGTGCGCGGGCCAGTTCACTCTGGGGGGAAACGGGCCTGAATGTTGAGGAATGTAAACGCCTGGCGAAAGGAATAGCGGGCACTGTCTCATGCGAAACACCCGCAGGCCAGGGCACAATTGTCTCTCTCTTGATCCCAATTGCACCCGTGGCGGAATGCATACCTCCACCTGTCCCAACTCGCGTTCCCGTGACCATTTTAGTGGTTGATGACCACGCGCCTTCCCGGCGGCTTTTAGAAACCCTGTTGCAACAGCAAGGTTGTCAGGTCCTTAGCGCGCAGGATGGTGCGGAGGGATTAAAAGTATGGCTGGAGAACCGATCGGTGATTCATGGGATTGTCACCGACTTAGCGATGCCAAACATGGATGGATACGCCCTTGCGCGTAAAATTCGGCAGGCTGAGATGGATTCTTCCTTAATTATTACCGCATTAAGCGCCAGTGATGACTTTGCCACGGTCGAAATGAGCCTGCAGGCCGGTATGAACGATTGCTTGAGCAAACCGTTAAACGCGGCTGCGCTTAGGGTCTGGCTACAGTGCCATTTTCAGTCCCCTCACCAGAACACGTCTGCTATCCCCTCGACACTCATTTCTGAACACTATCAAGAGTGGCAGGAAATAAACCACGCTGATATGGCTGCATTGCGTCAGGCCTGTGAACAAGAGGACCGTAAAGAGATCGCACGCCTTGCACATCGACTGATCAGTACAGCACATCTGGCAAAAAATGATGACCTGAAAAAATACTGTAAGATGCTCGAAAAAGATGCTTTTCAATTTAATATGTCTGAAATAAAGAACATGATAAACAAGATTGATCCCTTGATCGCTGAGCTAACATCAGCAAACCAGAAAGAAGGGTAAGATCATCAGTGTGACGATGCCCTTTCCAAGACCATACTTGTATAGATAACACATTCACTCTTTTAAGATGCGGGGTCGCTGAGTGAGGGTTGAATATGAAAAAAATCATGATTCTGGATTGCTGCCCGTTAGTCCTTATTGGACTTGAGTACACCTTGTCCCGCGCGGGATTTGAGGTTTCAGACCCTATCCCGCCTGATGACAGCTTTATTTATTCTCTTTTTATCAATGAACCTGATATTTTAATCATTGACCCGACAAAACAAACAGCACCTACACTTGCTAAGGTCGGTCAATACTTGCAGACAAGCAAAGAAACCAGGCTGATTATTTTTTCCTCATATTTAAGTGCATGGCATATCTCTCGTAGTCACCATCTGTTCCCCGATGCCTTTATCAACAAATCTGAATGCCTGTCAGTAGTTGTATCTTCTCTGACCGGGTTACTGTCTACACCCGATACCTTTGACACGAATCCTCGTGTATTGAGGGAAGATGATAATTGCCTTTCCAGGTTAAGCAACCGCGAAATGCAGGTGTTAAATCTGATAGCTTCGGGTAAAAAGAATAAAATCATTGCAAACATCATCGGCTTAAATAATAAAACCGTCAGTACTTACAAACGAAAAATCATGAAAAAACTCAACTTCGGCAATGAGCGAGATTTAATCGATTTTACGTTGCGACAGGGTTTATAACACTTCTGTAATAGAAAAGGTAAATTGATAAAAGTGCGTTTACTCCAGCAGCGAGCATTCACACTTTATCACGTTGCCTGTTGACCGGCTGCTACACAACCCTGATGATACGCGGCAACGATAAAACGCACCGGAGAAGGCGTTGTGCCTGAGCTCAATCAATCACTTCTGGATCACATTCTTGAGGAAGTCCGCCCACTGACCCGTAAAGGAAAAGTGGCTGACTATATTCCTGCTTTGGCTGAAGTCTCAACCGATCACCTTGCGATAGCTGTATGCACCGCTGACGGCACGTTGTATCAATCTGGCGATGCAGATCGGCGTTTTTCCATCCAGTCCATTTCAAAAGTCTTGTCACTGACCGTTGCCCTGACACGTTATCACGATGATGAAATCTGGCAGCGTGTCGGCAAAGAGCCTTCAGGGCAGCCATTCAACTCTTTGGTACAGTTAGAGCTGGAAAAAGGAAAGCCACGTAATCCCTTCATCAATGCAGGCGCACTGGTGATTTGCGATATGCTGGAATCACGGCTGACTGCGCCACGACAGAGAATGCTCGAGATTGTCCGTCAGCTAAGCCAACAAGACGATATTCAGTACGATCGTGACGTTGCGCGCTCAGAGTTCGACCACTCTGCACGTAACGCCGCTATCGCCTGGTTGATGAAAGCATTCGGGAATTTTGACAATGATGTCAGCAGCGTCATGCAGACGTATTTTCACTACTGTGCCCTGTCCATGAGCTGCGTTGAACTGGCACGTTGTTTTAGTTATCTCTCTGGTCACGGCAAAATAGCAGGTAGTGATGCCAGTATCATTACGCCGCGTCAGGCACGCCAGATCAACGCATTAATGATGACCAGCGGCATGTATGATGGTGCAGGTGAATTCGCATGGCGTGTAGGGATGCCAGCGAAGTCTGGCGTGGGCGGCGGCATTGTCGCCATTGTCCCAGGGGAGATGAGTATTGCGGTGTGGTCACCCGCCCTGGATACATCAGGGAACTCTCTGGCAGGTATTGCGGCGCTGGAACTGCTGGCGGAGCGGTTGGGCCGTTCAATCTTCTGATCGCACTTTCGCCGCGATGGGATAAGCATAAAATCACCCTGATAGGTGCAATACGTCGCACTCTTTAAGCAAAAATGCAAAAGGTGCGACTTTTTTTGCTTTTAGACCGACTTTTTTTAACGTTTATATCCTGAAGGCGTTACACTGCCGCCTCACTTTTGGTCCGGTTAGCACGTTGAACAGATGAAGTTGTTTATCCCGCGCTTGCAACAGAAGATCACCGCCAGCATCGCCATTTTGGCCGTGCTGCTGCTGTTCATCGCGCCAGTGGTGTCTACTTCCCTGATGGAGCACACCGCGCACACCCGTGAAAATGCATCAATGGCGGACATGCCAGGCATGAATATGGCTGCAATGCCCGATCATGAGATGCAAGATCACGCTGAAATGGGTGTCGTCTGCGGCTATTGTGATCTATTGATCCATGTGCCGCTGATGCTGTGGGCATTTGTCCCCTTGCTGTGGTTGGTGCTCTGCCTTGCACGCTGGCTACCTCCCCTGCTCAGCACACCACTGCTGGCAGTTCACCCAGATTTCGAGCATCGTCCCCGCGGCCCTCCCAAGGCTGTTTTCATCATTGCCAGTTAATACCAAACACAACGCTTTTCGCCCGTGCGAATAAGCTCCTGTGCCTGAATTTCAATGTGGGGAACTATGTCCGCAACAACTTCTGCTGTGCCGCGCAGTGCAATCATGAATTTTGTGCGCCGTTTGCATTTTTACATCGGCCTGTTTATTGCGCCTTTTATCTTCATTGCTGCACTGACCGGTACACTCTATGTACTGACGCCTCAGTTCGAAAACTGGTTTTATCACAGTGCCTTGACCGTTCAGTCTGAAGGAGAAGCTAAGCCCTTAGCCGATCAAATTGCGGCTGCACGCAGCCGGGTGGGTGAACAACAGCGCATCTACGCGATCCGCCCAGCACCAGGTCCTAATGACACCACGCGAGTGCAGTTTGTCGAACCGGATTTGGGCGCATCCAAGTCACGCTCGGTGTTTGTAGATCCTTATACCTTACGTATCACCGGTGATATGCCCGTTTACGGTACCACCGGCGTTCTGCCTATTCGTACCTGGCTGGATGATCTCCATCGTGGCCTGCTTCTGGGTGATATTGGACGTAACTACAGTGAACTGGCTGCTTCATGGCTGTGGGTCGCAGCCGTTGGTGGCGGTATTTTGTGGCTGACGTCCCGTCGTAAGCCTAAACCGGCACAAGCCAGTGCGGGGTTCTCTTTTGCACGCCACTGGCATATTACGCTGGGTCTGGTGCTGTCTGTTGGGCTGATTTTCTTTTCCATTACCGGGCTCACCTGGTCGCAGTGGGCGGGAGGAAATATTGACCGCTGGCGCGCGGACTTAAACTGGCTGACTCCGCAAGTTCGCACTGCGCTGGATGGGCAGAGCGTGGCCGTTAACGATCCCCATGCCGATCATCATGCTGCGCCATCAGCGATGGCTGACATGGATATGGGAGATATGGATATGTCCGGGATGGCAATGCCCATGGCGGCGTCCAGGGTTCCGGTAGTCCAGGCTAATGCGGATAATGGCGACTGGCAACGGGTGCTTCAGGCTGCGCGCGCAGCCGGGATCGACGCGGCAAAAGTCGAGTTGCGCCAGCCTAAAAGCGCCGGTCAGGCATGGACCGTGACAGAAGTTGATCGCCACTGGCCGAGCCATGTGGATTCTGCATCCATTGCGCCTAATGACTTTCATCTGGTTGATCATGTTCGCTTCGCTGACTTCCCACTGGTGGCAAAACTGACACGCTGGGGTGTTGATGCACATATGGGCATCCTGTTTGGCCTGCCAAATCAGTTACTCCTTGCGGCCTTCGGCCTGGGATTATGTGCCCTGATCCTAATGGGATACCGCATGTGGTGGTTACGCCGCCCTGTGGTTGCCACGCAAAATCCGGTGGAAACCTTGTTAGCTAGCTGGTTGGCATCACCTCTGCCTGCTAAAGTCGTTGTGCTGTTGCTGGCTCTGGGCCTGAGCTATGCCTTACCAGTGATGGGAATCAGCCTGCTCGCCTTTGTGTTGACGGATATTGTACGTTGGCGTTCATCACAGCGTGTCACGCAACCGCAAACCGTCATTGCACCTGAACAGCAATCACCTTTGGCAATAGTGCAACTGCGTATTGCAGCCAAGCGCAAAGAGCTGCGTAAATTTCTCTACGCCGTGGCCGTGCTGGCCGCTATTGTTGCCAGCGTCATGGGGAATGCCATTATTGGTGGCGTTATTGATGAGTACCACCTCACATTATCCCATTGGACGGTGGGGATGTACCTGACGCAGGGCTTTATGATTGTACTCTACACCGGCGTCTTCACCGGATTGATGTCGATCCCGCTGTGGTATTTTTTCCTCGGCGAAAGCGACGAACAAGGTAAATAACGGTGTTTATCTATCGGGCTGGAGACAGCCCGATATTATTCAAAAATAGTGAACAAGCTGAACAATTCTCCCCGCTGTTGTTAATTCCTCACTGCTTTATGATCTCAAGCCATACACCCCAACTTGCGGAGGATATATGGCTGAAATCGTGCGTGCCCATGGCGGCCAGCTGTTTGAATATGGCCCATTAACCGTGCGTCGCCTGAGGCCGGAATCCGGTTTTACCCCGATTACGCGCATTGACCTGATTAGCATGAAAACCGGGGCAATCATTGAGGAGCATCCTCAGGTCAATGATGAGATCCTGAGCTATGTCTGGCGCGGATCAGTGGTCGATCAGCATACCGGTGGGGAACGCTATACGCTTTCTGCGAAACGTACGCTGTTGATTAATGCTGCCAGCGAGATTCGCCATACTGAATCCGCACCGCTCTATCAGGCAGAAATGTTACAGGCGGTCATTCGCCCTTCTCTCGCCGAAGGGACCAGCCGGGTGCAGATGCTGGAACGCAATGAAAGCACAGCAGAAAACCAGTGGACCCTGCTTGCAGGACCGGAGAGCAGCAATGCTCCCCTTGTCTTACGTCAGGATGTCGCCATCTACGATATAAAACTGGGCCGGGGTGAAACGGTTTCCGTGCCTGAGGCTAAGGGGCTTAACAGTTGGTTAGTCGTGCTTGAGGGGGTGGTAAATGTGGATGGCTCTCGTCTGCATAAAGCGGACACACTCAGTAGCCATACGCCACTCAATAGTGTGACGGCTGAGCGAGATGCACTCATGGTACTGTTTATCGTTGATGATGCCGCTCCCGTCGTCGCGAGCGGCAGTTGGAACGGCCAATAATCTTAGCGCGCGTCATCGCGCGCTATTGATTAAAAATCCGCTTTCAATACTACACGGTAGTGTGCTTTACCTGCCCGCAGATGATCCAATGCGTCATTAATTTTCGACATTGGGAAATACTCTACGGTTGGAGCAATGTCCGTACGTGCTGCCAGTTTCAGCAACGAGCGCAGCTGCCCAGGCGAACCGGTTGAAGAGCCCGCAACGCTGTGGTCACCCACAATCAGGCTAAAAGCAGGCACGTCAAACGGCTTCATCACCGCACCCACGGTATGGAATTTACCCTGTGGAGCCAGAGCGTTGAAATACGGGAGCCAGTCGAGAGAAACGGCCACCGTACTGATAATCAAATCAAACTGTCCCGCCAGTGCAGCCAGCGCCTGAGGATCACGGCTGTTGACCACACGGTCAGCACCCATTGCCAGAATAGTGTCAGTTTTACCGGCGGTAGAACTGAATGCCGTCACTTCGGCCCCCATCGCGCGCAGAATTTTAATCGCAATGTGGCCCAGGCCACCAATGCCGATCACACCCACGCGGCTGGTCGCCGAGATGTTATGCATCAATAGCGGTTTGAATACGGTGATCCCGCCGCACAGCAGTGGGCCTGCGGTTGCCGGGTCCAGACCTTCCGGCAACGGGATCGCCCACTGCCAGTTAGCACGCAGCCGTTCAGCAAAACCACCATGGTTATTGATGGTCGTCACTTTGCCCGCGCTACAGTTCACCTGATCGCCGCTGATGCAGGAATCACAATGCTGGCAGCTTTTCGCCGACCAGCCGATGCCCACACGCTGCCCCAGGCTCAGACCTTTATTTTGCGCACTGGAGCCCATTGCCACAACGCGCCCAATCACTTCATGTCCGGCCACCAGAGGGTAAGTTGAACCTCCCCATTCGTTATCAATCATGGAAAGATCAGAGTGACACAGGCCACAGTAGTCGACTTCAACTTCGACGTCTTCTGCAGCCAGATCCCCTGCATCATACTCGAATAACTCCAGTGCTTTACCGGCTTCTAATGCTGCATAGCTTTTGATTTTCATGCTTTTCCAGTGTCCTCATTTAACCCTGACTAGCCTAACAACTCCGAAACCTGGCGTCTTAACAGAATCCGCGCTGAGAAGACACATACGGACTTATTTTGTATCACACTGTATCTGGTTCGCCCTGACATACACAATCCTGCAACAAGCCGTCGTTTTGAACACATTCCCGCTACACTGGCGTGATGTTATGTCACCGGTCGATTAGATGATTAACGTACAGGGGACTGACGATGACTGGATTACCTAAATTTATTTCACCGCGCGCAATCAGCTTAGCACTGGCTTGCTGTGCTGGGTTCGCGTCAATGGCTCATGCCGCGGACACTAACCCTTTCGATAACGTCAAACAGATTCATGCCGGTGTGCTGAATGTTGGCTACGTGGATATTGGCCCGCGTAATGGCCCTGCGGTCTTTCTGTTGCATGGCTGGCCTTATGACATTCATAGCTATGAAAAGGTTGCCCCACAACTCGCCGCACAAGGTTATCGGGTTATTGTGCCTTATTTACGCGGTTACGGTTCTACGCGCTTCCTTTCTGCCGACACGCCGCGCAACGGGCAACCTTCGGCAATGGCCCGCGATATGGTCTCGCTGATGGATGCGTTACACATTCAAAAAGCGGTATTTGCCGGATTTGACTGGGGTGCACGCACCGCGGATATCGTGGCGGCTCTCTGGCCAGAGCGGGTGAATGCGCTGGTTTCCGTCAGCGGCTATTTAATTGGCAGCCAGCAAGCCGGTAAACAACCCCTCCCGCCTCAGGCGGAATTACAGTGGTGGTATCAGTTCTATTTTGCCACTGAGCGTGGTCGTGAAGGTTACGCGCAGCATACCCATGATTTCGCCAAATTAATCTGGCAACAAGCCTCTCCGGGTTGGAAGTTTAGCGATCAAACCTTTAATCAGGCAGCAAAAGCCCTGGATAACCCAGATCAGGTCGCGATTACTATCAGTAATTATCGCTGGCGTTTAGGTCTGGAACAGGGAGAACCCCAGTATCAACAATATGAGCAGAAGTTAGCAGCGTTTCCACCCATCACCGTGCCGACGATTACCCTTGAAGGGGATGATAATGGAGCACCACATCCTGCACCGGCCAGCTACCGCGCAAAATTCGTGGGCAAATACCAACACCGAACGCTACAAGGAAATATTGGCCATAACCCACCGGCAGAAGATCCCACCGACTTTATTAAAGCGGTTGTAGATGCCAGTCATCTTTAATTAGCGTTATAGTGCTGAGCGGGCAGCAATCCATGTTGCCGCCCTCTTATTCAAGGAGTTGAGCAATGGAACACGTTGACCATATTCTGGTGGTGGATGACGATCGTGATATACGCGAGCTGGTCACGGAATATCTGATTAAGTCAGGCTATCGCGCCACTGGTGCGGCAAATGGGAAAGAGATGCGTGCCGTGTTGGGTAACAGCCATATTGACCTGGTGGTGCTGGACATCATGATGCCAGGTGATGATGGACTGACACTCTGCCGACAGCTACGTAACGACACTCAACAGAATTTGCCCATTCTGATGCTTACCGCGCGAAATGAAGACAGCGACCGTATTCTCGGGCTGGAAATGGGCGCGGATGATTATCTGGTTAAGCCGTTTGTCGCACGGGAACTTCTGGCCCGTATTAAAGCGATTTTACGGCGAACCCGCGCACTCCCCCCAAATCTGCAAATCACTGCGCCAAACCGGGTGATTAGCTTCGGCGACTGGCAACTTGATACGACTGCGCGCCATCTGCTGGACCATGCCGGTACCGTTGTGGCGCTGAGTGGTGCGGAGTACCGGTTGTTGCAGGTGTTTCTCGATCACCCGCAGCGGGTGCTGTCCCGTGACCAGTTACTCAATCTGACGCAGGGAAGAGATGCTGAACTCTTTGAGCGTTCAATCGATTTGTTGGTCAGCCGGTTACGTCAACGCCTCGGTGATGATGCCCGTGAACCCGCCTGTATTAAAACCGTGCGCAGCGAAGGCTACGTGTTAGCGATGCCGGTCAAAGTGCAAGAGACATCGCAATGAAACTCACGCTCTGGCCAAGATCCCTGCTCTACCGCCTGATCGTCATGACCGTCCTGGGTTTATTGCTGGCCAATGCGCTAACGCTGTCACTGCTGCTGTATGAGCGAATGGGCAGCGCACGTAAAGTGATGATGAGTAACCTGGAATATGATGTTGCTACCAGCGTCGCCATTCTTGACCGCCTCCCGGCGACCGAACGTCCACAGTGGCTAAAAAAGCTGGCGCGGAGTAACTATAGCTATCAACTCAATGCAGGCGAGAATGGCGAGTGGCCGGACAGTTGGCGCACACGCCCAGCAGTACGTTCCTTACAACAGACACTGGGCGGCCACTATCCGCTGAATATTGTCTCATTACCTGGCGACCGTCCTCATATCCAGGCACATGTACAGTTGCATGATGGCACACCGCTGACGGTGGATCTCTGGCCGAAAATGCCCGCGATAGCATGGTGGTTGCCGATCACCGTGCTTATCCAACTGGCTTTATTGCTCACCTGTAGCTGGTTTGCAGTACGCCAGGTGGTGAAACCGTTTACCCGCTTTACCGACGCGGTCAATTCGCTGGAACCCGGCACCCAATCAAAGGTAACGCTGAATAATCACGGGCCAGAAGAAGTGATGCAGGCAACCGCTGCTTTTAATGCCATGCAGCTGCGCATTGATAACTATCTCAAAGAGCGCGCGCAGATCCTGGCCGCGATCTCGCACGATCTTCAAACGCCAATAACGCGCATGAAGTTGCGCGTCGAGATGGCAGAACAACCGGCACTGCGCGATAAATTGGTCGAAGACCTGGATAATATGACTCGGCTGGTGCGTGAAGGTATCGCTCTGGCACGCGCTTCGCAGACACTGGAAGAACCGCGTCAGTGGATGAGCATCACCGCCTTTGTTGATGTTTTATGCTGCGATTATGCCGATGTCGGGCACCCAGTGACATTCTCAGTAAATGGCACCGATCATCCCTTTATGCTGCAACCCCAGGCACTGCGTCGGATCATGACCAACCTTATTGATAACGCATTGAAATTTGGCGAGGTTGCTCAGGTCACGCTACATTTACCTGCGACGGGAGAGGCGTTGATCAGCGTGGCTGATCACGGTCCGGGCATTCCAGAGCAGGAACTTGAAGCGGTGCTTCAACCCTTCTATCGTGGTGAATCCTCCCGCAATCGCGAGACGGGCGGAACCGGGCTCGGCCTGGCGATTGCAGCTCAGCTCAGCGCACAGATGGCAGGAAAATTGAGTTTACATAATCGTGCGGAAGGAGGTCTGGAAGTGCAACTGCGTTTACCACCGTCTCAATCCAGCTCATGATTTAAGGGTGAACGAAACGCATGCCTTGCTGCCTGCATGAGTTGTTCACCGCTGACGGTCGCAGGCAAACGTTGCAGGACTTTACTGGCTTGCCAGTAACACAACACCATCAGTTCGTCGCTTTCAGTTTCGGCGAGCTGGTGCAACCGGCTTCGCAGCGAGCGCACATCAACCGTTTGCTGCTCGTTCAGCATATCCGCAATCGTTTGGTTGATGAGGGGATGGAGAGCTCTCCATGAAAGATCCGAAAGCAAAACTGACCTCGACATAATGGCAAAATAGAGAAGATGAAACGCAATCATTGTGTTGTGATAACGGTTACATTATAGCTTCACTTACCGATTTCAACCAAGTTATGAGTCACATAAATCAAGAATCCGCTGACTGATACACTTGTTGCCGCAATCACCCAATTACGTTTACAAGGAAAGCCGATGTCTCAGAATACACCACTACACGCTGACCCACTGGTATGGGGTCATGGTTCTCAGGTTTTCGAGGTATTTCTTGAACCTACTTGTCCTTTTTCTGTGCGCGCCTTCAACAAATTTTCCGATCTCCTGCAACTTGTGGGCGAAGAGAAGATGACGTTGAAGATCCGCCTGCAGTCACAGCCCTGGCATATGTATTCAGGGGTGATTGTGCGATATATCCTGGCAGCATCAACACTGCCCGCAGGAAAAGAGGCTGCAAAGCAAGTGATGCAGGCTGTTGCCGACCACCGCGAAGAATTTGAATTTACCGATCATAGCCATGGCCCGAATATGGACGTCACGCCAAATCAGCTTATCGACCGTCTTGCACAGTACAGTGGCGTAGATGCACGAGAAGCATTTAAAGCGGCCGGGTTGCAGAATGAAATCAAATGGCACAGCAAGTATTCGCGTCAGAACGGGATCCATGTGTCACCGACCTTTATGATTAATGGCCTGGTGCAACCTGACATCGGCAGTGGCGATGATATCGCTGACTGGGCGAAGCGTATTCTCGCCTGATACGCATTTTGGCCCGAAGCAGTTGTTGCTATAAGGTTTAAGCCACGGCTGCGATGATCGGGCAGATTATTTCCCTACAAGAGAATAATGGAATGAAAAAAAGCTTAGTCGCTGCCGCATTATGTTTAGCGGGGATCGGTGCAACATTGTCGGTACAGGCCGCAACAGATATTCGTGTCACCTATGCCGGTTCAATGGGCAAGGTCATGGATCAGAGCCTCGGCCCTGCATTTGCCAAAGCCAACGAAGGACACTATGAAGGCCAGGGCCAGGGCGCTTATGGCATGGCGCGTTTACTGGCGAGCAAAAAGATTACGGCGGATGTGTTTGTCTCGATTACCCCAGGACCTATGCAAATTCTGAAAGATGCCGGTTTGATCGACAACGCCGTTCCGGTCGCCAGCACCAGTATGGTCGTCGCGTGGAGCCCTAAAAGCCAATACGCTCAACAGTTTGCTGCTGCAAGTGGCAGTAATGACAGCTGGCTGAAAGTGCTCTCGACGCCGGGCCTGCGCTTTGGCCGCACTGACCCAATCAATGATCCTAAAGGTCAAAACATCATCTTTACCCTGTTGCTGGCGGAAAAATATTATCACCAGCCGGGTATTGCAGAGAAAATCCTTGGCGGCGTACAGAACCCGGCTCAGGTGAACCTGGAAGGTGGATTACTCACCCGCCTGGAAAGCGGCCAGGTGGATGCAGCGGCAGGCTATGAGAGTGAAGTGAAATCGGCGCATCTGCCCTATGTCGCTTTACCCGATGAGATCAATTTAAGTAACCCGGATCAGGCAAAGAAATGGTATGACACCGTGAGCTTTGCCGTGAAAGACAGCAAGGGTGAAAGTAAAACCCTGCACACTCAGCCACTGGTTTACTATGCAGCGGTCTTAAAAAATGCCCCACACGGTACACAGGCAGGCCAGGCATTTGTTGATTTCATGCTGAGTAAAACCGGTCAGCAACTCTATCAGCAGAACGGTTATGCGGCACCTAAAGGCGGTGCGCTGTACTAAGTATGAAAAAAAAATCTTCAGCAGCGCTTTGGTTATCCCTGCCCGCTTTACTGTTGCTGCTGTTGCCTTTTTTAACCTTGATTGGCATCACGCAGTGGCAGCACTTTCAACTGGCATGGGGTGATAGCCACGCCATCGCCACATCACTTGGGTTGGGGGGGATTGCGCTGCTCTTGATCATTGCCAGCGGCCTGCCGCTGGCGTGGTGGCTCTCCCAATCTAGCGGTAAAATACGGGTAATCGTCGAGGTGCTGGTCTTGATCCCGATGCTGACCCCCCCGCTCGCCCTGGGGATTTTACTGGTCTCTGCGTGGGGGCCCTATAGCCCGGCTGGCGAGTTGCTACAACGGGTTGGCGTCACCCTGGTGAACAATCCGGCGTCGTTTGTGATGGCTCAGTGGTATGGCGCGCTGCCCTGGTTTGTCATCAGTGCGCGTTCCGCTTTTGCCACTGTACCAACGCCCATTCTGGAAGCAGGCATGATGTTAGGCGCTTCCTCATGGCAACGGTTCTGGCGGCTGGCGATCCCGGTTGCAGCACCAGGGTTGGCAGCCGCTACCGTGCTGGCATGGGTTCGGGCGATGGGAGAATTCGGCATCGTGATGATTTTTTCCTATTTCCCACAAGGGATCCCGGTTCAGCTGTACAACAACCTGCAAAACGATGGCGTCGATGCCGTCTACGTATTGATGTGGCTGCTTTTGCTGTTCACCCTTCCGCTGCCGTTAGCCTGTTTTCTGTTAACACGAAACGCCTTTCGACGCGCGCTTTAATCAATAAGCAAGGGTGATATGCCCTTGTTTATTGATTTACACCTCGCAGATCGTTTCAAAAGCGACTGCTTTTTAGTAAACATCAGGAATTATTTAACCTGCATCACAAAGCCATTCATCCCTTAACGAAATAATCACATACCTGGACTAGCCCTTAATTTACAACCTATAAAAACATCACTGTTTCTGGGGAAAGCCATGCACAGACCATTGAATGCGTATCTACTCCGCCAGCTCAAGTGCCTGGCGACAATAACCCTCTTTTTTATCTTGCCCAATATAGCCTTCGCAGCCTGTAACGATCACACACCTGTATCTGGCGGCAGTGTTATCTGTAATGGGGACGTACCCAATCCCGATCCTGTTTCAGTCATCAGTCCGACCGGTGCCAGTAATAATAATCTGACTGTTCAACCCAACAGTGGACTTACCGTGAACAGCGGTAATGCCGTATCGCTAGCGGATGGAAGTACGGTTGCAAACGCGGGCACCATTAGCGGCCGTCTCAGCGGTATCACATTTCGGCAAGGAAATAATACGGTGATAAATAGCGGCACGATATCCGCCACCGCAGGACCGGCCATAACCTTTAATGGAAGCGGTAACAATCTGCTGATTAATACCGGCACATTGACCGGTGCGGGTACGACTACGGTTAAATTTGGTGCGGGGGCTGATAGGTTTGTGATGGATGGAGGCCAGATTAATGGCAACCTTGATCAAGGCAGTGGTGACGACAGCGCGGTAATTAATGGCGGTAACATTACGGGTAACCTTGCTCAGGGCAGCGGAATCGATGATTTCGTGATGCACGGTGGAACGCTGGGTTCACTGGCGCAGGGGGATAATCGCGATACCTTCACCATGACCGGAGGAACCATAACCGGGGCATTTATCGACGGTGATGTAGCAACGATGAGTGGTGGCTCAATCGGCCGCGTTGATATGAAGCTGGATAACAATATCTTTACGCTCACAGGAGGGCAGATTGTCGGAAACCTGGTCACTGGGTTTGGCAATGATACCATCACGGTCACGGAGGGTACGATTGGCGGCAACATCAGCGTCAGTGGCGGTACAGATAGCGTCACAGTAACCGGTGGAAATATCAAAGGCCAAATCCTGATGAGCAGCGGCAATGATAGCTTTCTCTGGCAGCAAGGTGGGGTAATTCAAGGCGCAATTCTGATGGGCAATGATAATGACCGCGCGACGTTACGCGATTTATCCCTCAACACCCTGGCCAGTACGCCACAGCTGGATGGCGGCAGTGGTAATGATACGCTGACGCTGGATAACGCTATCGCGGATAATCCTGCGCGCTTCACTCAATGGGAAACCATTAATCTGCAAAATCACGCCGCGCTCTTTTTGAGTTCTCCTCTGGTCCTGGGGGATGCCACCACGCAGACCGGAACAATCAATATTGATAATCAAAGTCTGTTGTATGGCGGTGAATCGGGGGATAGCCAGATTAAGCCTTATAACGCAGGTCAAAGGGTGACACTGCATTCCGCCGGAACACTCGATCTCACCGATGGCGGCACCAGTACAGCAGACACTCTGACGGTTTATGGTGACTACATTGGCGATAACGCGGTGCTCAAGCTACAGACGAAACTCGGCGATGAAAATTCCCCCACCGACCGCTTCATTATTTCAGGCGGTGAGGCCAGCGGTACCACCGAGATCCAACTCTCCAATATTAACGGCCCGGGTGCTTACACCGCAGGAAATGGCATTGAGCTGATTAGCGCCATCAACAATGCCACGACGCGTACTGGCGCATTTAATCTTGCGGGAGGTTCCGTTTCCGCCGGTGCCTATGAGTATGTCTTGTTTCGCGGGGGAGTGACGCCCGGAAGTGAGGAAAACTGGTATCTGCGCAACCAATTGATTGCGCCAGCCTTAACCAACCCATCTTCTCCTCCATCAGAGAACCCAACCCTTCCGCCGGATGAGCCGCAACCCGTGGTAGCCATTCCGCAAGCCGCTCCCGGCAGCCCGACGTTACCGGCAGCACAGCCCGGCTCTGACCCCGTCCCACTCTATCGCCCGGAAACCCCGCTCTATTCAGCGTTGATGCCCGTCGCGTTGGATCTTGGCATATTTACCGTTGGGACTTTCCATCAGCGTCAGGGATCGCAGCGTCTGCTGTCACAGGACAACGATATGCCCGCAACCTGGAGCCGCGTTGAGGCTCAGCACCACCAACAACAGTGGTCTGGTGACGCCGCACCGGGTTTTGAGGGCAATCTTGCAACCTTCCAGATAGGACAAGATCTCTGGTCATCACACAGCAGCAATGGGCCAGAAAATCGTGCTGGCGTGTTTTATAGCTACTCATCAGCTCGGGGGGACGCTAACGGCATGATCTTAGGCTTCAAGAACCAACAGGCTGGCTCGCTCAGGCTAAACGCCAATAGTTTCGGTGGTTACTGGACGCATCTGCTGGAAAATCGAGCCTATATCGACGCTATCGCGGCATGGAGCTGGCTAGATGGCTCCCTGGATTCAGTGCGTGGACTGGGAGGTGATATTCACGGGCACATGCTCACCGCCTCGGTTGAAATGGGATGGCCATTGCCGGTGAGTGAACACTGGTCCATTGAGCCACAAGCGCAGATGATTGCTCAACATGCGGCACTGGATACCCTCAATGATGGTATTGCCACAGTAAACTGGGGCTCTGGAAAACGCTACAGTGGACGAGTCGGCGCGCGTCTTGCCGCAAACTATGGTGTTGTTGAACCCTGGCTACAGGCAAATGTCTGGCATACATTTCAACATAGCGGAGAGGTCACACTGGGTGAGGATGTGATTCGCAACCAGCAAGAAAATACCGCACTGCAACTGGCTGTAGGTATCGCTGCGCGCATCAGCGAAGAGACCCGCATTTATGCCAGTTTCAGCCATATGAGCGATCTGGACAGCCAACACCGTAGAGATGATGGTGGAAGTGTTGGCGTGCGAATCAGCTGGTAGCTATAACCAGCCAGACCGTTTGAGTTTGCGATAAATACCAAAGCAGACGATAGCGGTCAATCCTACTACCGCCGGATAACCAAAGCGCAGCTTTAGCTCCGGCATATCGCTAAAGTTCATGCCGTACATGCTAAACAAAATGGTGGGGACGATCAGAATGGCACCCCACCCCGCCAGCTTTTTATTGATCTCGCTTTGCTGAACGGACACCAGCGCCAGGTTAACCTGCATTGCGCTGGTCAACATTTCGCGCATATCTTCCGCATTAATGGTGACATGGTGCGCATGATCCTGAACATCTCGCAGATACGCACGCAGGCATTTAGGGATCAAGTCCTCATGAAAGCGCACCAGTTGTTGGCACATTTCAGGCACGGGCATGGCGGCATTACGCAGGGTCAGGAGTTCACGCCGCAGACGATACACCTGTTCCACGGTATGTCGGTTAAACTCCGTGCTGAACATATTATCTTCCATGTCGGTAATGCGTTTGCTGAGCGAATTAATGATATTGCCATAATTATCCACGATAAAATCGAGAATGCAGTACAGCGCATATCCCGGCCCCTCGCGCAGCATATCGACATTTTTCTCCGCTTTTTCACGTATCGAAGCATAGCTCTCTGAAGGACCATGACGCACAGAAATAAGGAAATTTTTACCGACAAAAAAGTGTGTTTCGCCAAACACGATCTCATCCTGATCGGAGAGATGAGCCGTATTCACCGCGATGAACAGTGATTGACCATATTGTTCCACTTTAGGCCGCTGGTGGGCAGTGAGCGTGTCTTCTATAGCCAGTTCATGCAGATGAAACTCCTGTTGCAGTTGCTGCATAAATTCTGGCTCGGGTTGATATAACCCCAGCCAGATAAACGCGTTATCGTCCTTGAGTGCTTCACTGATGTCTGCAATTTCAACCTTTTCCTGCCGCTTACCTTCGCGATACAGCACGCAATTTATGACCATGACCCAGCTTCCTTTGGTTAGCTTCAGTTAAGCACCGTCTTAACTGACACCAACATAGCGCAAAATCGCCGTCATGCAGGCTGCACCCACAATAATAAAAATCAGCGGCACTTTCCGCCAGGCAAGAAACACAGCAAACAGGACACCTGCGACGCGGGCTAATCCGGCAAAATGCGTCCCTTCGTATAAGGCAGAGGTGGCGGCAACGGACAGTAACAGCACCGTTGCGGCGTCTGAAAGCATACCCCGTGCCTTTTCCGACATTGTGAGACGATTTCCCAGCCGAAAACCGGTAAAGCGAATCAGATAAGTGCCAACGGCCAGCAGGAGAATGCCTGCGATCATTAATCCGTTATGTGTCATTTCCTGTCCCGCCAGGCCAGCAAACCAAGTAATGAGAACAGCACCGGCAAGCCTGTCGGGACGAAAGGCACCGCCAGCAGGGAGAGCAATGCACCGCTGCCCGCAGGGATCCGGGTTCGACGCTGGCGTAGCGCGGGAAAGATCAACGCAATCAGGATTGCAGGAAATACCGCATCAAGGCCGATAGCTTTAATGTCCGGGATAAACTGACCGATTAATGCCCCGCCCACCACGCTAAGGGGCCAGATCAGCGCAATCCCTAAACCACATAGCCAATATGCTGCAATACGTTTTTCCCGCGTAGGTTGAGAAATGCCAAAGACCACACTTTCATCGTTCATAATGTGGCACCCCAGCAATCCACGCCACCCTCTGCCAGGCAGTTCGCGCACGGCAATGCCGAAAGGAAGATGTCGCGCGTTCACCAGTAAGCCAGCCGCTGCCGCGGTAAAGGGGCTTCCCCCACCGGCCACGATCCCAATAAACAGAAATTCAGACGCCCCAGCCAGGACCAGAGTAGACAATGCAATCGGCACCCACAGCGGAAACCCATCCGCAGCAGCCAATGAACCATAGGAGAGCCCAACAATCGCATCGGCGATGCACACCAGAAGAATAGCCTTGATCACATCCCGACTGAGGGGGATACGCCGTTCAGACATCACAATTTCGTCTCATAATGAACACAGATTCCATTATAATGAACACTGAGATACCGTTTTACAAGTCGAACGTTTCGTTCGATATAAAATAACAGGAGCTATTGTGACCCCACCGATCCACCTGATTTCTCAGGGGCTGGTACGAGAGCGCCAGCGTGCTGGTTTATCGCTGGCGGAAGTCGCGCGCCGGGCGGGCATTGCCAAATCGACACTCTCTCAGTTGGAATCCGGTAATGGTAATCCCAGCATTGAGACGCTGTGGGCGCTATGCGTAGCGCTGAACATCCCCTTTGCGCGTTTGATGGAGCCGGAATCGAAACGCATGCAGGTGATCCGCCGTGGAGAAGGTCCGGCTGTCAATGCAGAACACGCGAATTATCAGGCAACGCTGCTGGCAACCTGTCCACCGGGTGCCCGGCGAGATATCTATCTGCTGACGGCACAACCCGGTTCACAGCGCTGTTCACATCCCCACACGCCAGGCACGGTGGAGCATATTATTGTGACCCAGGGACGTGCGTTGGTAGGGCCGGAGGAATCTGCTGTTGAACTGAATCCGGGTGACTATATTTGCTATCCAGGGGATATTCCGCACATTTTCCGCGCACTTGATAGCGATACATTAGCGGTGATGGTACTTGAACTGCCAGGTTAAACGGAGTGAACAGATTATTTTCCGCCCGCTGACGACAGTGCCCTGAAATAAAAAAAGGCCATCTATAAAAGATGGCCATTAAAACGCATAATAACGGATGTTTTGCGAACCTTCATTCCCTGAACATTGCACAATTTTATATTACGCCACTACTTTCCCTTTTTCTGTTCTGCTCAGTAAAAGTTTATGTAAAGGTACTGTCTGGCTCTGCATGATTTTATTCACGCCGATCAGAACGTTTTACCGATATTAAACTGGAACTGTTCTGACTTATCACCACTGTATTTCTTGATAGGCACAGCATACGAGAAGACCAGTGGGCCAAGGGGTGACTGCCATTGCAGTGCTACACCGCTGGAAACGCGCAGGCGTGGTGTGCCGTAGTCAGGTATACCTGCGGCAATCGTTGCCGCTGTGTTCTTCCAGCCGGTATCCCATACGGTACCGCTATCAACAAAGAATGAGGTACGCAGTGAGTTAGCATAACGCTCGCTGACAAACGGTGTCGGCACAATCAATTCTGCGCTCAGCAATGCCATCGCATTACCACCCACCGCATCATCCGAGGTACTGACCGGACACGCACCGTAGCTACTTTCTGTGCCGTTGCATTTGTAGTAAGCCGCTTTCGGACCAATGGTATTACTTTCAAAACCACGAACTGAACTTGAGCCACCGGCATAGAAGTTGTCATAGAATGGCACTTCTTTACCGCCCAGACCATCCGCAAAGCCCGCTTTCGCACGTCCCATTAATACCCAGCTATGACTGCTGTTGAGCGGTAAATAGCCATTAGCAGAAGCCGTGGATTTATAGTAACTGTTGGTCGAACCTGGCACGGTTACTTTGGTGGTGAAGTTAGCAGACACACCAGAGGTCGGGAAGAATCCGCGGTCCAGTGAGTTATAACCCCATCCAATGCTGGCGAACACATCATTAGCCGACATGGACTCATCGCTAGTGCCAGTACCCACCGCAGGATTAACCCCTTGCGACTTCAGGTAACGCCACATAGCGACCTGTGGAGACATGTCTGTGACGCGGTTGAAGACATAATCCAGCCCAAGGTTTACGCTGTTGTTTTCACTGATCGGGAAGCTCAGATTGCTGCCAAAGCCAAGACTTTGCAGGTTATATTCCGACAAATCATTATCTTCTGCGCTGTACTTGTTGTAGAAGACTTTCCCGCCAAGGCTAACACCGTCTACGGTGAAATAGGGGTCCGTCGCCGCAACTTCAACGTAGGTTTGATAATCATTACGTGTACCACTGAAACTTACCGTGTTTCCGGTACCTAACCAGTTGTCCTGGGAAACCCCCAACTGGAAACTGACACCGCTGTCGGTACCAAAGCCAACACCGATGTTAAATGTCCCGGTGTTGCGCTCTTTCACTTTGTAAACCACATCCACCTGATCTGGCGAACCGGCCACAGGCTGAGTCTCTACGTCCACATTTTCGAAATAGCCGGTGCGATTCAGGCGTTCTTTACCTTGATCCACTTTGTCACTGGCCAGCCATCCGCCTTCCATCTGGCGCATCTCGCGGCGTAACACCTCATCTTTACTGGTGTCGTTTCCTTCAAAGATGATTTTACGCACGGAATAACGGTGCCCGGCATCTACATTGATATGCAGTTTGACGGTTTTGTTGCCATCGTCGATTTCAGGCTGGGTAGAAACCTGAGGGAAAGCGTAGCCGTAGCGTCCAAGCAGCTGCTTAATCGCATCTTCTTTCTGGGTGATCAGTTTACCGTTATACAACGACCCCACAGGAATGGCGGCCAGACGCTCAATTTCAGTGGAGTGCCCGGCCATATTTCCGTTGATCTCTTCGCTGGCAATGGTGTACTTCGCCCCTTCAGTGATGTTCAGGGTGATGTACAGCCCTTTCCGGTCTGGCGTCATGCTGACCTGGGTGGAATCAAGGTTGAAACGTGCGTAACCGCGATCAAGATAGTAACTGCGCAGGCTTTCCAAATCGCCGCTCAGCTTCTGCTTCTGGTATTTACGGTCAGCAATAAAGTTCCACCACGGAACCTGGTCACGGAGCTGGAATTGCGACAGCAGTTCGTCGCTGCTAAAGGCCTGATTACCCACAATGTTAATTTGTTGAATCTGCGCGGAAAGCCCTTCAACAAAGACAAATTTCAGATCAACACGATTGCGTGGCAAAGGTGTCACAACGGCTTTCACCGTGGCGGAGTATTTGCCTACGCTGTAGTAAAAGTCCTGGAGCCCCTTTTCCATCGAGGCAATCATGGTGCGATCGAGGGCACTGCCTACCGTCACACCGGAAGCATCGAGGTTTTGTTTCAGCTGATCGTCTTTAATCGCCTTATTACCAGCAAAGGTGATACTGGCGATCGTAGGACGCTCTTTTACCTTCACAATCAGTCGGTTGCCGTCACGCAGGATCTGCACATCTTCAAAATTGCCAGTGGCAAACAGTGCACGGATCGTCTGACGGATATCATCATCCGAGACGGTTTCCCCCTCTTTGACTGGCATGCTCAACAGTGCAGCACCAGGCGTAACACGCTGAAGTCCTTCGAACTGAATATCGTTAATAGTGAGGTCGTCTGCATGACAGGCAGCCGACCCGAGAAAAAGCAGTAGCGCGATGAGGTTGCGATTCATTGAATTCTTAATGCCTGTCCGTATTTAAATACCCGTTTGGCCGCTGCATCGCCGGGTAAGCGACAGAAAAAAACCAGAGTCAGATTCTGTATTAGCTTGCCATATCAGCGTGCGATTATTCCCTCCTGAAGACAAAAGGTCACAGAGAAAATTCATCAGCAACACGGGATTTTCTTTTCCCTTACATAAAGCTGAAGGAAAAATGAAATCCTGATTTTGAACAAATTAGGGCAGTGAAAAAATAACAAAACGTATTCTTCACAGTTTATTTTCGATGAAATTACACATGGTGCCCTGACCTTCTATATTTGTATGTTGCATAAGGTCATCAATTATCCCTATGACCCCTCTAAGTTGCATGTCCCCGGGAGGTGGTACGATGCTTCATGACGGTAGAGGCAATTTTCACATGATGAGGTGTTGCAGATGGCACAACGGATAGCAGTGATTGGAGCCGGTGTTTTAGGGCTTTCTCTGGCGCGCTCACTGGCGTTCAGTGGAGCAAAAGTGACTGTGTTTGAACAAAACACCGCCGGGAGCGGCACCAGTCAAACCAGTTTTGCCTGGATCAATTCGAATGGCAAAACCCCGCAAAGTTATCATCAGCTCAATGTGGCAGGCATTGATGAACATAAGCGCCTTCAGCGAGACGCTTCCACTTCGACACCGTGGCTGCTGGAAACCGGAACATGGGAGTGGGCAACCGATGAAGGCATTCAGGCGCAACTGGAACAACGGGCTGAGCAGCTCAATACACAAGGCTATACGGCCTGTGCTGTGCAACGTAAAGCCTTGCTGGCACAATTTCCTGAGCTACGCCTTGATCCCCGGATTCGCAAAGGATGGTATTTTCCCACTGAATGTTTGCTCTACCCCAGTTTATTTATCGCCCGCCTGTTAGCCGATATCCGCTCTACGCCGACCCTTTTCCGCGAGAAGAGTGAAGTTGTCTCAATTGAAGAGTCTGCTCATGCAGCAAAATTAACCCTGGCGAGCGGTGAGTTCTGGGAGGGGGATCAGGTGGTGATTGCGACGGGCCGTTGGTCCCCTGAGTTAAGCGCTCAGCTTGGCTGGCAGTTGGACCTGGTCAATTCGAATCAGGGTGGAAAAAGAGCCTGTAGTCTGTTGGCACGAACATCTGCACTCCCCTTGCAGATCAACAGCAATATTATTACGCCTGAACTCAATATACGGCCTGATGGCGGCGGTCGCCTTCTGTTGCAGGCATTAGACCTCGATGATCATACTGATCCTGCACGCTCACCAGCGCTTGATGGCTTAATCGGTAAGGAGTTTTTACGTCGGTTACGTCGGCTGTTTATCAATACTGAGGGCGCAAGGATAGAGCAAATTGAGACGGGACAGCGCGCGTTACCGTCTGATGGCTTACCTGCAGTGGGTTACCTGACCCCACTGCAGCGCACCTATTTACTTGTCACGCATAGTGGCATGACGTTGGCACCCATTCTGAGCCGTTTGGTGACAGAAGAGATGATTAAAGGGGATCGCTCGGCGCTGTTAGCCAGTTACGGGCCTCAGCGCGTGCTGAAGCCATTATCCGGTATAAAGTCACCCTCACCCCCAGCTTATCTTCCATCGGCCCAGTAAGGCCTGTTAGCGGCGGTTTTTCCATACGGTCTGAATATTACAGAACTCATGAACGCCAAAGTGTGATAATTCACGACCATAACCGCTCTTTTTAACACCACCGATGGTAACGCGTGGATCAGAAGCACCGTTGCCATTGATAAACACCGCACCGGTTTCTAACCGTTGGCTCATGTCGTTAGCGATGGTGTCGTTGGCAGTCCAGACCGTAGCGCTTAATCCAAATTCGCTGTCGTTAGCCAGTTCCAGTGCGTGTTCAGGATCCCGTGCAACCGAAATTGCGGCTACCGGTCCAAACAGCTCCTGAGTGAATGCCGTCATGGTAGACGTCACATCTGCGAGGATCGTCGGTGCATAGTAGTTCCCTGCGCCCTCGATCTTTTCACCACCCAGTACCAGACGTGCCCCTTCTTTGAGGGTCTGTTTTACCTGGTTGTGCAACTCTTCACGAAGATCTTCACGAGCCATTGGACCAATGTAATTGCTCTCATCCAGAGGATCGCCTACTTTCAGTGCCTTAACGGCGGCGGTGAAGCGAGCTTCAAATTCTGCAGCAATCGGTGCTTCGATAATAAAGCGTTTTGCAGCCATACAGACCTGACCAGAGTTTTGATAGCGTCCGATAACAGCGGATTTCACTGCTTCATCGAGATCGGCATCAGCCAGCACAATAAAGGGATCTGCGCCTCCCAGTTCGAGTACGGTCTTTTTCAGTGCTGCACCGGCTTGTGAGGCTATTGCTGCCCCTGCTCTTACACTTCCGGTTACGGCGACGGCTGCGATACGAGGATCTTTGATGGCAACAGAAACACCGTCATTGTCTACGTTGATCAAAGTAAAGCCACCCGCCGGAAGATCGGTTGCGGTAAACAGATCGGCCATCAGTGTGGCACTGCCCATGACGTTTGGCGCATGTTTCAGCACATAGGTATTTCCTGCAAGGATCATACTGACCGCGCCGCGTAGCACCTGCCAGAGCGGGAAATTCCATGGCATAACGGCAAGGATCGGTCCTACAGGACGAAATGTTTGCCATGCATCCGGCACTTGTGTGGGTTGGTCTGCCAGCATGGCTGGGCCGTGTTCAGCATACCAGTCACAGAGGTTGGCACATTTCAGAACTTCTGCACGCGCTTGAGCAACAGGTTTGCCCATTTCTAAAGTAATGCTGCGTGTCAGCTCTGCTTCTCGCTGACGGAGTTGTTCACCCAGTTGACGCAATACTGTCACACGGGTAGACATGGCGCTGTGACGCCATGCTGCAAATGCATTAGCACTGGTTGCCAGAGATTGTTCAAGTTCAGCGGCGTTTTGCATTGGGTAACGCGCAATAATTTCGCCAGTGGCTGGATTACGAGAAATCGCATATTCGGTCATGGTAGCTCTCATCTCATCTATGTCAGGAAGTGCTTCTACCATACGCCGCGCACTTATTGATGAAAAATGAATAATAATAACCAAGTTGCTTTCATTTTGAGAACGGATGCAGTTTGGATGCGTGGATCGTGGATTTCATGGGGTGACAGGCAGTTATCCACTTATACAGAGGTTAGATCCTTAAAGATGATCAATAGAGAGATCATATAGAGATCCAAAGAGATCCCCGATCGTCGCAGGCCGCACCCACCAAGGGCTCAAAGGGTGATCGCGTTCACTATAATCAGTAAAGAGTTCACTGTAATCAGTGTTTTATTCACTATAAACAGTAGTATGTTCACTGTAATCAGTGTTAATGTTCACTGTAGTCAGCAACTGATCCTTTTTATCCACATAAACGAAGATCCTGGGCTATGACAGATAAAGATATGGAAAACAATGCCTTGCTTGAGCCTTTTCTGTCCGTAACGAAAAACAGTGGCGAAGTTATTCAGCTGCAACCCAACAAGAATAATACGGTTCAGCCAGTCGCTTTAATGCGTTTGGGGCTGTTTGTTCCCACGTTAAAGTCCACCGCACGCGGTAAATCCGGGGCCATGGCCTCGACGGATGCGACCAAAGAGCTTAAAAACCTCTCTTTGGTCAAAGCTGAAGGTTATGAAAAGATCACGATCACAGGTGCCCGTCTGGACATGGATAATGACTTTAAAACCTGGGCTGGGATCATTCAGTCATTCTCGCGCTACCCTTCAAAAGGGGACACTGTCACGTTGCCTTTTATTGAATTCGTGAAGATGTGTGGTATCCCTTCAGCGAACTCTTCAGCTGCGCTACGTAAACGGCTGGATGCTTCCCTACGGCGGATTGCGACCAATACCCTCTCTTTTGAAGGGAATGGTAAAGCGTATCACACTCACCTGGTGCAATCGGCTTATTACGATCGTGAAAAGGATCTGGTACAGATTCAAGCCGATCCTAAGTTGTTTGAGCTTTATAATTTTGACCATAAAGTCTTGCTTCAACTGCGAGCGATCTCGCGCTTAAAGCGCAAGGAGTCTGCTCAGGCGCTCTATACCTTCCTGGAAAGCTTACCGACCAACCCAGCGCCTATTTCGCTTGCCAGGCTGCGTATGCGGCTAAATCTTGGTTCTAAAACCACAACCCAGAACCATGTGGTACGCCGTGCGATGGAGCAATTGAAAGAGATTGGCTATCTGGACTACTCAGAAGTCAAACGTGGACGCTCGGTGTTTTTCATCATACACAGCAGAACCCCTAAACTTGATGGCATCGGCAATCTTGAGAGTATTGATGCGCTGGATGACATCGAGTTTGATGACTGAATAACACGTTCACTGTAATCAGTAGTTACCTCCACGAGTGTCACTTTTCCCGCAAAAGTGACATCGTGCCCTCCTGTTCACTGTAATCAGTGCTTCCTGCCACATTCACTGTAATCAGCAAACATTCACTAGAATCAGTAGGCATTCACTGTAATCAGTAAATGGTGATCGTGCCTGCTCTGAATGCTGCTCATCTGTTTTATCCTTATTCTTGTTATTCGTTATTAATCAATAAGATATTATTGTTAGTTAGTGCTAACTAACAATGGTTTTCTTAGTAAGGTATGTGGGTTACTGATTACAGTGAATGTGAGAAATGGCTTCTTTTACTGATTACAGTGAACGTTAGCTTCTGCCGCGACGAACAGCGCCGACAATGAAAGAAGAAAATTTATCTCATTGATTAATATGTTGTTTTTTTTATCTTAAATGCCTGAGGATTTTCTGGATAAAAAAGTGACAGGGTTTGTGACATGACTGATTACAGTGAATGCTTCAGAGTAAACTCCGCACCTGTGGTGCGTAATTATGGCTGTAATCAAGGAATTGAGGCTGATCTTGTCTGCTGATTACAGTGAACGTTTTTAGATCCCGATCACAGGATCATTCACTTTTACTGCCCTTCAGCACAACATCGCTCACTGATTACAGTGAATGTTTTTATGATCTTGATCCCATTTTTCCGATACCGATCATCTCTCCTCTGCCGTGCGCTTTACTGATTACAGTGAATCTTTGAGCGTTAGCGGTGCGATATGCGCAATTTTGATTCTCTTCCAGTCATCATAAGCATGTAATTACTGATTACAGTGAACGCTTCAGCATAACCGCCCGTTGCCCTCTCCTGCTGCTCAGTACTGATTACAGTGAATGTTCGTCGGGATAAGCTGACTGAAGGCAATAGCTAAACGTTACTGTCGTCATAACAAATACTGATTACAGTGAATGTATTCCCCTCCTCTCTGTGACAACGTCATTTATCCAGCCAAAAGCTACTGACTATAGTGAATGTTGATCGAGGATCGATCAGAGAGGATTACTGACTACAGTGAATGTCAGGTTAACTCCCTCCAGCGAGAAGCCAGCCTGCTGCTCATCTCCATGGCTACGTTGTTTGCGGATCTCGCATCCTTTTCTCATCCACGGTTTTTTTGATCAAATGACAGCTACTGATTACAGTGAACGATCGGCTCAAAAACGAGACTTTGCTGATTACAGTGAATGTTAGCCTCAGAGTTCACTGGAGACCGTCTTAACCGTCTTAACCGTCTTAACCGTCTTAACCGTCTTAACCGTCTTAACCGTCTCAACCGTCTCAACCGTCTCAACCGTCTCAACCGTCTCAACCGTCTCAACCGTCTCAACCGTCCGCCACTGATTACAGTGAATGTTTGCAGGTAAGCTGCACTACGCCCTGTTAGCCGACAGCATCTGACTTGCTCGCTGCTGAGGTGAATATCTCTACTCGCATAATAGAGTGATGACTCAAACGCTGTGAGCGCTTCTTAGCGCAACTTAACGGGATTGAAGTGGTATTGATGTCTGTCAGGTGATGAAAACCGCCCTGCCGTCTTCCTGGTGCGGCTATTCACGAAATACATAGCCCTTTATCAGCATGAGTGCGCTTGCGGTAACAGCTCACTGATTACAGTGAACGTTTAACGAAGTCCCCTGCCGGTTAAAGAGATAATCACTGATTACAGTGAATGTCAGAGTGATTCGGTGAGCTATTACCGCGCAGCTTTACTGACTACAGTGAATCTTTGCTTGTTCTACCCCCTTCCCCTGCTGTCATATCGAGACTCAACTCGAAAAACAGTGCTGATTACAGTGAATGTTTGGCTGTGCATCATCAGATCCGCCCACGATTTATGGCGCTTATCACTGATTACAGTGAATTTTTGTGATGGAGAGAGCAAATTTGCATCAATCATGGTGGGAATTGCTGATTACAGTGAATTTCGTAAGCTAATTCGCCAATAGAGCAGCACAGGCTACTGATTGCAGTGAATGTTGGGTCGCTAAATTGAACGGGTTAATAAATCATCGATTAGCAGGCGGTCTGGCTAATAAAGATAAATGGTTGCCTTATATGGAGGATTTATGTATAAAAACGAAAATCCTACATGTGTGGAGCAAGTATGGCGAACGACGAAAAGCAAATTTCCAGAGTGGCGCAGCGTTCAGAAAAAATGTTGCTGAGCCTCACTGAGCAAATCCAGGCGCAGAAAGAAGAGTTACACGAAAACACCTATTATCAAGTTTATGCTAAAGCCGCGCTGGCAAAATTGCCTAAGCTGACGCGTGCTAACGTTGATTACGCTGTTAATGAGATGGAAGAATCTGGTTATCAGTTTGATAAGCGTGCCGCAGGAAGCTCCACCAAGTATGCGATGTCCATTCAAAATATCATCGATATTTACCATCATCGTGGTGTGCCAAAATATCGTGACCGCCATTCAGAAGCCTTCACGCTGTTTGTCGGCAACCTTAAAGGCGGCGTGTCTAAGACCGTTTCTACCGTTTCCCTGGCACATGCGCTACGTGCTCATCCCCATCTGCTATTAGAAGATTTGCGTATTCTGGTTATTGACCTCGATCCACAATCTTCTGCCACTATGTTCCTCAATCATGAGCGTTCAGTGGGGTTGGTGGAAGCGACAGCCGCTCAGGCAATGCTACAAAATGTGACGCGTGAAGAATTGCTGCAAGACTTTATTGTCTCTTCAATTATCCCTGGTGTGGATGTCCTCCCTGCCTCAATCGATGATGCCTTTATCGCTTCACGTTGGGATGAGCTTTGTGCTGAACATTTGCCAGGCCAAAATGTACACAGTGTGTTGCATGATAATGTGGTGGCGAAACTCAAGCAGGATTACGATTTTATCTTTATTGATAGCGGCCCACATCTGGATGCATTTTTGAAAAATGCGATTGCCGCTTCAGATTTACTGATGACGCCAGTACCGCCTGCTCAGGTTGATTTCCACTCTACCTTGAAGTACCTGACACGCCTGCCGGAGTTGGTTGACATCATTGAGTCATCGGGTGCCATTTGCCGGCTGCAGGGAAATATTGGTTTTATGTCGAAACTTTCGAATAAAGCGGATCACAAACTGTGCCACAGTCTGGCTAAAGAGATTTTTGGCGGTGATATGCTCGATGCCACCCTTCCCCGTCTGGACGGTTTTGAACGTTGTGGCGAGTCATTTGATACCGTTATCTCGGCGAATCCATCAACCTATGTGGGCAGCAGTGAAGCATTAAAAAACGCCCGCACCGCCGCTGAAGATTTTGCCAAGGCTGTGTTTGATCGTATCGAATTCATCCGCCTGAACTGAGGTTATTATGAGTAATAAAAGAGTCACGATTGGTAGAACATTCAGTCAGACGCCGATCACCAACGAAGAGTCGGGTGATTACGCCCCAACATTTGTGCTGTCCACGGGCAAAAAAGCCCACTTCCGTCTGGAACGTATTGCAGCTAAAGATATTGAAGAGAAAACCTTTGTTCTGATGGAAACCAATGGCCGCGATCAGGCTGGCCTGACCCCGGATTCACTGCGTGACATTATTCGCACTATCAAGTTACAGCAGTTCTTCCCGGCCATTGGTGTGCGTCAAGGCGATAAAATTGAGGTTCTGGATGGTTCTCGCCGCCGTGCGGCGGCACTGTACTGTAAAACCGGACTGGATATTTTAGTCACAGAAACGGCGATTACGGCTCAAGAAGCTCGTCGCCTGGCTGATGATATTCAGACTGCGCGGGAACATAATCTGCGAGAAGTCGGGCTACGTTTACTGGCATTGAAAAACGGCGGGCTGTCGCAGAAAGACATTGCGGAAGCGCAAGGAATGTCACAGGCAAAAGTGACTCGTGCATTACAGGCGGCAAGCGTACCAGCAGATTTAATCGCTTTGTTCCCCAATCACTCTGAGCTGACACACCCGGATTATAAAGCGCTGTTGTTAGCCAGTGAAAAGCTGCTAGAGATTGGCCAGTCAACGGAAGCGCTGGTTGAAACCATTTCTATGGATGTCGATCAGGTTTGTGCCAGAGAAGGGCTGGCAGAAGATGAGATTAAAAACGGCATTCTGCGACTGATCCGTAATGGCAGTCAGACGCTGATCGATTCGCCTGCAAAAGAAAAAGTCGTCTCCAGCAACCTCTGGACGTTCGCCGATAAAGACAGGTTCGCGCGGAAAAAGACCCGTGGCAGAATGTTCAGCTATGAGTTCAACCGTCAGTCAAAAGAGTTGCAGGATGAGTTAGATCGGGTCATTAATGCAACCCTGGATAAATATCTCAATAAATGATTTTCCCCAGAAATCAGTTCCAGCGCTTTAGCGCTGCTGAATGAGATGATTAAAGCCAGCCACTGAGGCTGGCTTTTTTTATGGTTGAGCATGAAGATGGCTTGTTTGCATCGATACGCATATCCTCTCCGGAGCATTGCTGATGTCACGCAGGAATGTGGGTTGATTTAAAGGGGGCAACCAGGGGATAGCCCATTAAAAGTGGCTGACTGGCTACCATTGACCTGAAATTTCAGGCTGAAATCGCCAAACATTTCGGCCAAAAATGCCCATTTCCCACAAAAGCTCTCCACCTGAATTTCGTGATTAATTTAATGATATATAAGGATTTGTTCTTGGAATTTCAGGCTGAAATCGCCAGCCAATTTCAGCCTCAGCCCAGAAATGTTCGCCACGGATTTCAGGGCGCTATTCTTTCTGCCACATCGCATCTCTGACGCGAATAGGTCGGCTGATCAAGCCGAGTGCATAGAAACGATCGGCAATTCTTTGTTGCTCGGCAACCACTGCGGGAGTCATCGCGCTGGTGCGATGTTGGCGGCGCTTAAGTGCGTGTTGCAGTGATTTTTTACTGAGACCTAACTCACCCGCCAGCATGTCAGCCGCCTCCTGTTCATGATGGAGAATGTACTGGCTTGAATTCTGTAAGGCGCTGACCAACTGCGTCATAATATCATTCTGTTTCACGGCATAGTCTTTACGGGCGAGGTAGAACTGGTGGTTCTTAACCCGACCTTCTCCACTGGCAATAATGCGTAAAGTCCCGTCTAACTCTGCTTCACTCAATAAAGGGTCCCACAGCATCCAGGCATCAATTGCGTGGTAGTCGCTTGAGGTCAATGGATACTTCGGCGGAGTAAACACGATTTTCACATCCTCCGTGTCCATCCCTGCCTCATCAAGCAGTTGCAGTAACAGCCAGTGGACATTGGAGGCTTTATTCACTGAGATGCGTTTACCGCGAAGATCGGCAACAGACAGGATGTCACTGTTAGCCGGTACGGCAATCCCAACACTCTG
This sequence comes from Candidatus Pantoea multigeneris, assembly GCF_011752615.1. Taxonomy (NCBI): domain Bacteria; kingdom Pseudomonadati; phylum Pseudomonadota; class Gammaproteobacteria; order Enterobacterales; family Erwiniaceae; genus Pantoea; species Candidatus Pantoea multigeneris. The sequence goes on from NZ_VWXF01000010.1 coordinate 57,901, forward strand.
AGGGGCGGGTGGCTCCCAGGCGATATACACCATATCCGCCCCACTGGCCTGGGCAAAAAGAGGGGGGACTTCACCGGTGGTACCAAAATCAATCTCGTTATTTTGCAGCGCAAACAGCAACTGAGGCCCTGCAGGAAACTCACTCCAGATAACGCTGATATTCTGCTCCTCAAAGGCCGCTTCCAGCGTCTGACGAGCTTTAAGAACGCCCAGAGTACCGAATTTCTGATAGCCAATTCGCAACTCTCGCTCTGCCAGGATTGACGGATGAGGTGAACTGACAGCGTGGTGTCCTTCCATTTTCCGTCTTCCTTTAATCATTCCCTGGTGAGCAAGTTGAGTACGCAGGGTATGCCGACTGATTCCCAGTAGTGATGCGGCCTGCGTTTGATTATTATCACACTCGTCCAGCGCGACACGTATCAGAGAAGAGATCATCCGGTCATAAAGCTGCTGCGGTGCTTGCTCAAGCTGATGGCGTACGAACGCGTCGATAGCAGTTTCTGTAGGCGTGCCAAAAGTGGGGGAACTGACGGTATGGGGCAAAACCGCTAAGCGTAACTGCTCTGCGTGAATCACGTCTTCACGGCTCAACAGGACGGCATTATGCAGCGTGTTCTCCAGTTCACGAATGTTGCCTGGCCAGCTGTACTCCAGCAGCGCATTAAGTGCATCAGCCGCCAGTCTGCGGGCAGGGCGACCCAGTCGTTTAGCGTAAACGGCGAGAAAGTGATGGGCGAGCACAGGGATATCCTGCTGGCGTTGTCTAAGCGGAGGGAGTGGGACGATGGCAATATTAAGACGATAAAACAGGTCTTCCCGAAAACGCTTCTCACGAATGGCCTGAGCCAAATCAACGTGTGTGGCCGCAATGACTCTCACATCAACCTTTACGGCTTTGCGTGACCCCACACGTGTAATCTCCCTCTCCTGCAAGACGCGCAGGAGTTTAACCTGCATAGGCAGGCTAAGCTCACCAATCTCATCCAGCAGCAATGTGCCTCCCTCTGCCGCTTCAAACCAGCCGGGATGCGCTTGAATGGCACCGGTAAAGGCTCCCTTTTCATGCCCAAAGAGTTCAGCCTCAGCCAGGCTCTCAGAGAGCGCACCACAGTTAACGGCCAGGAAAGGGCCATGACGGCGAGGGCTGTGATGGTGGAGATAACGAGCGACAACCTCTTTTCCGGTACCCGTCTCTCCAACAATCAGAACCGTGGCATCTGTCGGTGCCAGGCGATCTAACAAGCTCTGAAAGGCGAGGGACGCGGGATCGATTAAACGCGGGGAGTCCGTCAAATCTGAGTTAAACAGCGGCATAACCAGTTCCTTATCTTTTTCACTATGCTGCCTTGCCCTGCTCAACCGATACAGAAGCAAAATCGAATAAGGCGTTGCAAATGCGACAGCGCCTGCCATTCAGCTGTTGTATTTGCAGCACGCAATCCTGATGAGAAATTGCGTAACTCACTGTTTATCATCCACAAAGCCACTTGTGAAAACTGGCACGTATTTCGCTAAGGGCTATATAACTAAAAAATTAGCCAGATTCAGCATCATTTTTAATAAAGTTATATAGGAATGTGATAATGACTGACGCAGCCAATGAAAAAATCAACGTTTTCTGGTTTCTTCCTACTCACGGCGATGGCCGCTACCTTGGCACAACCGCAGGAGGACGTGCGGTGGACCTGCCCTATTTACAACAGGTGGCACTGGCTGCTGATAATCTTGGTTTCTATGGCGTGCTTATTCCCACCGGCAAGAGCTGTGAGGATTCCTGGCTGGTAGCATCGGCGCTGGCACCCATTACCCGGCGCTTAAAATTCCTCGTGGCTGTGCGTCCAGGATTACAACCGCCTACGCTGGCAGCCCGGATGGCGACGACGCTGGATCGCCTGTCTGAAGGTCGCTTATTGATTAACGTGGTGACGGGCGGTGATCCGGTTGAGAACAAAGGTGATGGTATCTTTCTCAGCCACAGTGAGCGCTATACCGTTACGCGAGAGTTCCTTGATGTCTACACACGCCTGCTGCGCGGTGAGAAAGTTGACTATAAAGGCGAGCATATTCATGTTGAAGGGGCGGAAGTGCTATTTCCCCCGGTACAGGAAAATGGCCCACCGCTGTTTTTTGGCGGTTCTTCTGAAGAGGCTATCGATGTTGCAGCCGGTCAAATTGACACGTATCTGACCTGGGGTGAGCCACCGGCGCAGGTGGCAGAAAAGTTGGCAGTGGTGCGTGAAAGGGCTGCGCAGTTAGGCCGTAAAGTTGAATATGGCATTCGCCTGCATGTGATCGTGCGTGAAACAGAAGAAGAGGCGTGGGCCGCCGCAGACCGACTCATTGCCCATCTGGATGATGACACCATCGCGCAGGCGCAGAAAATCTTTGCACGCATGGACTCTACCGGACAAGCACGGATGAGCGCCTTGCATAATGGGTCACGCGACAAACTGGTGATTTCGCCAAATCTCTGGGCTGGCGTAGGGCTGGTAAGAGGCGGCGCGGGGACGGCATTAGTGGGGAGCGCAGAACAGGTCGCTGAGCGCATTCGTGAGTATCAGGCTTTGGGGATCACTCACTTTATTTTCTCCGGTTATCCGCATCTGGAGGAGGCTCATCGCGTCGCGGAATTATTATTGCCCTTACTGCCACTCGCGCACGGACATACCTCCTCGGCGCGCACCATCAATACCGGCCCCTTTGGTGAGACCATTGGTGGAGATAAAAGGCCGACAAAACAGGCCAGTGCCAGCTAAGATGCTTACTTACTTTGTGTGAAACAGGAGCGATCATGATCCGTCCTCATGTGGTGATTATTGGTGGAGGTTTTTCTGGTACCGCGGTTGCGATCCATCTTGCACGCCTGAGCACCGAGCCGCTACACATCACCGTCGTTGAGCCACGTGCAACCCTGGGTGGCGGCGTAGCCTACTCTACCTTTGAGGCAGCGCACCGTATTAATGTTCCCGCTGCGCGTATGCAACTCAGCGGCGATGAGAAAGGGGATTTCGACCGCTGGTATCGCCAGCAGCAAGCGTTTAAGCAAGACCCGGATGCACTGATGCCCGATGGGGCGGTCTATCCACAGCGTAGTCAGTTTGGACATTATCTGGCAGAAAAATTTGCACAGGCAGCGCAGCTGCGTGCGGATGTCCAGTTGCACCATCATCGCAGTGAGGCGGTTAGCTGGAAGGAGGGCGAGGTAGTGACGGCTGATGGATCGCATCTCAAAGCGGACATCACGGTTCTGGCCGTCAGTCATCCGCCGCCGGCGTTGCCGCGCCAGTTACTTTCTCTGGCGGACCATCCCGCCCTTATCGCCAACCCCTGGGCTCCGGGTGCGCTGGATCAGATCCCCACCGATGCCAGCGTTGCGATTATTGGCACCGGATTAAGCATGGCAGACGTGGTGGCCTCTTTGTCACTGCGCGGACATCACGGTCCGCTGCTGGCTTTCTCACGCCGTGGGCAGCTCTCGCGTGACAACCTGAGCGGTGAGTGGCCCGAATGGACACTACCGTCGCTGCCCGCCAACGCCACTGCCCGTCAGTGGCTCAGGCACATACGTAACGAGGTCCAGCGTGCGCACGCTCAGCAACTGCCGTGGCAGCGCGTGCTGGATGAGGTACGCGCGCAGGGGCAGACTATCTGGCAGGGTTTTTCCCTGACTGAACAGCGTCGCTTCCAGCGTCATTTGCGCAGCTGGTGGAATGTGTACCGTTACCGTATCGCACCGCAGCTCTCTCAGGTGATAGGGCAACGGCAGCAGCAAGGAACGTTAACCGTGTTGGCGGCGCGAGCTCGAGAGATTGAGGCCAGTGGCGAACAACTGACTCTGAGGCTAAAAACACGTAAAGGCGACAGTCAGTCACATCAACTTGATTATCTTATTGTGACAACGGGTCCGGCGCATGCCGACCTCACTGACAGCCAACCGTTGCTCAGTCAGCTGCGCCAGCAAGGGCTGATAAAACCTGATCCACTGCACCTGGGGATCGCGGTCGATGAGCACTCCCATGTTCTCAACGCCGAAGACGGTGCTGAAGCGCGCATTCTTATTAGTGGGCCTGCCGCTCGTGGCCGATTCGGTGAACTCATGGGACTCCCCCAGGTGGCTGATCATGCTTTGGCTGTCGCGCAAGAAACCCTGAGTACACTCCAGACTCTCGCTCACAGGCGATGTCCCGTGACAACGTCCTGATCCATCCCGTTTCCTGAACCGCTGAATATTATCTGGCTACGTTCGCGTAGCCACGGCTTTGCTATGGAGAAAATTTATGTCATCGCAACGTGAAATCCGCCTTAATGCTTTTGATATGAACTGTGTAGGACATCAGTCGCCGGGATTGTGGGCGCATCCTCGTGACCGTTCCTGGCAGTATAAAGACCTGGAATACTGGGTGGATCTGGCTCGTATTCTGGAACGCGGTAAATTTGACGGTTTATTTATTGCCGATGTCCTCGGCGTTTATGATGTACTGAATGGAAATGGTGATGCGGCGCTTCGTCAGGCTACGCAGGTTCCTGTGAACGATCCGCTGGCGTTGATAACGCCGATGGCGCTGGTCACCGAACATCTCGGATTCGGACTCACGGCTTCTCTTTCGTTTGAACACCCTTATCCTTTTGCCCGGCGTCTCTCCACGCTCGATCATCTCACCAAAGGCCGCGTTGGCTGGAATATCGTGACCTCATACCTGGAAAGCGGTGCGCGCAATATCGGCCACAAAAACCAGACCGATCATGATAGCCGTTATGACTATGCTGATGAGTACCTGCAAGTGGTCTATAAACTGTTGGAAGGCAGTTGGGAGCAGGGGGCCGTAATCCGCGATCGTGAACGACGCATCTTCACGGACCCGACGAAAGTCCATCCGATCAATCATCAGGGAACATTCTTCAACGTTCCTGGTATCCACTTATCTGAACCCTCTCCTCAGCGTACCCCGGTGTTGTATCAGGCCGGGGCATCCAGCCGGGGCAAGCAGTTCGCCGCGGAACATGCCGAGTGCGTATTTGTGGCTTCCCCTTCCAAAGTCTTGCTCAAGAAAACCGTGGCGGATATACGCAGACGGGCAGCAGAAGCAGGGCGCGATCCGCGCAGTATTCTGATCTTTAACCTGCAAACGGTGATCGTGGCGGAAACCGATAAAGCGGCGCAGGAGAAGTGGCAGGAATACAAAAGCTGGGTCAGCTACGAAGGGGCGCTGGCGCTGGTCTCTGGCTGGACGGGCATCGACTTCGGGCAGTATCAGCCTGACCAGGTGCTCAAATATCTTCATACCAACGCCATTCAGTCAGCGGTAGAGACGTTTTCCACTGCCGATCCCAATCGCCAGTGGACGGTGGGCGCCCTGGCAGATTGGGTAGGAATTGGTGGATTTGGCCCATTACTGGTGGGAAGTGCAGAAACCGTGGCGGATGAGCTACAGAGTTGGGTTGAAGAGACAGATGTCGATGGCTTCAACCTGGCATATGCGTTGACCCACGAGTCCTTCAGCGATGTGGTGGAACTGTTGATACCGGAACTGCAAAAGCGCGGTGTCTACAAACAGGATTATGCCCCAGGGACGCTGCGAGAGAAGCTGTTCTCAGCGGGACCGCAGTTACAGCACCCTCACCCAGGCGCAGGTTATCGCCGCAGTACTACGACATCACAACCTGCATTGTCTCCTCAGGAGACAAGATAACGGTTTGCGAAGAGGCCATGCGCTGAGGATCGGCGTTGCGTTGCCGCCAGACAGTGGGAATATCATCACCCGGATAAGCGGTCTTATCTGGGTATTTTTGTTGGCAGAAAAATTAATTATATATCTGATTTTAAACAATAATATATGATCATAAGTTGTTTTGCCTCGACCCATAATCGCCGTATAACACGCCTTACCTGCTACTAAAATAAAGGTAAGGATCATGAGTTCTGTTTCCGTGGAAAGTACTTTGCCCGTCTCTGAGCCGGTTCGCTCGGTCAGTGATGTGGCGCGTTTAATTAACACCAGAAGTAATAAAAATACCTATGCCCGAATGATTGTGTTTCTGGCGTTGGGGGGCGTATTTCTCGATGCCTATGATCTCACAACGCTCTCATATGGCATTGATGACGTCGTAAAAGAGTTTCAACTCTCGCCGTTTCTCACCGGCTTAGTGACCTCATCGATTATGGTGGGCACCATTGTCGGGAATCTGGTCGGCGGGTGGTTAACCGATAAATACGGGCGCTACTCGGTCTTCATGGCCGATATGCTGTTCTTTGTGATCTCCGCGATCGCCGCCGGTTTAGCCCCGAATGTCTGGGTACTCATCGGGGCACGCTTCCTGATGGGCGTAGGTGTAGGGATTGACCTGCCGGTGGCGATGTCTTACCTGGCTGAATTCTCAAAGTTTGCTGGCAAAGCCAATAAAGCCTCTCGCCTCGCGGCATGGTGCCCGATGTGGTATGCGGCGTCTTCTGTCTGCTTCTTCCTGATTTTTGGCCTCTACTTCCTGCTGCCTAAAGAGCACCTCGACTGGCTCTGGCGCGCTTCACTGCTATTTGGTGCGGTACCGGCTTTATTGATTATCGCCGTGCGTAGCAAATTTATGAATGAGTCTCCATTGTGGGCGGCCAATCAGGGCGATCTCAAAGCGGCGGTGCGCATCCTGCGTGATTCGTATGGCATTCATGCTCACGAGGTGGAGGAAGAGAAAACAACGCAGCCAGCCCCGCCCAAAGTCAGCTTCACGGTGTTATTCCAGAAACCCTGGCGGGAACGCACCATCGTGGCGGGCGTGATGAATATCTGCATCTCCTTTGAATACACTGCGATTGCCTTCTTCCTGCCGTCTATCCTCGCCCAGTTCCTCGGTGCTGGCGTGTTTGAAACCATCTCTGCCTCCCTTGGCCTTAACGCCCTGTTTGCGTTTACCGGTGGGCTGCTGGGCATGCGCCTGGCGTGGAAATATCCTTCGCGTCATGTGGCCATTGCCGGGTTCGCGATTCAGTTTATTGCGCTTATCTCGCTGGCGTTAATTGGTCATCCCCAGGCACTGATAGGCGTAGTGTTTGCGATTTTGATGTTAGGGGTGTGGCTGTTTGCTGAAGGCTTCGGTCCTGGCGCACAACTCATGATCTACCCCGCACTCTCTTATCCGACGTCAATACGTGCAACCGGTGTGGGGTTCAGCCGTGCGCTTTCCGGCATTGGTAGTGCATTGGCGCTGTTTATTTTGCCGATTTTGCAGGCCTCTTTGGGCACCAACATGTTCTGGGTGGTTTCTCTGAGCGCCATCATCCCTATTTTCTTCCTGCTGGCGGTGCGTCATGAACCCACGCGTCAGGACATTGATGACACAACCGATTAAGGATATTGCCATGACCCATCTTGCAACCGGCACAGACTATCAGAAGCTGGCTAACCATTTTCGCCCTGTTTTTCATCGTATTGCGGCTGGCACCGTGGAACGAGAGCGCACTCGCACCTTGCCGGTAGAACAAATACAGTGGTTAAAGGAAGCGACGTTTGGCGCGGTGCGCATCCCTGTTGAAAAAGGTGGATGGGGGGCTTCGTTGCCGCAGCTCTTCCAGTTATTAACGGAGCTGGCCGAAGCCGACTCAAACATACCGCAGGCGCTGCGCGCGCATTTTGCCTTCGTGGAGGATCGGTTAAATCAGCCGGACAGCCCGGCACAAGACCGTTGGTTCCGCCGTTTTCTCGATGGCGAAATCGTTGGCAGCGGCTGGACGGAAATCGGCAATGTTAAGCTGGGCGATGTCATCACGCAGGTCACCGCTAAAGGAGAGGGGTGGGAGCTAAACGGCGAGAAGTTTTACAGCACCGGTACGCTGTTTGCCGACTGGATTGATGTTTTTGCCCGGCGCGCCGACAACCAGCGCGACGTGATTGCTATCGTCAACACACATCAGTCTGGCGTCAGCCGGGAAGATGACTGGGATGGATTTGGTCAGCGGCTGACCGGCAGTGGCACCACACGTTTTGTTGCAGCGGATGTAGAGCAAGATCACGTCTATGATTTCTCCGAGCGCTTCCGCTACCAGACTGCGTTTTATCAGCACGTGTTACTGGCAACACTTGCAGGTATCGCCCGAGCCGTGGTGCGTGATGCCGCAGCAGGCGTTAAAGCCCGTCAACGTATTTACAGCCACAGCAACGGTAATGCCTCGCGTGATGATGTGCAGGTGCTACAGGTGATTGGTGAGATCAGCAGCCTGGCGTTTGCCGTTGAAGCGAGCGTGCAGCGGGCGACACATTCACTGCAATCAGCGTATGAGGCACACATTCTCAGTGATGAGAGCGTGATCCGTGATTATAACACTGTCGCGGAAGCGGAAGCCGGGCAGGCTCAGGTGATCGCGAGCGATCTGGTGCCACGCGCGGCAACGCTGTTATTTAACGCCCTGGGCGCATCAGATACACGATTGAGTAAGGCACTGGATCGGCACTGGCGTAACGCCCGGACGATTGCTTCACATAATCCGGTGATCTACAAAGCGCGTGACATTGGTAACTGGTTGGTTAATGACGTCGTGCCTACCAGTATCTGGGCGATCGGTCGGGGAGAAGGGTAGGGGAGTGAGGAAGCCGGTTCGCCGGCTTCCTTGAGGTTCTATTTTTTATCCTGAGACCAGGTGGCTTTGCTCACATCCACTTTTACCGGCAGTAGGCCAACGCGGGAAAAGTCATCGGCGAGCTTTTGCTGTTCAGCAAATACCTGTGGCGTCATGCGTGAGGCTCCGTAAGGCATTCTTGCCAGCGAAGTTTGCCAGATGCTTTGATCTAACCCAGTGGATTTCGCCAGGATGGCCGCTGCATCATTCTTGTTAGCATTCGCCCATGAACTGAGTTTATCCAGCTCATCAATCACCTCTTTTGCTGCTTCAGGGTAGCCTTCAGCAAACTTCCGGCTGGCGAGGAAGAAGGTGTAATGCGGCACTAATCCTTCTGCATTTGCCACTTCACGTGCGTCCGTATGCGCTTCGACTTCTGCCAGATACGGGTCCCAAATTACCCACGCATCCACAGAGCCACGTTGAAATGCCGCGCGGGCATCTGCAGGGGCGAGATACACCGGCGTAATGTCCTTATAGCTCAGACCGGCTTTTTCCAGCGCAGCCACCAGCAAATAGTTAACGTCTGATCCTTTATTCAGAGCAACGCGCTTACCTTTTAAATCGGCGACGGATTTAATCGCAGAGGCTTTAGGGACGACAATCGCTTCGGTTTTAGGATTGGCCGGAGAGTGACCAAGATAAATCAGATCGGCTTGTGCCGCCTGAGCAAATACCGGGGGCGCATCCCCGGTGGCAGCCAGGTCAATACTGCCGACATTCAGCCCTTCCAGCATTTGTGGGCCAGCCGGAAACTCAACCCATTTAACATTAATCCCCTCCTGCTTGAAGCGCGCATCTAACGTGCCACGGTATTTGAGCAGTGCGAAGATATTGGCTTTCTGATAGCCAACGTTCACCGTCTCGGGTTGAGCGGCATGACTGGTGCCAGCCATCAGGCTGATGCTCAGCGCCAGCGCGCTGAAAAAATAACCTTTTGCTTTCATTTTTGCTTTTCCTGGGAAGTTTTAACCTCACCATAGCAAAGCGGTTTTATAACTTTAAATCACTCAATCTCATTTACTTATAACCAAAGTGGGATTGCTATGGCACTTTAGCTCTATAATTCACTGTAATCAGTAATTTTGTCGTGTGATAAATGAGCACCATGGACGGGGTTCATCATTAACTTATTGATATACAGAGGATATCTACCCTACTGATTAAATACTTAGCAAGGTAATAATTTGTATTGAAAATAAAAATGAAAAACCACATATCTTCTGCCAGGATACGAAAAAAGATCCTCAAATGGTTAGTTGCCTTATGAAATGGTTTTCCAAAAATGCCTTGTTGTTCTCAGCTAAAACCTGTCTGGCTGCTTTTCTGGCGTTTTACACTGCACTTGAGCTTAATCTGGACAAACCCGCGTGGTCACTGACCACGGTTTACGTGGCTTCTCAGCTCTATTCCGCCTCTACCGTATCAAAATCGGTGTTTCGCTTTCTCGGCACGGTGTTAGGTGGCTTGTTTGTCTTGCTGGTGTATCCGGCCACGGTACAACATCCGGTGATGTTCAGCCTCTCGATTTCCCTGTGGGTGGCGTTATGCCTGTTTCTGTCGTTACGCGACCGTACGCCAAAAGGCTATGTCTTTATGCTGGCGGGTTACAGTGCGGCGATCATGGGGTTCCCGGACGTGACTCAGCCCGGCGCTATCACCTATACGGTGATTTCGCGTATTGAAGAGATCACTGTTGCTATTGTTTGTAGCAGCCTGGTACACAGTTTAATTTTGCCCGTATCGATGCGTGGGATGTTGGAGCAAAGCGTCAATGTCTGGTATCAAAACGCCCGCAAGTTGTGCAGTGAGTTAGTCACCATCATTCCCCGTGACAAGTCGCTGGAGCGAGAGGACATCCTGCTACAGATGGCCAATTTCCCGCTCAATGTTGAAACACTGATTACCCATCTGGTTTATGAAGGGGATGCCGCAAGGAAAATGGTGCGGCTGGTCAGCGTACAGTATCAACACTTGTCTTACCTGTTACCGACACTCACCGCGATTGAAGCGCGACTGAACTTACTGGCTCAGCAAGAAATCCGCTTTCCTGAGTCTGTTGCACAGGCCTTTGCGGCGTTTATTCAATGGCTGGAAGACAGTGACAATCTGTGCGATACGCAACAAATCCAGCAGCAATTAACGGCCACTCAACAACGTTTACAACAGGACTGGGAAGGGCAAACGCTGAGTGCTGAAGAGAGCATTTTGCTGATCGGTCTGCTGGAACGTTTGATGCACTTTGTCCGTATTACTTCGGCATATCATAACGTCAGCGAGCGGGTCAGTGAGGTCACCGTGCGGGCGGAGCCGGGTAAAGCGGCGGCGCGTGCCACCAAGCACATGGATATTGGTTTGATGGTTCTCTCCTCCTTCACGGCGTTTCTCGCCACCTTTATTACCTGCCTGTTCTGGATCGGCAGTGGATGGCGAGATGGTTCTACCGCACCCATGATGGCAGCCGTACTCTGTTCATTCTTCGCCGCCATGGACAGCCCCATTGCACCGATGAAGCTGTTCCTGAAGGGCGTTGTGGTGGCAATCGTCATCAGTATTTTGTATGCCACACTTCTGATCCCGCAGGCGATCACCTTTGAGTCATTGATTATTATTTTGGCACCGGGGTTAATCGCCATGGGATTGGTCATCGCCAATCCGGCCACTAACCTGATTGGGCTGATTATCGCGACACAGATCCCCGGTTTTATCGGCCTTGGACACGATTTTAAGCCCGATTTGGTGTTGATCATCAATGCCGCCGTTTCAACGCTGGTAGGCATTGCGGTCGCGCAGATTTTGACCGTGGTGATCCGCAGTCGCCGACCCGCCTGGACCGCGAAGCGTGCCGTACGTAAAGGGATCCGTGACCTGATCCAGTTTGTTTCCACCATCGAACGCGGTGTGGCAACGCTGCTCACGCGGCAGCAATTTGTGGCGCGAACGCTGGATCGCATCAATATTATCCTGCCGCGCCAACGTAGTGATGCCGATGCAGAACTGACTGCCGGGGGGAATCTCATCACGGAAGCCTGGTTAGGGGCGAACTGCTTTGATTTCTATATCCGCCATCGTGAACTTCTGGAAGCTCATCACCTGCCAACAGAAGCCCTGTTTCACGAGTTAAACATGTTTCTCAAACGCCGACTGAAGTCGCTCTATGCGACACCTCAGGACGCCTTGTTACAGGAGCTGAACCAGCTGTTGCTGGCGTTGGAACAGACCGCGCATGCCGATAACCGCGTTTTTCAACCGCTGTTTCATCTGTTCAATATTCGGCTGTCGCTGTTCCCGACTGCGCGCTGGCCTGAACGCGATAGTACAATAGCGCTAACGTCTTAACAGGCTAAACTGGCAGAGAGGTGCTCTGCCAGTTCTTTCCAGATAACGATCTCCCCCCTATCCAGATAATAGATTCAAATCATAAAGCGCGTTTCTTCCATATCTTTTTCTTTTAACTGAATGGATTTTTAATAAGATGATTTAAGAAATAGTTAGAAGTCTCATATTTAGATATCCCCGGAGGTTATGTTAATTTAACCATCTGATAACATTAATAAATTCCATAAAAATTAGTAACTTATAAAATTAATAATTTGCATTAAAAATATAAGTGCTAAATTCCTTAGCATCTGTCAGGATACGTCAAAATTATCCCTTCTGACGTTGTGGTTCTCCTCAATGAAGTTGTTTTCAAAAAGTGCGCTGCTTTTTTCAGGTAAAACCTGTCTGGCGGCGTTTCTGGCGTTGTATGTCGCTCTTGAATTAAATCTGGATAAACCGGCCTGGGCGCTGACCTCGGTGTATGTCGTGTCACAGCGCTTCTCTGCCTCAACGGTTTCAAAGTCGGTGTTTCGCTTTCTCGGCACGGTGCTGGGAGGGCTATTTGTTTTGCTGATCTATCCCAACACGGTGGAGTACCCGCTGTTATTCAGCCTGATTGTCTCGCTCTGGGTCGCGGGGTGTCTTTATCTGTCGCTGATGGATCGCACACCAAAAAGTTATGTCTTCATGCTGGCGGGTTACAGTGCGGCAATCATGGGATTTCCCCCCGTCGCAGAACCCACCGCGATTACCTATACCGTCATTTCACGCATCGAAGAGATTACCCTTGGGATTGTTTGCAGTAGCCTGATCCACAGCTTGCTCTGGCCGGTATCGATGCTGGGGATGCTGGAACAGAACATGAAAACCTGGTATCAGCACGCCAGCCAACTCTGTATTGAGTTGATCACCCACAAGCCAAAGCATAAATCGCTGGAGCAGCAAGATATCCTGATCCAGATGGCGAACTATCCACTGAGCGTGGAAGGGCTCATTACGCACCTGGTGTACGAAGGGGATGCGGCAAGGAAAATGGTGCGTCTGGTGAGCGTGCAGTATCAGCATCTTTCCTATCTGCTTCCCACGCTTACGGCGATTGAAGCCCGTTTGCAATCACTGGCTGAGCTAGAAGTGAAATTCCCGCAGTATGTTGCAGAAGCGTTCAGCGCTTTTCTGTCGTGGCTGCAACACGCGGAAAATTTTACCCGTAGCGGTGATATTCAGGCGCAACTAATGGATGCTCAGGCGCAGTTACAACTGGCCTGGACTGAAGAGACCATGCCAGCAGAGAGTGTGATTTTATTAAGCGGTTTGCTGGAGCGGCTGGACCACTTTGTCCGTATCTCATCGGCGTATCAAAACGTCAGCGATCGCATCAGTGAGGAAACCTTACACGCCCGGCCCAGCCAGGCAGCACGCAACACCCGGCATATTGACAGTGGGCTGCTGCTGCTGTCCGCGTCTACCGCTTTCCTGGCAACCTTCATCAGTTGTCTGTTCTGGATCGCCAGCGGTTGGTCCTATGGTTCCAGTGCGCCAATGATGTCCGCGATTGTCTGCTCCTTCTTTGCGACTATCGATAGCCCAGTGAAGCCCATGAAAAAGTTCCTGCATGGGGCGCTGGTGGCGATGGCACTGAGCCTGTTCTATGTGGTGGTTCTCATTCCACAGGCGCTGACCTTTGAAACGCTGATCATTTGTCTTGCCCCAGGGCTGTTCCTGCTAGGGTTAATTATCGCGAATGCCACGACCAGCCTGGTGGGGTTGATTGTGGCGACCCAACTGCCGAGCTTCATCGCGCTAGGGCATCATTTTCATTCGGATATTTTATCCATTAGCAATGTGGCGCTCTCCTCGCTGTTTGGCATTATTGTGGCGGTGGTGATGACCGCCCTGATCCGTAATCGCCGCCCGTCATGGATTGCCAAAAGGGCAGTGCGGCGAGGTCTGCGCGATCTTATCCGCTTTGTTTCTGCGATTGATCGTGGTGTGGCAACCTTGCTCCTGCGCCAGCAGTTTGTGGCGCGGATGTTAGACCGGGTGAACTTCATTTTGCCGCGTAAACGCAATGACCCTGATGCCGAACTGGATGCGGGAGGCAACCTGATCGTCGAAGCCTGGCTGGGGGCGAACTGTTTTGATTTCTATGGCCGCTACCGCGAGCTGCTGAATGAAAACCATGTTGGCATTGAGGCGATGTTCCACGAGCTAAAACTCTACCTTGCTGCGCGCCTGGAAAAACTGCAGACGCAACCCCATGATGCGTTGCTGTTCGAGCTGAATCTGTTACTGATTAGCCTTGAAACGCGGGCGCGTAAAGACCCGCGTCTGTTCCATCCGCTCTGCCATCTCTTCAATGTGCGTTTAACGTTGTTCCCGGCTGCCCGTTGGCCGGAAATTGAGATCCTGCTCTCCTAGGCGGTTTCCTGCGTTGAAAGTGTCTGACAAGGCTGCCTGCTGGCAGCCTTTTTTATCACCGTGACAAACTGATTCACTGTAGAGAGTAAATGTGCAGAATATTTCGCCAGTTCGCAGCGGAATATGATGAAAGTCTACATTCCGGTGACAAATTGCATTCTCATTAACCCCTGCTGCGAGTAAGCTCAAATAATCACAATCAGATTGCGGGATAGATCCGCCTTACGGGAGCAGCAAGCATGACGGTAAAGATGATTGCAGTGGATATGGATGGCACTTTTCTGGATGACAACAAAAGCTATAACAAGCAGCGCTTTTTGCGCCAGTACGCTTTGTTGAAACAGAAGGGCGTCCGCTTTGTGGTCGCCAGTGGCAATCAATATTATCAGTTGCAGAAGTACTTCCCTGAAATCAAAGATGAAATCGCGTTTGTCGCCGAGAATGGTGCCTGGGTTTCCGATCAAAATGAAGAGATTTTCTGCGGTGAACTGGCCAAAGAAAAAGTGCATCAGGTGCTGGATATCCTGGCACAAGAGACCGATCTCACCCTGGTCCTGTGCGGACGCAATGGCGCTTACATTCACCACTCAGCCTCTGATGCGGTGATGAAGAAATTGAGTAATCACTACGCGCGCCTGGAAAAACGGGACGACCTGAAAAACATTGATGATACCTTTTTCAAAATCGCCCTCCAGCTGGATCACGCCGGTGTGGATGCGCTAATGACGCGATTGCATGAACAGTTGGCGGCCGTGGAAAACATCATGCATCCGGTTTCCAGCGGTTTCGGCTTCGTGGATCTGATTATCCCAGGCTGCCACAAGGCCCATGGTATCGGATTGTTACAGGCAAAGTGGAACATCCCCGATTGCGAAGTCCTGGCGATTGGCGACAGCGACAACGATCTTGAAATGCTGCGTCAGGCGGGTTACAGCTTTGCCATGGAAAATGCGGTAGACAGCGTCAAAGCCGTCTCTTCCTGGCGCACGGAAAGTAATGAAGACGAAGGCGTGCTCAATGTGATTGCCCGTTTGCTGGCGCGGGAAAAACCCTTTGCCTGACCGCCAGAACACGAAAAGCAGGAGCCATTATTACGGCTCCTGAATGTTCCCCGCACGACGATAATTCTCTTCCATTTCATCCAACGCCTGCTGATTTTCCAGCCCCCATTGGTACATCTGTTCAATGGGTTGGGCAAACACGCGTCCTAAAGCGGACAGGCGATATTCGACGTGGGGCGGTACCACGGCAAACACTTCACGCTCGATTAATCCGCGCTGTTCTAACTCGCGCAGCGTCTGAATCAGCATTTTTTTAGAAATGCCATGCAGGCTGCGTTGCAGTTCTCCGGTGCGTGCTGCGCCATCCGGCCAATGCCACAGAGCATGTAACACCATGGTGCTCCATTTGACATTAAACAAATCGAGCAGGCGGCGTGGTGGTGAATCGGCATAAAAACAGAGTTTTCCATCAACCCAGGCTGGCATAGTGCCTCACAGTGGTAACCAAATGGTGACTACTATCTATTAAGTGACCTCAAGTTTATAGTGTGCGGCAAAATTTGTCTGACAGAAAGAGAACAACCATGAAAATTAACGCACTGGTAGCGCAACATGCTGATCAACCCATAAAAGCCGGCACAGTCAGCCAGCGTGATCTTCAGGCGGCCGACGTCAGTATTGATATTCTGTACTGTGGTGTCTGCCATTCAGACCTGCATATGGCGCGTAACGAATGGGGCGTAAGTCAGTATCCGATGGTGCCAGGGCATGAAATTGTCGGGCGCGTTAAGGCGGTTGGCGCTGAGGTAACCCGTTTCGCGCCAGGCGATTTGGTTGGGGTAGGGGTGATGGTCGACTCCTGCCAGACCTGTCATTTCTGTCAGCAGCAGGAAGAACAGTATTGTGAAGCCGGCTTCACGGCAACCTATAACGGTACTGATAAGTACACTGGCGGCACCACCTGGGGCGGTTATGCACAAAGCGTGATGGTGGATGAGAAATTTGTTGTCTCAGTGCCAGAAAATCTCGCGGTGGAAGCTGTTGCTCCGTTGCTGTGTGCGGGTGTCACGGTCTGGTCACCGCTGCGCTATTTTGATGTTAAACCGGGCGACCGTGTCGGTGTTATTGGCCTGGGTGGCCTGGGGCACATGGCGGTAAAACTCGCGAGTGCGCTGGGTGCGGAAGTGACGTTGTTTACCACTTCACCACAGAAAGGTGAGGATGCCCGCCGTCTTGGTGCCACCCATGTGGTGGTTTCACGTGATGCTGAGCAAATGGCCGCGGCCAAAACCTCTCTGGATGTGATTCTGGACTGTGTTGCAGTACCACATGATTTGAATCCGTATCTCGCCACGCTGAAAACCAACGGTAAACTGGTATTGGTGGGCATCCCGGATGCACCACACCCCGCGGCAGACGTGACGCCGATGGTATTTCGTCGCCTGAGCATTACCGGGACTTCCATCGGCAGCATTCGTGAAACGCAGGAGATGCTGGACTTCTGCGGTCAACACAACATCACCGCAGACATCGAACTGATTGCCGGTGAAGAAATTGAAACTGCCTTTGCCCGTATGCTACGCAGCGATGTGAAGTATCGCTTCGTCATTGATATGCAGCGTACTCGCTGGTAAGTCGGCTGCTGCGCCTGCCACCGCAGGCGCAGAATTTCAGGCTGAATTCGCCAGGGAAAATACCTTTAACTCATTGATTTACAATCATACCCTCATTATTCCTTCGCCACTCCTCGCTTCATGCCGGTTTCAGGTTATTTGCATTATCAATGCAAATGATTATCATTTTATTATTGATGATTCAGTAACCTGATTCGTAAAGGGTAACAGCATGGATGAGTGGGACGAACAACAACGCGCAGCACTGGCCGCTTTTCTGGCGGAAGGTGAAACGCTGGCTCCATTGATGATGTGGCAACTATTACTGCATCTCGACGTCGTACAGGCGGAGGGGTGGGAGTTAGAAAGCGCCGGGAACCGTGCCCGGATTGACCGTTGCTATCACGCGCTGTTTAAGCAATGGCATCTGCATTTGGAAAATGAAGGTCTGGTAAACCAGGTCGATAACCGCTGGTATGCCAGCGAATGCGCGCCCTGTTCTGAACGGGTAGCACAACGCATTGACGATATGAAAATCCGCCTGCAGCAATGTACACGCTGGCATCAGCAAGGGGGTGAAATAGTGAATAACCTCTTGCCAGAGACCACAACACTGGCAGATATCTTATGTGCCCCTGCGTTGTGTCATCCGATGTTGCCTGCGTTTGCCCGACAAACGGATCATCACTGGCTGCCTGAATCTCATCCGCTGATGTGGATATCGTCCGTGCATATCCAGCAGCTGGCCCAGCAGTCCCCTACAGCAGAGTAACGTTCTCAGCAGAACGGCCGCAGGCTGCTATGATCAGGTGTCTGTCGGGAAAACAGGAGCGCCCTATGCAATGGCTGGTCAACGGTGGGATTGTCTTATTGACCGTGGTGTTAATGGAAATTGTGGCGGCGCTATCGCATAAATACATTATGCATGGCTGGGGTTGGGGCTGGCATCGCTCGCATCATGAACCCCACAGTGGCTGGTTTGAAATTAACGATCTCTATGCCGTGGTGTTTGCCCTGCTGGCGATTGCCCTGATTTGGTTTGGTGCGCAGGGAATGTGGCCGCTACAGTGGATAGGCGCAGGCATGACGGCCTATGGGCTGCTCTATTTTATTATGCATGACGGGCTGGTGCATCAGCGTTGGCCGTTTAAATATATTCCGCGACGCGGTTATTTCCGCCGCCTCTACATGGCTCACCGTATGCACCATGCTGTGCGCGGGCGAAAGGGCTGTGTGTCATTCGGCTTTATTTATGCGCCGCCGCTGGAAAAATTACAGCGGCAGCTACGTGAGTCGACGAACAAGAAAAAGAAAACCTAGCCTCTACTTTGGCGGGAGAGAGCCGCTTTTCGCCAGTAAACGTTCACTGTGATCGGCAGATTTGTGACTGCGTGACTGCAAAGCCTCCCACAATCCTTTCACTAATAGCCCGACTTTTTCTGCGTTACTGGTGGAGATGCGCTGATCCCACGCATGACTGCTGCGTTGTACCACCTTGATGCCAATGGCTCGGTAAACGCCAGAAGCGGTCGCGATAGCCCAGGCACTGCGCCAGGGCAGGGCAGGTAAACCTTGTCGCGCGGAAGCGTAGTAAGGCTCCGCCTCAGTCACCAGCCGTTTTGCCAGTACTGCCAACACCATGCGATGGGCTTCTTCTGCGTAGTTTTCCCGCGTTAATCCGGCCTCCGCAATCCAACTGTCAGGCAGGTAGCAACGACCATTGCTGGCGTCTTCAATCACATCCCTGGCGATATTGGTGAGCTGAAAAGCGATGCCCAAATCGCGTGCATGGCCAAGGACTTTGTCATCCGTCACACCCATAATTTGTGCCATCATCAAACCCACCACCCCCGCCACGTGATAGCAGTAGCGCAGCGTATCCTCAAAGGTGACATAGCGGGTTTCACGTACGTCCATGGCGAATCCTTCAAGGTGTTCAAGGGCATACTGGCGTGAGAGATTATGACGCTGAACCACCTCTTGCAGCGCTGCAAAGGCCGGTTCCTGCATGGTTTTTCCTTCCCATGCCTCGCGAGTCAGGGTATGTAACTGTGCCAGACGTTGATCCGCCCCGATCTGGCTCGGCGTCGGGGTCGTGAACCCCAGCCACTGATCGTCAATCACGTCATCACAGAAACGGCACCAGCTATACAACATCAGCACACTTCGTCGGGTGGCGGGATCAAACAGCCTGGCGGCAGCGGAGAAACTTTTCGAACCCGCGGCCATGGTGACTGTTGCATGGTCATATAACGTTTCACTCATTGCAGATCCTCAAGCATTAGCGTGGCCGTCGCGCGGGCAGAGCCCAGCACACCGGGAATACCGGCGCCAGGATGGGTTCCCGCACCGACCAGATAAAGGTTTTTTAACTGACTGTCGCGATTGTGCGGGCGGAACCACGCACTTTGCGTCAACACCGGCTCAAGGGAAAACGCTGAGCCATGCCACGCATGCAGGGTGTCGCGGAAGTCAAACGGGGTAAATATGCGTTGCGTAACTAACTGTTCGCGCAGGCCCGGCATGTAGTGTTCTTCCAGATAGGCAAAGATGCGATCGCGCAATTTTGGTCCCTCTGTTGACCAGTCAATATCGGCGGTGCCTAAATGCGGCACGGGTGCCAGCACATAAAAACTGGCGCAGCCAGGCGGAGCGAGGGAAGGGTCAGTCACACAAGGCGCATGCAGATAAAGCGAGAAATCTTGCGCCAGTTGATCGCTGTTAAAGATCTCATGGATCAATTCACGATAGCGCGGTCCAAAGCATACCGTGTGGTGGGCCAACTGGGGATGCGGTTGGTTCAGACCAAAGTAGAGGACAAAGAGCGAGTTACTCATGCTCTTTTGCGCCAGCTTATGGCCCTGCCGCTGACCACGAGGATGCGCTCGCAGCAGTTTAGAATAGGTATGCACCACATCTGCATTGGAAGCGACCGCCTGCGCGGTAAACTGGCGGCCATCACGCAAGATAACCCCCTGTAACCGATTGCCATTGGTGGTGAGTTGCTCAACCTCGGCATTTAAAATTATCTCGCCGCCGATATCGCGAAACAGTTTGGTTAAGGCTGCAATCAGCGCGCCGGTACCGCCGCGAGGAAACCAGACTCCCCATTCACGTTCCAGCGCGTGAATCAGGCTATAAATAGACGAGGTGGTAAACGGGTTTCCGCCCACCAGCAGGGTGTGAAATGAAAAAGCCTGGCGTAGATGGTCATCCTGAATAAAGCTCGCCACCTTATCCCACACGCTGCGCCAGGCCTGAAGCTTCATCAGCTGCGGCGCGGCGCGGGCCATATCCTGCCATGACAAGAACGGTACATGGCCCAGTTTCTGATAGCCTTCGGCAAACACGGCTCGTGAATAGGCGAGAAAGCGTTGATATCCCTTGACATCTGCCGGATTGATGCGGGCAATTTGCTGTTCAAGCAGTGGCTGATTATTGTCGTAGCTAAAGTGCTGGCCATCTTCCCAGCACAGGCGATAAAACGGTTTCACCGGCAATAACTCGACGTAATCCGCCATCCGCTTACCGGCAAGGGTAAAGAGGGCTTCAATGGCGGTGGGATCGGTAATGACTGTTGGCCCCGCATCAAAGGTAAAGCCTTGATCCTGATAGACATAGGCTCGACCACCGGGTTTATCCCGCTGTTCGAACAGCTGAGTCGCAACGCCCGCAGCCTGGAGGCGAATTGCCAGGGCCAGTCCACCAAATCCTGCGCCTATAACAATGGCTGATTTCATCTCACTCCTTGCGGGTAATCGGGTTTGAAAAGGGCTTGAGCTGCGGCCAGCACTGGCACCGGGGGTTTTCCGGCCAGCAGGCGAACTTTGTCCCTGAAGGTTAACTCTCCGGCGTAAAATCGTTGGATCAGCGGTGCGTTTAAACGGTAAAAACGCGCCATGACCTGCCAGCGCTGATCGGCCGGTGCTGCGAGAAACAGCATTCGATTCAACGCACGGAAAAAACGCTGCCTACGCCAATGCTGGCGAGCGAACTGATGAATAGCGGCATACATGGCGGTGGCTTCCGGCTGTGTCAGAGCGATGAGATCGGCCAGCGCTACCGCCTGAGGCAGTGAATAGCCGGTGGTTGCGTGGAACAAACCTGCCTGTAATCCGCTGCATGCTTGTTCGCGCCGCGCATGCCAGAAAGCCTCAAAATCCCCATCCAGCGTGATTGGCAAGGCACCCTGTTCTTCACGTTCCAGTGACGCAAGTTGCCAACCCTGTGCCGTGGCATACGTCTGAATATTGCGTTTTGCCTGATCGGTGTCGAGCATCCCGCCATCACGATAATGGGTATCTTCGATCAGCAGACGGTGCGATGACAGTGGCAAAGTATAGACAAAACGATAGCCCCCCTGCTGCGCCACGGTCGCATCCATCAGTATCGGTCCGGTCAGGCGGTGCGCTTGCTGTAACGTCCACTCCTGGCCCACAAAAAGCTGATAGCCGGTTTTTAACGCGCTATCGGTCGAAAAGCCTCGTCCATCAATCACTGCGCGGGCGTGTAACACCATTCCATCATCCAGCCTAACCTCATTGGGTTGCACCTGAGTGACGTGAGCCTGAAGAAAACATTGCAGACCTTCAAGCTGGCTGACCTGCTGGGCAAAATGATCGGCGCTGATGCTGTAATAACCGCTGTCAAGGCGGCGCGTCCAGGCCTCGAAGCGGACATCATAATGTGGCCAGTGGTGGCTGATCAGTGGAGCGATCCAGTGATGCTGCTCGGGCGTCAGGTCGTGATGGTGGAAACTCCAGGTATGATTACCGGCAATCTGCGTGGCTTGCTCAATTAACAGTACGCGCAGGCCTGGACGTTGTTGCTGTAAACGCCAGGCGATCAGGCCATTCGCCAGGCCTCCACCCACCAGAATAATATCGAAATCAGGTCTGTTCATCCGACCTCAGCAGTGATGCGATGACGAGAAAGCAGGGCTTGTTCAGCAATGGCTGCGGCACGTGCCGCACCTCCACCCGCGAGCAGCGCTGGGCGTAAACGCGCAAGGTTATGGTGAATGGCTTCGTCGCCGATCAATTGTTCTAACCGTTCGCCAAGGGCGTCTGCTTTGGTAAAACGTGACAGGCGATGTCCAATCCCGTGCCAGGTCACTCGGGCCGCCACGCCGGGTTGATCAAAAGCCAGTGGGACAATCAGCAACGGCGTTTGCTGTTGTACCGCATCAATCATGGTATTTAATCCCCCGTGGCTAATTACCACGCTGGCGGACTGCAAAGCACGCTCCTGTTGCGCAAAATCAGTTACTTCAACATCAGGAAAACCGCTTAATTCAGCACACTGGCGCGGCGTCAGGCCACCACAGTGGGCAATCGTCAGTGGAATTTTGCGCTGTTGGCAGGCGCGCATAAACGTTTTAAACAAGGGTAAACGGTGCCCTTGTAACGTGCCTAAAGAGGCAAAAACGCGTGGCGATCTCTCTGCAATCGGCAGAGGCGCGGAGGCTTCTGTCACTGTGCGCAGCGGCCCTACCGCATGGAAACAGGGGGGCAGTTGCTTACGGGGAAAGTCGAGTGCCAGCGGCAGTTGGCTGATTTGTGCCAGCTCCGACAAACATTCGTGCGCATAGCGACGTGCAGGGAGGCCAAAATAGTGCGCATAACGTTGAATCACCTCGGCATGGCGTGACATCAGCCAGTCATAGGTATTTTCACTGGCGTGACAACGCTGTATCTCTGAGGGGGCCTGGCCATACATCCACGGCATCACTGGCAGGGGAATACCGTTTTCCCGATTAACCGGCAAAGCACAGGCAACGGAAACAAACGGGAGGCCAAGCGCTTCTGACACCAATCCCCCTGCGGGTTCCATTTGGTCGGCAATCACGCCATCCACTGCCAGTTGATTTAACGTAGTGGGGAGCGCACGGCAAAGATTTTCGGTCAAACTGGACAAGGCATGAATCAGTCGGAACAGCCCAATACCCGATGCATGACCGGCGAGTTGGATCAACTTGTGCAACGAGCCCGGCGGATAACGGTCAGCCGCAGTGGAGCAAAAGCCGCACTGGCGATCGTTCAGCAGGATCGCGGCGTCCGGTTGTTGCACGAAGGTGATGCGATGCCCGCGCGCCACTAACTGCAAGGCAAGCGCTTGCATGGCCCGAAAGTGGCTATAAAAAGGCGGTGCGATCACCGCAAAATGACTCATGCCACCGCCGCTAGCTTCTGTTCGAACCAGCTATTTACAAACTGGCGGGTGCGCATATTGTCACCACAAGCGGCGGCAAGATGTTGGTCCGCGCGCAGCAGGTGGTAGCCCAGACGCTGTTTGACTTCCTGCGCTCCAAGGAGATTCACCAGGGTTGATTTGCCGATATCCTGATGGCTGTCTTTACCGGTATCGCTGTGTCCGTCACACAGATCATCCAGTAACTGAAAGGCTTGCCCCAGCTCCAGTGCGAAGTGATGAAGGCTGTGGTGAATGTCACTGGAAACGCCCGCCGCAATGGCTGCCATTTTCATTGATGCGCCAAACAACATGCTGGTTTTAAATTCATTGGTCAGCAAAATGGCTTCAGGGCTACGCTGCTGGTGGCTTTCTGCCAGGTCCTGAAATTGACCACGCACCAGTCCCTGAATCCCTACCGCATCGGCCAGTTCCGCGACAGCCTGATTACGCACGCGCAGTGCTAATCCATCCGCAGCGGCGACCACGGCAAACGCTTTACTCAGCAGGGCAATGGCTGCAAGGATCGCCACGCTCTCGCCAAATTGCCGATGGATAGTAGGACGTCCGCGCCGCAATTCTGCGTTATCCATACAAGGCATATCATCCAGCATCAATGAAGCGGCGTGTACCATTTCAACCGCGCAGGCGAGGTCAGTTAATCCTTTATGGCTTGCACTGCATCCGAGATCTTCTGCAATCATCATCAGCAATAGCGGGCGTATACGTTTACCGGGTGCCAGCGTGCCTTCACGCATGGCCTGGTTCACCAGATCCTGATCGCCCCTTTCTGGCAGCAGTTGGGCCAGACGACGTTCAATTTCCTGACGCGGCGAGAGCCGGGTCACAAAGGATTGCAAGGAAGGAATCACGCAGGTGGTCATTCGGCTGTCCTTATTTATCAGCATGGGCTTAACTTGTCAGCCCGATTAGCTAAGCTGACAAAGCGGAGAAGTTACTGTCATTCATGATTGTCCCGAAAATACCGCCAGGCGGTGAGTCACGCTTTCGTTATAGTCGGTCTGTTAACCGTTACTCTAAGCATGGCTGAGGTTTGGCAAAACGCCAGCAAAGTGGCTGAGTCGGGGATGATTCATTAATATTTACCTGCTTACAGACGCTGAATTTGTGCAACACATAGAAATTTGCAAAAAATCGCGCCGAACAAGAACGATTCCCGATAAACTCCAACTATGACCGAATAATTATATTTATTGATGAACTACTACTTACCTGATGAGAGCCAGTTAAAATTACGTTCCACGCGCTTTGTGCGACGAATGTTTGTCATGCGCCAGCTAGGCACGTTCCTGTGCTTTCTCCCGATCCTCTCTGTGTTACTCGAAGCCGGGCAGAGCAGGGCACTGTGCGCACTGTTATTTATCAATGCCTGGGTCTGGCCATGGCTGGCCTACCGTATGGCGCTTCGCTCACGCGACCCAACGGGCCGTGAAAAACTGAATCTGACACTGGATGCCGCATTTGGTGGATTGTGGGTGGCGGTGATGGCGATAAGCCCGGTACCTTCTCTGGTGATCATTGCGGTGTTAGTCGCCGATCGTTATGCCGCAGGTGGGATGACGCAGCTGATAGCCGCTATGCAGGCGTTTCTGCTCGCCTTCGTGCTGATGTGGTTAGTGGAAGGGATGCCAATTCACCTGGGTTTTAGCGCACGCACCGTTTGGCTGACCTTGCCACTGGCGACCTTTTATATGCTGGTTTTAAGCGTGGTGTCCTATAACCTCACGCTGAATCTACGCAAAAAAAATCGCGAGCTGGAACGCATCGCCCTGATGGACCCTGGGCTACAGATCCCGAACCGACGTCTGTTTGAACGCCGACTGGAGAGTGAATACCTCCGAACACGGCGTGGTGAAACTGCCGCCTGGCTGATGATGATCGATGTCGATCACTTCAAGCGAGTTAACGACACGTTTGGCCATGAAGCGGGCGACTTTTTGTTATCTGAGATTTCTGCACTGTTGCGCAACCAGGTCGGCATGGAAGATATCCCGGCGCGTTTTGGCGGCGATGAGTTGGTGGTGATAGTGCGTGATGCCAATGAAATGACCATTTCACTGTTGGCGCAAACGCTGAGTAAACGCATCAATGGGTTACGTCTACCCGCATCAACAGACTTCTACTGCACTGTCAGCATTGGTATCGCGCCGGCGCAAAGTGCCGCATCGCTGTCAGAGTGGTTACGTCACGCTGATGACGCACTGTATGAGGTGAAACGAGCAGGGCGCAACGGCATCAGGCTGTGGGGAAAGATGTAGCGAGAAACAGGGCCAAAGCGGCCCTGTTTTATATGCTTAAATCGCGCTGTAGCTGCCAGTACCGTCTGGCCATGGCGTTAACAAATCGAAACCGGTTTCTGTCACCGCCACGGTGTGTTCCCACTGAGCGGATAGCGAACGATCTTTGGTGACCACAGTCCAGCCATCTGACAGCAAACTGGTACCCGCTTTACCGGCATTAATCATTGGTTCAATGGTAAAAATCATCCCCGGCTCCAGTTTCATTCCGGTGCCAGGCTGACCGTAATGCAGCACCTGCGGGGCATCATGGTAAACCTGACCGACGCCGTGGCCGCAATATTCGCGCACTACAGAGAAACCGGCACCTTCTGCCACTTTCTGGATCGCTGCACCGACATCACCCAGCGTGGCACCAGGACGAACGGTATGAATACCCGCCACCATCGACTGATAGGTAATCTCGACCAGACGTTTTGCGCGCACAGAAGGTTCGCCGACGAAATACATGCGGCTGGTATCGCCGTACCAGCCATCTTTGATGATCGCCACATCGATATTAACGATATCGCCTGCTTTCAGTTTTTTATCCGCCGGAATGCCGTGGCACACCACGTGATTGACCGAAGTACAGCTGGTGTGCTGATAACCGTGGTAACCAATATTGGCTGGGACGACTTTCAGCTCATTAACAATAAAGTCATGGCACAGCTGATCCAGATATTCGGTAGTGACACCTGGCTGAACGTGGGGAGTGATCATCGCCAGTACCTGAGCGGCGGCATGTCCTGCGGCGCGCGCCAGTTCAATCTCTTCAGCAGTGTGTAATTTTACTGTACTCATCCACGGGCTTCCTGTTGCGTTACGGTTTGCAGTACCTGACGGATATCGGCGCTACCTTCTAGCTCCAGACGAACCAGCGCTTGTGCCAACTGATGCTGGCTCAGCTGCGGGTTTAACTCCGCGAGCATGCCGAGCTTCATCCAGTGCTCCGCCTGCGCGTTTACCGAACGGCTCATCGCCTGGCTCGCTATTCGCAGATTTTCATGCATCAGGTCAGAGATTTTTACGATACCCATAAAGCACCTGTTATATAAAACGTATATGTTTTATATATTGCCACAGGCAAAAGAAAACCGGAAGTGGTGGAGCACTTCCGGTTCAGGGGACTAACAGCCGCGAAAATCGCGTTTAGCCAGGGTAGATGCCGCGATCTTTACGTGCCAGCAAAATGCGCTCACAGGCCACAATGTAGGCGGCGGTGCGCAGAGAGCAGGATTTTTCAGCGGCTTTCTCCCAGACATGCACCATTGCTTCGGTCATTATGCGGTCCATACGGGCGTTGATCTCCTCTTCGCTCCAGAAGAAGCTCGCCATGTCCTGCACCCACTCAAAGTAGCTGACGGTGACGCCTCCCGCGTTACATACCACATCGGGCACGACCAGCACTCCGCGTTCCGCTAGTACGTCGTCCGCTTCCGGGAAGGTCGGGCCGTTCGCCCCTTCCAACACCAGTTTGGCGGTAATGGTGGCAGCACGTTCGCGGGTGATCTGGCCTTCCAGTGCCGCCGGGATCAGAATGTCCATCTGGGTGGTCCAGAATTGGGCTTTATCGATCTCCTGCGCGCCAGGGAAGCCAGCAATTTGTTTGTGCTCCGCCTGCCATGCGCTCAGGGCAGCCATATCAATCCCTGCATCGTTGAACAGGGTGGCGGTGTGATCCTGAATCACCACCACGCGGGCACCTGCTTCAGCGAACAGGCGCGCAGCTTCACTGCCCACATTACCAAAGCCCTGCAACGCCACACGCGCACCTTCAATGGTGATATTCGCGCGGTTAGCCACTTCCCGACCCGTGACAAATACGCCACGACCGGTTGCTTTTTCACGACCGAGGGAACCGCCAAGGTGAATCGGTTTGCCGGTGACAACGCCAGTAATGGTGGTGCCCTGGTTCATGGAGTAGGTGTCCATCATCCATGCCATGACTTTGCCGTTGGTGCCGACATCCGGGGCTGGGATATCTTTTTGTGGCCCAATAATCACGCCGATCTCACTGGTGTAACGACGCGTCAGACGCTCCAGTTCACCCTCTGAAAGCGAGAAGGGATCAACACGAATACCGCCTTTTGCACCACCGTACGGTAGATTGACGGCAGCACATTTGATGGTCATCCACGCGGAGAGGGCCATCACTTCGTTCAGATCCACATCCGGATGGTAGCGCACCCCCCCTTTACCCGGACCGCGAGAGAGATTGTGTTGTACGCGATAACCTTCAAAGTGACGGATAGTACCGTCATCCATTTGCACAGGAATATCGACAATCAATGCACGTTTAGGATGACGCAGCGTTTCAATCCAGCGTGACAGTTCACCGAGGTAAGGTGCAACGCGATCGATTTGGCGTAGGTAGGTAGTCCAGGGAGATGTACTGCTTTCTGAAGCGTAAGATAACTTTTCCATAAAAAGCCTGTTTGATCAGAGTTATTTATATTGAGAATCCGTGGAAACATAATGGAATGCACTATGCGCTGTTAAATTTAACACTTTTGCAATAAAAGGTGTTTATTGTTATCGCCCATTTTTTCTTTTTCGCGACCAAACCCGCATTTTTAAATGAATAAATAAGCATTAAAAACACGCGCTAAGCGTGCATTTATATGCACATTTTATTCACTAAAGTGCATAAGTGAGAATTTTTTTCTGATTTTTCAGATCTTTGAAGGTTGTCATGAAGTGAATAAACAGGTGTTTTTGCATATTGACTTTGCTAATGTGCAGAACCACTATGAGGAAAACTAAGCGGGATTTTTCACCGATGAATTAAGTTAAAATTGCTTTTTTTATTCACATCTCTTTAAAAGGATGTCCCTGTTAACACGTAAAAGGGGCACGTTAAATTATTGCGTTATCCGAAAGGGTAAAAGTTTTTCTTATGTTATTGATGCTTGCGGGCAGGCATCGTCACAGTTAAAAAAAGTTTCAGGAGAAATGCTATGTCAGGCAATGTTAATCGCGAATACTTTGATAAATATATGGTTCCCTGCTATTCGCCGGCACCTTTTATTCCCGTTAAAGCCGCAGGATCACGCGTCTGGGATCAACAGGGTAAGGAGTACATTGACCTGGCAGGAGGCATCGCGGTTAACTCCCTCGGGCATAGCAACCCAGTGCTGGCGCAGGCTCTGAAGGATCAGATCGATAAGCTATGGCACATGGCTAACGGTTTCACTAACGAACCGGTGCTGACGCTGGCACAAAAACTCGTGAATGCGACCTTTGCTGACAAAGTATTTTTCTGTAATTCCGGTGCAGAAGCGAATGAAGCCGCGTTAAAACTGGCGCGCAAATATGCACGCGATCGTTTTGGTGCGGATAAAAGCGAAATCATTGCCTTCAAAAATGCCTTCCATGGCCGTACGCTTTTTACCGTCACTGTGGGTGGTCAACCAAAATATTCTGCTGACTTTGCACCGCTGCCACAGGATATTACCCATCTCCCCTATAATGATCTTAACGCGGTTGCGGCACAGATTTCTGACCGGACCTGCGCGGTGATTGTTGAGCCCGTGATTGGTGAAGGCGGCGTTCTACCTGCCGATCCAGCCTTCCTGCAAGGGCTGCGCGAACTGTGTGATAAGCACAATGCGACGCTGATTTTTGATGAAGTTCAAACCGGTGCGGGTCGTCTTGGTACGCTCTATGCCTATCAACACTACGGCGTGGTGCCTGACCTGCTCACCAGCGCAAAAGGTTTGGGCGGTGGATTCCCGATTGGCGCTATGCTGGCGAAAGAAGCCTGGGCACAGGTCTTCCAGCCGGGCACACATGGCACAACCTTTGGCGGCAACCCGCTGGCGGCTACCGTGGCGAACAGCGTACTGGATCAGCTGGATGAAACGTTACTGGGCGGTGTGGCCGAGCGTCATCAGCTGATTGTCGCCCGACTGGAGGCGCTCAATGCGCAACACGGTCTGTTTACGGCAATTCGCGGTAAAGGATTGTTAATCGGCGCGGAACTGGCGGAGCCCCTGCGTGGCAAAGCGAAAACGCTGACCAATCTCGCGGCCGAAGAGGGATTAATTGCCCTGATTGCGGGCCCGGACGTGCTGCGTTTTGCGCCGGCGTTGAACATTCCGCTGGAAGATATTGAAGAAGCCTTTGTGCGACTGGAGCGTGCTGTTGTGCGTATCCTGGGTTAATCGCGGAGGAGTCTATGATGCTTTTTCGTCCCGTTTGTGAAAGCGATCTGCCCGCCGTCATGCGGCTGGCAGGGCGTGCCGGTGTGGGGATGACCTCGTTACCCCACGACGAGCAACGCTTGCAGGCGCGCATCCAGCGCAGCGTTGATACCTTTGCCGGTCGCTTACCGCGTAGCCAGCAGGGCTTCTTGTTTGTACTGGAAGATCCCGAAACGGCCCAGGTGGTGGGGATCAGCGCTATTGAAGTGGCTGTGGGACTCAATGAACCCTTTTATAATTTTCGCATTCAGCGCTCGGTGCGGGCTTCGCGCGAATTAGGGATCTACAAAAATCTTGAGCTGCTGACCATCAGCTACGATCACACCGGTCACAGTGAACTCTGTACGCTGTTCCTTGACCCGGAATACCAGAAGAACCGCAACGGGCTGTTTCTCTCCAAGGCGCGTTTCCTGTTTATTGCCACTTTCCGCGAGCTGTTTTCTGCGCACCTGTTTGCGGAGATGCGCGGCGTCCTGGGAGATGACGGAAAGTCGCCATTCTGGGATGCGCTGGGCCACCACTTCTTCGACATACCGTTTGTGGATGCCGATCGTCTTACCGGCAGCGGCGCAAAAACCTTTATTGCCGAACTGATGCCTTCCTATCCGATTTACGTCTCGCTGCTCCCTGAGGATGCGCAGGCGGTGATCGGGAAAGTGCATCCGCGCACGGCTCCTGCTCGCGCCATTCTGGAAAAAGAGGGGTTCAGCTACCGCGGCTCGGTCGACATCTTTGATGCAGGCCCGGTACTGGAGGCGGAAACCGATCAGATTCGCGCCATTCGTGACAGCCGTCGGGTTGCGCTTGATGCCAACTTCTCACTGCCAACGGTGCCAACACTGGTGGCTAACACCCAGTTCGAACATTTTCGTGCCATCCTGGTTGTGCCGGATGAGCAGGGCACGATGCCCGGTCTGGATCAAACCCAACTCGATGCTTTGCAGGTCAGTGCCAATGACCCTGTCAGGCTGGTCACACTTCAACCTGAGGAGAGCGCGACATGAGTCATGCTGCCCATTTTATTGCCGGTCAATGGCTGGCGGGTAACGGCCCGCGCCTGACTAAGTTTTCTCCGCTCGATCAGCAAATCATCTGGCAGGCCAACAGTGCCAGTGCCGCAGACGTGGCGGCTGCCACTGAAGCTGCCCGCAAGGCCTTTTACAGCTGGTCGCATTTAGCCGTTGCCGATCGGATTGCCGTTATTGAGCGCTTTGCTGCCCTGTTGGCAGAACATAAAGAGGCGCTGGCCACAGTGATCGCCCAGGAAACCAGCAAACCGCTGTGGGAAACGCGTACTGAAGTGCAGGCGATGATCGGCAAAGCCACGATTTCTCAGGACGCTTACCATCGACGTACCGGGACGACAGAAACCACAATGGCGGACGGTAAAGCGCTGTTACAGCATAAGCCACACGGGGTGATGGCGGTCTTTGGCCCCTATAACTTCCCTGGCCACTTACCAAACGGACACATTATCCCGGCACTGATTGCCGGTAATACGCTGGTGTTTAAGCCCAGCGAACTGACGCCAGCCACCGCTGAACTGACGCTTAAACTCTGGCAGCAGGCGGGCTTGCCGGAAGGTGTGCTCAACCTGGTGCAAGGTGGACGAGAAACGGGCGCGGCGCTGCTGGAAAACCGTGAAATCGATGGCGTGCTGTTTACGGGCAGTGCTGCGGCTGGGTTCCACTTCCACCGGGTGTTGGCCGGACAGCCAGAAAAAATCCTCGCACTGGAGATGGGTGGCAATAACGCCCTGATTGCAGAGAGCTACAGCGATCTGGATGCGGCAGTCCATCTGATCATTCAATCAGCGTTCATTTCAGCCGGCCAGCGTTGTACCTGTGCGCGTCGTCTGTTGGTGAAGCGCGGAGCCGCAGGAGACGCACTGATTGCGCGTCTGGTTGAAGCCAGCCGCAACATTGTTGTTGGCCGCTGGGACGCAGAGCCACAGCCCTTTATGGGGGGTGTGATCTCGCTGCAGGCCGCCAGTGCCATGTTACAGGCACAGGAGAATCTGTTGGCATTAGGGGCAAAAAGCTTGCTGACGCTGACGCAGCCGGATGTGACGTCAACCCTGTTAACGCCGGGAATTATTGAAACCACCGGACTCGAGCTGCCGGATGAAGAGTATTTCGGCCCGCTGTTAAGTGTTATTCGCTATGACAGCTTTGATGAAGCGCTACGCATTGCTAACCATACCCGCTATGGGCTGGCGGTGGGGCTGATTGCCGAAGACGCAGCGCTGTTTGCGCGTTTGACCGATGAAGCCCGAGCCGGAATTGTTAACTGGAATAAACCGTTAACCGGCGCCTCCAGCAATGCGCCGTTTGGTGGCGTCGGGGCGTCAGGCAATCATCGCGCTTCCGCCTATTATGCCGCGGACTACTGCGCATGGCCGATGGCCTCACTGACCAGTGACACACTTAGCCTGCCTGCTGCGCGCTCGCCGGGTTTACCGTTCTAAATCGCCGTGATGCGAGGAAATTATGTCTGGTTTTGAAGTAAATTTTGACGGACTGGTGGGACCGACTCACCATTACGCCGGTCTGTCGACCGGTAATGAAGCCTCTCAGCTGAACCGCGATGGGTTATCAAACCCACGTAAAGCGGCATTGCAGGGGCTGGCGAAAATGAAAGCCCTGGCAGATCGGGGCTTCGTCCAGGGCATTCTCCCTCCGCAGCCGCGTCCTAACCTGGCGGCGTTACGGGGTTTAGGGTTTAGCGGTAGTGATGAGCAAGTTTTACAGCAGGCGGCGCAGACCTCTCCGCACCTGTTGTCGGCCATGAGCTCGGCTTCATCTATGTGGACCGCAAACGCAGCGACGGTTTCGCCCTCTGCGGACAGCGCTGACGGCAAGGTACACTTTACGGTTGCCAATCTGAACAACAAACTGCACCGTGCGATGGAAATCCCGACGACCTCGGCGATTTTGCGCGCCACTTTCCGTGATGAAGCGCATTTTGCCCATCATGCGGCGCTGCCAGCACAAAGTGATTTTGGCGACGAAGGGGCCGCCAACCACAACCGTTTCTGTAATGACTACGCCAGCCAGGGCATTCAACTGTTTATTTATGGTCGCAAGGCGTTTGGTGGCGGGCCAGCACCGCAGCGTTATCCTGCACGTCAGACCCGTGAAGCCAGCGAAGCGATTGCGCGACTGCATCAGCTCAACCCGGAATTTACCGTGTTCGCCCAGCAAAATCCGGCGGTGATTGACAGCGGCGTGTTCCATAACGATGTGATCGCGGTCAGCAATAAACAGGTCCTGTTCCATCATCAGCAGGCATTCCTCGATCAGTCCGCTTTGCTGAACACCCTGCGTGAAAAAAGTGCCTTACTTGACGTCCCCTTTGTCAATATCGAGGTGCCGCAGGATCAGGTCAGTGTCGAGGATGCCGTTGCCAGCTATCTGTTCAACAGCCAGCTGCTCAGCAAGCCGGATGGCAGCATGGTGATTGTGGTGCCAGAAGAGTGCCGCCAGCGCGACAATGTCTGGCGCTATCTGACCGAGATGACCAACGCATCCGGTTCTCCCGTCAATGAAATTGCCCTGTTTGATCTGCGTGAAAGTATGCGCAACGGTGGCGGTCCAGCCTGTCTGCGTTTGCGCGTTGTGTTGAATGAACAGGAACGGGCCGCAGTCAATCAGGGCAGCCTGATGACGGAACAGCGTTACCAGCAGCTGACTCAGTGGGTGGAAAAACACTATCGCGATCGTCTGCACGCCAGTGATTTGGCCGATCCACAACTGCCGCGTGAAGTCTGGCAAGCGCTGGATGAACTGACACAGATCCTGCAATTGGGTGCTATCTATGACTTCCAGCGCTAAAGAGAACGCACTCGTTGAGGCATTGCTGGCGTGCAAGTTGGCGTCGCTGCCTTTGCCGGCGGACGTGAAGGGCACATGGCTGGCGGAAGGGGTATTACAGCTGATTCCCGCAGAGCCCTGGCAGCAAGCAACGGTGATTTCTGCCGGTATTCACGGTAACGAAACGGCGCCGATTGAAATGCTACTGCGCATTCTGGCTGATATCAGCAGCGGCAAACAGCCGCTGCATCAGGCTATCCTGGTGGTGTTCGGCAACCTTCCGTCGATGCGTGCGAATAAACGCTATCTGCACAATGACATGAACCGCCTGTTTGGTGGTCGGCATGCACAGGCGAAACCGGGAAATGAGAGTCGACGTGCTGCACAGTTGGAGCAGGTGGTGGCTGATTTCTTTGCCAGCACGGCCCCACAGTCGCAGAGCAATCGATTACATCTCGATTTGCACACCGCGATTCGTGGCTCGCGCTTTGCGCAGTTTTCACTGATCCCGTTCCATCGTCACGCTTATCACCCCAGTTTCTTTGCATTACAGGAAGCCTGTGGCCTCGATGCGGTGGTGCAACACACCGCGCCTGGCGGTACGTTTAGCAACTTTACCAGCGATGCTTTCGGTGCGCAGAGTTGTACGCTGGAACTGGGTAAAGCGTTACCGTTTGGACAAAATGATCTCACTCAGTTTGCCACCACAGAAGCGGCTCTGCGTGCGCTGATTGCCGGGGAAACACTACCCACCCGCGATAAAGCGCCAGTGCGTTATTTCTCGGTCGCGGAGAGCATCATTAAAAGCGATGCGCGTTTTACGCTTAACCTCGATCCGCAGGCGGAAAATTTCACCGAGCTGGACGTTGGTTATGAGATCGCCAGTCAGCCGGGCAAGCACTGGACAGTCAGTGCTAAAGCCCCGTACATTCTGTTCCCCAACGCGGGTGTGGCGCTTGGCCTGAGGGCTGGAATGCTGTTACAGCCTGCTTCGCCATGCCTTTCTTTGCCAGACTGAAGGAATCGTCGTGACTGACAAATCGACTCAAGGGCAGGTTCAGCCTGCCCTGGCGGCTGACGCCCCGGATAAACTCCAACGGGGCCTTAGTGAACGCCATATTCAGATGATCGCCCTGGGGGGATCGATTGGCACCGGCCTGTTTATGGGTGCGGGTCGTAACATCGCGGTAGCGGGTACCTCGATATTAATCATTTATGTGCTGGTGGGCTTTTTTAGCTATATGGTGATGCGGGCAATGGGTGAGCTGCTGCTTACCCGGCTGGATTACCGCTCGTTTGCTGATTTTGTCAGTGAGTATCTTGGCCCAAAAGCCAGTTTTTATCTTGGCTGGTCCTACTGGCTCAGCTGGGTTGTCACCTGTATTGCCGATGTGGTGGTATGCGGAGCCTATATGCAGTACTGGTTCCCGCATATGTCGGCGTGGATACCGGCGTTGTTTACGCTGGGCATACTCTGTCTGTTTAACCTGATGTCGGTGAAAGCCTTTGGTGAGGCGGAGTTCTGGTTTGCGCTGATTAAAGTGGTCACGATTGTGGCACTGATCCTGACCGGCGGCTGGATGGTGTTTACCGGCTGGACCTCGCCGGATGGCGTGAAAGCGTCGGTGGATAATCTGACCGATCCGGCCGTGTTTATGCCGCATGGTTTGACTGGCTTCCTCGCGGGCTTCCAGATCGCTATTTTCTCTTACACCGGGATTGAGCTGTTGGGAACGATGACGGCGGAGACGCGCGATCCAGAGAAGATCCTGCCACGCGCCGTGAACTCTCTGCCGCTGCGTATCGTCATCTTCTATATGCTGTCGATGATTGTGATTATCGCCGTGACTTCATGGCAGGGCGTCTCACCCGATTCCAGCCCGTTTGTCACGCTGTTTGCTAAAGCCGGTTTGCCAGCGGCAGCGGCCATCATTAACTTTGTGGCGTTAACTTCAGCAATGTCCTCTGCTAACAGCGGTGTCTACTCCAGCACACGAATGCTGTACGGTTTGTCGGTAGAGAAGCATGCGCACTGGCAGTTCCGCATTCTCTCGCGCACGACCCGTATTCCGGTTCGCAGTCTGCTGTTTTCCTGCTTCTGTATGCTGAGTGGGACGCTGCTGCTGTTTCTGGTGCCAAACGTCACCACGTTGTTCACCATCGTTTCAACCCTGGCGGCCATTCTGGTGATCTACAGTTGGGGGATGATTCTGGTGGCCTATCTGGTATACCGCAAGCAGCGCCCGGATCTGCATGAGAAGTCGAAGTTCAAAATGCCCGGTGGTGTCGTGATGACCTGGGCCACACTGATTTTCTTCATCTTCTCGGTGGTCATCATGGTGTTTGACCCGGACACACTGATGGCACTTGAGGCCTCCCCACTGTGGTTTATTGCGTTGTGGGTGTTCTGGAAGATCAAGGAAAAACGCGAGCAGCCTGAAGAGGCGGACAAAGTCAGCGTTTAAAATCCAGTCAGGCGATGTCACTGCATCGCCTGATTTTCTTTACTGCGCGAGCATAAATTCCACCGCTCGTTCTGCATGAATGCGCGCGGTATCAAATACCGGCAGGGCGCTCTCTTCTTCTGGCACCAACAGCCCAATTTCAGTACAGCCAAATATCACGCCCTGCGCGCCTTGCTGTTTTAGCTGCTCGATCACCTGAAGGTAGTAATCCCGCGAGGATGGGGTAAAACTGCCGAGACAAAGTTCTTCGAAAATAATGCGATTGATGTTTTTACGTGCCACTGCATCAGGGATCAGCGTCTCAATGGCATAATTTTGTTCCAGCCTGCCCCGATAAAAATCCTGTTCCATGGTATACGCCGTACCGAGCAGCGCGACACGGTTCATGTTCGCCGCCTGAAGTGCATCGCCCGTGGCATCAGCAATATGAATAAAGGGCACATCAATGGCTTGCTCAATCTGGTGGGCGACTTTATGCATGGTATTCGTACAGAGCACCATGCCCTCGGCTCCCGCCTGCTGCAAGCCGCGTGCTGCCTGTGCCAGTATCTCACCGGCTTTATGCCATTCACCGCTGGCCTGACAGGCTTCAATCTGGTGGAAATCTACGCTGTGCATCAAGAGTTGTGCGGAGTGCAGTCCACCCAGGCGTTGCTTTATCCCTTCGTTAATCAGTCGATAATAGGGAATCGTCGATTCCCAGCTCATACCTGCTAACAGCCCTAGCGTTTTCATTAAATTTTCCTTACAAAACAGGACAAACAGAATAGGGATCAGACTATCACTATTAATCGCCTCATGGGGAGATTACAGCGAGGCGAAAAGCCGTATACAATGAGCCACGGTTTTACCGGGCTGGCCCGGAAACAGAGCACACTTCAAGCCTTTGCAGGGCGCAATGACGGCTAAATGAACAAAATGATCGCACGACTAAAACGCAAGCCACTCGAATTCATGGCGTTGATACTTTCTCTGCTGGCATTACTGGTCTCATGGAATAATCAAATCACTTTAAAAGCACTGTACGGCAACAATGAAAAAGTCATTGTTTACAGTGATTACGCGCGTAGCCTGAAGGGTGGGGTACAGCTGCGGCCATTGGGTGACGACAAGCATATCTTGTCGATGACGATGGTCTATCCGAAAAAAATTGGCACCAGCGAAACCTATATGGATGCCCATGCCATTTACGTTCCCGATGAAGCGATAAAGGCGCGTTTGTATGAGCTGTTCCGCGGTAACCGCCTGACGGGCACCTTCCACGCCAGCATCCCGGTTCGGCTTATCACCCGCTATGCGACTCAGGGCGAGGCCTACACCGATGATGCCATCTATATCGTCAATTATCGTTTCACGGTAAGCCGCGATCTGCATCAGCCGATCAAGACGTTCATAGAAATGAACGATATTGACGTGAATTTTACCTCTCGCGCGGCAGATACGCTGTTGGCAAAAGTGGATGCGATGATGGGCATTACCGATGAAAGCAATGATATCAATCGCATGTTCACCAACGGCACCTTTAGTGATATTTCAGGCAACCCGTTGTCTTGAGGATGGGCTGAGGCTGCACAGGTGCGCTGTCTATCGTTCAGATTTTATAATCGAGAGACAGCCATCAGGGTATGTTGTCTTTGCCGGGCTGATAGCGTTTCAGACGTTATCAGCCCGGTCTGGTTGTTCACGCTCGATTTTCATATCAGAAAATTTTTGCGTAAATCCTTCGTCGCCGCGGTTCAGTAGCGTTTTCCACAGCACAATACTCAACACAGAACGCGGTAATTTCCACGGGCGATTGTAGGAATTAGGCAGATACTTCCCGTTGCGCACGGCTTCAAGCCGATCCCCGGTACGTCTGATCAGCATATCTGTAGCCTGCTGGGCGCTCACCGAATACTTCTGTCTGTAATCGCTGGCGGACATCGCCCCAAGATAAGCCAGATTGAAAGCCTGAGCGACGGACAGTTCATCAACAAGTTCACGTGTCAGGTCTGAAAGTGCATCTGTATTGCGCGGCCTCGGCCATTTGCGCTCTTCCGCGAGAAAACCTAAGTATTCAACAATCTCTCCCTGCGCGATTTCTTGGGCAAAAGGTATGAGGTCTTTGTACCAGTGATCCGGGATATCACCATTGATATCTCGAAGTTGTTTAACCAATGCCCTACTGGCATCGGACATACGCCAGCGAATTTGGCTAATGCATATGTCGGAAACCTCGCCCTCAACGATCACAAAGGCATTTGGCGGGGTAGTCGGATGCACCGATGCCAGGCCCGAGCTCAGAAGATTGAACAAAATATTCCTGTCGCTCAACACGGGAGAGAAGTGAAGCCTGCTTTCATCGACTGAAATAAGAAAACTATCATCCGGTTCTGCATCAGCGCACCGGTAGAGTGCGAGCAGTGCTACTGCGGTGAGTAATGAAATATCATCGAGTGCGATGTTGCCTTCGAGTGGAGCAGGAAACCTGGACAAATAGTTTGCGATAATGAGCGCTTCAGCCGCAATTTTGTCTTTGCAACGACTCTGTGCGCTTTCCAGGGCATCACGGAGCCCTTTTTCCTTCTGGGTATCACCGTTGAAAGTGAAGATGTACAGCTCTAGCGCCTGAAGTAGCGGGGTATCCGCCTGTTTAGTACAGAGCGACAGCATGTTGATGAGGGTTGGATAATGTGTTGGGTCATCATGCAGAATTTTCCAGTATGTAGAGATAGCACTGACTTTCTTATTGATATTCTGCAAGGACAGAGCCAGATAGAACTGAATTTCCTGGCGTTTGTCGCCCACTCCAACCATGCTAATGAGCTGATTGAGTTCTTTATATAGCCGATGCTCATGTAAGGAGGCCACCAGATCTTTGACAAGATCATAGGCCATCGGTGAGGGGATGACCTGACTCCTGAGATATTTAATGACCCCTGAAGCAAACTTACGTAGAAAGTCCGTCTGCTTATTTATCGTTTCAGCAATCAATAAACGGTGATGTAGCGTTGATTCAAACGGGAAGGCCTTCCAGACTGACATAATCCAATACCCGCCCAATTTGGCCCAGTTGGGGCGGGCTCGATGGGCATGAATAATCGTATAAAGAGAAAGCAGTTCCCCATTAAACCTCTCAGGATGCTGCGTTACATCCCCAAGCTCTTCCGCCAGATTATCCCAGAGCGCTGTACCGAGAACCGGTTCATCAGTATGCAGGTAATCTGTCTCAATCCTGTAATTGGCGAACAGGGCGCGGAAAAATTGCTGAGTGCGGCCTTGCAGGCTGCTAATCAGGATATGTTTGTAAGGCGTAAGGTCACAACAGGGCCATGGCTGTGCGCATGCATCCCAATTGCTTCCTTTGAAGGGAATGCTTTCATTGAACAATGCCGTAGAACTGATTAGCTTATTGCTGGTTAAAGACTCAAGCTCTTTTAAATAACATTCTGCTAATTCTGGGATCAAATGGTCTGCGCTTTTACAGGCTGCAGCCAGCGCAAACCTGAATGCGGTAATCTGACTTTCTGATGAGGATGAAGTACCTTGCCCGAGCAGGATAAACCCTGAGGCGGCATCAGGCGGGTTGGTTTCCGCCTGGATAGCACAACGGGCACGTTCGATGTGCCACAAAACGGATGCTGATGGGGGATCGTTACGGGTTTCGATCTCTTCAAGTTGGCTCAGGTAATTAAGTGAGCACGCGTATTTACCCACTTCTGCGGAAGCTCTGGCTAATGCCCACAGATATCGAGGCATCAAAACGGAGGATGGGATGGCTGCCAGGACTGCATATTGATCTTCAGCGGCGTTTCCTGATTGCTGCATACTCTCAGCAACCGCTAAACGCAGTGGCTGGCAGTCTGGGTAGAGAAAAAGCAGATGCGACAGGTCACGCAGTTTTTGTGCGGGATTGTCTATATCCTCAGTCCACTCCCCCTGGAAGCGAGCAAAAACGGCTATCAATGGAACGGTGTTGGCTGACGTCACCGCGTTTAACCATGGCCAAATCTGAGCCTCATAATCGTCTTCCCGTTGCCAGGAATCAGGGTCATTGCTAATGAGTGAGCTTAAAAGCCCAATACCATCACCATCCAGCATTGCTATTGATGCTCTTAGTCGATGAAAGGCGTCGTCGAACTTATCCAGCCTCCATTCACAGTAGGCTATTTTTACCGTTAAGCGTGGGACGGTGGGATCTAACAGAAGATAGCTGGATAGCGCCTGCTCATAACTGGACTCGCGTAATAAAGCATCTGCGATGTTTTCCGCATCGCAACGCTCATCCGGTTCTACCTGTGAAAAAATGATGTCTGACAAAGATGCGTAATTTGAAGAGGACATGCTGGTTTCCAAACGTATTATTGTTGCTTCTCGAATGAAGCTTTCCGCTCTGTATGGTTACCGGTTGTTTGATTGAGTTCATGAGGATATAAACTATTTTTTGCTCATGCTGGGCGACTGTTTCCGGATGGATCAGGATGAATGAGTAGAGGCACTGTTTACACAGAGTACACTCTGTAGGTTGCAGATTGAATTACCTGGCGTCCAACATAATTCAATCACCCGTGATCTTAAGGATCACGGGTGATTTTCAGACGTGCTGGCCTGATTTACACTTGACTGACCGAAACTATAGCGCTCGCTCAGTAGTGAGAGCCATTTTTAGCATGCAGAAGCATTCAATGAACTGATCAAGCCATTAAAGTTATGTTCCAGGTCGCCAGGATCGCCATCTCCTCCCGCAAAACCAAGGAAACTGTGCTTTTTTTTATAATAATAGTTACTGTCTGTGCGTGATATTATGGTGCGGCCAATAGAAAGGTAACTATTAATATTGTCTCGTAATATCGAACAATCAGAATTGTCAGGATTTTTTATTTTACTTTCGTAGCCTTTTGCCATGGAGGCAAACTGATTTAACGCGTCGTTAAATGCATCACGGTCTTTGCCCAGACCTTGCTCCGGTTGCAGGTCAGATGCCGCATCCATGCCCTGCTTCATATAATAAACCATACCGGCTTTATAATACGCCTGGGTACCTTTCTCACTATTTTCAAAGGCTGCTTTCGTTTGCGCACGATCTCTGACATCAATGCTTTTCAAAAACACCTGCTCTGCATGAGCCAGCTGTTGTAAACTCGCGATCACTGCATCCTGCACTTCACGCCCGTGTGCACCGTTGTCGCTGAGATAGGTTTTGGCGGCAATGTAGTTATGCATATCCATGCCGATTGGCAGACTCTTTGCCAGCGCATTACTGTATTCCTGCGCCGGACCATCCAGGTCAGGCATGGCGGGTTTCATACTCCGCGCATCGTCGAGATATTTTTTTATCTTGCGCATGTCATCAACGTTGCTGTTAATAATGATATTATTCGTGGGTTTAACAAATTCAGGTTTTATGTCATGCTGAAAGTAATTAATATATTCCTCAAATGAATCATGGTTGAAATTTGCCACTTTAATATAGGTGTTATATTTTTGAATTTCTGCTTGTTGCGCTGTCAGCTGTGGGGTTTCTGAAGAAGTTTGCGCATTATCACACGCGGATAACCCCATGACCGAAGCCAGTAATAAACCAAGGTAGATGTTTTTTTTGACGAACATTCCGTTCTCCTTGTCAATAATTTCCAGTTGTGCTCAGTGCTTGTTTCAAGCGGATAATAGAGTAGCAGGTTTTAAAAAATCGGACAAATTTGCCCCTGGAGAGTAATCAGGCGATTAAGCCTATTCAAACCAGTATCATACTGAAATTAAATAATCCTAATCGCCTCAGACTATTATCCAAAATTAAAGTCGTGGACCGCCGCCGTTAAAACGTTGGCTGAGTTTTTGTTGCAGGAAATCAAGAAACAGGCGGGTAAATTTACTGCGCTGACGGTGCTGAGGGAAAACTGCCGTCAGGTTCAGCGGTGCGGGTTCAAACCCACTCAGCACTTGTACCAGTTTGCGTTCCTGTAACGCCTCGGCGACGATAAAATCAGGCAGCAACACCAGCCCCAGACCGGCCACGGCGGCATCGCGCAGCACTTCGCCGTTGTTACTCACCATCGGGCCGCTCACATCAAACAGCTTTGTGCTGCCGTTGTGGCGCAGTTCCCAACCGTTTATGCCTTCGCGGCCAAAGCGCAGGCAGGCGTGCTGGCGCAATTCTTCAGGCATCTGCGGCGTCCCAGCGCGCAGCAGGTAATCCGGGCTGGCGCAGATCAGACGCTTTAGCTCGCCAAAACGGCGGGCCATCAGAGATGAGTCGGGTAGGGTGCCGATGCGTATCGCAATATCAAAACCTTCGCCCACCATATCAACATAGCGATCGGCCAGCTCAACCTGGAATTGCAGTGCAGGATGCATCGCAAGGAATTCGGCCAGCAGCGGAGAAAGATGGCTCATACCAAACGACATAGGCAAGCTGATCTTAAATATCCCCTGCAATGCCTGCTGGTCTGAGGACATGTCCTGCTGTGCTTCAAGTACATCATCCAGAATCCGCTGTGCATGCTGACTAAAACGATGACCTGCCTCGGTGACAGAAAGCTTTCGCGTATTACGCAGCAGCAACTGTGCGCCTAACGTCTCTTCCAGTGCCGCCATACGACGGCTGACATACTGCTTTGACAGCATCAGTTGTTCGGCCGCATCGGTAAAACTGCCTGCGCGGATCACGCTGAGAAAGATTTTTAAATCATCGAGTTGCATGTAGTTGCCTGGTGAAGGGAAAGCGATAAGCGATGGCGCAAAGCATAGCAGATTGGCGGTCCCAGTTCCTGGGTTCTCAGCGGGGTAATCTCCTGAAGCTAGCTAAAACCCATCCGCAAAGAATCTTCTGAATTCGATCCAACCAGGGCTAAAGTTGGCGGATACTGTCAATGATTCTCTGGCCGCAGTGAGAGGCGTATACTGCTCCCGGTGCCAGGCAAGGCAGTGATGATCTAAGGTTGAGGAAAACATGAACGCAGACAAACACATTCATATTGCGGCGGCGATTATTACGGATACAGCAGGGCGTTGCTTGCTGGTGAGAAAACAGAACACCACGCACTTTATGCAACCGGGCGGGAAAATAGACGCGGGCGAAACCGCCGCTGCAGCGCTGGTGCGCGAGTTAGCTGAGGAGTTGGCGGTGAGCATCACCTCCGATGACCTGTTCTACCTGGGAAAATTCAGCGACAGCGCCATTAATGAACCGGGCTGCGAGGTGGTCGCGGAGATCTATCATCTGCGGACGGATAAAAAAGATTTTGTTCCCGCCGCTGAAATAGCCGAAGTCATGTGGTATCCGGCTGATGGCGGTCGTCAGGTTCCGCTGGCACCCTTAACCGAAAACCATTTACTGCCGTTGCTCCCACAGCTCACGCAATAATGACCACCGCAGGCATCAACACTAC
The DNA here is from genome assembly GCF_011752615.1 of Candidatus Pantoea multigeneris. Classification (NCBI taxonomy): domain Bacteria; kingdom Pseudomonadati; phylum Pseudomonadota; class Gammaproteobacteria; order Enterobacterales; family Erwiniaceae; genus Pantoea; species Candidatus Pantoea multigeneris. The sequence goes on from NZ_VWXF01000010.1 coordinate 101,197, forward strand.
GAAAAGTTGATGCCTTGCCCGCTCCCTTCCTGGACTTCTGTCATTCTTTTGTCATAACTGCCTCATGCCGCTGTCAGTGGCGCGCGCCTATCCTCATCACATCCAACCAATGAGGAGTAGATCATGAAATATTCACGTATCGCTGCGGCCGCTGGCCTGTTGCTGGGATTGATGGGCGTTGCCCAGGCGCAACCCGTTAAAAATATCGTGCTGGTACACGGCGCATTTGTTGGTGGAGCGGGCTGGCGTCCGGTGTACGATCGTCTGACGCATGATGGCTACCATGTGACGCTGGTGCAGGAACCGCTGACCAGCTTCGCCGAAGATGTGAAGGCAACCAAACGTATCCTCGATCAACAAAATGGCCCGGCCATCCTGGTCGGTCACAGTTACGGCGGTGCTATCATCACCGAGGCGGGTAATGACTCACACGTTGCCGGACTGGTGTACATCGCTGCCCATGCGCTGGATCAGGGGGAAACCGAAGCGATCAACGGTAAAAAATACCCCAACAGTGCGCACCCGTTTGCGAAATCCCCCGACGGCTTCCTGACCATTGCGCCGGAAAATTATCACGCTGATTTTGCCGCAGATTTACCTGCCGCTCTGGCGCATTTTGAAGCGCACGCGCAAATGCCTACTTCGGCGAGCGTCTTTACGGCCAATATTCCTGACCCGGCATGGAAAACCAAACCGAGCTGGTACATGGTAGCGAAGGCAGACAAAATCATTAATCCTGATCTGGAGCGGATGTACGCAAAACGCGCGCACAGCCATACTGTGGAAATCAGTGGTGCCAGCCACTCAGTGTATGAATCCCATCCGCGTGAGGTGGCTGCACTGATTGAACAAGCGGCACAACACGCCTTACCTTGATACTGGAGCACCCATGAAAATTCTGGTCATAGAAGACGAAGCGAAAGCCCGCGAATACATGCGCCACGGCCTGACAGAAGCGGGTTACGTGGTGGATGTAGCAGACAATGGTCAGGATGGCCTGTTCTACGCGCTTGAGCATCATTATGACCTGATTTTGCTGGATGTGATGATGCCGGGGCTGAATGGCTGGGAAGTGATGGCTCAATTACATAATAAAGTGCAAACCCCGGTGATCTTTCTGACGGCAAAAGGCACGCTGGAAGATCGCATCAAAGGTCTGGAGACCGGAGCCGATGATTATCTGGTGAAACCGTTCTCCTTTGCCGAACTGCTGGCGCGGGTGCGCACTTTATTGCGGCGGGGCAGTCAGCTAAAGCGGCCTGATGTGCTGACAATACAGGATCTGCAACTGGATGTAGCCCGACGTCGGGTTGAGCGCGCGGGTCAGCGTATCGATCTAACCAATAAAGAGTTCAACCTGCTGCTGCTGTTTATGCAGCATCCTGGTGAGGTGTTAACGCGCACGATCATCGCCTCACGCGTCTGGGATATGAACTTTGACAGTGATACCAATGTGGTGGACGTGGCTGTCAGGCGATTACGGCAAAAAATTGATGAGCCTTTTGCTCACCCTGTTATCCACACCGTACACGGCGTGGGCTACCGCTGCGAAGACACCCAATGAAACGCTCACTCACGCTACGCCTCTCACTGATGCTGGCGCTGGTGGTGGTTGCAGTGATGGCATTAAGCGGCATCGTGCTCTATCACTCGCTGGCCCGGCAAATTGAACAACGAGATGACGGTGCGCTGGTGACGCGGCTGGATCAAGTCCGCACCCTGCTGGGGAATGAAGATGCTGTCCAGATGATTCAGCAAAAACCGGGATTGTTTGCCAACATGCTGGGCAACACCGAATCTCTGCTGGTGCTGCGTTTTCCCCACCATCCTCCCTTAATTGAGGTCAATCCGGGCAAACGGACCATTCCGCACATTACTCCCGTGGCCGCCAATAAGCCGCTCACGCTGGCCGCTGTCAGCCATCAGTATGCCGCAGACGGGACCCCCTTTATTGCTGCCGCTGCGCTGGCTTCCACCCAGGATGGGATCGGAGATATCGAAATTATTACCGGTCGTTTGATGACAGAACGTACGGCAACGCTGGCGAGCTACCGGCAACAGATTGTGGGGCTGGCTGCGCTGGCAACGCTGGTTGTCATGCTGGCCGTCTGGTTGCTGGTGCGTTACTCACTGCGCACTTTGCACGACGTGGCGCACACCACCGCAGCCATTGACGTGCGGCAACTGGCTTACCGTTTTCAGCCGGATAACTTGCCGCAGGAGTTGCAACCGCTGGTGGTGGCGATCAACCAGATGCTGATGCGGCTGGAAAACGGCTTTCAGCGGTTGAGCCAGGTCTCTGCGGATATGGCACACGATCTGCGTACGCCGGTACATACGCTGCTGGGACAAACGGAAGTTGCGCTGAGTCAGAATCGCAGCGTGGCCGACTACCAGGCGCTGCTCGGCTCTAATTATGAAGAGCTGGAACGGATGTCACGCATGATCGATAACATGCTGTTCCTGGCCAAAGCTGAAGATCCGCGTCAGGCAATCAATATTCAATCTCTCGATCTGGCCGCGTTGGGGCAGGTATTGGCGGACTATTTTGAGGGCATCGCGGAAGAGCGGCAGATGACTTTGCAGGTCAATTTGCAGGGAAGCGTCAACGCCGATGCGGATCTGCTGCGGCGCGCGCTGGCCAATTTGTTGTCCAATGCATTGCGCTACGGTACGGAGGGAACCGAGGTTCGCGTGTTTAATGATCTTCATGCCATCTGCGTAGAGAACCTTGGGCCCACTTTGGCGCTCTCCGCGCAGGAACGGTTGTTTGACCGTTTCTGGCGTGCAGATGATTCACGCCAGCTCTCTACTCACGGCAGTGGCCTCGGCTTATCGATTGTTGCCAGCATTATGCAACTGCATCAGGGGCGTTGTGAGGTGAAGAGTGAGCAGGGTGTAACCTGTTTTACGTTGGTGCTACCGGAATAACTTGCGCAAGACCACACTTTACCTATGGGGAGTGTAGCTGGCGTAACAGGAATGGAGTATAAAGAGCGCCATTGATAAGCATGGCTGAATGGTTTTCATCTCAGCCATGGGAAACTGCCCTAACACTGGCATAAATAACTTGAGGGAATTAAGTTTTGCCTGAACTCACGCATCTGCTCACCTTTGGCCTGGTTTCGTTGGGCATGGTATTAACTCCCGGCCCGAACATGATTTACCTTATTTCACGCGCCCTGTGCCAGGGGAAAAAAGCCGGGTTGATATCCCTGGGTGGGGTGGCCTTGGGCTTTGTGTTCTACATGCTCTGCGCCGCATTCGGTATTACTGCCTTTTTGTTCGCGATCCCCTATGCCTGGGACGCCCTACGTTTTGCTGGTGCGGCCTATCTGCTCTATCTGGCCTGGGGTGCGGTGAAACCCGGCGGGAAATCCCTCTTTACGCTGCGCGAGCTGTCTGAAGACTCCGGTAGAAAGCTATTTACCATGGGTTTTCTTACCAATCTGGCAAACCCGAAAATTGCCGTGATGTATCTCTCCCTGCTGCCGCAGTTTTTAACCCCCGATCATGGCAGTGTCCTGACGCAGTCTCTCGCCCTTGGGATGACGCAAATTGCCATTAGCCTCTCAGTGAACGCCTTGATTGTGCTGTTGGCGGGCACCATTGCGGCGTTCCTGGTGATGCGCCCGGGTTGGCAGCAGGCGCAACGTTATGTCATGGGCTCAGTACTGGCGGCTCTGGCGATCAGGATGGTGTTACAAGGCAAAAGCTAAAACGGTTATGAACTGGCGCGCAAAATCGCCGCGCGACGCTGACGTTTGTCGCTCCAGACAGCAAAGATACCTGCCAGTGCCACAATGGCTGCGCCCATCAGCGTGGTAGACGCAGGCAGGTTGTGCAAGAACAAATACCCAATAATCATTGACCAGACCAGGGTCGTATAATCAAACGGTGCCAGCAGGGAAGCGTCGCTATAGCGCAGGCTAAGCGTGACCAAAATCTGCGCCAGCCCTCCAAATAAGCCGCAGCCAATCAACAGCACCAGTTGCAGAGTGGAAGGCATCTTCCAGCCGAATACCCAGCTCGCCAGGCCAATGAATGTGGTCATCAGAGAGAAATAGAACACAATCGCACCGGGTTTTTCCACGCCATTGAGAAAACGTATTTGAATATTGGAGGTGGCGGTACAGATCGCGGCAATAATCCCGAAAGCTGCCCCCAACGCGGCCCCAGACTGTGCCCCTGTGGAGGAGAACAGGCTCCCGTCAGCGGTGAGGCTGGCGGAAAGCATAATAATAATCCCACTGAACCCCACTACCACGGCGAGCCAGCGAGTAAAGCGCACGGTTTCCTTTAACAGCAAGGCGGCCATGATAACGGTGAACAATGGCGCGGCGTAGCTAATGGCTGTGGCATCGGCCAATGAAATATACACCAGCGCCAGATAGTTAAAGTACATCCCTCCGGTCCCGGAAAAGCCCCGAATCAAGTGACCAAACAGGTTTTTGGTTTTGATACTTTCAATCACGTCACCCTGAATTTTTAACCAAATCAACAGCGGGATCAGGGCAAAGAAAGAGCGAAAAAAGATCACTTCGCCGGTTGGTATGCTGCCTTGTAACCCTTTAACACAGGCCAGCATTAATGTGGCGCAGAGCGTCGCCAGCACTTTCAGGGAAATACCAAGACGGGGATTCATGTGATTACCTTTTATTCGCGTGATGGCCTACCTTAGAGCGCAATCGCAGGTGCCCGATAAGATAATTTTGTTGTGGTTGGATAGCCTTTCCTTATCACACTGGGCAGTCATATAAATCCCCTATCTGCCAACAGGCTTAACCTCTTACCCGGCTTCAGGCAAAGCGGATATAGTCGCAAAACATCGAGAAAACGATGCATACAGCGAAATTAATGATCGCGCAGCGGTTGCGCGACTTTTAACAACGGGGAAATCAGTATGAGAATCAAAACGCTCTCTTATCTGGCACTGGCATTACCAGCGCTGCTGACGGTCACTGCGGTTAAAGCGGATATGCTGTCAGATATTAAGGCTCGCGGAGAATTACGCTGCGCAGTCTACTCGGATGTTCCCCCGTTCTCTTCACCCGATCCACAAACGCGCCAACTGGTGGGTATGGATGTTGATCTTTGTACGGCGCTGGCGAAGCAAATGGGCGTGAAATTACAGCTGATGCCAACCTCTGTGGAAGCACGCATCGCGGTGATTGCCACAGGAAGGGCAGACGTCTTGATCGCCAATCTGGCCTACACCAAAACCCGTGGCAGCCAGATTCAGTTCAGCGACCCGTACTACATTGCTAAGGAAATGCTGTTAGTCAAACAGGCAAATGCCGACCAACCGCTGAGTTACTTTAAAGGCAAACGTATCAGCGCGACAAAAGGCACCACCTCTGAGCAGTCGATTGGGCTGAAAGGGGGCAAAGCGGTCACCTTCCAGGATACCGCTTCCGGCTTCCTCGCCCTTGAGCAGAATAAGTCCGTGGGCTTTGTGACCAATACCATGACGGCGATCAAACTGATTACCCAGGCGAAAAAAGACGGTATTGAGCTGGCGATGGCAAAAGAGCCAATGGCACTGGAGCCGATTGGTATCGGCATGAAAAAAGGGGAAGAACCGTTGCTGACCAGCGTCAATGCCAGCCTGAAAGCGATGGATGATGCAGGCACCATCGATGCCATCTGGAACACCTGGATTGGGCCCAATACCGAATACAAAATGGTACGTGAAGATCGCGTACAACCTTTGTCCAGTCTGAAATTTGAGCCACTGGAATAGAACTAATGAGTGTGTCTGCACACGGGAGCGATTGCCAGTGGCTATTGTAATGAAGGATCAGGATGTCCGCCTTTCTACTATGGGAAGCCGTGCCTGGCTGGTGGAAGCGCCAGGGGCCTTTGATCTCCCCGCGCAGCGTCGGATCTGGTCGCTGGCACAGCAGCTCAATCAGCGTGAGGACATTGAAGCGTTGATCCCTGGTGTGACGAACCTGCTGGTGCTGTTCCGTCATACGCCAGCAGATCCACAGTCGACGGAAGCCAGTCTGCGCCACTACTGGCAACTGGCCCGTGCCGTCGATCCCCAGGGCAAATTGATTGAGATTCCGGTGTGGTATGGCGGTGAACATGCTTCAGACCTGGTGGCGGTGTGTGAACACACGGGTCTGAGTGCTGAAGAGGTGGTTCGCCGCCACTATCAGGGACAATACACGGTGTTCGCTGTAGGCAGTGCGCCAGGTTTTGGCTATCTGCATGGGCTCGACCCGTTGCTCGCAACCCCGAGAAAAAAAGTGCCGTCGCTTAATATGTTAAAAGGCACGGTCACCATTGGCGGACCGCAAGCGGGGGTTTCCGTATTGACCGGGCCGAATGGCTGGAACGCGATTGGTTACGCTGAGCTGGAAGTTTTCAATCCCCATGCGGAAATCCCGGCGTTGATGGCGCCTGGGGACAAAATTCGCTTTGTGCCGGAGAGGATCGAACTGTGATTGAAATCGAGCAAAGTGCCGCACTGAACACGGTGCAGGATCTGGGGCGGACGCAGTGGCGTCATCTGGGGGTCTCAGTCAGTGGGGTCATGGACCCGCTGGCACTCCGTGCGGGTAACCTGTTACTGGGCAACCCGCAGGATGCTGCGGCTATTGAAATCCAGATGTTTCCTTTTAGCGTCACTTTTCGCACTGATACGGCGATAGCGTTAACCGGTGCGGATTGTCGTGCGCAGCTTGATGGCATCGATCTCCCGGCATGGTGGGGATGTGAAGTAAAAGCGGGTCAGCGACTGGTGTTGCGTTTTCCACGTACGGGGGCACGGAGCTATCTCTGCGTCGCCGGGGGCATTGATGTTCCACAGGTTTTGGGTTCGCGCAGCACCGCACTTCGCGGTAGCTTTGGCGGCTTTTCGGGGCGTCCGCTACAGCGCGGAGATCGTCTTGCTACGGGCGTTCGGCAAGGGGCCGCGTTGCCTGCCGGAGGCGTGGGCATTGAGCCACCCGACGAGGCGCTTAAGTGCGATTTTGGCCGAAATCCTGAGGGGCTGGTGCAGATCCGTGCGATGCCTTCAGGTGAATATCCTTTATTCGCTGCGGATGCCGCACGCTTTTGGCAGCAGCCGTGGAAAATCTCCATGCAGAGTAATCGCACCGGCTATCGGCTGTCGGGTGAGCCGATTCAGCCGGAAAAGGTGATTGAGATGCGCTCTTATGGCCTGATCCCCGGCATTATCCAGGTCCCGCCAGCCGGTGAGCCGATCATTCAGCTCAGTGATGCCAATACCGCGGGAGGCTATCCGAAAATCGCCTGCGTGATAGAAGAGGATTTGTGGCGTCTGGGACAGCTACAGCCAGGCCAGTCTATTCAACTGGTACAGTGTGATGCACAACAAGCCATTGAAGCCCGTGCGGCGATTGAACGCTGGTTACAGCGCATTCAGCGCACGATCCCGCTGTTTAGAGAGGCTTGTGGAGCTTAACAAGGAAACTGATAATGAAAATTGATGTGAACTCCGACATGGGAGAAGGCTTCGGCGTTTATCAGCTGTGTGATGACGATGCCATGATGAATATTGTCTCCTCAGCCAACATCGCCTGCGGTTTTCACGCGGGTGATCCTGCCATTATGACCAATATGGTCCGGCTGGCGAAGGCGCGCGGTGTGGGTATCGGTGGGCACCCTGGTTTCCCGGATCGCCAGGGGTTTGGTCGCCGCGAGATCCCTTTCTCCGATGATGAAATCTGCCAACTGGTGGCGTATCAGGTGGGTGCCCTGATGGGGATTGCGGCGGCGGAAGGGGGGCGGGTTGCACATGTTAGCTTCCATGCGGCGCTGGGTAATGTGATCAACCGGGACGAGGCACTGGCGCTGCGGGTGATGAGCTGCCTCGCGCGGCTGGATAGATCGTTCATCATTTTTTGCCAGTCGGATACCATCATTGAACGCGCTGCCATCGCAGCAGGCCTGCGGAGTCTGACGCTGTTTCTGGCGGACCGTGCTTATCAGGCAAATGGCCAACTGGTCCCACGCGGTAAGCCTGGTGCAGTGATCAATGATGAGGCGACGCTGCGTGCCCGTGTGCGACAGTTTCTCCAGACCAGCAGCGTCACCACCTATGAGGGTGAAAACCTGCCACTGCGCGCGCGCTCTATTCTGGTACACAGCGACACGCCGGGTTCCGTCGAACTTGCGACCATCATTCGAAGTGAAATCGAAGCCAGCGGCAACAGTGTCGCTCCGGCCAGTGATGTTCTTGCTCAATAACGCTGAGCCTCGCCGTTAACGGCGAGGTTTTTTCCTTTCAGAGTGTCACTGCATCCAACCGGCAAATTTGCTGATATCCACATTTCCGCCGCTAATAATAACGCCGATGCGTTTACCGCGAAGTGACTCCGTTTGCTGGAGCGCTGCTGCAAATCCTAAGCATCCCGTGGGTTCCACCACTATTTTCATTCGCTCAGCGAAGAAGCGCATCGCATCCACCAGGGCAATATCTTGCGCAGTGTGGATATCGGTGACGTGTTTAGCAATGATCGGAAACGTGAGCTGGCCCAGGTGTTGGGTTTGGGCACCATCTGCAATCGTTTTTGGCGTCTCAATATGCACAATTTCCCCAAGGCGCAACGATTGTTGTCCATCATTACCCGCTTCAGGTTCCACGCCATACACTTTACAGCCCGGTGATAACGTTGCTGCGGCCAGCGCAGAACCGGCTAATAGCCCTCCGCCACCGAGTGGAACAAACAAAGCATCAAGCTCACCCACTTCTTCAAACAGCTCTTTTGCCGCCGTTCCCTGTCCGGCAATGATATCTGCATGGTCGTAAGGGGGGATGAGGGTCAAACCTTCTCGCTGTGCGATCTCGCGTCCAATTTGCTCCCGGTCTTCGCTATACCGGTTGTATTCCACCACTTTCCCGCCATAGCCACGGGTTGCAGCAACTTTTGCCGCTGGCGCATCATGCGGCATGATAATCGTGGCCGGGATCCCCAGTATTTTTGCGGCCAACGCAATCGCCTGAGCATGATTGCCGGAAGAAAATGCCACCACACCCGCTGCTTTCTGCGCATCGTTGAACTGTAACAGCGCATTCAGTGCACCTCTGAATTTAAACGCCCCCATACGCTGATAGTTCTCACACTTGAAGAAGATTTGGCAGCCAGCCAGTGAATCTGCGGTGCGTGACGTTAACACGGGCGTGCGGTTCAGATAGGGTGCGATACGTGCTGATGCAGCTTCAACATCGGCAAAAGTGGGAAAAATCAGTTCAGTCATACGTTTTACCTGCGATGAAAATGAAAAGACTCATGCCGCGGCCACGGCCTCGACTTCAATGGCTGCCCCGTAATGCAACTGAGCTACCCCGGCAACGGCCCGCGAAGGACGAGCCGCCCCAATCCATTCTGAGTATGCCTGGTTGAATTCAGGCCACCTCGCCATATCGGTGATATATACCCGAACGTTGACTAAGCGCGATCTCGTGACGCCTGCACCGCTCAGGCAAGCATCCAGATTTTTCAGTACCTGAGACACCTGGACCGAAAAAGGCTGATCGGCCAGCACTTGACCCTCTGCGGTAACCGGCAGTTGGCCTGAGATGTAAACAAAGCCATTGACGGTGCAACTCGGCGAGTAGTGCCCACCCACCGGTGAAGTGGAGGGATTTTGTACGATATCGTTAAACATAGGCATCCTTGGTGAGTGAGATTTTACCTGCCGTTGAGTGCTCGCTTTGAGTTACAAAAAATCTACTATTAGATAATAATTCTAATTTATAGCGATGAATGACGTCTCTGACAAGTACAAAGTGACGTAAAAAGCGATCAATAAGTAGGCTGTATGACTGCCTGAGCGGCGTGGGAAAAGGTGCAGATTTGTGTTTGACAAAAAATCTTACTTTGAATATTTTATCGAAAAGTCGCTGATGGTCGTTGGAGAACGTATGACACACAAACAGGACAATCTTTTACTTTCCCAACTGGATTCCATTGCTAAAGGCCTGAGTGAAACCTTTGCCCCCTTTTGCGAAGTCGTTGTGCATGACCTGACAAATCCGACCCACGCGATCTTGTCGATTCATAACAATCTCTCTGGCCGTGAAACCGGTGCTCCGGCGACGGAAATGGGCCTTGCGAGGATTGCCTCGCCTGAGTTTCCCGATGTCATTGCTAATTATGCGAATCACTTTGCAGATGGGCGGCCAGTGAAAAGTACGTCAGTGGGTATTCGCAATCAGGAAGGGGATTTTGTCGCTGCATTATGTCTGAATGTCGATTTAACCCTGTTTCGTGGTATGCAAAGTGCGTTTGATGAATTTACAAAAATCACCACTAACAGCATAAGTGAAAATCTGGAGCCTACCGGAACGGAAGCTATTAGAAAACGCATCGATCAGTTCGCCGCTAAATTGGCAACCACACCTCGCGCCCTTAAAAAAGCAGAAAGAAAAGAACTCATCAATGATCTGCGTGACAATGGCTTTCTTGATATTAAGCGTTCAATGGAAACTGTTGCTCAACATATTGGGGTTTCCAGAGCGTCTGTGTATCTTTATGCGAAGGATTAGGCAAGCTAGATTATATTTAATTTGTTGAAATTATTCATGTTGTGATCGATGTTAGTGGTCAAGGAGATGAGTGATTTACACGAAAGATGTCTCTGTTTTAGTGTGGTGAAAATCCCTACCCGTTGATTTTATGAGAAAAACACAACCGCCCAATGTGGCGGTTTTTTTGTTTTAATTTTACATCCATATCGGTGAGAAAATTTATTATTGCACAATGTTGGTGCGTGATTATTTTATTTTTAACAACGGTTTTATTGGCGGCATATACGGTTTTTTTACGGGGTGATTACAGCATTGCGTTTCGGTTTTCCAGAAATTAAAACGTTATTCTGTTCATGTTATTTGGCACGCTATCTGCATCGTTAATATTGCAAGCTATTGACGGGTATTGATGACTCGTGACGTTGTCCTGGTATCATCCAACAAGGAACCCTATCATGCTCAGTTTCGATCCAAATAGTGTGAAAATTCCCCTGGGAAATTTCATTAACGGTAAGTATCAGGCGTTGAGCGGTCAGAAAATACCGGTCAAACGCCCCTCTGATGGCCGTTTTTACGCTGATTTAGATGAGGCCTCCGCAGAGGATGTCGACCAGGCCGTACAGTCTGCTCAACGGGCGTTTACAGAAAGCGGCTGGCGCAGCCGACCGCCAAGAGAGCGCGGCGCTGTTATGCGGCGCTGGGCCGATTTGATCGAAAACGATCGGTATCTGGCACAGCTGGAGTCCTTAGGATCAACGCGTCCGATCAGTGATGTTATCCATCATGAGATCCCGTTTACGGCGGAAGCCATTCGTTTTTATGCCGAATGCGCAGATAAGTACAGCGGCGATCTGTTCCCAACGCGCGACAGCAGCCTCGGTATGCTCATACCAGAACCTTATGGTGTGATTGCCGCCATTGCGCCATGGAATTTTCCGCTGTCAACGGCTTCCTGGAAGCTGGGGCCTGCGCTGGCTGCGGGCAACTCGGTAGTGATTAAACCTTCTGAGCTTACGCCATTTTCCACAGCACGCATGGCGGAGCTTGGGGTTCAGGCGGGTCTCCCTGCGGGGGTCCTCAATGTGGTGCAAGGGCGTGGGGCCATCACCGGACAGGCACTGATCACCCATCCTCTGGTACGCAAAATTTCCTTTACTGGTTCGACCGCCACGGGTGCGCACATTATGAGCGCTGCTGCTTATCACGGGACGAAACCCGTGACGCTGGAACTAGGAGGAAAAAGCCCGCAGCTGGTGTTTAACGATGCTGGCGACATTGATGAGTTAGCTATGCGGATGCTGCGTGGTTTTACCGCTAATGGCGGTCAGGCATGTGTTGCGGGCACCCGGCTTATTGTGCAAACCGGCATCGCTGAGGCGCTCACGCAGAAATTAATTGGGCTATGTAAAGGTTTCCGCCCTGGGCTCACCTGGGATGAGCAGACAGGCTACGCGCCAATGATTGATGAAAAACAGGGCCAGAAGGTGGCCTCTATCGTGGCGGCGGCCAAATCACAGGGTGCCGAAGTCCTGGTAGGCGGAGAACGTTTTGCGGATACCGGTGAGGGTTGGTTCTGGCAACCGACACTGATGTGCAATCTTACGTCAAACAACCCCGCCATTGAGCAGGAGATCTTTGGCCCGGTTCTCACCATTCAGACCTTCGAAGAGGAAGACGAAGGACTGGCTTTGGCTTCCCATGAGAGCTACGGGCTCTGTGCCGGTGTTCACACGCTCAGTCTGCCACGGGCATTAAGAGCCATGCGGTCGATTGATGCCGGTACGGTCTGGATCAATCGCTATACCCGCAGCGGCGACTTCATTATTCCAACCGGCGGATTTATGCAATCGGGTATTGGCAAAGATCTCGGCAGGCAGGCATTCGAAGCCAGCCATCGCCATAAAAGTGTGCTTATCGATTTCTAAACCATGACGAGATAAGACCGGGTCCGCCCTGGCGGCAGGACCGTTTTACAGCGCGAGGGATCGCATTTCCTGTTTTTCCTTTCATACAGTTGAGGGTGTGCAGATGAGTAAATTTCGCAAAGAATTTGGCACTGTGAATCCGACTTTAATCCGGGCCATCTCTGAAGTGTCGCTTTCGCGCCGCAGTGTGATGAAACTGCTGTCTGCGGGGGCGGTGATGAGCACGGGCTTGATTGGCTTCCCGGAAATGAGTGTGGCGGCAGAAAACCCGGTAAAGGGGGGCAAACTGCGTGCCGCAATGTCTAACGGCTCGGCCCTGGATACGCTGGACCCCGCGCGCAGTAACAACAGCGCTGACTATACCCGTCAGTATATGTTTTACAGCTGTTTGCTGGATCTCGATAAGCACAACGCCGTTCAACCGGCACTTGCTGAGACGTGGTCATCGGACGATAACATCACGTGGCACTTCAATCTGCGCAAAGGCGTGCAGTTTCACGATGGCAAACCGCTGACCAGTGACGACGTGGTGTTTTCTTTGAACCGCCATAAAGATCCCGCAGTGGGATCAAATGTGTTCAAGCTGGTCGAGCAGATGAAAACCATTCGTGCAGTGGATACGCATCAGGTTGAAATCGTCCTCGCCCAGCCGAATGCAGATTTGCCGCCAATGCTGGCTTGCCCGCAATTTTTCATCCTGCAAGAGGGAACCAAAACCTTTACCAAGGCGATTGGCACGGGGCCATTTGTGTGCAAGGAGTTTACACCCGGCATGCGGACCGTGGGCGTGAAAAACCCGAACTACTTCAAACCTGGGCTGCCGCATCTGGACGAGGTGGAACTGTTAGGCATCACTGATGATAACGCGCGTATCAATGGGCTGATGTCTGGCGACCTGATGATCGTCAGTTCGATATCTGCTGCAAGTGCCAATCGCCTGAAGACCACCGAACAGTTTGGGGTTCTGGAAAGTAAATCGGGCATGTACACCGACCTTATCCTGCGTGCGGATATGAAACCCGGTAACAACGCGGATTTTGTATTGGCGATGAAGTCTCTGCAACCGCGCGAAATGATGGTGAAAACCGCCTTGCAGGGCTATGGCGATATTGCCAATGACACACCATTTACCCCGTGGAATCCCTATTACCGCAAGGATCTTCCCCCCAGGCCTATCGATATCGATAAAGCCAAATATCACGTGAAAAAGGCGGGTATGACAGGGGCAACGGTTGAACTGGTGACGATGCCGGGCATTCAGGCTTCCGTCGAGGCCAGCCTGATGATCCAGCAAATCGCCCGGGGGGCCGGGCTGAATTTTAACCTGCGCCGCGTGCCTAATGATGGCTATTGGTCAACCCACTGGACCAAAGATGCAGTGGGCTACGGTTCAATTAACCCACGGCCCACCATCGACATGCTGCTCTCGCAGTTCTACCTCGCCAACGCTTCGAACAATGAATGTCACTGGAATAACCCTCAGTTCGACCAACTGGTGGTGGCGGCGCGGGGGGAAAGCGATCAAGCCAGGCGCAAGCAGATGTACGGTGACATCCAGGAAATGATTTACAACCAGTCCGGCACGCTTATCCCTTGCTTTGTCAGCATGATTGATGGCTACAGCAAGAAGCTGAAGGGGCTAGAGTCCTGGCCATCAGGGATGGTGATGGGCTATCGCTTTCATGAATTTGCCTGGCTCTCAGCCTGATATTAACCAACTTGAGGTAAACGCTATGCCTGCACCGATTCGCTATGTCCAGGACAGTGCATTCTTTCCCGATTCCGCCGATGTCGTGATTATTGGTGCCGGTATTGCCGGTGCCGCTGCGGCATGGGAGTTAACCCGTAAAGGCCATAAAGTGGTCTTACTCGAAAAAGGGCTGGTGGGTGCTGAGCAGTCGAGCCGCAACTGGGGCTGGTGCCGTAAGCAAAACCGGGATGAACGTGAACTGCCGTTAATTATTCATGCGCTGGAGCGCTGGGGGGAACTCAAGGAGGAGACGGGAGAAGAGCTAGGTTTTCGTCGTACTGGGTTGATCTATGCTACCCAGGATCAAAGCGATATTGAAAGCTGGGAAAAGTGGAAGCAGATGGCGCGCCAGTATGGTGTGCAGAGTGATGTTCTGACGGCAGAGCAAATTCGCGCCATGACGCCCGGAGGAAAAACCCAATGGCTGGGGGGTGTTTCCTCCCCGACGGATGGGCATGCTGAGCCTCGCCTTGCGGCTCCGGGTCTGGCGATCGCGGCTCAGCGTCACGGTGCATTGGTGTTTCAGCAGTGCGCTGTGCGTGGCCTGGATATTGCGGCAGGTAAAGTCAGTGGTGTCTGGACCGAACGCGGGCTGATTAAAACCCACCGTGTCATTTGTGCCGCTGGCGCCTGGACATCCATGTTCTGCCGTCGCCACGGTATTGCGCTGCCGCTGGGCAACGTCATCGGAACCGCGTTCCGTACCCATCCCATCGCGCAGGCTATTGCTGTTCCACTCTTCACCAAAAAATTCGCCTGTCGCCCGCAGATGGACGGCAGCTATACCGTCTCGGTCACTGGAAAAGGCAGGGTTGAACCTGGTGCTCAGGGGCTGCGTTATGCACGTCAGTTTTATCCAACGTTCAAAAGTCGGCGGGCAAACCTTGAGGTGAATCTGGGGCTGAAACCCTTTTTCAAAGGTCCGGAAGCTTTTGCCCGCTGGGACTTTGACAAGGTTTCCCCCTTCGAGCAGAGCCGTATTCTGGACCCGGATGCAGACCCGCGCATCGTGCAGCAGGGCTTAGCCGAAATGCAGAAAGAGTACCCGGCGCTGGCGGGACTGAAGGTCTCGCAGGCGTGGGGCGGCATGATCGACAGTACGCCAGATGCCATTCCGGTGATCTCTAAAGTTGACGCGCTGCCCGGTTTGATTTTGTCGGCGGGCTACAGCGCCCATGGTTTTGGTATTGGCCCTGGCGCAGGGCGGTTGGCTGCCGATCTGGCCGTTGAAGACAACCCGATTGTAGACCCAACCCCTTATCGCTACAGCCGGTTGGTTGATGGCAGTGCACTGAATGTGCCAGGCATGCTGTAACCCCTGGTGACGGCGGAACTCGCGAGCAGCTAAGCCGGCTGCTCTGAGCAACTTACTGATTATCGCAAGGAATGAAGATGGCATTGACCTCTTTGATTGAACTACGTCGCGACTTACATGCGCATCCGGAGTTGGGCTACCACGAGTTCAGAACGGCGGAGATCATCGCCGGGTTTCTCAACCGCTGCGGGATTGAAGTTCACACCGGGATCGGTAAAACCGGTGTGGTCGGCGTACTGAAACGTGGAAATGGCACTCGCGTGATTGGTCTGCGTGCCGATATGGATGCTTTACCGATGGCAGATGAAAGCGAGCAGCCCTGGCGCAGTCAGCACGCTGGCGCGGCACATGCCTGTGGTCATGATGGCCATACGGTGATGCTGCTGGGAGCGGCGGAGTATCTGGCTCGTGAAGGCCAGTTTGATGGTACGGTCTGTTTCATCTTCCAGCCAGCGGAAGAGGGGATTGCCGGGGCGAAGGCGATGATTGACGACGGGCTATTTCATCGCTTCCCCTGTGATGCTGTTTATGCCGTGCATAACTGGCCGGAATTACCGCTGGGTGAGGCGCAAACCCGTGCCGGAGCCATTATGGCTGCGGGCGATCGTTTTGATATCACCGTCTCAGGGGGGGGTGGCCATGCTGCACAGCCCCATCTCTCGCGCGATACTTTACTGGCGACCAGTGAGCTGGTGGTGCAATTGAATACCATAGTGGCGAGAGCCATTCATCCTTGCGAAGCGGCTACGCTGACTGTCGCCCGCATTCAGGGTGGCTCTTCACATAACATGATCCCGGCAAAAGCGGAGATAACCGGCACAGTGCGCACATTCAGTCCGCAAGTGCAGGACCTGATTGAAGGTCGGGTGAAACAACTAGCAGAGCACATCACGGCGGCACATGGGTTAGCCGCCGAGGTGAAATACACGCGCTATTACCCCGCAACTATCAACAGTGAGGCTGAAGCCCATCTGGCGCTCCAGGCCGCCAGTGATGCCGGTCTGAAAGCGGCAATTGCTCCTTATCCGGCGATGACATCCGAAGATTTCGCCTTTATGTTGCAGGAAAAACCCGGCGCTTATTTATGGCTAGGTTCTGCGCCTGGCTATCCACTGCATCATCCTCGTTTTGATTTTAATGATGACCTGATCCCTTACGGGATTAAGTGGTTCAGTGGCGTTGTGGCCAGAGAGTTAGGTTAATTTCAATAACGCCCTCTGGCGCTCGACACTTGTTTTTTGATGCACAAACAATCCTGGCTAATTTCCATAGCCAGGCCTACTCGCGTAAATATTGGGATAATGTCAATGAAAGTACAGAAAATTGCACAGGCTGCAACCACCGATCAGATCGACGCTCGCGGGGATATGGAGGGGGTATCTGGCTCACCGGTCATTGCACTTTCAGGTAAGAAAGTGGTTATTCCGGGCAAAGAAAGTGTCAATACCGGGATATTTGAATGTACAGCAGGAAGCTATCGCCGTGTTATCAAACAGGCAGAGATCATGCATATTCTGCAAGGGGAAGGCAGCTTCACGCCGGATGGTGAGGAACCTGTCTACTTCCGTCCCGGAGACGCCCTGTTCTTTGCCGAAAATACCGAAGGGCTGTGGGTGATAGAGAGTATTATGCGTAAAGTCTATGTCATTGTGGATGCCAACTGATTAACTGAATCCGCACACGCATTGCTGCCGACTGAAATAAATTCAGCATAATGTATTTATGCTGAATTATTCGTCTGAGCATGGTGCCTCGTGGTGTTTTACCTGGAGGGAGAGAAAGTCGGGATTAATTTGGCGCTAGCGTGCTCTGATTGCCTTTCTTTTAAAGGGACTGGATTAGGGTATTTTTAATGAACATGGGGCGCTCGCGTAGGGCTTCTCTTTCCAGCTCAACATGGATTCTTTTACAGTTATGCTCTAAGTTGCCAATTTTGGTTTCCAGCGCGTGCGTATTCTCTGATGAGACCAGTTCGAGCATGTGGAAAATTTCATGGCGAACGCTGTCACCAAACGTTTTTAAGGTTTTGTGACGTATTAACCAGTTCAATAGCTCCGTTTTTTTCTCTTCTTCTGATTTATCCCGATAAATGTACAGGGTCTCGACTTTGCGTATTTTGGCTAAAAAGCACGTATAGAAATAGTGTATCTCACTGAGTTGTTGAATATTCATCCTGTCCTCATCACAGCAAGTGAGTGAACATACCGCAACCCGCTTGCAACAGCAGGCCGGTTGCGGGCAGTTTTAATTACAGTGGCGCATCCGGTGTATCAGCCTGGTCGTAAGCACCCCAGATGGTCTGATCATAATTGACGATGGAGCCAGTCATCAGGCCGGACTCTGTGCTGGCAAGAAACGCGACTGCGCGAGCGACCTCTTCCGGCGAGATCAGTCGCCCAAACGGCTGTTCCGCTGCGGCTTTTTCCAGCCAGTTCTCTTCTGCACCGTGATAGGTGCGCATAATACGATCTTCGCCTTCCGAGGCCATCCAGCCAATATTGAGTCCATTGACCCGAATGCGGTTGCGCAGCAGGGCATAAGCCGTATTGCGCGTCAGGGTGGCTAATGCCCCTTTGGAAGAGCAATATGCGGCAATAAAAGGCTGACCCGCGAGGGCTGACATCGAACAGATATTGACGATGCTGCCCTCAATGTTCTCGCGGCGCATCACTTTGATGGTCTCCTGCATCAGGAAAAAGGGGCCGCGTACGTTGGTGGCGAACATTTGGTCGAACAGTTCGGGCTCGGTATCCAGAATCGTTCCGCGATCGGTCATCCCCCCGGCATTCACCAGAATATCGACCCGTTTGAAGATCTCATCGGTGGTGGCGATGACATTACGGCAATCCTCTACTGAGGACAGGTCTGCCTGAACAAATTCAACGCGCGCAGCACCCTCAGCATTTAACTGCGCGGTAATCGCTTTACCTTTAGCGGCGTTACGACCACAAATGACCACACCCGCTGCGCCATTTTGCGCAAAATGACGTGCAATAGCGGCACCCAGCCCCTGCGTTCCGCCGGTGACAACGGCGACTTTTCCTGCGAACTGACTCATGACAACCTTCCTTCTACAAGTGTGTATCCCGCGGCTTTCAGCGCTTTTTGCAGCGTGCTATGACCAATACGGGCATATTTAAGTGGCGGTGCTTTGGCGGGGTCTTGCTCAGCTTCGACAACAAACCAGCCTTGATACTCTAATGCAGCCAGCGTTCTGGTGATTTCTTCAAAGTCGATCATCCCATCCCCTGGCACGGTATACACGCCTTTGAGTACCGCATCGAGGAAGCTGTCTTTATTCCAGTCTAACGATGACAGCACCTCTCTCCTGACATCTTTGGTGTGTACGTGGTTAATGCGCGCACCGTGCTTTTTCAGGATGCTGAGGGGATCGACCCCGGCAAACACCAGATGTCCCGCATCAAACAGCAATCCCACCTCTTTGGTGGTGACCGCCATCAACCGGTCAATATCATGTTCATCTTCGATTGCCGTGCCCATATGGTGGTGAAAGGCGAGAGGCACGCCATAATCTGCGCAGAACTTGCCGAACTGTGACAGTTTCTCACCGTAGGCCCGGACCTGTTCATCGGTTAACCGGCGACGCTGAGATAATGGGATCTGTTGTTGGTTCTGGATCGTCCCCGCAGTCTCACCGTAAACCAGACATGCCGCTCCGCACGCTTTAAACAACTGCAATTGCGGCAGTGCCTGGTTGATCTCATCCTCAAGGGTGTTATCCAGCAGGGTGCCGGAGTACCAGCCGGAAACCAGCTCCAGCTGGTACTCTTTCAGCAAAGGTTTGAGCGCTTCACTGGTTTTGGGAAATTTACCGCCGGTCTCGACCCCCTGAAATCCCGCCTGATGGCTCTCCGACAGGCAAATGGATAACGGGGTGTCTCCCCCCAGTTGTGGCAGGTCATCGTTGGACCAGGCAATAGGTGCAATACCGAGTTTGGCCTTAAGCATCTTTGTCACTCCTGTTAAATACCGACACGCTGATTTTTACGCCCGGCGATGTGTTCTTCGCGGGCCTGATTGACACTCTCACGCGCACTGACTTCCGGTACGCCCACATCCCACCAGGCATCCCCCGGCGTCCAGTCAAACGGATGGGTATCGATACAAATTACCGTGGTGCGATCATTGCCTTTCGCCCAGACAATGGCGTCCTGAAGTTCGTCAAGAGAGGCGACTTTACGTGCCAGTGCGCCCATGGATTGCGCGTTTGCGACAAAATCAACGTGGAAAGGCTCTTTGACGCGGCAGTCTTTCAGCAGGTTGTTAAATGATGCTCCGCCTTTGGCATTTTGCAGGCGGTTGATAACGGCATAACCGCCGTTATCACACACCAGTAAGATGAATTTGTGTCCCGAAAGGACGCTGGAGTAAATGTCGGAATTCATCATCATGTAGGTGCCGTCACCGATCATGACAAAGACATCACGGTCTTGTTCTGCCATGGCAACGCCCCATCCAGCCGAAAGCTCATAGCCCATACAGGAGAAGCCAAATTCACAATCAAAGGTGCCTGGATTTTTGACCTTCCAGCCTTTTACCAGCTCACCCGGTAAACCGCCCGCCGCGCTGATGATGTAATCTTCTGGTGCAGCCTGCGCATTGACCACGCCAATCACCTGCGCATAGGTTGGCGCGCCATCTGTCGAGGTTCTCTCCTGGCGGGTTGCTATCAGTTCATTCCAGCCCGCAAAGGCTTTGCGCCCCCGCTCTAGCCAGGCGTAATCGGCTTGCCAGTTGCCCAGCACGCGGTTGAGTTCGTTAAGCCCTTCTCGCGCGTCACACACCAGTGGAATAGCACGATGTTTGTGGGCATCGAAGCGTGCGGCATTCAGGGCAATAAACTGTGCGTTCTCACTAAACACCGTCCATGAGCCGGTGACGAAATCCATCAGACGCGTCCCGACGGCGATAATGACGTCGGCGTTGCCCGCCAGTTCATTCGCGGAGGTTGAGCCCAGAATACCGATCGGCCCCATGTGCAGAGGGTGATCGTGGGTAAAGGCCCCTTTGCCAGCGATGGTTTCCACTACGGGGATGCCGTGTGCCTGGGCAAACTGTTCCAGCGCGGCTTCAGCTTGCGAATAACGCACGCCGCCACCAGAAATAATCAGTGGGCGCTTCGCACGCAGCAGGCACTCTTTCGCTCGCTCCAACAACTGCACATCCGGGCGAGGGCGCGGCATGGTGTGCAGACGCGGTTGGAAGAAGGCTTCCGGGTAATCGTACGCCATCTCTTGCACATCCTGGCACACGCCAATAAAGGCCGGGCCGCAGTCACCTGGATCGAGCAGGGTAGCCACTGCCTGTGGCAATGACGAGAGGATCTGTTCAGGCCAGGTGATGCGATCCCAATAGCGTGAAACCGACTTGAAGGCATCATTGACGGTCTGCGTTGGATCGTTGAAATGTTCAACCTGTTGCATGACCGGGTCTGGCACCCGGCGGGCAAAACTGTCGCCACAAATCATCAGAACAGGAAGGCGGCTGGTGTGCGCGACACCCGCAGCGGTGAGTAAGTTGGTGGTGCCGGGTCCGATGGAAGCGGTAACCACCATGATTTGACGTCGTACCATCGCTTTGGCAAAACCCACCGCCGCAAACGCCATTGACTGTTCATTCTGACCACGCCATGTGGGCAAGGTATCCTGTGCGGCTTCCAGTGCTTCGCCCAGACAGGTCACGTTGCCGTGGCCAAAAATTCCATAGACCCCGGGAAACAGTGGAACCCTGTTCCCGTCAACTTCCGTAAATTGATTGCTCAGGTAGCGAACAATTGCCTGAGCGGTTGTGCAACGAATCGTAGCCATAATGTCACTCACTTTCACGGGACGCCAATAACAGCATCTGGGTTTCAATCTACAACGTTATTTGCCAATAAATTGTTATGGCAATAAAAGTTGCAAATTTTGCTTGCAGTTATCCCTCCCCGTGAGGGGAAAAATAACCACCTTTTAATCAGGCGCGAACACGTTTACGCGAAGTCTCTGTGCGTTGTTCTCGCTCTGTCAGGGTTTCAATGCGCGGCGGTGCTTTTTCTGGATGCAGTGCGGCTGCTAACGCCATCGCAATACTCTGTGCCAGGCAAACCGGTGCCGCGAGGGAACGGGAGAAGCTGTACTCTTCTTCTGGCACGGTAAACAGCACCTGAGCGTGTTTCGCCAAAGGCGACAGATTGCTGTCGGTGATGGCAATGATCGGTAATCCCCGGGCATGTACTTCATCGGCAATGGCAATCACCTCTTTGGCATAATGGCGGAACGAAATGGCGAACAGCATATCGTTATCACGCATATTTTTTGCCATTTGCGGTGCCAGGCCACCGGCAGCATCCAGCAGCACGACACGGCGATTCAACATGGTAAAGAGGTAACGCAGTAGCATCGCCACGGGCTCAGAGCGCAGCTGACCAATGATGTAGATGGTATCGGCGGCTTTGAGGAGTTCTGCGGCCTGATCCAGCTCGGCACCGGTAATATTCTGCAGCAGCTCTTGCAACGTGGCGATATCGCGAATCACCAGACTCTGCAAGAAGCCCGCACTGCCTTTCTCTTCGTTTTTCTGCAAATCCGCTTCGAGGGCATTGATCCGTTCGTTGTAGCCCGGTGCTGCGGTCGCCAGACGTGACTGAAACACGCTTTGCATCTGCTTGAACCCGCTGTATCCAAACACCTGAGCAAACCGCACCAGCACGGAAGGATGTAAACCACACTTCGCTGCCACTGCGTTGATGGACTCCAGCGCCACGGTGTTGGGGTTCTGGGTGATATAGCGCGCGGCCTGTTTGTGACGCTCTGAGAGTTTTGGGTAGTGTTTGGTAATTTCATCCACCACCTGCTCATAGGTGTCGTGCGGCAATGGTTTCTCGGTTGGCTTAGCTTTGCTCTCTTTCGTCATGTCGACATACCCCTAAAGCAATCCCTGTATCGGTCTCAGATAGTATCCGCAATAAAAATTGCAGCCAACTCTGTAATGCAATTAGTTCTAACGCATTCGACGTACCAGAGGAAAATTTCTTCACGATTTTTGTGATTCGACTCGAAGAATTTCATTTTAAATTTTTCCCTTCAAGGGGATTGTTGCACGTCATTGCAATTTAACTTGTTGAAATTAATCAAACTTATTAGCTCTCCCTTTCTGGGTTTGGTGAAAAGTTCTCTGATTGCAATTTTTATTGCTGTGATCCTAATATTGCAAACATCAGTGCGATGCGATGACTTTTTAGTCTGAACGAAAAGGGTCGCAAGCCGTTGTCATGCAGGTCAGGGATTAAGCGCCTGGCCAGACACAGATGCCAAAGGGGTAATACATGATCTACGACAATTTTGGACAGTTCATTGGTGGCAAGTGGTGCCACGGTAAGGGTAAGGAGCCCATTCATGTCAGCGATCCAGGCAATGGCAAACTGCTGGGATCGATCCCATCGGCTTCCACTGAAGATACGCTAGCCGCACTGAGCGCAGCAGAAACAGCACTGGAGAGCTGGAAACATACTCAAGCCTGGGCCCGTGCTGACTTATTGCAGGCGGTGGCCCGTGAGATGGTTGCTGCCAGTGCCGAAGCGGCAGTGGTGATTTCTCAAGAGAGCGGAAAGCCGCTGGCACAGGCAAAGCGTGAATGGGAACTCTCGGTTGATCAGTTCGTCTGGTATGCCGAAGAGGCACGCCGCATTTATGGCCGTGTCGTCGAGAGTCGTGTGCCGGGGGGGCGCTTTGAAGTGACGCATGAGGCAGTAGGGGTGGTTGCGGCCTTCACCGCCTGGAATTTCCCGGTGGTTTTGGTCGCACGTAAACTTGCACCGGCCCTTGCAGCAGGCTGTACCGTGGTCCTTCGCCCCTCCAGTGAGGTACCAGGCTCGGCGATGATGGTATTTGAATGCCTGCGCAAAGCGGGCATTCCGGCAGGGGTAGCAAATCTGGTGGTGGGCCCAACGGCGGAGACTTACGAACCGTTAATCAGCTCACCGGTGGTGAAAAAAGTGTCGCTCACTGGCTCTACACAGCTAGGCCAGCAAATGATCCGCGATTCTGCCGACACCGTTAAACGGCTCAGTATGGAGCTAGGTGGTAACGCACCGGTGATTGTTTACGAGGATGCCGATGTGGAAAAAGCGCTCGATCTCTCGGTCGCCACCAAATTCGCCAACTGCGGACAGGTCTGCGTAACTTGCGATCGCTTCTATGTTCATGAATCCCTTTATGCGGCGTTCGTCGAAGGATTTGCCCAGCGCGCGCGCCAGATAACCGTGGGTTATGGGCAGGATGATGGCGTTACCATGGGACCCCTCATCAACCCACGCCGCTTACAGGCGATTGAAACGATTGTGGCTGATGCGCGAGCTAAAGGCGCGAAAGTCGTCAGTGGTGGACATCGTATTGACCTCCACGGGGGCTATTTCTATGCCCCTACCGTACTGGCCGATGTTCCCGATGATGCGCTGGCGATTGCCGAAGAAAATTTTGGTCCGATTGCGGCCATTACCTCGTTTTCTGACCATGAAGACCTCTGGGCTCGCGTGAATAACTCCGCCTTTGCGCTCTCGGCGTATGCCTTTACGCGCGATCCCGCCCGGATTCGTGAAACCGTGACAAAACTTGAAGCGGGCATGGTCGGCATCAACAGCTATGCGCTGGCGGCAGCGGAAGTGCCTTTCGGTGGCATCAAGGCGAGTGGCATGGGGCGTGAGGGCGGCAGTGAAGGCCTTCACGACTATATGAACGTCAAACTGGCCCAGATTGTGGTGTAAGGAGCAGGGATGAAACTCAACAACATTAAATCATGCTGGCAGGCGGGCAAACCGGTGCTGAACGGCTGGCTCAGTATTGCAAACGCTTTTAGCGCAGAAATCATGGCCCAGCAGGGTTATGACTCGCTGACCATTGATTTACAGCACGGGTTTGTGGGCTACGACGAGGCAAAAAGCATGTTGCAGGCGATGCGCGCCAGCGGCGTTGCACCGATGGTGCGCGTACCCTGGCTGGAGCCGGGCATTATCATGAAGGCTCTGGATGCCGGGGCATGGGGCGTGATCTGCCCGATGGTGAACACGGCAGAGCAGGCGCAGCAGTTAGTCTCCTGTGTGCGCTACCCGCCGACCGGCAGTCGGAGTTTTGGGCCAACCCGCGTTTCTGTTGCTGAAGGGGCCGATTATGGGCAATACGCCGATGACCATGTGGTGTGTTTCGCCATGATTGAAACCGCTGAAGCGTTTGACAATCTGGAAGCGATTGTCGCCACGCCGGGCCTGGACGGCGTTTATATCGGTCCCGCCGATCTGACCTTAGGCCTGACCGGACGCAAATACCGCACCGGTTTTGACCGTGATGAACCGGAAATGGTTGAAGCGATTAAACACATCGTGACGGTGGCACATCGCGCGGGAAAAAAAGCCGGACTGCACAACGGTACGGCCACTTATGCGGCTAATGCGGTGGAGTGGGGCTTTGATTTAGTCACCGTGTCTAATGACGTGCAGCTGTTACGTCAGTCGGCGTCCGCCAGCGTGCAACAATTCCGCGCGCTGAGTGAGGGGAAATCCGCGGAAAAACACGCAGCACAGACCGGGGGCTACTGATATGCCAAATGTACTGGTGGCTGGAAAGATTCATGCGGCGGGGCTGGAGATCCTTCGCAACGCGCCGGGCTTTAACGTGACTCTGGTTCCCGAAGTCAGCGTTGAAAGCTATGCACCGCATTTACCCCAGGCTGACGCACTGCTGATCCGCACACAGCCGATGACGGCAAAAGAGATTGCCAGCGCAACGCAGCTTAAGATCGTTTCCCGCCATGGTGTGGGCTATGACTCGGTGGATATTAACGCGCTGAACGAGCGCAACATCCCGCTGACCATTGTGGGCGATGTTAATTCACTCTCGGTGGCGGAGCACACGCTAACGCTGCTGCTGGCCCTGGCAAAGCGTGTGACCTGGTTTGATAACGGCATCCGGGCCAATGAGTGGAACCGTCGCAATACCTTTTCGGCGGTTGAGATTGCGCATCGCAAGCTGTTCATTTTGGGCTTTGGTCGTATCGGGCGTGAAGTCGCGCGGCTGGCGCAGAGCTTCCGTATGCAAGTGATGGCCTATGATCCGTATCTGCCTGATGACGTGTTTAACGCGCAGAGCGTTGAACGCGTTATCGATATTCATCAGGGGCTGGCAGCAGCGGATGCCGTCACGGTACATCTGCCACTGAGCGGGGAGAAGCCGCTGATTGGCAAAACGGAGTTAGCCATGATGAAACCTGGCGCGTTCTTAATTAATACCGCGCGTGGCGGCATTGTTGATGAAGATGCGCTGGCACAGGCGCTGGCGAACAATCAGCTGGGTGGGGCCGGTCTTGATGTGCTCAAGGCAGAGCCAGCAAATCTGAGTGATGCACTGCTCGCGCAGAGCGACCGACTGATTCTTAGCCCGCACTCGGCAGGGTTAACGGAAGAGGCAGCGATGCGGATGTCCGTCTCCGCCGCGACCAATATTGTGGATTACTTTAATGGCCAGCTCGACGACACGCTGGTGGTGAATAAGCAGGTGCTGGCACTCCAGAACCTGATGAGCCAACTACCCTAAAAATAAGAACCCCTGTTACCTGGAGAGAGTCATGATCAGAGTCGCCATTCTTGGTGCCGGTCGTATCGGTCACGTGCACGCGGCAAACGTGGCACGACATAAAGATGCTACGCTTGTCACTATTGCCGATCCTTTTATCAGCAACGCGCAAGCGCTCGCGGCTACCTGGGGTGGTACGGCAATTGCCGACCCGCTGGAAGCCATTAATCATCCGGATATTGATGCGGTAGTCATTGGCACACCCACGCACACCCACGTTGAACTGATGCTGGCTGCGGCCAAAGCAGGTAAAGCGGTGCTGTGCGAAAAACCAGTGGATCTCGATATTCATAAAGCGCTCGCCGCAGATAAGGCGCTGGGCGAGCAACGTAAAAAAGTGATGCTCGGTTTTAATCGCCGCTTCGATCCGGGCTTTGCCGAGATCAAACAGCGCATTCAGCGCGGCGATATTGGCGATCTGCATCAGGTCATTATTACCAGTCGTGATCCGGGGCTGGCACCGATGGGCTATCTGGAAACCTCTGGGGGGATCTTCCGCGATATGGTGATCCATGATTTTGACCTGGCGCGCTGGATCCTTGGCGAAGAGCCAACCGAAGTCTTTGCCGTGGGCAGCCGTCTGTTTGAACCCGAACTTGAAGCACTTGGTGACTACGACACCGTCATGGTGCAAATGCGTACCGCATCCGGCAAGCAATGCCAGATCAACTGTAGTCGTCAGGCTGTCTATGGCTATGACCAACGTCTGGAGGTATTTGGTTCAGCCGGTATGTTACTGAATGACAACCTGCGCGAAACCACGGTACGTCATTACAGCGCGCAGGAAACGGAAACGCGCGGTCCGTTGCTCAACTTCTTTATGCAGCGTTATACCGACGCCTATCGCCTGGAAATGGAAGCCTTTATCTCTGCAATTAAGGAAGGCGTAGCGCTGCCGACCACGGTGTTTGATGGTTGCCAGGCGTTGCGTCTGGCGGATGCCGCACAGCTGTCGGCTGATACTCACGCGGTAGTGAAACTGAATGAAGGAGCGAAGGATGCGTAAGCTGGGGATTGGACTGATAGGTACAGGTTTTATGGGCAAATCCCACGCCATGGCGTGGCGAGCTGCCGCTTCATTTTCCGGTGAGATTCAGCCGGTATTAGTGAGTGTGGCGGATATCAATGGCGAAGCGGCTGAGAATGCCGCGAGCCAGTTTGGGTTTCAGCGCTGGGCTACCCGCTGGCAGGACCTGATTGAAGACCCCGAAATTGATGTGATTTCCATTACATCACCCAATCGCTTCCATGCGGAGCAATCACTGGCGGCGATTGCGGCGGGTAAACACGTGCACTGTGAAAAACCGCTGGCACCCAATGGGGAGATTGCCGAGCAGATGTATCGGGCCGCAGAAAAAGCCGGGGTCATCACCCAGGTCGGGTTTAACTACATCAAAAATCCGTTGCTTAAGCGGGCTAAGCAGATGATTGCGGACGGAGAACTTGGCGACATAACCGGTTTTCGCGGCATCCATGCAGAAGACTTTATGACCAGCCCTCAAGTCCCCTGGTCCTGGCGACTGGATCCTTCTGGGGGCGCTGGCGCGGTGGCCGATCTGGGGAGCCATATTCTGGGCATGGCGCGTTTTATGCTCGGCCCCATCAGTGAGATTTTTGCCGATCTGGATACCGTGGTAAAAGCCCGTCCTGAAAGTGCCGGTGCTACGCAGCTGAAAGCCGTCGAGGTGGATGATATTGCCCGCCTTACCGTCAAGTTTGCGCGGGGTTGTGCCGGGCAGATTGAGGCTAACTGGGTGGCATCAGGCCATAAGATGCAGCTTGGGTTTGAAATTACGGGGACTCGCGGTTCGTTGATTTTCAATCAGGAACGTTTCAACGAATTGCAGTGGTATCAGGCGGGTGACAGAGAAGATTTGAACGGTTTCCGCACCATCGTCGCAGGCCCGGAGCATGCCCCCTATAACCTGTTTTGTCCGGCGGCAGGGCACCAGATTGGCTTTAACGATCTCAAAACCATTGAGATGCTGGAGTTTATTCAGTCTATCGCGAGCGGCAAAGCCGCTGGACCGGACTTCAAAGAAGCCTATGAAATTCAGCGGCTGGTGGATGCCGCTTTGGTGTCATCGCGTGAGCGGAGTTGGATCAGGTTGTAACACGGCGTTGATGTAAAACATTTATTGAGTTCTTCGACATTATTAACGAAACAATATAAAGCAGCGCTTTCTATGTTTAATAACATCGAAGCGCTGCCATATTGGCAATAGCAGTAAACCCTACGTAATAGCAGTAAATAATAAAATTACTTACTCAGCGTAACGCTGATACTCACGACTATTGTGGAAGGCTATCATGAAGAAGTTAATCTTACTCTGTTTGACGTTAATATCGTTAAGTCCCTCTGTGTTTGCCACCCAGGTGGGGGTCAGCATTGCACAAATGGATGATGTTTTCCTTTCTCGCCTTCGGGGATACTTAATTGAGCATGCTAAACAATACCCGGATATGAAACTGCAATTTGAAGATGGACAAGGTGCGGTGGATAAACAGTTAAGCCAGGTGCAAAGTTTTATTAATGCCAAAGTGGATGTCATTATTGTTAACCCTGTTGACACTCAGGGAACGAAAAATATGTCTGACGCGGCACGCAAGGCCAAAATACCGCTTATCTATCTGAACCGGATGCCCTCTGACTCAAAAATGGGCGACGGTGTCAGCTATATCGGCAGTGATGAAATTGAAGCCGGGCGCTTACAAATGGGCTATCTCGCCGAAATGGTGAAAGACCGTAAAAGCGTCAACGTTGCGATTATGAAAGGTCTGCTCAGCAATGATGCGACCCGCTTCAGAACGCAGGGTGCTAAAGAGGTCATTGCCCAACATCCCAATATGCATGTGATTCTGGAAGACACCGCCAAATGGATGCGTGAAGACGGAATGAACCTGATGAATAACTGGATTCTGACGGGGGATAAAATTGACATTCTTTCCGCGAATGCTGACGAAATGGCCATTGGCGCGGCGATGGCGATTAAAAGTAATGGATTGACCGTAGGTAAAGATATTCTGGTCGGCGGCACTGATGGTGGGCCTAATGGCTTGCAGGCAATTAAAACCGGTTTATTGACGGTGACAGTATTCCAGGATGCGAAGTCTCAGGCCTTTGACGCAGTGGATATGGCTGAGCAAGCGGCGAAAGGCGAAAAGTTGAAAGATATTAACTTTATTCCGTTCCAGTTAGTGACCCCGCAGAATTACCAGAAATTTATGACTCCCTAAAACCGTTTTTTATCTGTGTCCTTCGCACCTGTGAAGTAGCAGGTGCATTTTTTTCAATCTGGAGAAGTTATGAAGACAATTAAAGGACCTGGCGTTTTTCTGGCCCAGTTTGCTGGAGACAGTGCGCCTTTTAACACTCTGGCAGGGATGGCGGGTTGGGCGGCAGAAAAAGGGTTTAAAGGGGTGGAGATCCCCAGCTGGGACACCCGACTTATCGATCTGCGTAAAGCGGCAGAGAGCCAAACCTATGCAGATGAGGTTTTGGGGGTGCTGAGTGAACACGATCTCACTCTGACTGACCTTGCCAGCCATCTGCAAGGGCAACTGGTTGCACTGCATCCGGCTTTTGATCTCCCGGCGGATAGCTTTGCCCCGGCAGAAGTGCGCAGTCATCCCGAGGCGCGCCAGGCCTGGGCGACGGAACAGCTCTATCTGGCCGCAAAAGCCTCACGCAGATTGGGTCTGACGAAACACGTGACGTTCTCCGGGACGCTGCTGTGGCCCTACCTTTATCCCTACCCGCAATGGCCGGAAGGGCTGATTGAAGAGGGGTTTGACGAGCTGGCTCGCCGCTGGACACCGATTTTGAACGCCTTTGATGAGCAGGGTATCGACCTGTGCTACGAAATCCACCCGACGGAGGATCTGCATGATGGCCTGACTTTTGAGCGTTTCCTGGAGAAAAGCGGCAATCACGCGCGCTGCAACATGATGTATGACCCCAGCCATCTGGTGCTTCAGGGCATCGATTATCTGACCTACATCGATCACTACCACGAGCGTATTAAGGCGTTTCACGTCAAGGACGCCGAGTTCCGCCCGGATGGCAAAACCGGCGCTTACGGCGGTTATCAGCCCTGGACTCGCCGCGCAGGCCGCTTCCGTTCACCTGGCGATGGTCAGACTGACTTTGGCGCTATTTTCTCGAAGCTTACCGGCTACGGCTTTGATGGCTGGGCGGTGCTGGAGTGGGAGTGCTGCTTTAAAAATGCGGAAGATGGCGCGCGCGAAGGTGCGCAGTTTATTGATGAACACATTATTCGGGTGACCGGAAAGTCATTTGATGATTTCTGTAAGTCCTACGCCGATCGTTCACTGAACAAAAAAATTCTGGGTATATAAGGAGAGGATCATGGTCAAGTCATCATTGCAGGGACGTCGGATTCGTTTAGGGATGATCGGCGGGGGAGAAGGCGCTTACATTGGCGGAATACACCGGTTTGCCGCGCGTCTGGATAATGAATATGAGCTGGTTGCGGGTGCATTTGATGTCAACGCTGAGCGCGGTCACGCCTTTGCGGCGCAGAACTACATCGCGGCGGATCGCTCGTATAACGATTATCAGGCGATGATTGCCGGGGAAACGGCGCGTGAAGATGGCGTTGATGTGGTGGCGATCTGTACGCCGAATTTTACTCACTTCCCGATTGCCCGCGCTTTTCTGGAAGCGGGCATTGACGTCATCTGTGAAAAACCGCTGACGACAACGCTGGATGACGCCGAAGCCCTGAATGAAGTGGTGCGCAGTACGGGGGGCTTCCTTGGAGTGACTTACACCTATTCGGGCTACCCGATGATTATGGAAGCCCGTAATCGGGTGGCGGAAGGCTTAATCGGGAAAGTCCGCACGGTGCAGGTGGAATATCCCCTTGAGTGGATGGCAACCGGCGTCGAGTTGAACAACCAACAAGCGGCATGGCGTGTTGATCCAAAGAAAAATGGCCGGGGAGGCTCGATTGGTGATATTGGTACGCACGCCTATCACCTCGCGGGGTATGTCTCCGGGCTGAAAGTCGAAAGCGTCATGGCCGATCTGGCAACCTTTGTGGAAGGTCGGGCGCTGGACGACAACGCCCACGTCATGATGCGTTATGAAGGGGGTGCACGCGGTCTGTTGTGGTCTTCACAGGTGGCGATCGGTTGCTCAAATTCCCTGCGCCTGCGGGTCTTTGGCGAAACCGGGAGTTTGTGCTGGTTCCAGGAGCAGCCTAATGAGCTGATCTACACGCCGCTGGCAGGGTACACCCAAACCATCAAACGTGGGCGTGATGACCTGTTCGACCTGACCAAAGCGCGCACCCGCACGCCGCCAGGGCACCCAGAAGGGTATATCGAAGCCTTCACTAATCTCTATAGCGGTTTTGCTGCGGCGCTACGCGACCGCGACCGCCAGCGTGAAATCAGTGGCATCGGCGCGGCGGTTCCCCAGATCTATGAGGGGCTAAAGGGGGTGGCCTTTGTGGATGCCGTGGTTGACAGCCATGAACAGGGCAGCGTGTGGATCACGCCGAAATACCGTTAACTTCATACGTCACGTTGGGCGTGTGCAATGGTGCGGGTTAAAGAGTGATGGTTCACCCTGAATGAATTGGATAATTGATTATGAAGAAGTATCTGCAAGATTCTGCGTACGAAAATTCTCCAGCGCGGTTAACGGTCACGCAAAGGCTCTATTTTGTCGTGCTGGTCGCCACCATGGGGTCACTGGCATTTGGCTATGACACAGGCATTATTTCTGGCGCACTTCCCTACATGGGATTACCCGCCGTTCAGGGTGGACTGGGCCTCAATCCCTACAGCGAAGGTTTAGTCTCGTCTTCCTTAATTTTCGGTGCAGCGGTCGGGGCATTTTTAACTGGCTACATTACGGACCATTACGGCAGGCGAGTGACCTTGCGCTTTCTGGCCCTTATTTTTGTTTTAGGATCAGTGGGAACGGCCATCTCACCGAATACTGAGGTTATGGTCGCCATGCGCTTTGTCTTAGGTATTGCGGTGGGTGGCGGTTCCTCCACCGTGCCGATTTTCATTGCGGAAATCGCCGGACCTAAACGGCGCGCCCCTTTGGTGAGCCGCAATGAACTGATGATTGTATCGGGGCAACTGCTGGCCTACGTTGTCAGCACCATCATGAGCGTGGTGCTCCACGATCCTCACATCTGGCGCTATATGCTGGCGCTGGCTTTTATTCCAGGTGCGTTACTGTTTCTGGGCACGTTTTTTGTCCCGGCGTCCCCACACTGGCTGGTGGCGGAAGGCCGGCATAAGGAAGCCCGGAAGATCCTGGAAAAACTGCGTGAGACATCGTTAGAGGTTAAAACTGAAATTGATGAAATGCTCAATCACGCCCGTGAGACGCGTGAGGGGCCGCCAGCCCGTGAGTTGCTCAAGCAAAAATGGGTGATCAGGTTACTGCTTATCGGCTCGGTATTGGGTATCGCTCTGCAATTCACCGGAGTGAATGCGTTTATGTATTACACGCCAATCATCCTGAAAACCACCGGGATGGGAACCAGCGCCGCGATTGCTGCAACGATCGGTAATGGGGTTGTCTCGGTATTAGCGGCGATCGCGGGCATTCGCATTATTGACCGCTATGGGCGGCGAAACATGCTGACCACCGGGCTGTTGGTGGTGATCGTTATGCAGGTCGCATTGGGATCGGTGTTGATGTTTGTGCCTTCCGGGCTGGCGCAAAGCTTTCTCGCACTGGGCTGTATTCTGATTTTCTTGTTCTTTATGCAAATGTGCATCGCGCCGGTTTACTGGCTGCTGATGTCCGAACTGTTCCCGATGAAAGTGCGTGGAGTGCTGACCGGTGCTGCGGTCTCTTTTCAGTGGATCTGTAATGCCATCGTGGCGTTTGCCTTCCCGCCATTGTTGTCTGTGGCAGGAAATCAGACATTCTTTATTTTTGCTTTTATCAATGTGGCGTCGCTGATCATGGTGCTTACGATGTTACCTGAAACCCGGGGTAAATCGCTGGAGACCATTGAAAAAGAGATGCGCGAACGGTTTGGCGAGCAGGAACGGGAACAGGCGGTGAATACGATTTCGTAGTGAATGATTGCGGGAATTCCTCAGCGCCGGGAATAACAGCAAAAATGATCTTTGAGGTTTTATTGAGGTCTTTTTGCTGTTCTGTTCAGTAAAGGTTGCTGCTAGCTTGTTGGGTAGCGAACCTGCTGCCGTGCTGAAGATGCATGAGGAATACCCTGCAATGATTACAATAAACGAGGTCCCTATGTCTCCAGAATATTTTGCCACTGAAGATCAGGTTTCTGTGGATGATTTCAAAACGTTTTGCACCCAACGCGTAGATGTTGCCGATTACCCCCTCGCTTCTGAAGTTGTCTCTGATGTCATTATCTATGATCGGTCAGTACTGGAAGGTGCCGCTGCCAACCATAAACGCGCAGTGCTGAGTGAACTGCATAAGGCCTTATCCTACGGCCCCGGCGTGTTTGTGGTACGTAACCTTTTTGCGGATTCCACGGTGATTGACCAGGCATCCGCAGCCTTTGAGCAGGTGATGGCAGAGGAAGCCGCTACCAAAGTACAGGCCGATCACTTTTCCAAAGCCGGTAACAACGGCAGGATCTGGAACGCACTGCAAAAACTGGCGGAAACCCGCCCGGACGTTTTTGTCGATTATTACGCCAATCCGCTATTAAACCTTATTTGCACCGCGTGGCTGGGGCCCGCCTGGCGTATGACCTCACAGGTCAATCAGGTTCGCCCTGGTGGCGCGGCGCAACAACCGCACCGCGATTATCATCTGGGCTTCCAGCAAAGCGCCTTTGCGGCGGAATTTCCGGTCCCGGCACAGATCCTCTCGCAGTATCTGACTTTACAGGGTGCAGTTGCGCATACGGACATGCCGCTAGCGTCTGGTCCCACGCAACTGTTGCCGTGGTCTCATCAGTATGAGTTGGGGTATATCGCCTACCGCCGTCCTGAGTTTGTAAAATATTTCTTGAAGCATTTTGTGCAGTTGCCCCTGAGGAAGGGTGATGGCCTCTTTTTCAATCCGGCACTGTTCCACGCAGCAGGCAATAATACGACGGAGAATCACATCAGAACCGCTAACCTGCTGCAAATCTCTTCTGCGTTTGGTGTGCCGATGGAAGAGGTTAATCATGAGCAACTGCTCAAGCTGGTCTACCCGATGATGCGCGAAAAGCGGAAATCCCCAGACGAGCTCAAAGCGCTGATCGAGGTGGCCGCCAGAGGCTATTCGTTCCCGACAAATCTCGATACCGATCCGCCAGTGGGCGGCATGGTGCCGAAAACACAGCAGCAGTTAGTGGCAGAAGCCTTGGCTGGAGAGTGGAGTGTTGAGACATTTAATGCAGAATTGAATGCGCAAACCCTGAAGCGCAAGGCGTAAAGAACAACACCGGGCGCTTGAACGCGCCCGGTGTCCGTTAAGGTTTAACCATTCCTCTCGCCATCAAGGCAGTGCATACGCAATCACGTAATCACCCCGGTTGTTATTGGTTCCGGTACGTGTCGCTCCTCCTGCAACCACCACCACATACTGTTTACCGTCTTTGCCCATGTAGGTCATTGGTGCACCCTGACCGCCCACTGGCAGGCGACCGCGCCACAGTTCGTGACCGGTGTTGTTGTCAAAGGCACGCACATAGTAGTCCAGAGAACCGTGGAAGAAGGTCAAGCCGCCTTTAGTCACCAGCGGGCCGCCCATGGTTGGCATTCCTAACGGGATATACATGCCCGGTGCGACACCATGAATCGGTGCATCCTGAATACTGCCTACCGGCACCTGCCAGCGCGTTTTCCCGGTGGTCAGGTCGATTGCGGTCATTGAACCAAATGGCGGTTTAAAGCAGGGTACGCCCAGTGGCGACATGAACATGGAACGCTCAACGCCCCACGGTGTCCCAAGCTGCTCAGAGTATTCGCCTTCGGTGCTGGCTTTCAGACCACGACGTTCAGCATCTTCCCGCTTAATAAACTGGCCCCACTGCGCCATGCGAATATCGTTCACAATCAGCGTGCCGGTCGACATATCCAGCGCACCGCCACCCCAGTTAAAGCCACCGTAATAACCCGGATGGATCAGGGTACGTTGTTTATCTGAAAGCGGCGTAAATGGACCTTCCCAACGCATTTGCTTGAATTGAATTCGGCAGTACAGCTGATCGAAAATTGACGCGCCCCACATGTCACTCTCTTTCAGCGGCGCTGTACCCACTGAGATGGCGGAGAAGGGCTGGGTGTCCGCGACCTTCATGCCTGGCATCGCATCGGTGGCGACTTTGCGATACTCAACCGGCACCACCGGTTTACCGGTGCGGCGATCCAGCACGAAGACTTCACCGCGCTTGGTTAACTGAATAACCACTGGCGTTGTCTGGCCCTCTTTGCCCGGCAGGTCGTAGAGAATCGGCTGTGATGAAACGTCATAGTCAAACTGGTCAGCATTAGCAGTACGGAAATGCCAACGCTCTTTACCGGTTTTCATCTCTACTGCAACAATTGAGTCATTGTATTCTTCAGAATAACCGTGACGGTTGCCGTTCCAGAAGTCAGGCGTTTGGTTACCGGTCGGGAAATAGGCCAGCCCCAGTTTAGGATCGTAAGAGGCGGTGCCCCAGAAGTTTGGCGACTCTTCAGCATAGACCTGGCCTTCCGGCAGCGGAGAACTGTCTTTTGCGCCACGCGCCGGGTCCCAGGCCCAGACTAATTTACCGGTACGGACATCAAAGCCACGCACAACACCGGAAGGTTCACCCACCTCGAGGTTATCGTTAAGGTGGCCACCTACCATAACAATTCCTTCAGCCACCAGCGGTGCTGAGGTTGGATAGAAATCGCCAGGCGCGCGTGGGCCGAGGCCTTTCAGCAGGTCAACAAAGCCATGATCGCCAAAGTCTTCGCACAGTTTGCCGGTTTCTGCATCCACCGTGAAAAGACGAGCATCAATGGTCGTGCCTACAATACGCTTGCGACAGGCGGTGGTTGCCGATGGCAGGTCCTGACCGTCCGCACTCGCTGGCAGCGTGGTTAAATCGGCATAACCGATCCCGCGACAGCGTTTCCAGGTGGCGTTCGCGCCGCCAATTTTCACGTGGGGATCGTAGCGCCACTTTTCTTTGCCGGTTTCGGGGTCAATGGCGATAATTTTGTTGAAAGGGGTGCACATATACATCGTGTCACCCACTTTCAGTGGCGTGGTTTGATACTCCGCACCATCAATCGCCAGATCGCCGGTACGGTAAGTCCAGGCGACTTTAAGATCTTTCACGTTATTGGTGTTGATCTGTTTAAACTGAGCGAAACGCTGGCCCAGCGTATTACGGCCCCAGGCCGTCCAGTCATCACCGCTGTTATCTTTCGCTGTTTGATCGATCACTTTCGCGGGGGCGGCAGTGGCGTCAGGCTCGACTTCAGGATGCACGCGGAACATGTTGGCAAAGACGGTGACCAGGGAAACCACCGCAACGAGAGAAACCACCACGGAAGCGATTTTTGGCAGCGCAGCACGTCCCGCGTTATTGGTGAGTACCGGAGAGCAGAGCGCCGCCAGCATAAAGATCACGAGGAAAGCGACAGTGCGTGGAACGAGCTGCCAGAAATCAGTGCCTACCTCTGAGAGAGCCCAAATAACACTGGCAATCAGCAGGACAAAAGATAAATAAAGCGTCCAGGCTTTGGTGCGAATAAAACCGGCACCACAGCCCGCCATTGCCAACCCGGCGGGTAAATAAAACCACGATCCGCCAAGACTGATTAAGTAGATCCCACCTGCGGCTAAAGCCAACCCGAGGAGCGTGAGAAAAATCCCCACTAACTTTGTGAATATCGATATACCCTTGTTCATTTTTATAACCCTTGCGATAAAATTACAGTCCCGTTGGTTGATGTTTCGTCTGGAATCGTTTTTTATTTCCCCCGAAAATAATTAAAATTGAATAACCTGTAAAAAATCCATAGCTGGCCGCTCCTTAAAAATTAATTAAGGAGTGATTAATTAAGCGAATTTCAAGGCGGAAATTCTACTCTGATGAGGTGTCGGGCCTGTATTAGCTACATGCCGGTTTCCCTGATTTTAAAGTCTGCAACCTGGGTGTTTGCAAACTACGACTTAAATTTAGGTGGTCATTTATAAATTTTTATTAAATCCAGTTACACCGCAAAACATTATCATGTACATTTAAATAACAAAAGACTTTAAAGACATCAAAAAGACCTCAAAATGAAGTTCACCATCAAACAAATTGCCGCGCAGGCGGGCGTAAGTAAAGCGACCATTGACCGTGCCTTGCATGGGCGAGGTTCGGTACATGCGCAGACACAACGCCGAATAAATCAGGCAATTAGAGACCTTGAGCTGCAAGAGCGAACCAGCCTGGCGACGGGCAGAACAATTCCGTTTGATGTCATTTTACATACTCCGGAACGTTTCAGTCGTTTAGTGTGCGATGCGCTGATCGATGAAATGAGTCACTTCGCTTCTTTCCAACTACGGCTACGTTTTCACTGCGTTGAAACCATTAGCACCAGTGAAATGCGAAAGCTTATGCTGAAGTGCGCAAATGACAGCTATGGCATTATCCTCAAAGCGGAAAATAATGCAGCGATCGGGAAAACGATTGAAGAGTTGCAAAAATATCGTGTGCCGGTGGTGACAATAGTCACAGATGTACCGGACAGCGCGCGACTCCGTTATGTGGGTATGGATAATATTTCCGCAGGGATGACCGCCGCCTATTTGATGTCCCAATGGGTAAAAAATACCAAGCTGGATGTTGCAGTGGTGCTGAGCAGTCAAAACTTTCTGGGAGAAAAAGAACGGGTAGATGGATTCTGCCAGGGAATTAAGCAGATGATGCCGTCAATAAATCCTGTTTGGGTCAGTGAAGGTTATGGTGTGGATGGAATGACATTTGACGTCATGCTTAAGGCATTAAAAACCTATCCCAACCTGAAAGCGGTTTATTGCGTTGGCGGTGGCAATGCCGCTATTCTGCGCGCGTTTCACCAGGCAGAGCGTGAAATCATTAGTTATATTGGCCACGATGTCGATGAGGAGAATCGTTTTCTCCTCAGCGATCAAAAATTAAATGCGGTCATTCAACACGACTTACAAAGTGATGCCCGTGTGGTCTTTCGTACCCTACTGACCTTCCACGGTTTTCTACCTGTAACGCTGCACACAGAGACCTTCTCAAAAGTGAATGTGGTCACGCCCTATAATCTATGAGCAGGCAGCTTGCCTGCTCTGAGTGCGGTGGTTAGTGGCAGCCCGCGCAGAAGGCAGCAAGACGATCGCAGCCCGTTTCCAGCCGCTCCATGCTGGTGGCATAAGAGATGCGGAAGTAAGGGCTCATACCGTAAGCGGCACCCTGAACGGTGACGACATGCTGTTCTTCAATCAGGGCCATGACAAAGTCCGTATCATTCTGGATTTTTTGCCCGCCCGCACTGGTTTTGCCGATGAAAGCCGCAACATTGATGAACAGGTAGAATGCCCCTTGTGGCTGATGACAACGCAGACCCGGAATGTCTTTCAGGCGATCCAGTACATAGTCACGACGCTGGCAGTAAATCCCGGCGCGTTCCTGCAACAGATCTTGTGGGCCATCCAGTACCGCGATCGCCGCTGCCTGCGTCAGGGTGGTGATACCGCCGCTGTTCTGCGTATTCACATTGCTCATGGCTTTGATCAGGGGAGCGGGGCCGCCACAAAAGCCCAGTCGCCAACCGGTCATTGAATACGCTTTGGAAACCCCATTTACCGTCAACGTGCGGTCAAGCAGGCGTGGCTCGACCTGCGCGATGGTCCAGAAGGTCACGCCGTCATATAACAGGTGCTCATAAATATCATCAGACAGTATCCAGACCTGCGGGTGGCGTAACAGCACATCCGCCACCGCCTGCAATTCCGCCTGGGTGGCCACGGCACCGGTAGGGTTGCCAGGGTAGTTAATCAACAGCCATTTGGTTTTAGGCGTAATAGCGGCTTCAATATCTTCTGGCAGCGGTTTGAAACCGTTCTCTTCCAGGCAGTTCACCAGGACGGGCACACCACCGGCAAATTTGACGATATCGGCATAGCTGATCCATGACGGAGCCGGGATCACCACTTCATCACCAGGATTAATGGTCGCCATCATCGCATTGAAGATGATCTGCTTAGCACCACCTGCTGTCAGGATCTGGCTAACGTCGTAGCGCAACTCATTATCCCGCAGGAACTTACGTTGGATCGCAGCGCGCAGCGCAGGCGTACCGTCGGTTGGCGGGTAACGGGTGTCGCCTGCGCGTGCTGCGGCATAAGCGGCTTCAATTGCATGGTCTGGTGTAGGGAAATCCGGCTCTCCGGTCGAGAGTGTCACGACATCAATACCCTGTGCGGCAAGATCGCGCGCTTTTTGCGTCATGGCGACAGAGGCGGAAACAGTAACGTTCTTTAGGCGATCTGCAATATCAGGCATAGAAAACAGGTCCAGGTTGGTTGATCAGCAAACAAGCCGCATGGCAACGCCAGGAGAGCAACGTTGAGCAGCAGTGACGTGGGAAAAGCATAGAGCGCTGGGCGTCGCGGCTGTAATAGTGCTTTGTTGTGGTGACATAACCCAACCCGATGGCTGGTGCATCCGCACCGTGATGGTGCAAAAGGGGGCGTTTCCGCTATTCATCGTCGGTCAAAAGGTCGCTGAGGGTTGCAAATGCGTTGGCATAATTCTTGCTTATGATAAAGGGAACGTATTACCGCAGGAGTGTGCTATGAACCTTCGTCGCCTGAAGTACTTTATTAAAATTGTGGATGTAGGCAGCCTGACTCAGGCCGCAGATGTCTTACACATTGCTCAGCCAGCATTGAGCCAACAACTGGCTACCCTGGAGGGGGAGGTTAATCAGCAGCTCTTGATTCGTACCAAACGTGGCGTTACGCCCACGGAAGCAGGCAAAATCCTCTATACCCATGCTCAGGCGATTTTGCGTCAGTGCGATCAGGCACAAAGTGCGGTGGATGGTGCAGGGCGCGAGTTAACGGGGAATGTGTCAGTAGGCCTGGCACCAGGCACGGCTGCGCAGCAGTTAGCTTTACCCCTGATGGCGGAAGTGCAGCGTCAACATCCGGGGATTGTGCTCTACTTTAATGAAAACTTTGGCACCACATTAAGTGAGCTCATCATGAATGGCCGCATGGATATGGCGGTCATTTATGATAACCGCAATATTCATGGTCTGCGTTTTCTCCCCTTAATGAAAGAGAACCTCTGTTTTGTTTGTCCACGCAAACTGTCAAAACCGCTGAAAGAAATTACCCTGCAACAAGTTGCCCAGTTTGAACTGTTCTTGCCGCGTATCTACAACATCATGCGCAAAGTCATGGACGATGCCTTTGCCCAACAAGGCATTCATTATCGGGTGACGTGCGAAATTGAATCGCAAACCACGCTGAATGCCGCACTGATGGCGGGGATGGGGTGCACCATCATGCCGGAATCTGCCGCGCGGGCCATGCTGGATCACGCCGATGCCTGGATGGCAAAAATTATTGAGCCGGATGTTCAGGCCTCGCTCTCTTTCTGTATGTCAGACCATTTGCCGCTTTCGCAACCGGCAGAAGCGGTGAAGGATATTCTCCTGTCATTAATGGCAAAACGCACAGCTGATAACCGCCCACTGACGCTGGTGATGTAATAAGCCAGCCTTATTGGCGCAAAGCAAAACCCTCTTATCTGGCCGATCGATCCGCACGCTACAGTGATCTACACCGCGTGTGGCTTCGGCACGCGCAAATAATGTAGCTGCAACGGAAAAGTTATGGAAAGAAACGGCATTGCCTTAACACACATACGCCTGATGGCACAAAAAATGCGCCGTGCGGGCCTGGGAGAAATTCAGTGGCAAGACGAAAACACCTCGGTGCGTTTGCGTTTTGCGCCCGCAGCAGTGCCAACCCCGGTGCTCCCCGAGCCAGAAAGTAAACCTGCTGCACTGACCGCCGTTGTGGCGACATTACCGGGTCAGGTCGTGCTGGCACACCCCAGCGCAGGTGAACCACTGGTGCAGCCCGGACAGCGGGTTAAGCAGCACCAGCTGCTGGCCTTACTTAAAGTCGGACCACTCTATTTACCGGTGCACAGCCCGGCGGAAGGGAGGGTAATCGATGTGCTGGTGGAGTCGGGCCAGATTGTTGAGTATGGCAGCGAAATCATGCAGTTAAGCGGAGCCGATTGAGTGCGCACGGTGTTATAAGTGGCCCTTATTGCCTCAAATCTTTTATGTCTTATACCCAGATTGCATTACTGCTTACAGTCAAACCACAGACAAAAAATGGCAGTTAAGCTGCCCGAACAGGAGAAATGCGATGCCTTTTTCAGATTATAAAGTGGCGTTAGTGACCGGGGCTTCAGCAGGCATGGGCGAAGCGATTGTTGAACGTTTGTGCCAGGAAGGTATTACGGTTCACGCGGTTGCCCGCCGTAAAGAACAACTGGCGGCTCTGGCCGACCGTACCGGTTGCATCCCCCATGCGGTGGATGTGGCTGACCTCGCGGCGCTGACCGAACTGTGTCGTGATTTGCAGGTTGATATTTTAGTGAATAACGCCGGTGTTTCTCATCCGGGGTCGATTCTGCAAGCGGATGAAAACGTTGTTGATACTCAAATTAACGTGAATTTACGTGCTGTGCTGCACCTGTGCCGTTTACTGGTGCCGGGTATGGTTGAGCGCGATCGTGGCCATGTCATCAACATCACGTCGATTGCGGCCATTTACAACTTCAATGGCAACTCGGTCTATCACGCCACTAAAGCGGCTGTTCATGCGCTTTCGCGCCAACTGCGCGTGGATTGCTACGGTAAGCGCGTGCGCATTACTGAAATCTGCCCTGGCCGCGTCGCGACCGATATCTTCGGCAATGTGTCGGGGAATCATGAAGAAGCACAGCGTCAATTTATTGACGGTTTTGAGTTACCGGAAGCGAAAGATATCGCTGACTGCGTAGCGTTTGCGGTCTCTGCGCCAATTGCCGTGAACATCGGCAATATTGAGATTACACCCACGTTGCAGGTACCAGGCGGATTATCCACCATGCGTCCCGGCGACCGCGTTTCCTGAACACCGGAGAAGATGCCATGGCACTCGATTTCAGCGCAGTTTTAAGCGGCAATTATGGCCAGATGATCGTTCAGGGTATGGAAGTGACCCTGGAGCTGGCGGTGGGTGCCTGGCTATCCGCCATGGTCATTGCGTTGGTACTGGTGGTGATGCGTCTGACTAATCATCGCATCCTGACTTTTTTC
Organism: Candidatus Pantoea multigeneris; assembly: GCF_011752615.1. Classification (NCBI taxonomy): domain Bacteria; kingdom Pseudomonadati; phylum Pseudomonadota; class Gammaproteobacteria; order Enterobacterales; family Erwiniaceae; genus Pantoea; species Candidatus Pantoea multigeneris. Next base: position 143,621 of record NZ_VWXF01000010.1, read on the forward strand.
GTTGCGGCATGGGTTTCTTATCACCGTAATGTGCCGACGTTGATTCAGCTCATGATGTGGTATTTCGCGCTGCCAACCCTGCTGCCGGAATCGCTCCAGATGTGGATCAACGATCGTAATGCTGAGTTCATCTTTTCAATGATTGCACTTGGGCTTTGCCAGTCCGCCTATTTCTCTGAGGATATTCGCAGTGGTTTGCGGGCCATTCCTGCCGGGCAAACTGAAGGCGCACGCGCCCTTGGAATGAGCTATCTGCGCGCAATGTGGTCGGTGATTTTGCCGCAGGGCATTCGTAATGCGTGGCCTGCGTTGATCAATCACACCGTGTTGCTGTTCAAAAATACCAGCCTTGCGATGGCGATTGGCGTGGCAGAACTGACTTATGTCACGCGCGATATTGAAAACCAGACCTTCCGCACCTTTGAGTCTTATGCGGTGGCGACGGTGGGATACCTGGCCTGCTCATTGTTCCTGATGGCCGTGGGTGCGGTACTGGCTCGGCGCTTTCAGCGCGCTTACGCGAGGTAATAGAACATGCTCGACTTCTTCACGATTTTGCATGACAACGGCATGCTGTTACTGATGGGGCAATACCCTAACGGACCGTTGGGCGGATTGCTGTGTACGCTGGTGATTTCTCTCCTCGGCATTGTGTTTGCTTTTCCGGTTGGACTGTTACTGGGGTTAGCCCGTCTCGCCTCCTGGCGCTGGTTACGCATATTTGCTGCCTGCTGGGTTTACCTGGTGCGCGGTGTTCCGCTGATGATGGTGGTGTTCTGGACCTACTTCTGTGTGCCTTTGTTGATCGGACATAACATTAGCGGGTTCAGCACCATGTTATGCACGCTGGTGATCTATGAGAGTGCCTATATCGCGGAAATCGTGCGTGGTGGTATTCAGTCGTTACCTTCGGGGCAATATGAAGCCTCCCGTGCATTGGGTATGGGGCATATTAAGGCGCTGCGGTTAGTGATTTTGCCCCAGGCGCTCTACAACACCTTACCCAGCCTGGTGAGCCAACTGGTTTCAATCATCAAAGACAGCACGCTAGGGTATGTGATTAATGTACCGGAACTGACCTTTGCGGCGAATCAGGTCAATAACCAACTGCTGACCAAGCCATTCCAGGTGTTTGCGATTGTCGCGCTGGGGTATTACATCATCAACAGTAGTTTGACCTGGTTTGCGAACCGGCTTGAAAGAAACATCGCCAATAAACGTCTTAATCAACGTACTGATGAGGCGAATGTCACCGCACCGCTGGTGCTCACTAAATCACAATCACAATAAGGAGCCACCATGCGCCCGATGATTCTGTTTAACCAGGTGAATAAATGGTATGGCGAATACCAGGCACTGACCGGCGTCAGCGCGGAGATCAAAAGCGGCGAGGTCGTGGTGGTATGCGGTCCTTCCGGTTCGGGGAAATCGACGCTGATTCGTACGGTAAACCGACTAGAACCGATTGAGCAGGGCGAAATTCTGTTCGACGGCATGGATATCCACGGAAGCAGCACGCGCCTGAATCAACTGCGTACCCGCATTGGTTTTGTTTTCCAGAACTTTAATCTGTTCCCGCATGTTTCTGTGCTGGAAAACATCATGATGTCACCGGTCAAAGTGTTGGGTATCAAACGCAGTGAAGCCCGGCAGCACGCGGGAGAGTTACTGGAGCGTGTCGGCTTGTCCCACAAGGCGAATGCCTATCCCTCGCAGTTATCGGGTGGCCAGCAGCAGCGTGTTGCTATTGCGCGCGCTTTGGCCATGAAACCGCCGGTGATGCTGTTTGATGAGCCGACCTCCGCGCTGGACCCTGAAATGGTGGGTGAAGTGCTGAATGTGATGCGCGGTTTGGCTCAGGAGGGGATGACCATGATGTGTGTGACCCACGAGATGAACTTTGCCCGGGAAGTGGCGGACACCATCTGGTTTATGGATAAGGGACAAATTCTGGAGAAAGCATCGCCGGAAAACTTCTTCACGCGACCGCAACATGCGCGTTCGCGTCAGTTCCTCAATGATCTGTTAGCGCATTAAAACCAAAACGGGAAAGGCAGTGCCTTTCCCGTTGTTCACATTAAATCCCCAACTGATGAACGGCCAGATTGATGGCTCCACCCCCGGCAATCAGCCAGATAAACAATATCAGCCCAAGCAGCAGTGGGCGAACCCCGGCCTGTTTTAGCTGACTAAAGCGGGTTGTCAGTCCCAGTGCAGCCATTGCCATCGCCAGAATAATGTTGTCGGCCTGATTGATGTAGCTCAACCAGTGCGCAGGCAGCAAGTTGAATGAGTTGAACAGGGCGACCAGAATAAACAGCAGGGCAAACCACGGGAAAGTCACCGGCGTTTTCTTTCCGCTCCCCTGTGGCGCTGTCCGGCTAATCTGCATACCAATAAACAGCAGGAAAGGTGCCAGCATCATCACCCGCAACATCTTGGCAATCACGGCGGTATTCTCCGCTTCAGGACTGATAGCGTGCCCAGCGGCGACGACTTGCGCCACTTCATGCATGGTGGAACCGGTATAGACACCAAACTGCGCAGCACTCATTGCCGGATACACCTGTGCAACCTCATGCCAGATCAGTGGGTAAAGGAAGATAGCCGCAGTACCGAACAGTACAACGGTGGCAACGGCCACGGCGACCTTGGCAGGAGCGGCTTTAATCACCGGTTCGGTTGCCAATACCGCAGCGGCACCACAAATGCTGCTGCCTGCGCCAATCAGCCACACGGTATCGCGATCCAGCTTTAACCAGCGGCGACCCACCCAGCAAGCCAGCATAAAAGTACTGCTCAGCGTCAGGACATCAATAAGGATGCCGCTGATGCCCACATCCAGCACCTGCTGAAAGGTCAGGCGAAAGCCGTATAAAATGATGCCAAGACGCAACAGCTTCTGTTTGGCGAAAATAACGCCACTATGACATTGCGGCTCGAAGCGTGGGTAAACGCTGTTACCTAATACGATGCCGACGACAATCGCTAACGTCAGTGCGCCAAGACCCAGGTTGGCAATCCACGGGATGTTTCCTGCGCCTGCCGCCAGAGTGGCAATCGCGAGAGTCAGCAAAATACCGGGTAAGAAAGTCGTCACGGAATGGGTGTGACGCGGATAAGTGATGTCAGCCATAAAAGCCCCCTTGGTTGACAAGGAGAATGCCGCTTTTCCCTTTAAAAGAAAAACTGATTATATAGTTATGACTAATCGTTATAACCGGTAAATGAGGGCGACAGGACGGAGCATTATGCTGTAGAGCCGTAGCAAACTGCACGCTTTCTGCTGACACTTTCTGGCACAGTAAAAGTGTCTGGTGAATCAACAAGTTGAACCGTTAATTCACCATCCTACTGACCCGATTGAGAGAGAAAGTGATGAAGCCCGTTTTATTTACTGCCCAGCAACAGCAGGATTTATCCCCGTGGGAACCGATCGCCTCACCGTTGAGCGAACCTTGTTCCATGCACCGTGCGGCCGAAACGGAGATCGCGCAGTATCCGGGTACCTCAATGGGGATCTGGGACTGTACACCAGGTATTTGGCGGCGGGGTTTGATGCAGCGCGAATACTGCTATTTCCTGTCAGGCCACTGTTTCTTTACGCCTGACGGTGGTGAAACTCTCGAAATCAAAGCGGGGGATAGCATCTTTTTCCCACAGCAGACGCACGGCACCTGGGATGTGCGGGAGACGGTCCGCAAAGCGTTCTTTATTATGGGCGATCAGCCGGTGTAAATTCCCCCGGCTACCCGGTGAAGCGTGCCGGGTAGCCAGATGAAATCAATGGATTCCCCGGGGCGCACGCCTTACCTGGCGCAGTGAACGTAACCATCCGGAAGCCTGTTTTCTTGCGGCAGCACGCTGTGGGCATTCCAGTAAACGCTGAAGTGTCTGGCAGTAATCCATCACCAGACCTGGGGTCCAGGTCATTCCTTCTGCACGACTGCGTATCAGACTTAATAACCAAAAATCGGGATTGAACACGGTCAGGAAGCCGTAGAGTCCGCGCTTGCCCAGCAAGCCTTCGGTTGCCACATCCAGCGCCTGAATCACACTGGTGGAACAGTTTCTTGAAGTCAGGTTGTAGTGGGTATCCGTGGCGTATTTCTCCCAGTAGTTACGCAGTGCTGCCTGATTGTAGTGGCTCAGGCTAATACGGCGATCGGGGACACACCAGGAACGGATCTCCTGTTCCAGTGAAGGCTGCAAGCGGCCAGCAACATCAAACTCCTGTCTTGCACGCAGGGTCTGTAAAAAACCTTTTAAATCCAGCTCAATATCATCTTCAGGATAGAGGCTGATATAGATTTCGTTGCCCATGGCGAGCGAGGTATGGCCGGTAGACACCACGCCCCGGTGATCGATGGCGGCAACCCAACGATCAAACCACGGGCGGCTCCCTGCGACATTCCCGGAGCCGGTGGGTGTCCAGATATACAGATTGAGCGGCTGTTGCGGTGTGCTGTCGTTGACATCCGGATGGCAATAATCGAGGCCATGGGGTTCACGTAACCCCTTGCTGGTAAACAGTTCCAGAGTGGCGACACTGCTTTGCACCGGCAGCCGGTGGATTTGCCACGCGACTTTGGTCAGATTCAGGCTCCATCCCAGCAGGAGGAAAATAAACATCACCGGAATCAAAATGTGATGCGGCACCGGCCAGTCAGTGATGATCATCGCGCAGAGCAGGAACTCACCGCAGCCGATAGACATTTTTATCTGCCAGCGACGGCAGCGCATCAGCCCGCTGGAAATCACTCTGAATCCACCATCCAGGAGCAAAAGCAGGCTTAACAGCCAGGCGGCGCTCGGCCTGCCAAAGTGGGGCAGGAACAAAATGCCCGCACCCGCCGTGATTAATAACAGGGATTTGCCCAGCGTCAGCCGGTTAGTGCCCGACAGTGCAGGCAACCCTTCGATCACACCCTGCATAAGGATGAAAAGTCCGGTCAGGGTAATGGGGGCGGAGAGCGTACCATGGCGGATAAGATCAGCGACGATCCCACCGGCACCCGCCATACAACCGAGCGCAGCCAGCATCAGCCATGGCCATTTCGCCCGCAGTGCAGTACCACCTATTAACAGAAATAACAATCTCAGCAATTGAAATACCCCGACGAAGATTAAAACCCAACGTTGCTGTTAGATATGTCACCCCCCGGTAGAAGTTCTTGCCACTGTGGGGATTTTTTCTCTTGTTGAATAATGGTTGAGTCAGGAAACGAATGTTATCGCGCAGAGATTAAGTTTTTCTTAAGACGTCGGGCAGCCTTGATGAAAAAAATAACCGGATGGGATAATGAAAATGAATTAAAGTTATTGCATAACAGACATATACCGTTCAGCAACATATTATCGAAAAATAACGACAAAGCTTACGCAGAAATATTGAACTTTTTTACCCTGCAAGGGTGGATGGTGCAGCGAGTTATCGTCACGAGGGTGATGACCTGACTTCGCAGGCAGGTCATGCTGAAAGTCGTTTTTAAAACGCTTTTTCGAAGCAGTGAGAATATAGCATAGTGGTATATGGCGGATAAATCGCGATGCGGGAATAGCCCTGTTTAAAATAAAATTTTACCGCTTCAGGCTGACGATCGCCGGTTTGAAGAATAATTCTTCTTGCTTGTTTTTGAATCGCAAAGGCTTCAGCCGCCTGAATAAGCTGGCTCGCTACGTTCTTGCCTCTGACTTCTGGCGTAACAAAGAAATTTTTAATCTCCAGCTCGTTATCCAGCCTGCGAACCAGGATGTGGCCTACGGGCTCGCCCTCTAACAAAGCCAGTGCAACAAATTCGACACTCTGCGGTTTTACGTAAAACCCTTCCGGCAGCGGCTGTGTGTTTGATTCTCGATCGGCATAACGTGGGCCAATCTCTTCGACCATCTGGTTTCGCAGCCTTTGTGCATCTGCATCTTCGTAGGTTACTTGTTTCACTACCGTTGTGGGGGCCATGCTTACTCCTGTGGTACGTCGTTTCAACCTGATCGCCCTAAGCTATGAGATCCCACTGAGAAGAGAAGTGAGAAAAAGGCATTTGCTTTGCCGGATGGTGCATTGATGCGGTTTAATGCGCGCTTTCTCGCAATAAATATTTCCCGTCACGGTGAACTTTGTTATTTGGCGTTAGCGATACGCGTAATTATATTTTCAATCCCTGTCCTGGTATGAATAAGTAAACACCTGCTTACCTGCCCGCCAGCTTGTTATCTGTCCTGAGTTTATTAGCATAACGGCTATATCTTTTTTTCATGGAAACGCCACTGGTGGTGGTTATTTAATTCTGCCAGTATCTGCGCCGGTTATTTAAAGCATAAATCTTTATCACGCGAATTATTCCTGCGTGATGGCTTCTCTTTGCCCGTCATTCAGGCGGCCTCTTTGCATTATTTCCCTATTGGGAAAGGGGCGCTGACAGCCGGTATTTTTAGCTCATGGAGTGAACAATGTCTGATAACGGCCAGCTTGCCGCGCGTAGCGGTGATGTACTGCACCACCCCTCACTGTTGGCTGATGCGATTGGCGGGATTGCCGAAGGCGCACTCTATACGGCGGTCTATGTGGGCGGCACGGCCCTGGCGGCAAGCGGGGTTGGCGTTGCCATCGGCGTGGCGCTGGTGGTGGGGGCGACGGTGGAGGGCTTTCCGGGCCGCTGGGGAAATGCGGCCGGTGACGCGGTGGACAGCCTGCTGGATATGCTGGGGTGGCAGGGGCCGCCCGATGCGGTGATCACCACCGGCTCACTCAATGTGATGATTGGCGGCAAACCGGCGGCGCGCGCGGCAGGTAAGGCCGATCCGGCGTATCTCAATCTGCCTGCTTCTGAAGCGCAGGAAAGTGGCTTACAGCGCGCGCTGGCGCTGGCTGCCACCCTCAGCGCGGTGGTCATGCCCCCTCAGCCGCTGCTGGAGGCGATGCGCAATGGCCTGCGCAGCGCGGCTGACGCCGATATTGGCAACGCCGTCACCCACCTGTTTATGGATATGGTGCAACCGGTGGAGGCCAGCGCTGCGCCGCACACGTCACCGGCTCCGCAGGACCAGATTGCGTGCAGTAAATGGCACCTCGCACCCGGTCCCCTGTTTCTGGCAGAAGGCTCCACCAAAGTCTTTATCAATGGCCAGCCCGCCGCCCGCCACGGCGATCGCAGTACCTGTGAGGCGAAAATCAGTGTAACGGAGGATCACCGGGTGCGCATCGGCGGCGGCACGGTAGTGGTGCGCGATATCCGCAGCGGAAAAAATGCCTTGGCGTGGTTTATCGGCTCGCTGGCCGGGGGCAAGGCGCTTCAGCGGGCGTCTGAACTGGCGCAAAAACTCTATCTGCGCGTGCGCTTAGGCAGAATGCTCAAACGGATCCCCTGTCCCCTCAATACCGCGGCGGCCAGTGCGCGGGCTGCGGCGGGCATAGCGCAACTCCCCGCCAGAGCGGTGCAGACGGCGCATCCGGTCAATATCGCCACCGGGGCCAAGCTGCTGGCGGGCACAGAAGAGTGTGACTTTACCCTTGAGGACCGCGTGCCGCTGGTGTGGCAGCGTGTGTATCACAGCCTCAATGGGGCGGAGGGCGTGCTGGGGCGCGGCTGGATGCTGCCGTGGGAAACCCGCCTGCTGGGGGCGTTTGACGCGCAGGGGCAACTGGTGCTTACCTGGCGCGATCCGGTCGGGCGGGAGTGTGTGCTGGGCGCGGTGCAGCCGGGTGATGTGGTGCAGTTTCCCATCGACGGCGTGACGCTGTGCTGCGGGCTGAACGGTGTGCTGGTGTTGCAGTTCGCCAGCGGGGAGAACCAGCGCTACGAGCCTGACCCCGTCAGACCCGGCGAATGGCGCATGGTGGATATCCACGACCGGCGCGGCAACGTGCAGTACCTCGACTGGGGTGAGAACGGGCGCTTGTCCGCCATCTGCGGCGATAACGAAGCACTTAACGTCCGGCTGTACTATCACGCGCAGCACGGGCGGCTGAGCCGCGTCTGCCAGGTGACGGTGGAGGATAACGCCGAGCATCTGCTGGTGGCGTATGACTACACCGCCAGCGGGGAACTGGTCAGCGTGACCGATGCGGATGGCGTGGTCACCCGCCGTTTCAGCTGGCACGCGAACGGCCTGCTAGCCACGCACCGCTATGCCGGTGGGCTGCGCATCGGCTACGACTGGACGGAGGCTGCGGACGGCACGGCACGCGTCTGTGGCTATCAGGTCTGTGACGACAGCCAGCCGGAGGCCCGGCTGCTGGAGCAGTGGCACATCGTGGTGGATGAGACGGGGCGCAGTGCCACCGTCAGTCAGCGTGAGGGCGCGGTCACCCGGCATGACTGGGATGCGCAGCAGCGCATCACCCGCTACGTGGATCCCTGGCAGCAGGAGTGGCACTACCACTGGGCAGAGCATGAAGAGCAACTGCTGGCCACGCAGTTGCCAGACGGCGGCCGCTGGCAGTACGGCTATGACGCCCGCGGGCGGCTGGAGGATGTGACCAGCCCGGAAGGCCGCACGCGCACCACCCGCTGGCATGATTACTGGGCGCTGCCGATGCAGCAGGTGGACGAGCAGGGTGGCGTCTGGCGCTGCGAGCGTAACGGGGTAGGGGATATCATCAGCACGACGGAGGCCAGCGGTGCCGTGGCCCGTTACCAGGTGAATGCGCTGGGTGACGTGATCAGGGAGACGGATGCCGCAGGCAACAGCCGTGACTATCGCTACGACAGCTGCGGCAGGCTGATACGCAGCACCAACTGTTCCGGCAACAGTGCCTGGTGGCGCTATGACGCGCGCGGCAGGCTGACCGACGTCAGCGACTTCGGCGACAATCTCAGTCGGGCGGAATGGAGCCCGGCGGGGCGACTCAACGCCTCTTTTACCCCCGCGCACGTGGAAACGCGTTACCGCTATGACCGAGCGGGACGCTACTGTGGCGAGGAAACCTGGCTGGCGGTGAGCGCGCTGACGTACAACGCGCGCGACCAGGTGGTTACCCATACCAGCCCCGCCGGTCGCATCACCCGCTGGCAGTATGACGACAGCGGCAATCTGACTGCCGTGATCAACCCGGCGGGGGAACGCTGGCAGCTGGACTATGATCCGGCCGGGCGGCTCAGCGGGCAGCAGGATTATGCCGGCGTCCGCCAGCAGCGTGTCTACGACGCACGCGGCCGGGTGACAGAAATCACCGATCTGCCCTCTGCCGACGCCGCCCAGGCCGGTACGGAGGCGAACCCGGACCCCTGGGCGTGGGTGGACGGGATGAGCTCAGGCAAGCCCCTGCCGCCCGATTCACCCAAATGGCCGCAGGAGCCGGACATGGCACCCCGGACGGTGCGCTACGGGTATGATGCGGACGATCGCCTGGTGACGCGTGACACCGCTGAGCACCATACCCGCTATCGCTGGCAGCAGGGGGATGTGTGCATTCAGCGCTGTGCGCAGGCTGATCTTCAGGCGGACGCAGAGGCGGTCGCGTGGCAGGAGACGCTGTGGCTTCGCCATGACGCCGCGGGTCAGCTGATCGAAGAGTCCGGCCCACAGGGGGCGTGGCACATGGAGCGCGATGTGCTGGGCAACCTTACGCACCTGCATCATCCCGACGGCGGTCGTGAAAACTTTATGCGCTATGGCCGTGGTGCGCTGCTCCACCACCACGTGCAGTTCGGGGGAAGAATCACCGAACTGGCGGCGTTCCAGCGCGACAAGCTGGAACGGGAGGTGGAACGTAGCATGGGGCCGCTGACCCTGCGCACCGGCTATGACGTAGAAGGCCACATTATTCGTCGCGACAGCGAGATCGAGCAGCGTGGCTGTGACTGGCAGCCCGACGATCGCCTGAGCGGTGAATCGGTGATTACGTTCGGCCAGCATCATCAGCGCCGCTATAGTTACAGTGCGGACGGGGATTTGCTGCACCACCGCTCGCTGACGGACGATTATTTCAGCTACGATGTCGCGGGTAATCGTGTGGATCGCGCAGACCAGCGTGTCTGGCGGAATCTGCTCACGCGGCTGGGACAAACCACCCAGCGCTTCGACGGCTTTGGCCGGGTCTGCGAGCGCAGGCTGGCCAGCGGGGTCACGCAGCGGCTCTTTTATAATTCGGAACAGCAGCTGAGCCGGGTGGAGTTCAGCGGCGATGCGCGCTTCAGCCACGTCGAATATGGCTATGATGCGTTGGGCCGCCGCAGCCGCAAGGTGCTGTATCGTCACAGGCCGGTGGGGAAAGATCCGATTGCACCGGAAGTCGTGACCTTTTTGTGGCGGGGCATGCGGCTGGCGGAAGAGCGCAGCAGCCGGTATCCCGGCCAGGCGCTGAAATACCTCTACCACGAAGGGAGTCACGTGCCGCTGGCGCGCGTGCTGTGTGAAGGCAGCGGCAGCAAAATCGAGTGGTATCACTGTGCCCTGAACGGCCAGCCCGAAATGCTGACGGATGAGCAGGGCAAGCTTATCTGGCGCGGTATCCCGCTCGGCTGGGGCAGCTACGGCACCCAGATCGGCAGTTATGATCGCGATGATACGCTGTGGTCGCATCAGAGCCTCGCGCTGCAGGGCCAGTATGTTGACCAGGAAACCGGTCTGCACTATAACCTGTACCGCTACTACTGCCCGCTGACCGCCCGCTTTACCCAGCCAGACCCGATAGGACTGGCGGGCGGGATCAATCCGTACCAGTACGCGCCGAATGCGCTGAGCTGGATTGATCCGTTGGGGTTGACAAAAAAATGTGGGCATACGGAATATGCATTTGAGCTTGGTTACTCAAAAACAAATGAGAGGTCTCATGGACAGCCCGTATTTTTCAACAAAAAAGCACCAAATAAAATTAGATATATAACTCCAGACGTTGATCAGCATAATGGAGGTTTCTGGAAAGCTGCTGATAGCGTGAGAAATTTAGGTAGTCGTAGGACAAGGTCTGGGACGTTTGATATGGGCATGAATAGGATTGGTGACTAATGGGTAATTCATTAAGAGTAACAAAATATCATAGTTATAATATTGAAGGTAATTTAATTTCTTCGGGGCTAGAATGGACTAGCTACTTCGATGTGGGAGTGAAAGTCAGTATTGAAGATTATATTTTAGTTGAAAATGAGTACATCGATTTTATAATTTCCTTATGTGAGTTATTCAGTGTTGAATACTTAACGATATCCGAATTAGAGATTTTTGATGAAGATGAATCTTTTGAAAATCATGATTTGGTAACAATGCTTGAGCTACCTTTAGTAGTAAGGGATGTGTTAAGAGAGAGTAAATGGTGCAAATTAATTTCTGATGATTTAGAAATACATTTTGGCTATGACTTCTACATGTACGTTGTTTTTTCGGAATCATATGATTTTATAAAATCAAAAATAAACACGAGTTTAAATGTTGAGGTTTTTAAATCTCCATATGTGTGATTAGTTATATTTTTAATCAGAGATTATGCAAGCGTGATAAACATAAGTCTAACTCCAAAATATGGAATTATTATTTCTGATGAAATATAACAAGACAGTCAGATTTTAGAGGGTGACCATATACCTGGAAAGATCCAAAAGGGTGTATAGGCGTAAAAAACTCTGATGGGACAGCGGGATGGCGTGATGATGTTTTGGTCATCCTGAAATTGGTGCTGGTTCTCATGTAAATGCATGGAATGAAACGAAAGGCATTTTTAGTACCATTTTCATTTTGAAAATGGTATAGAGGATTAATGTTACGGCAGCTTAAAAAGAGATGGGCCTTTTAATAATCTAAATCATAGTGATTAAGGAAATCAGCCGAATTCAACTTATATAAAGTAGGCATGTACAGTGGCATGAAGATATCAGTGTTTCTAATGCGCGCCAATTGGCAGCTATGACCGCGATGATACGCTGTGGTCGCATCAGAGCCTCGCGCTGCAGGGCCAGTATGTTGACCAGAAAACGGGGCTGCACTATAACCTGTACCGCTACTACTGCCCGCTGACCGCCCGCTTTACCCAGCCAGACCCCATAGGGTGGGCGGGATCAATACATACCAGAACGCGCCGAATGCGCTGAGCTGGGTTGTTTCGTTGATGCGGTGGGCGGGATCAACCCTTACCAGTACGAACTGAAGTGCACATGTTGTTTTCTTATGTATTCGGTATGTGTCGATTAAACCGTTACCATTTCACGTATCGATAAAACAATACAATAACTATCACAAAAAACAACGGAACCGGCCAAAGTGGGCTGTTCGGTAAGATCTGGAATAGTGTTACGGCAAACACAATGGTTAGCAGCGCAGGGCCATATATTGAAAAATAAGACTTAAATAGGCGTTTAAAAAATCGGATTACATAATTCATAATTACCACCGAATCATTCGTTCAATTACGTTTGAAATATCGTCATTAGATAACCAGCTGGAATCAAGAACTCCAGCACGTTTAAATACAGGCTCTACTAAAAAAAACATCATTTCAAGTTCTTTAGCATATAATGCAGCATAATATTTAGGGTGAGTTAAGCGAAGCCTGTCTGCGCTATCTGCAGCTTTTTGAACAACACCATACATTCCAAGTCCAGCTACAACACCAGCAGCTCTTTTGCCAACGAGAGCACTTACCTCAAGGCTTACATTAAGGCCAGTGGCAACAGACGCTGCTATAGCCAATGCGAAGCCATGGTTTGTTAGCGAGCTGGTAGCGATGTGTATGTTTACCGCCATTAATTTTTCTTTAATATGCTCTAGTTGCTCAGAAGTTTTATGCTTGAGTATTTCGTCAAAATATATTTTTAACATCTCATATACGACATCTATATGCTGCAAGAGGTGATATATAGATTTCGTGAATCGAATATCTTCGCTACTTTGCTTGCGGCAAACATCCATATATTCATCAGTAAAGCAGGAAGTGTAGAACAATACGCGTTGTGCGCCAGAGCCTATCGCTCCGATCTGATCCACGAATGCTTTGCCAACGCCAGATAAGGCGTTATCAAGTTTTAAAGCGAGGATGTTATTGGATTGTAGGTAACTGATGATTTCTCTGTTGTAAGACACAATGATGGCTCCATTCTAATATTTACCACTTCCTTGAAAGCCCATATTCTAAACTAAATGTGGTAAGATATCTACACATAATTATTGAATGAGTAAAGCCAACTGTGAGTCATTTATTTAGTAGTGAATGATAGTGTTGGAGAATTCCCGCAGTTAATAGAATGATCTCACTATAGATAGGCTTATTCCCTCAAGGAAATACATTGATTTTGAAACGGGTGTAGATAATAAATATTTTTACTATGACATTATTCAATGTGTTACACGCCCACTATCAACGGTGAAAGTATAGCTTCTGTTGCAAATAAAAGGCAATGTGTACCTTCTCTGAGGTATATCACATACTGAAGATCCGGGTAGTTGGTATCCTTACCACCGAGCCTTAGTAGTTTATTACCATTACTTGTTATGATTTTTTTGCAAGCATGCACCATATTGCAGTAATGTTGCTGTATTACACTGTCTCCAGTTTGTCATTTTTATCTTTTTCTTAAAGTAAGTATTTAAAATAAATAATATCTTATATGTAACGCAATAAAAATTCAAGTTACTGTAAAATAAATATATTTATGGATCGCATTAGTTTCCAAAACAACCCAATTAATTGACATGCATTAAGTAATAAATGCAATTTTTAATTTATTGATTTACTTTAATTAAATTGATGATTATATTCTTGGTGCTTAATTTACCTTTCTACAAGGACAGGTTGGCAGATTCCGTTTTTATGTCAGTTCTGGCTGCATTTTTAAGTTTTCCTGTTGAGGATGTGGAATCAACAGACTTGTTCTGGATCGCAATATGGATGGCGTTTTTTATTATTTCTTACTCACCGTGATTATTATCAATCTAGCGCCAGGGCCAGCAATGCTCTATGTGTTAAACCAGTCGGTCAAATTTGGCATAGGCAAAGGCCTGAAGGCGGCGGCTGGTGTAGAAGCTGGCGTATTTTTTTATGTGATCTGCGTAAGCTTTGGTTTAGTGGTGTTTTTTAGCCACTTCCCACTGGTTTTTCAGGCAATAAAAATAGTCGGTGCTGTGTATCTGATCTGGCTGGCTGTAACGGCCTGGCCGAAAAAATCAAATAAGGCGATGACAACAGAAGAAGCAAAAATCGATCTGGATGCAAGGCATGTATTCAGCAAAGGCTTACTGATTAATTTAACCAACCCAAAAATTGGTCTGTTCTTCGTGAGTTTGCTGCCCCAGTTTATCCCTGCGCATGCCAGCCCAGCCTGGCTGTATTTGCTGGCGTATGGGCTGGTGTTTAATCTTGGTGGGATCATCGTGAATTCTGCGGTTGGAATGCTTGGCTTAAAGATGAAATCCCTGCTGAACCGGGCAGGTTGGTTTGACTATGTTCCACCGGTTCTGTTTGTGATCATTGCCGCGATCACTATTGGAAAAATGTTCCTCTGAAACAGCAAGGAAGACGCAGTAAACAGGGGATAGCCCTGCACTTGCAGAGCATTAATGGCCGCTGTGCAATGCAGGATCTCTCCGACTGATGCTATGAAACTAAGCTTGCTCCGCCAACAGTTTTGCCATTTGGCTCTCTTCAATCAGTGCGACCAGCCCCTGAATTTTCAACGCTGCCTCCGTACCCAACTCGGTAAGTGAATACTCCACATGGGGCGGCACGGTGTGCATCGATTTGCGAATCAACATGCCATCGCCTTCCAGTGACTGCAACGTTTGCGACAGCATACGCTCACTGACCCCCTCTATTTCCCGGCGAATTTCACTAAAACGGTGTTTGCCAGAGAGGAGCACTAACATGATCAGCACACCCCAGCGGCTGCTGAGGTGTTGTAAGACTTTCCGGGAAGGACAACCTGCTGCCAGCACATTACAGCGTTCGAATTGTGCTACGCCTTCAGCACTGTTATTCAGTTTTTTTGTTGTAGTCATTCAATCACTAACCTTTTTGTAAGTACTTACTAAAAGTAATTTAGACAACTATAGTAACTGAAACCCGTCGAAACAACATTACGAGGATCGGATGATGACAATTGCAATTACCGGTGCGACTGGCCAACTGGGCCGTCTGGTTGTGGAAAAACTGAAACAGAAAGTGGCGAGTGATGAGATCGTCGCGTTAGTGCGCGATCCGGCAAAAGCTGCGGATCTGGGTGTGGCGGCGCGTGCATTTGACTACAGTAAAGCTGAGGGGCTGGATGTGGCGCTGCAAGGGGTTGATACCCTGTTACTGATTTCGGGCAATGAGATTGGTCAGCGTGCGGTGCAACACGCCAACGTGATCGAAGCGGCCAAAAAAGCCGGTGTAAAGCATTTCGTTTATACCAGCCTGTTACGTGCGGACAGCTCTCCTCTGAGCCTGGCACCGGAACATGCGCAAACCGAACAGGCCATTAAAGCCTCTGGTCTGGACTACACCATTCTCAGAAATGGCTGGTACACCGAGAACTATACCGGTTCAGTGGGAGCCGCGCTGGGATTAGGTGCGCTCTATGGCAGCGCAGGGGAGGGTAAGATTTCATCCGCAGCGCGCGCTGACTATGCGGAAGCGGCAGCCGTGGTTCTCACCAGCGCGGGCCATCAGGGGAAAACCTATGAACTGGCGGGCGATGCGTCCTATAACTTAAGCGAGCTGGCAGCAGAAATCTCGGCGCAGAGTGGTAAAACGATCCCCTACACCAATCTCCCGGAAGCGGATTATGCCGCAGCCTTGAAGCAGGCAGGTTTGCCTGACTTCTTCGCCGAGGCGATTGCTTCATGGGATACCGGCGCTTCACACAATGCCCTGTTCGATGAAGGTCATCAGCTTTCCCGACTGATTGGCCGTCCCACTACACCATTGAAAGAGAGCGTGAAGGCGGCACTGTAGCCAACACGGGTAGCATAACAAAGCCTCCGCAAGGGGGCTTTATTCATTCTAATGTATGAAGAACCAGTTCTGGTTGATATTTGTACTGTTTTATCATTTTGCGCTTTTTCTGCGAAAACCACACAAAAGTAACGATATTTATTAACAAAAATGTTTTGTTACCGGTATCATTTGTGAGGTTAATCACGTAATAACCTCCAACTTCTCACACCAGGCTCCCGATGAAACAACGAATAACGACAAATTCTACTGCTGCATCAAAAAATGGAACCGGTTCCACCCGGAGAGAGTTCCTGCTTGCTGCTGCCGGATTAACGCTGTCTGGCGCACTCACTGCGCTGCCGGGCCGCGCTTTTGCCGCCAGCGTCACCAGCGGTCGAGATGCGCTTCGCGACTTTATTGCCGTATCACACTCCGTCACTGAACATCAGCACCTGGATGTTGAACTGGGTGCGCGTTTCTTCACTGCTTTTACCGAGAGTGATGCATATTTCGCTGAGCGCGTAGGCCAGTTAGCACGTCTGATCCAATCCGGCGATAGCGCCGAGCAGCTGATGGATCGTGCTCGCGCGGCAGGGTTGGGTGATTTTCTCTATGCCATTGTCACCGCCTGGTATACCGGCACGATTGGCAATGATTATCACGGCAAGCTCATCGCCTATAAGCAGGCATTGATGTATCAGCCGGTCAGTGACGGACTCATCGTTCCGACCTACTGCGGCAACGGCCCTTTGTGGTGGACACAACCGCTGCCTGATGACAACAACTCGCTGATTTCCTCTCTCTAACACACAGATACTAATAATGAATAAACAACCTGTTTTTACTGCTCAGGGTGATGCTGAGGCAGATATTGTGGTCGTCGGTTCGGGCATTGTCGGCGGTATGGTGGCAAATGAACTGGTGAGCCAGGGCTATTCGGTGCTGGTTCTGGAAGCGGGCTTGCGTATTGAGCGCGCTCAGGCGGTAGAAAACTGGCGTAACATGCCGTTTGCCAATCGCGCGGGGTCGGATTTCCAGGGGCTTTATCCTCAGTCGAAATTCGCCCCAGCACCGCTTTACTTCCCACCGAATAACTATGTCAACGTCACCGGGCCAAGTGCCGGGAGTTTCCAGCAGGGTTACTTGCGCACGGTAGGAGGGACCACCTGGCACTGGGCGGCCTCCTGCTGGCGTCATCACCCCAGTGATTTCGTCATGCAGTCGAAATACGGCGTGGGACGCGACTGGCCTATCGCCTATGAGGAGCTGGAACCCTGGTACTGCCGTGCTGAAAATGAAATTGGTGTCGCCGGGCCAAACGATCCTGCTCGTCAATCTCCTGCCCAGCGCAGTCAGCCATATCCAATGGACATGGTGCCGTTCGGTCATGGCGATAACTATTTTGCCAGCGTAGTGAATCCCCATGGTTACAACCTGGTGCCGATCCCACAGGGCCGCAGCACGCGTCCATGGGAAGGTCGCCCCACTTGTTGCGGCAACAATAACTGCCAGCCCATTTGCCCGATTGGCGCCATGTATAACGGCATCCACCATGTTGAGCGTGCGGAACGCGCAGGTGCGGTGGTACTGGCAGAAGCGGTGGTCTACAAAATGGATACGGATGACAACAACCGTATCACCTCAGTTCACTGGCTCGACAGTTCTGGCGCATCACACAAGGCGACGGCGAAAGCCTTTGCGCTGGCCTGCAACGGTATCGAAACGCCACGTTTGCTGCTGATGGCAGCGAATAAAGCCAACCCGAACGGGATTGCCAACGGCTCGGATATGGTTGGCCGTAACATGATGGATCACTCTGGCTTCCACTGCTCATTCCTGACCGAAGAGCCAGTATGGCTGGGACGCGGGCCGGCACAAAGCAGTTGCATGGTCGGCTTCCGTGACGGTGATTTCCGCCGCGACTACTCTGCGAACAAAGTGATACTGAACAATATTTCCCGCGTGGTGCCTGCCACACAACAGGCGCTGAAAAAAGGTCTGGTGGGCAAAGCGCTGGATGAAGAGATTCGTTATCGCGCCACCCACGGCGTGGATCTCTCCATCAGTCTTGAACCCCTGCCAGACCCGGAAAACCGCCTGACCTTAAGCAGTACCCGTAAAGATCCCCACGGTTTACCTTGCCCGGATATTCACTACGACGTGGGTGACTACGTGCGTAAAGGTGCGGAAGCCTGCCACACGCAGCTGGAACACATCGGTCAGCTCTTTAATGCCAAAGAGTTCAACATCACCACGGCGCTCAACGCCAATAACCACATTATGGGCGGCGTGATCATGGGCAAAAGCGGTAAAGATGCGGTAGTGGATGGCAATTGTCGTGCCTTCGACCATGAAAATCTGTGGCTGCCGGGCGGTGGCGCAATCCCCTCGGCGAGCGTGGTGAACAGTACGCTGACCATGGCTGCGCTGGCATTAAAAGCGGCACATGATATGAGCCTGCGTATGAAGGAGCTCGCATGAAAAATCTACTTGCGGGCTTCGTAGCCGCCACGCTGACATTCGGTGTGCAGGCGGAAGCGGTAGACAGCCACCTGTTACAACAAGGGGAAGCGGTGGCCATCGCTTCGGACTGTCAGGCATGCCATACCGCGCCGGGCAGCAAAAGCGCCTTCAGCGGGGGCTATGGCATCGCCTCGCCGATGGGGGTGATTTACTCAACCAACATCACTCCCGCTGCGGCAGGGATCGGGCGCTACAGTGAAGCGGAGTTTTCTGCCGCCGTGCGCCACGGCGTGCGTGCAGACGGCGCGAACCTTTACCCGGCGATGCCGTATACCTCCTACAGCAAAATGACCGATGCCGATCTCCATGCGCTCTATTACTACTTCATGCATGGGGTAAAGCCGGTTGATGAGGCAAATCAGCAAACCGACTTGCCATTCCCGTTCAACCTGCGCTTTAGCATGGGGATGTGGAATGTGATGTTTGCGGACAGCACGGTATATCAAAACGATGCCAGCCAAAGCGCCGAGTGGAACCGAGGCAATTATCTGGTCAATGGATTGGCTCACTGTAATACCTGCCATACGCCACGTGGTCTGTTGATGCAGGAGAAAAGCGATCAGCCGCTGGCGGGTAGCCCGCTGGGCAGTTGGTACGCGCCAAACATCACCTCCGACAAAGTGAGTGGGATTGGTGGCTGGAGCGATGATGAGCTGGTGCAGTATCTGAAAACTGGCCGAGCCGAAGGTAAAAATCAGGCGGCCGGGGGCATGGCAGAAGCGGTAGAGCACAGTTTGCAGTATTTGCCAGAAAGCGATCTGCGTGCGATTGCCGTCTACCTGAAAAGCACTAAGCCGATCCGTACCGAGGGAGAGACGCAGCCAGCCTTTAATTACGGTGCGCCAATGGATGTGGAAAACAGCGTGCGCGGCAGAAATCCGAATAATGCCAATCAGTCGTTGACCAACGGCGCGGCGTTATTCAGCGGTAACTGCGCCAGCTGTCACCAGCCGGATGGATCTGGCAGTGCGAACCAGGCCTATCCGTCGTTGTTCCATAACACGGCTACCGGGATGCGTAATCCCAATAACCTGATTGCGACGATTCTGTTTGGCGTGCAGCGCGATACGGCCGACCATCAGGTATTGATGCCTGGGTTCAGTTCACCTTCTTATGTCGGGCAACTGACCGATCAGCAAGTGGCGGACATCAGTAACTTTGTTCTGGCCCATTACGGCAATCCTGATGTCAAGGTACAAGCCGGGGATGTGGCCTGGGTGCGTAAAGGGGGGCATCCACCGCTGCTGGCGCAGGCGCAACCGTGGATCTTGCCGGGCGGCATTGCGGCACTGGTGATTGTGTTACTGGTGGCTGGATTCTGGCTGCGACGTCGTCGCGTAAGATAATGAAACCGGCCCCGCGTGGACTGCGGGGCCAGGTCAGGCGCTATTTCAGCAGCGCCTGATTGATTTTCACCACGATTTTACGCAGCGGCTGGGCCACGCTCAGGGTACACATGGGACGATGCAGTTCTAACGGGAAGATAATGGCCAGCTCACCCCGTTGCAGATGCACCAGCGTTTCGCTATCAATGCTGTGGCAAAAGCCTAAGTCTTTGCTCTCATCAAAGGGTTCGATCAAGCTGCGGGTAAGGGCGGAAGTGCCGGTGCCAATGATCTCTTCACCGGTTAATACCAGATGGATGTCGATGTACTTACGATGAAATTCGGGCAGTTGCAGATTGATATCCCGTGTTTCAGCTTCCATCACGCTGAAAAATATCTCATCACCATCAATCAGATATTTACCAGGCGGAAGTTCATCGGGCTGTCTGAGCTGAATTTGCTGCAATGTTTGGCGAATAATTGCCGGATAAAGAGGGTTTTCCAGTGCATGCTGTAAGGCATCAATAATCATAATGTCTCCATGTTAAACCGCTGCGCAGATACATTGCGCTTAAAAACGCTGAAGGATGGGTACACTCTGACAAATTTTGTGCCGGGAAAAATGTGACGCATGTCACTTATTGCCATGTTACTTCACAGCGTTACTTCTGCTGTGATCGACTGCACCCGTCAGCATAAGACTGCACAGAATCCCGCGATTTCAATAATTTATTTTTCACCCAATCCCGCGCATAATAGCGCGATGTTATTGCCGTCTGGCGGAATTCTCTGATGAAAATGCAACGTATTACACTGCATGATATAGCCACGCTCTCCGGCGTAACAAAAATGACCGTCAGCCGCTATCTGCGTATGCCGCACAAGGTTTCGCAAGAGACCGCCGCCCGTATCGCCAGCGTGATTGATGAGCTCGGCTATGAGCCGGATGCGGATAATCCGATTGTCGCCAGTAATTCACTGCCGCGCATCGGTGTGTTGATCCCTTCCTTCAATAATCAAATATTTGCCGATTTGCTGGCCGGGATTGAATCGGTCACTACAGCGCAAGGTTTTCAGACCGTGGTGGTCAATTATGATTATGATTTGCAACGTGAAGAGGAACAGATCGCCACCGTTTTAGCGTTTAACGTGAAAGCACTGTTATTAACTGAAACAGTGCATACGCTGCGCGCGGAAAAATACCTTAATGCTGCCAATATTCCCGTCGCGGAAGTGATGGGGATCAGCACTAATCTGAACCGTATTAATGTCGGCTTTGATAATTATCAGGCCGGATATGATATGACCAACATGCTGATTGCCAGTAACCGGCGTTGCATTATTTATTTTGGTTCCATGTCGGATGTACGTGATGAACAGCGCTATCAAGGCTATCGCGATGCCATGCTGGCGGCCAATTTACCGGAAGGGCGCATTGTACCGAATAAGGTCTCCTCGGTGTCGATTGGCACCGGTATGATGACGCTGGCCAGGCAGATGTATCCTGAGATTGACGGTATTCTCTGCACCAACGATGATCTGGCTGTGGGCGTGTTACAGGAGTGCCGTGCTTCAGGGATACGCGTGCCGGAACAGATGGCCATTGCCGGTTTCCACGGCCTGGACATCGGCCAGGTGACTACGCCACAGCTCGCCAGTGTAGTGACGCCGCGTTTTGAAATGGGCAAAGTGGCGACCGAAATCCTGATCAAAAAAATTCAGCAACGTCCGACGATCGAACGGGTCAATCTGCATTATCGTTTGTCGATGGGAGCCAGCCTGTAAACCCAGCGGCATCTTATTGATTTGTCTGTACGATCACGCTGTCAGTAACAGCTTTTTTTAACACGCTTTAGCGTGAGGCAGATCTCACAAATAGTTACCAGACTCTCTTTAATAGATAGCCATCGGGCTAAGACTTTTAAAGGGAGTGTTCCAGTGACTGATTCTAACCGTCCAGCAGTATTGTTGATTGCCAGCGTACCTGATGCGCTAATCCAGCGTCTCAACGCGACTTACACCCTGTACAAACTGTATGAACAGACCGAACCGTTGGCGTTTCTGGCGCAAACCGGCCACGAGATTCAGGCGGTGGTTACGCGCGGTGATGTGGGCGTGAGTGACGCCGTGCTGGAAAACCTCTCCAACGTTGGGATGATCGCTGTCTTCGGTGTGGGGACAGACGCGATCAATCTCGATTACACCCGTCAGAAAAACATCCGCATCAGCATTACTTCCGGTGTGCTGACCAATGACGTGGCTGATATGGCGCTGGGACTGATGCTCAGCGGCGCACGCAACCTGTGCTCAGGGGACCGTTTCGTCCGTGAGCAACAGTGGTTAAAACAGGCTCCCTCTCTGGGCGTGCAGGTCAGTGGGAAAAAACTCGGCATTGTCGGAATGGGTAATATCGGCCAGGCGATTGCCCGACGCGCAGCGGCATTTGATATGGATATTGCCTATGTGAGTCGCACGGAGAAAACCGACCTGCCATGGCGTGCCGTAACGTCAGTCAATGCGCTGGCTGAGCAAAGTGATTTTCTCGTCATCGCGGCTTCAGGCGGGGCATCGACTCGCCATCTGATTGACGCCAATGTGATTGCGGCGATGCCTGAACATGCGTGGTTAATCAACGTTGCACGGGGTTCGTTGGTGGATGAACAGGCGCTGATTACCGCACTGCAAAATAAGCAGATTGCCGGTGCCGCCCTGGATGTGTTCGCTGAGGAACCGCAGGTGCCTGAAGCGCTGCTGGCGCTGGATAACGTGGTGTTACAACCGCACGTGGGGAGTGCGACGCATGAAACCCGTCAGCGTATGGGTGACGTGGTCTTTGCCAACCTGGATGCCTTCTTCCACCAGCGCCCATTGCCCAACGGCTTATAAGCCGACGTAGCTCAACTCAAACCCTCTAACAGGACGTGCCTGACACGTCCCGTTCTCCCTGTTTATCTGCACGGAGGTGCATATGCGCGAGTCTCTTCCTCGCACGCGATGGTATCGCGTGATAGTGCCGATTTTGATTACCTGCATTATTTCGTTCATGGACCGGGTCAACATCAGTTTTGCGCTACCTGGTGGCATGGATCAAGATCTGGCAATTACCAGCCAGATGGCAGGTGTCGTCAGCGGGATCTTCTTTATTGGCTATCTCTTCTTGCAGGTGCCAGGGGGCAGAATCGCGGTTCGTGGCAGCGGCAAACGGTTTATTGCCTGGTCACTGGTTGCGTGGCTGGTGGTGTCCGTCGCCACGGGGTTTGTGACCAACCACTATGAGCTGCTGGCGTTACGCTTTATCCTCGGTGTTTCTGAGGGGGGAATGTTGCCCGTGGTGCTGACCATGGTGAGCAATTGGTTCCCGGAAAAAGAGCTGGGCCGGGCGAATGCCTTGGTGATGATGTTTGCCCCGTTGGGCGGCATCCTGACCGCGCCGGTTTCAGGGTTAATTATTAACATGCTCGACTGGCGCTGGTTGTTCATCATTGAGGGGCTGCTCTCAGCCGTCGTGCTGGTCGTGTGGTGGTTGGTGATTAGTGACCGGCCAGAAGAGGCGAAATGGCTGCCGGAAGCAGAAAAAAACTGGCTGCTTACAGAGTTAGCCAGGGATCGTGCGGCGGTACAGGCACAGGCTCCACAGGGCAAAGCATCACTCAAAGAGGTGTTCCGTCACCCAACGCTGGTCAAACTGGTCCTGTTGAACTTTTTCTACCAGACCGGGGATTATGGCTATACCTTGTGGCTGCCGAGTATTCTGAAAAACCTGACAGGCAGTAATATGGCGGGTATTGGCTTGCTTGCCACACTACCGTTTATCGCCACACTATTGGGGATCTATGTGATTTCGTGGTTCAGCGATCGCTCGGGCAAACGTCGTCTGTGGGTGACGATCTCACTCTCTTGTTTCGCCGCTTCACTGCTGGCTTCGGTTGCGCTGCATCAGCACATTGTGGCGGCCTATATTGCCCTGGTGCTGTGTGGTTTCTTCCTTAAAGCTGCAACCAGTCCGTTCTGGACGATTCCAGGGCGTATCGCTTCCCCTGAACTGGCCGGGAGCGCGCGCGGTGTGATTAACGGCCTCGGTAATCTTGGCGGTTTCTGTGGGCCTTATCTGGTCGGGCTGATGACCATGTTTTATGGGCAAAGTGTGGCAATGTGCGTTCTGGCCGGTTTCCTGCTGGTGGCTGCACTGTTGGCCATCAGATTGCCTAAAACTTGTGACAGTGGTGAGGTGACTCCCTCCAGTGACGCTAAGGAAAATCCTGGCTTGTACGCGGCGAAACGGTAGGCTCTTTGCGACTGGGCTAGCAAAAGGTAGCCCAGTTCGCGATTACCTTAAAGCTGCTGCTGTAGCCACGTTAATGCGCGCTGAGCGCGCGTCGACAGCGGCCATTCCGCACGATGTATCATCCACAGCGTATCCACCAATAGCACCTCATTACACACCACCTTGATTTGCTGTGGTCTGGCAAAGGCCAGGCGCGCATATTTGGGAATGACGGTGAAGCCCAGCCCACGTGCGACGGGTTCCAGAATTAAACCGATTTGATTGCTGAATCCCCGCTGCGGCAGGTTGCGTACGCCGGGATTGCCGGGAAAACGTCGGCTTAACAGGCGGGTTGCCATGGCCTGACCATCTGGGTGATCGATGTAACCCAGTGCCTCCAGATCCTGCCAACTGCTAACGGTAGCGGTAGCGGGTACCACCAACTCCAGCGGTTCCTCAGCAAATTGCTCCGCCACCAGACGCTTATCATCGGGTTTTTGCGTGACCAGACCCATTTCATAGCGGTTGTGCAGCACGGCATCAATCACTTCACTGTCCGGCGCAAAGCGGTGACGAATCAGCAAGTCGGGGTGCTGTTGCTGGAGTGAAAGCAACAACGGATAAAGCCGCAAGCCAATGCTGCCCGGTGAAATCAGGCTGACTTCACCACAGGTGCTGTCACCATCACTGAGGCGCAGGGCAAGGTGGCGCTGCGCGCGATCGACCTGTTGACAATATTCCAGCAGCGCACGGCCCGCTGGCGTAAGTTCGAGCGGACGCTTACTGCGTAAAATCAGCGGACCAAGCTGTTGTTCCAGATGGCGGATGTGCTGACTGACACCCGCCTGGGTAATGCCCAGCCGGTCGGCACTCTGTGTAAAGCTGCCAACGTCAGCCAACATGGCAAATGACTTCAACCATTGTGGATTAAGCATAATGATATTTTATAAAACCTATAACTGAATCACTGTTTTCATTATACAGAGTGCTGGTTAGTCTGGGGGCTAATTTGTCAGAGGAGAATTACCATGTCAGCCCCTTATCCACGCACGTTTTCCCACATTGGCCTGTCCGTTACCGATCTCGATGCCGCAGTAGAATTTTATACCGAAGTGATGGGGTGGTATTTGATCATGCCGCCGACGGCGATTCAGGAAGATGAATCCGCAATTGGTGTGATGTGCAGCGACGTTTTTGGTCAGGGATGGGAGAAGTTCCGTATTGCGCACCTCTCCACCGGTGACCGCGTGGGCGTAGAAATTTTTGAATTCAAAGCCGCGCAGAAGCCAGAGAACAATTTTGAGTACTGGAAAACCGGCGTCTTCCACTTCTGCGTTCAGGACCCGGATGTGGAAGGTCTGGCCGAGAAGATTGTGGCAGCGGGCGGCAAGCAGCGGATGCCAGTACGTGAATATTTCCCTGGCGAGAAGCCCTATCGCATGGTGTACATGGAAGATCCGTTTGGCAATATCATCGAAATCTATAGCCACAGCTATGAACTGACCTATTCGGCGGGTGCCTATGCCTGATATCGCACAGTGGCGTGGCTGGCAATGGCAGGGGGGTGATTCAGCGCGGGATCTGCAAGACAGTGTGATGACGGCACAACCGCTCCAACCCGGCGATGTTCTGGTGCGTAACGCGGCCATTGGCCTCAACCCGGTGGACTGGAAAGTGCTCGAAAGCCAGGTGGGTCTGGTGCCCGGCGTCGATGGGGCCGGGACGGTGGTTGCTGTTGCCTCGGATGTTGATCCCGCATGGCTTGGCGCGCGTGTTGCCTATCACCAGAGTTTGCGGCGCAACGGTAGCTTTGCTGAATATACTCCGGTAGCGGCGCAAGTATTAATGCGTGTCCCGGAGGCGATGGATTTTGCCAGCGCGGCCGCTTTCCCCTGTCCGGCGCTGACAGCCTGGCAGGCCATCACTAAGCTGCCACTGCTGCCAGGGGCCGAGGTTCTGATTGCAGGGGCTGGCGGTTCAGTCGGCCATTTTCTGGTACAGCTGGCGCATGTGCGTGGTTTTGTTGTGACCACGCTCAGCCACCCACGACACTGGGATCGCCTTAAGGCATTAGGTGCGAAGCGCTGCGTGGAAGATACCGAGCATAATGCGGAGCCACGCTATTTTGCCGCGATCGATGCCGTAGGTCCGCAACATGCGGCAAGTCTGGCGGATGCACTGCTCGCCAATGGTCATCTGGTTTGCATTCAGGGCCGGGTGGAACAGTGGCCATGTAGCCCCTTTGGTCGTGCCATTTCACTGCACGAGGTTGCCCTTGGCGCACTCCACACCTATGGCAGCGCCCAACAGTGGCAGGCATTAACCCGGCAGGGCGAGCAGTTGCTGGCGCAGTTGGCTGACGGGAGATTGCAGAGCGAGACGCTACTGCAATTCCCCTATGAGCAGCTCCCCAGAGAGCTTCAGGCGTTGCAGTATCGCAACTTCAGCGGCAAACAAATAATTGTGCTGTAAACAGAGTAAGAGGTTGTTATGTCAGGATTATTCGATACGTTCCGTTTAAAAACCTTAACGCTGCGCAACCGAATCGCAGTGCCGCCTATGTGTCAGTACAGCGCCATTGACGGTGTCAGTAATGAGTGGCATCGCGTGCACTACAACAGCCTGGCGCGCGGTGGTGCGGGACTGGTGATTGTGGAAGCGACCGCGGTATCACCAGAGGGCCGGATCACTCCAGCCTGTCTCGGGATCTGGAATGATGAGCAGGCAGAAAAACTCGGCCAGATTGCGCGTGAAATCAAAGCTTCTGGGGCGGTGCCAGGCATTCAGATTGGACATGCCGGACGTAAAGCCAGTGCTAACAAGCCCTGGGAAGGGGATGATCACATTGCTGAAGGCGATCCTGCCGGTTGGGAAACAATCTCGCCGAGTGCGGTAGCCTTTGGCAATAATCTGCCGCGCGTCCCTAAAGCGATGACGCTGGAGGACATCAAGCGAGTTCGGGAAGATTTTGTTCGTGCGGCTGAGCGCGCCCGTGATGCGGGTTATGAGTGGCTAGAGTTGCACTTTGCCCATGGGTATCTGGCGCAAAGTTTCTTCTCGGTGCACGCTAACCAGCGTACCGACGAATACGGTGGTGATGCTGCAGGACGTAGTCGTTTCCTGCGCGAAACCTTTGACGCCGTGCGGGCCGTATGGCCAGAAAACCTGCCGTTAACCGCGCGTTTTGGCGTACTGGAGTTTGATGGTCGTGATGAAGAAACCTTGCAAGAAGCGATCGAGCTGACGCGTTACTGGCGTGAAAACGGTCTGGATCTGCTCAGCGTGAGCATCGGCTTCTCAACACCGGATGCCAATATCCCGTGGGGTGCGGCTTTCCTGGCACCGATTGCGGAACGCGTCCGTCGTGAAGCACAGATCCCGGTGGCATCAGCGTGGGGCATTGATTCGCCGCTGATCGCCAACACCACCATTGAGCAACAGCAGCTCGACCTGGTGATGGTAGGCCGCGCGCATTTACAAAACCCAAACTGGCCGTATCAGGCCGCGTTGGCACTGAATAAAGATCGCCCGTCATGGGTGCTGCCAGCCCCATATGCGCACTGGCTGGAACGTTATCGCGTCAGTGAGTCCTGATTCGCGGCATCGTTAAAACATAAATAAAAAAAGCCTTCCGCTATTGGAGGGCTTTTTTAGTTGGCAAAGCGTTTAAATTCCCCGGTGGGAATGTTATCCACCTTAAAAAGTAAAACCGGCCATCCAGAAATGGATGGCCGGTTTTATTCTGCGTAATTAACGACGGTCGAGTGAGTAACGACCTGGTCCGGTGATAGCCAGCAATAACAGGCCACCAATAATGCTGATATTTTTATAGAAGTTAATCATGTTGGCATATTGATCCATGCCGGTCATGTGCCAGTATGGGTGACCAATGAATGAGGTTGCCAGTACGTACACCGCCATGATCACTGCCAGTGGGCGAGTGTAAAAACCCAGTGCTATCAGCAACCCTACGCCAAATTCCATCGCAACAGCGACTGCTGTAGCCACCGCTGGCACCGGTACGCCTAATGAAGCCATATAGCCTGCGGTGTAACTAAATGCCATCAGCTTTTGCCATCCGAAAATAATAAACAGCACCATCAGAGCAATACGGGCAACCAGGATAATACCGTCTTTTTGATTATCTAATGAAAAGTAGCGCATGTGAATTTCCTTAAAAAAATAGGTTAACGTTAATTTTAGTTGCCTGATGTGCGTTGCTTGTTGAGCATTATCACAATCATCTCATCAGTGAATAAATCTTTATCTGAAGCCATCGTTGATTGCTTATCTGCAACCTTGCTGCCTGACCTGAAACTGATTATACGTAAACTTATTAGTTAAACAATTTACAGTTTTGCCTATCACTGTCTCATTTTGGTTGACAGTAAGCGCTGGGTGGCCTTGCAGCAGTGAGGAGGTGCGGTATTAATGAAGGGAAGTGATTTAAATGTGAAGTCGCCAGAGGGTGAGGGGCCTCCCTGGCTTTTATACGTACCGCCACAAAGTTTGCAGCGGGAGTCTCGGTTTGCTTAACGGAACTGAACCAGGGCAGCTTCAGCCAACTCAGTGATTCGGCTGTAATGACCGGATTGTAAAATCTCAGGGGTGACCAGCCACGATCCTCCGACACACGCTACGTTAGGGAGCGCAAGATAGCTGGCGGCATTCTGCGGGCTGATACCGCCAGTAGGACAAAAGCGCACATCAGGGAAGGGACCGCCGATCGCTTTTAATGCTGCCGTGCCACCATTCGCTTCCGCCGGGAAGAATTTAAAGGCGTTTAAGCCAGCTTCATAACCTGACATCAGTTCTGAAACCGTGCTAATCCCTGGGATAAACGGCAGGTCGGCGCCCTTAGCATGATTCAGCAGCGAATCCGTTAATCCGGGGCTAATGATGAATTTTGCCCCCGCAGTTTGAGCTGCCTCAAATTGAGCGGGATTGAGGACGGTACCGGCACCCACTACTGCTTCAGGATATGTCTCTGCAAGCAGTTTGATGACATCAAGTGCTCCCGCTGTTCTTAACGTGACTTCTAAAACGTTGATCCCACCATCCAGAAGCGCTTTCGCCATGGGCAGTGCAGTTTCAACATCGTCAATCACCAGTACCGGAATCACCGGGCTGAGCTGCATTATTTGTAATGGTGTATAGGCGGTGACAGCCATGAATTGCTCCCAAAGTGGATATACCTCTCATCAGCAGTAACGATAAGGTAGCATCATGATGTGGAATCATGTCGCGGCCTGCAAGTCCTTCGCATAAAGAGAGGGGAGGCGAACTCACTGAATCACAACCCCAGGCGACTGCAATCACGCCCGGAAGCGTAAACCTGACGCTAATTATGACTGCGTCGGCTGATCGATATACTTATGATTATCTTTATAGAAATCTGTCACCATCACCGGAACATCAATTTCATAGTAAAGATTGGTTTCATCTTCACTGTGCGGACGATGGGATATTTTCCGGATAAACCGTAGTGCCGGTTTGTTATCTTTTCTGGCGTCAACTATCACCAGACGGATACCAATGCTATGCATGTATTCGCATATCAGCAAAATGCTTTCAATGGCGGAAGTGATCGTTTTTTGATCGTTAAGTATCCAGCTGCCGCACTGTGCTGTACTGGCCTCATGATTGACATTGTAAGCACGGAGGGAACCTACCGGTTGGTTATTATCAGTTCTTTGAATAATAAAGTAATATTCCCGACCTTCCTGCTCGCGTAACTTATAATTCTCCAACCAGGTTTTTTGCTGGAGTGGATCATCATCCACCGGAGTCAGAAATTGTGCGCTTTTTGGGGCAACACGTAAGCTGTGAATGAAGAGGTAATCGCTCACCTCGGCTAAACGGAGTGAAATAGTTTTACCCTGAACAGTGCCCATTGTTATTATCCTTATCAATACTGGCGATGAGTACTTAAGTATTTAACACTTTATTAAAAAAAGTGTAAGACGTCCCACCTTTTTTTCACAGTAATAAGTAAATAGTAGGGATTAAGAAAACTCAAGCTAATTTTGTGTTATTTCCAAGAGCCAGAGTTAATTAACTGCCAATAATGAAATTTATTTCCAGATAATTCCAGGTATGTTTTGTTTTATCTTATTGTTTTCTCAATGCTCAGCGTGACATGCCTCAAGAGGCCTGTGACAATGCTGCAAACAGGCTGAGTGGCGATAGGAAAAAAGTATGATTGATGAATTAATTGAATCTTCAGGGAAAAATATTTTTAACTGTCAGAAATAATTGTAGACTAAATGTTAAGAGTATCATTTTTATGTCAGGATATTAGAATCTTAAGAAAATTTCATTTAAACCTGCATTTAGTCCACTTTAAACATTAAGAACTGTGAAGTCAGCGGGGATGACAAATGATAAATTCCGGTGCATGATAGTTTCGCATTTACGCTGATGTCATATCAGATTTACAAGAGGATTTTGCCACTCTGTTTTTCAGAGTGGCTTTTTTTCATCTTTATGCTGCTTCTCTCAAAGGAGATGCAGACATTTATTTTATATGCAAGTTTGCAGCACGTTGAGTTTCTTCCATTTTCATTAATCCCCCTTCGTTTCTCCTCACTGTCTCTTTTGATCCCCACGCTCCAGAGCGGGGCTGTCCGCTTAGGCACGTTTTGATCGTGGTATTGCAAATTGTTATGTTATAACATAACCAAAACCAAATGTGGCACCCGACAGCTTATACACGCTTTCGGAAAATCAGTGCCACCGATCACCTTTGTAAGGAGCTGCAATGTCAACCACCACCTCAAATTCAGGCACGTTTCGAAAATTGCCGGTTACCGTGCTATCTGGCTTTCTTGGCGCGGGGAAAACCACGCTGCTAAATCACATCCTCAATAACCGTGAAGGCCGCCGTGTGGCGGTCATCGTGAACGATATGTCCGAAGTTAACATTGATGCGGCGCTGGTGCGTGACGGGGGTGCTGAGCTGTCGCGTACGGATGAAAAACTGATCGAAATGAGTAACGGCTGCATTTGCTGCACCTTACGTGAAGACCTGCTGCTGGAAGTCGACCGACTGGCTAAAGAGGGGCGTTTCGATAATCTGGTGATTGAGTCAACGGGCATCTCAGAGCCGTTACCCGTCGCAGAAACCTTTACGTTTGCCGATGAAGAGGGGCAAAGCCTGTCTGAAGTTGCCGAGCTTGATACGATGGTCACGGTCGTCGATGGCTTCAACTTCCTCCGCGACTACGAAGCTAATGATAGCTTGCAGTCACGCGGTGAATCACTGGGTGAAGAAGATGAACGCACAGTGGTTGATCTGCTGGTCGATCAAATCGAATTTTGTGATGTGCTGATCCTGAATAAAACTGACCTGATTAATGAGGCTGAAAAGGCGCGCCTGCTGGCCATTCTTCACTCCCTGAATCCGCGGGCGAAAGTGGTGACATCCAGCTTTGGCCAGGTCGCACTGCATGAAGTGCTTAATACCGGCCTGTTTGATTTTGATGCGGCTTCGCAGGCTCCGGGTTGGCTGAAAGAGTTGCGCGGTGAACATACGCCTGAAACAGAAGAGTACGGGATCCGTAACTTTGTTTTCCGTGCCCGTCGTCCATTCCATCCTGAGCGTTTCTTTGATGTTACTGAAGGTGACCTGCAGGGTGTTGTGCGTTCAAAAGGCTTTTTCTGGCTGGCGACTCGCCCAGAATATGCTGGATCTTGGTCGCAGGCAGGCGGCGTATCCCGGCAGGGGCTGGCGGGTATGTGGTGGGTCAGTGCGCCACAGGATCGCTGGCCACAAGATGATGAAACGCTGAGCTTCATTATGGAAAACTGGGAGGAGGGCACCGGTGATGCACGTCAGGAAATCGTGTTTATCGGCGTTGATATGGACGAGCAACATCTGCGAGAAAAGCTTGAGCAGGCGCTGCTGACCGATGAAGAGATGGCGCTGGGGCGTGCAGGCTGGCAGCAAATGGCCGATCCTTTCCAGCCCTGGTTTAATTAACATCCATTACCTTTTTTCCGTTTAAATGGCATGGCGCGCCAACAAGGCGCGCTAACTGCTAATGTTATCCCTGGCTGCTGAGTAAATAGCGACCAGAGCAGGATTTACCCTTCTTAACGTTTTCTCCAATACGACCAAATTCACACGGCTGCGTCGTCTGCACACCCACAAAATGCAGCAGTGAATGGCGCAATCATCGTTTTGTCATCATTTTATGCACGTCAGATAAAGGGCGAGAAAAAGCTCAACAGAAGTTAAATGATGGCGGGTTTCGGACAAAACGTATCAAAATCTGACCCTTAGTTAGGTTATTACTATCAACGCATTCCACTGATATTAATGGCGCACTTTATAAGGGTAAAAGCATGACATTGTCTGATGTAGCCATACTGGCTGTTGTACAAGGACTGGCGGAACTCCTCCCGGTGTCCAGCTCTGCGCATGTCATCATGGCGGAAAAAATGTTGGGTCTGAATCCATCCGCGCCAGATATGACGCTGCTGCTGGTGCTGTTGCACACCGGCACCATGTTTGCGGTGATTGTCTATTTCTGGCGACAGTGGTTAGCGACGTACTTCAGTTCCGGCGCGGCATTTCGTCGCAACGTCTGGCTAATCATCATTGCTACCCTGGCGACAGGCATTACCGGTGGGATATTGCTGAAACTGATTACTCATTACTACGCCGCCAATGCGCCCGGTTTTGAAATTGAACAATTATTCAGTAATAGCAAGCTGATCTCCGCAGGCTTATTGGCAGCAGGGATACTCATTATTCTCTCCGCCCGCATCAAAGAACGCCAGGGCGGGGACATGACCTCGGGTCGAGCGGCTGTGGTTGGGGTAGTTCAGGGGCTGTGTCTGCCATTTCGGGGATTTTCCCGCTCGGGGGCCACGATTTCCACCGGGCTGTTGGTTGGCATGGCGCGCAGCCGTGCGGAGGAGTTCAGCTTTGCTCTGGCCGTTACGCTGACTCCAGTGGTGGTCGCTAAAGAGGTCTATCGCGTATTTGCTCATCAGAGCGGTGCTGGCGCTGTCGCATCAGGCTCGGCTACCAGCGGTTTGCTGTTGCCCTCACTGCTTGGCATGGTGTTCAGCTTTGCCGTTGGCTTGCTGGCGCTGCGTTGGCTCTCGCGCTGGCTGGAACAAGATCGCTGGCATCTGTTTGGCGGTTATTGCATCGCGGCTGCCGCTTTAGTCTTCTGGTTGGGATGAGATAACCCTTTGGCAGATGGGCCAGCGTTATGGCCCATCTGCCGTATCACACAATGATTAAATTCATAGCGAAAAAGTAAAACAGACTAAGCTTAATGCTGTCGCAGCTCTGCACTTCACCACTGGCACAGCATCCGCAAAAGGAATTGAGCTTATGTTATTGAAACTTCGCACCCTCAAAGCAAAACTGACCGCCTCCGCGCTGGCGATGAGTTTGTTAATCCCTACGGTAAACGCCTGTACCCGGCTGGTCTATCTGGGGGCAGATCATCAGGTCATTACGGCCCGTTCGATGGACTGGAAAACCGATGTTGGCACCAACCTGTGGATTTTCCCGCGCGGTATGCAGCGTTCAGGGGAAGCCGGCGCTAATTCCCTCCACTGGACCTCCAAATACGGCAGCGTGATTGCCACAGGTTATGATATTTCCACCACTGATGGCATGAATGAAGCGGGCCTGGTGGCTAACGTCTTGTGGCTGGTTGAGTCGCAATATCCCGAACACGGTGATAATAAGCCGGGCTTAACCATTGCCGCCTGGGCGCAGTACGTGCTGGATAATTTCAGCACCGTGCAGCAAGCCGTTGATGCTCTGCGACAACAACCGTTTACCATTGTCACGGACAATGTGCCAGGCGAGGAGCGGCTAGCAACCCTGCATTTAGCGATCTCCGATGCCTCGGGCGACAGCGCGATCGTGGAATATATCGACGGCAAACAGGTTATACATCACAGCCGTAGCTATCAGGTGATGACCAATTCGCCGACCTTTGACAAACAACTCGCAATGGAAGAGTACTGGAAGGAGGTTGGGGGGACGGTGATGTTACCTGGCACCAACCGGGCTGCGGACCGGTTTGCTCGCGCCAGCTTCTACGTCAATGCTATCCCAAAAACGGAAAGTGCTGTTGAGGCGGTGGCCAGTACCTTCAGCGTGATCCGCAATGTCTCCGTGCCCTATGGCATTTCTACCCCCGATCAGCCAAATATCTCTTCAACACGCTGGCGCACGGTTGCTGACCAGAAGCGTCGCCTCTATTTCTTTGAATCCGCCTTAACGCCAAACGTTTTCTGGACGGATCTGAATAAAATCGATTTTTCCGCGGCCACGGGCAAAGTGATGAAGCTCGATCTTGGGCCTAACCAAACGCACATTTATTCAGGGATGGCCAATGCCTCGTACAAGGAGGCGACACCGTTTAAATTTCTTGGGCGTTGAGGTAATGACAGAGGGGAAAGGCTAAATGGCTTTCCCCTGTCATGAGACGATTAGCTTCTTAGGCGGTAAATGTCCGCAAAGTAAAGATGTCCTTTCTTTTTATACTGCGCGTTCAGCGTGTTTTTTTCCGTTTCCGACAGCACGTTGCCATTAATCAGTTTTTCGATAAAGGCTTCTTTAACATGGACTTCCATATACCAGTCGCCGGTATAGCAATTTTTCCAGGCCCCTTTATCAATATCTTTTACGCGGTAAGACGGATTGATATGGAAGAAGAAAAAGAAGTTACAGACGGCGAAAATCACGCAGCAGACGGTGTATTCAATGCCGCCAAAGGAATCGGAGTACATCAGAAGTCCCATGGTGAGGACAAACAGGAAACACATTAAGCCATACAGCCCAGGGTATTGTTTAATGAAGGAAACATCAAAATAAGGGCGGTCATCACGCTGCTCTTCCTGGTTAATTTTATTCAACTCTTCCTGTAGGACAACATTAAGCTCAGTGTTCATTTATAGTGCCTTATCAGCGAATTATGCTGTAGTAATGGTGTTGAGATACATCCCGTCAGGGCTGTCATCTGATTACTGCAAATAGGTATAGAGGTTCAGCCCATGATTTATATCGCCATGCTCGAAAAGAAAATCGGGTCTGCCAGCATTTCAGACAAGATTTTTAACCTGTCTTCACACTGCTGACGCGTCTGGGAACCACCAAGGCACAGACGCAATGCTTCAACCGGTTTATTGTCAGTGCAGAAAGCAATGCCAGAGACCGCACTTATCCCCTTTTCGCGCAGTTTCGCCGCCACATCAGAGGAGTTTGAGTTAATCATTTTTGGCAGCAGCAGCCATATATGATAGCCGTTGCTGTCTGCCTGATACTCATAGCCGGAAAGATAGATTGACGCTAATTTTTGGCGTATTTTGGCTTCACTTTTTATCTCATTTAGCATGCGATCCGCCGTGCCATCGTTAATCCATTGACGTGCCAGCGCATTGGTTAGCGGGCTGGACATGATTGTCAGCGCCCGAAGTACGCCGGACAAACGTGCGATAGCTTGTTTATCTGGGCCCTTCAAAAAAGCGATGCGCAGTCCAGGACCAAAGCACTTCGACATCCCTGTTATGTACCAGGTCAGTGAAGGCACCAGCTCCGCAAAAGCGGGGATCTTATCTTCGGTCAGGGCTGCGTAAGCATCGTCCTCAATGATGGAGATGTTGTACCGGCTACAGACTTCAGCCAGTTCGCGTCGGCGAAACGCCGGGATCGTCAGCGTGGTCGGATTATGTAAAGTTGGATTGATATACAGCGTGCTGATTTCTCCAGCCCGGCACAATGCCTCGAAAGCGGCAGGATCGGGCCCATACTCATCACAGAGTACCGCTTTTAACTTAATCTCAAGGTGGCTGGCTATAGCTTTCATCCCCGGATAAATGAGATTGCTTACGCAGACTGCGCCTTTCTTCCGTTTCAGCAGTGTCATAATCCCGACCAGCGCATTATGGATCCCGGCACAGACCAGCACTTCTGACTCATCCGTGAGGGTTAATTTTTTATTCATCCACAGCATAGCCGCCGCTTTATCATCGGCACTGCCTCCGAAATCCTGGTAGCGCAGTAGACCCTGAATATCCGTATTGCTGAAGAGGTTCAGCGCACCGATACGCAGCGCCTCTTCAATAACAGATCCTGCGGGTTCGACGGGCGCATTCATGGTCATTTCATAATTGCTCATGGGCGTAACAGAAGCACTGGACGCCTTAGTGCGAATGAAACTCCCCAGCCCTGGCCGGGAATCAATCAGCCCACGGCGACGCGCTTCCGCATAACCCCGCGTGACGGTTGTGTAGTTCAGGCTCAACGTTTCGGCCAGATCGCGTAAGGGCGGTAACCGATAACGTGAAGGCAGCTCACCCGTTGTAATCCCCTCGGCAATAAAATCCGCAATGCGCAGATAGGCAGGGCGTTCGGTCTGTTGTTGCAGCAGTGTTGCCCAGCGAATGAACAGTGAAGAGACCATTTTCCAACCCTCAGGAGGTGAAAGTGAAACAGTAATAGCACAGCGAAAATCAATGTGTAACTTGATTGCATCAATGATTGCATGAGAATTTTTTATTGCTGGAATCAGTGCGGGTCTGCATCGACTTTGTTTGTTTTATCTTATTGTTTTTAATGTCTAATTTTTATGTTTTGATCTAACGCATAGATTGAGCAATCAAGTGTGATTGAATGAGTGGGTGTGTTGAATGACTGCTCATGACGGATAGCAGCACGAGCTGGCGAGTTGAATCATGCACGATTTATAGACGGATCTGAGGCATAAGGTAAGATAGTGAATATCGTTAACAGGGAGAATGTTTATGTCTACACATCCACTACGTCAGGTTATTGAATCCTGCGACAGCGCGATTTCCGCCAAAGATTTTGATGCCCTCTTGACATCCTCCCCCACCTTCACGCTACGCGACTCAGGTAGGGGATTCCCATTACAGGGTGGCTACCTGATTACTCAGTCGCCGGGTTCCTGCTGCTGACGGCATTAACGCACCGTTCACTTCACAGGCTAAAACGGCATGTCCTGCCGCTAAAATATTACGCGCGCCGTTTATATCCGCGTTCTCTTTATAACCGCACTCAAGACAAATAAAGCGGGATTGAGACTGACGGTTATCTTTATGCGTATGACCACAACAGGCGCACTTCTGGCTGGTATAAGCCGGGTTTATCGCTAACACCTGACCACCCAGCCAGGATTGCTTGTACTCAAGCTGACGTCGCATTTCATACCAGCCCTGATCCAGTATCGCCCGGTTTAGCCCTGATTTTGCCGCGACATTGCGCCCCGGTTCGTCTGCCGTTCCTGCCGCCGATTTTGAGAGGTTTGACACCCTCAGGTCCTCAATCACTATCATCGCGTGGTTTTTGCTGATGGTGGTGGTGACTTTGTGAAGGTAGTCGCGTCTGATATTGGCGATATGCACGTGTAAGCGGGAAATTTTCGCCTTCTGTTTCTTCCAGTTCGCGCTGAATTTTACTTTCCTGGCCAGCTGGCGCTGTAGCCGCGCCAGCTTCGCCTGATTCTTTTTAAAGCTGTTTACCGGTTCAAAAACCGTGCCGTCGGACAGCGTTGCAAGCTTGCTGATACCCGCGTCCAGTCCGATAGCGGACGTTGACGGATGTACGGGCTGTTCGACCTCCGTTTCGACCTGGAACGAGATAGACCAGCCGCCAGCGTGCTGGCTGACGGTGGCGTTTTTGATTTTGCCCACAACGGCGCGGGACTGGCGGAACTTCACCCAGCCCAGGCCAGACGGCAATTTAACGCGTTTGCGGTCAAGCTGGCAGTATTTGTCAAAGTTGACGAATCTGATGGAATCGTTACCCTGGCTCTTGCGCTTAAAGACCGGCTTTTTAGCCGCCAGACGTTTATCAAAGCACCGCTTCCATGCCCCGTGCAGGTCTTTGAGTTTCTGCTGGAGGTTGTCGGTGTACGCTTCAGACAGGAACGCCAGCTCAGGCAACCCCTTCCACGCGGTCAGCATTTTATTCAGCGTAAAGGCGGTGGGCAACTTTTGTCCGGCATCCAGCATACGCTGCGTTTCTGCCAGGCCATAATTCCAGATGAAACGCGCACAACCGCACATCTGGCGCAGTCGTTGTGCCTGAGCGTCCGTGGGTTCCAGCCGGTATTTATACGCCTTCAGGATAAGCATGTGCATTCAGTGCCCGGTAAATGAATGCTGGATAAATAACCATGCGTTTAATCTGAAGTCAAGCTGAGCAGGCTTTTTTTAAAAAAACAGATATAGCGCCATTTTACTGCATGTTAATCGCTTTTTATGACGAAATACCGACAAGATGCCTTTGGGAAATGACATCCTACGCGCATCAGCCAGCGTGCAGCTGGAATGTGGGGTGACTTCGGGGCGGAACTAAATGCGTGTGACGGCGAGGCGGCTCATACAGAGGATCGCCGCCTGAAGTTGTGAAAAAGTACTTTCAAAACCCGCGAGGCTGAGAAATATTTGACGCTACCGCGTCAATTCAAATTCCCCTCCCACCTCCTTCGGTGGGAGTACCCTTTGAAGAAAAGATGGCATTGTGGAAACCACTCGCCGTGCGACCTATGTGTCCCGGCAGGAGAGTGATGGCCGCTGGCTGTGTACCATCGACAACTCCTACGGAACGGCGCTGTTGGATGCTGAGGCGATTTAAACCACAGCGTCGTGTTTATCGGGCCAAACCTGAGCCACGAAAAGTGCGCCGCCACTCGCTGGGGCTGACGTTGAAACGGGCCTTGAAACGCTGCCCGGATTTTCTAACCATCGATAAAACCACCTGGCAGGGTGGTTTTATCGTTTCTGGTTCAAGTGACTACGACGACAAAAAAGGATCTCAAGATGATCTGTAGATCTTTTCAAACATTTGTTGCCGTTTTACAGTTTCACAAGTCATCATCCCCAAGCCTAAGAAAAGTTATTTTCTTTTCTTTATTGAAGGCAAAACAAATATATCAAAAACAGCAATGATCACCAATGAAAACAAGCCACACAAAAACCAACACTCAGGAAAAAATAAACATGACAAACCAAAAACTAAAATAACGAAAACATTAACAAACAAATAAGGAATGTTTTCCCTCAAAAAAGCAACTAAAAACCCTTTCACTTATCACTCCATTTACTTTTAAGAGACAATAAAAACTTATAAATTAAAAAAGATAAGAAAGCCGAAAAAACAACAAGTATAACAAAAAATGAATCAAATGAAATTTGAATGCCTACAGCCGCAAATCGTTCCAGGACAGAGATAACAAAATCTCCGGATGAGAACCTAAATATAACTTCAAAAACCAACTCGGTGGTAATTAAAAGTACGATTATAAATGAAATTATTCTCAGCGCTGTCCTTTTCAAAGTTACACAGTCCTGTGATATGATAAAGGGATGGATTGTTATCATATCACAGGTAATCCAGCAAAAGATCTGACATCAAGATTAAAACTCCGGTATGAGTCTGAACGAAGTGCGGCTCTTGCCCTCGAATTATGTTTATTAACTGATAACGCTAAAAAAACACTGGGGAAAGCATGAACAGCATTCAGGGAAGGTTAAGAATCGCAGCAGGGCAGTTTGCTCCGGCGCGCGGCTGTATTAATGAGAATATGCGTTATCACGAAATGTTGATTGAGTCTGCGGCATCGGCTGGCGTTAACCTTATCTTTTTTCCTGAACTTTCTCTGACGGGCTATGAACCCGAAATGGCGGCAGATCTGGCTCTGCATGATGAAAGCTGTCTGAGTCCACTTCAGGTATTGTCTGACAGATACGATATGACGATTATTGTCGGCGCACCCTTACGTGTTAAAGAGGGCAAACCGGCTATTGGTGCATGTGTGATTTCATCAAAACAGCCTGTTTTCTGCTACCGAAAAATGTATCTCCATCCAGGAGAATCCGATTATTTTTCAGCCGGGGAGGGATTGGCTTTAGCCAGACACTTTCCCTCGTGGGGCGTCAATGTGCTGCTTGAACCACATCCTTAGCGCTGACATCAGGCCTTTTATTTCTGGTTCGCTGGCAAGGAAAGTGTTCTGACGGCTTAAATTGCGGATGATAAAAGGTTATCACCGGCTCATACAAGCTGCGTAGGGACCGCCTTCACCGCCTCTTTTACCCACTGACTGAATACCCGCATGACAGTCTCTGTTCTGGCTGGAAGATGTCGGTTGCGAGGCCATAGCAAGGTGACCTCAGGAGCCCGGGTTTCCAGATCAGGGAACAGACGCACCAGTTTGCCCGTT
This sequence comes from Candidatus Pantoea multigeneris, assembly GCF_011752615.1. Classification (NCBI taxonomy): domain Bacteria; kingdom Pseudomonadati; phylum Pseudomonadota; class Gammaproteobacteria; order Enterobacterales; family Erwiniaceae; genus Pantoea; species Candidatus Pantoea multigeneris. The sequence continues at coordinate 183,797 of NZ_VWXF01000010.1, forward strand.
TCAAGCGCCGACGAGACAATAAAATGCAGACTTTGCACAATCCCCATACCCGCGATGGCCAGCTGAACACGCGCTTCTGCATCGTTTACCGATGCTACCGTATCTGGCCAGAGAGTGTTGATGACATCGTTGGTTTCAAATTCCCATCCAAGCCTTTCACCGGGCAGCGGTAGCTTAAAATCAATCAGGCGATGCCCTGCCAGGGCATCCGGCGTTTCAGGCACGCCAAAATGTTGAAGGTATTCTGGCGAGGCGACATTGATACGCAGAGGAAATCCCAGAGAGCGTTTGTGAAGATCCTGATCTTCTAGACCACCAATACGAATAGCAAAGTCGATTTCTTCTCGAACAAAATCGCTACGCTGGTCGGTCAGGATAATCTCTGGATGTATATCAGGATACTGACGCATCAGTTCAGGTAATCGCGGCAATATTATCGCGCGCGCGATAGAAACATTAATACTCACCCGGACTCTACCGGCCAGGCGTTGCTGAGAACCTTTCAGGTCAGTATCGATTTCGTCCAGATCATTTAGCAGACGTTTGCAAACGTCATAATAGCGAAGTCCGGCTTCGGTCGCGGCAACACTTCGTGTTGTCCTTCCTAATAATTTGACACCAAGGTGTGACTCCAGCCTTGCAATTCTGGCCGTTGCATTCGAGGGTGAAATACCAGACAGGCTGGAAGCACGACTGAAGGATCCTGTCTCGATGATACGAACAAACAACCGGATCGAACTGAGTTGATCAAAGCGCACACTTTATTCACTTTTTCAGAATAATGAATTCGTATTCTACATTCTGTAAGTATGAATTCAATCGCTTTAGAGTAAGGCCCTCACTAAGGGTATCTGGAGCAAAATATGCAATACGTACGTTTTGGCCGTTCAGGGTTAAAGGTTTCTCGCTATACATTGGGTTCGATGACTTTTGGTAACGGTGAAGGGATTTGGTCGTCTATTGCCGGGCTGCCCGTGGAGGAAGCAAAGCGGATTATCAGCGTCGCACTAGACAAAGGGATTAATCTGGTCGATACCGCCGATGTCTATTCTCAGGGGCAGTCCGAAATTGTATTAGGTCGTTCATTGAAAGCCATGAGTGTGAATGACAGCAGTATGATGATTGCGACTAAAGTGCGCCTGAAAACGGGCAATGGGCCCAATGATGTCGGCCTGGGAAGGTCACACATCATTCGTACTGTCGAAACCAGCCTGAAACGGCTGCAAAGGGACCATATTGATCTCCTGCAATTGCACGATCGCGATCTTTTAACGCCACTGGATGAAACGCTCAGGGCACTTGACGATCTGGTCACCCAGGGCAAGGTACGACATATCGGCGCCTGTAATTTCAGCGCAGCAGAAATGACTCAAGCCGATTCCTATGCGCAACAGCATGGCAAAGCGCGGTTTACCAGTAATCAGGTTCATTATTCCCTGGCATGCCGGGATATAGAATTTGATATCGCCAAGGCGGCGCGGGATGGCGATCATGCGTTAATGATCTGGAGTCCTCTGAGCGGCGGCTACCTCAGTGGTAAATATGTGAAAAAGACCCACGCAGACAGTCATCAGGGAAGGCGTTCAACGCTTAACTTCCCTCCTGTCGATATGGCTCGGGTTGATCCGGTGGTTGACGAGCTTATTGCCATCGGCAATGAAATGAATTGCTCTCCAGCGACCGTTGCCCATGCATGGCTACTTGGACGCCCTGAGGTTACGACGATTATTGTCGGCGCGAAGAATGAGCAGCAGTTGCTGCAAAATCTCGAAGCAGAAAATCTGATCCTTGCACCAGAACATCGTCAAAAACTCGATACACTTTCGCAGCCTGCTGTCCCTTATCCTTACTGGATGCAACTTTTTCATGATAAAGACCGTGCATGAGGACGGAGAGGAAAGTTTTATTAAGATATTAGTGCAAAATTAAGTCCTGAAGCTCACAGCTGACATTAGATGTCCGCTGTGAGCGAGGACACATCGTCCCGGACAGGTACCACAATACCTGGCGACCTGCCCCCTACAAACGACTACATGCCTGTGTAAGCATAATCTCCATGTACAAAAAACGGGTGTCCTCTGCTCGCTCATAGCGGACCCGGTAGCTTATGGGGTTGGACGCTCTGTGCCAGGAGCAGACATTGCGAGTTAAACGAACAACAGCAAAATTATTCTGATATCACTATCAAAGTGAATTTTTCATCCATGCATCGAACTGTTTTTTCCAGTCATGATGCCAGCGGGAAAGAGCCGGACGATTCTCGATAATATCCTGGCTTGCCCATGCTATTCGTTTAGCATCCATCTCTGGTGTGACTTCATTATCAGGACACAGGATATAAAAATCCCCCTTAGTAAAGCCTGTTATGAAGTAGTCAACTACCTGAGCAGCGGTCCATGCGGCTTCAGGCTGACAATCATTTTTCTCATCCATCCCAGGGAAATTCATCGGGGTCCAGGTATAGCCTGGAATGAGAAGATGGGCAGTAACGCGATCGCCGACAGCTTGACGAAGCTCATGCGCTAACTGTTCCGTCAGTACTTTGATAGCGGCTTTCCCGGCACTATAGGCTGCGTTTCCTGGTGGTGTGGTTATGCCTTCTTTCGAGCCCAGATTTACCACAGCAGCAGGGGCATGATGAGAGATCATACCTGGAACAAATAAATGCTGAAGAGTGATGGCAGGAAGAAGGTTTGACTGTAAATGCTTCAGCCAGAGTTCAGGTTCATCCCAAGGACCGGCTCCGGTATTCACTGCGGCATTATTCACCAGTAATGACACACTGCCAAATTCCGCCATCGTATTATCATAAAGTATTTGCAGGTCTTCAGTACTTGCCACATCACCAACTGTGCAGCATGTTTTGACCGCAAATGTTTCTGATAAAGAGAAAAGTGCCTGCCCATCCCTGTCGAATAAGCTTAGCTGCATTCCTTCGGCAGCAAAACGCCTTGCCATTGCAGCGCCAATCCCATGAGCGGCCCCAGTGATAACGGCTACGTTATCGCGAATAATTATATTGTCAGGCATGCTGATTCCTTTTCGATGCGATTACGGATAAAACCATAAAAACCACGCCGCCTGATGCCAGAGCAGCGCCAACCCAACCCGTGGTCGCCCACCCGGCCCCGGCAGCAATGGCCATGCCACCTAATGAAGCACCAATGGCATTAGAGAGATTGAAGGCGCTGTGATTGAGCGAAGCAGCCAGCGTCTGAGCGTCGCTGGCAACGGACATCAGACGACTCTGGAGAGCGGGAACCATGGCAAAGCCGTTTCCCAACAGGAAGAGTGCAAGCAGGACGGCCCATTTCCACTGAGCGACCAGCGCAAACAACCCCAGACAACCGATGTTCCAGAAAAGCATGACAAAGATAGCGTGGATAAGGGACTTATCGGCCATCCAGCCACCAAGTATATTTCCACAGACCATACCAATGCCCCACAAAACCAGCACGGCCGGAACTTCTGATAATGAAAAGCGAGAGACCTGCGTCAGAGTTGGCGTGATATAGCTATAAACAGCAAACATTCCACCAAAACCGACAGTGGCTACGGCCAGCGTAAACCAGACCTGAGGCTTTGCCAGGGCGCTCAATTCTCTCAGCGGAGAAGCATTATGGTCGGCAGGGGTTGAAGGTATGAAGAAATAAAGCATACCTGCGGTAATTGCAACACCGACTGCTACGAACGAGAAAGCCACCCGCCAACCCAGTTGCTGTCCAAGCCATGTCATTGCAGGCACGCCTGCCACATTGGCAGTTGCAAGGCCCAGCATCACATATCCGATGTATTGCGTGCGTCGGGAGGCCGGTACCATCACAGAAGCGGCGAGCCCGGCGACGCCGTACCAAGCGCCGTGAGGCAGGCCGGAAATAAAACGCGCGACCATCAGTGATGAGTAGTTCCAGGCAAGGGCGCTAAATGTATATCCCAGCAAAGAGATAAAAAGCAGACAATAAAGCAGCCATTTCCGCGGCCAACGTGCCCCAATAACCGCCATCAAGGGTGCCCCAATCACCACGCCAGCTGCATACGAGCTTATATATTGTCCCGAGACGGGGATTGAGACTTGAGTCGCATTTGCCAGAGAGGGAAGTAAACTCATTGTGGCAAACTCACCGGTACCAATAAAAAGGCCGCCCAGTGCTAATGTCAGGATAGCCGCAAACAAGCTTATCGGTGGCTTCACCAGATTAGCTTTGTCGAAGATATCTTTATTATCCAGCGTTTCGGAACTATGCATAAATCAACCTGATAGAACTGCAGCATGATGATGACCTGGGGCCAGCTGAGGTCCCCGGGTCCTGTAGGAAATGATATTAATCGCAAATGCAGTCTTATCTGATGATTTAACCTGGATGGTTTGTTGAATTTTACTCAACCTTGTCGAGCGACCCACGAAATTAAATGTAATGAAACCTGCTTATATGGCACATTATTGAACGCAACGAGATATATTCATGAGTATTGTTCAATAATTAGAGGTGTCACTATGCCTGTACGACCCGTAGCCCGTTTATCCCGTAGCGATCTGGCAGACCTTAATGCTTTCCGGGCTGTAGAGAGGTTGCGAAGCTTTACTCAGGCCGCTGTTGAATTAGGGATCACCACATCCGCCTTGAGTCATGCAGTCAGAAACCTTGAAGGCAGACTCGGCGTAAGGCTACTTAACCGAACCAGTCGAACCGTTTCGCCGACAGAGGCGGGTGCGAAGCTCTCGGCCCGTCTGAACGTCGGTTTTGAAGAAATCATTGAAGCCTTAGACGAAATTAATGCATCCAGAGAAAAACCTGTCGGGCGCCTTCGGCTCAATGTCCTCCGTGACGGCGCAAGACTGATTATTGGACCTCATCTTCCCGTATTTTTAAAACGCTATCCGGATATGCAGATTGATATCACGGTTGATGACCGCATGGTCGATATCATTTCAGAGGGGTTCGATGCGGGGATTCGCTATGGTGGAACCGTACCTGAAGATTTTATCGCGGTAAAATTAGGTCAGGAGCTACGATGGGTTGCCGTAGCGTCACCACGATATCTTTACCACCATCAGCCTCCATTTCTTCCCGAAGACCTTATGGCGCACTCTTGTATTCAAATTCGTACGGGTGCAGGAACCATCTATAAATGGGAATTCAGAAAAGATAATGACTACCGTGAAATCGATGTCCCGGGGCAGGTCTGTGTTGGTGACACTATCATGGGCATAGACCTTGCTCTTGGCGATGTAGGGATCACCTACTGTCCGGAAAAAAGGGTTGAAAAGTATATTAAAAATGGTGAATTAAGGGTTGTCTTGCCTGACTGGTCGCCTGTAGAGCCTGCAATGTATCTTTATTATCCCCGTAATCGCCATAATTTACCGGGACTACACGAACTTATCTCTGTGTTGCGAGAAAGAATGCCTGTCTAATTTCTCCTACATCACGCTGTAGGATCCCTGCAAAACGAACCCTACATTTTTTTATTACCATAAAGGGTTCATGTACTAAAAAGTGAACTTCTGCTTTTCGCTTATGGCGGCCCCGGTAGCTTATGAAGCTGCCCGCTCTGTGCCAAGAGCAGACGTTGATATGATTTGATGAGTATGTTTATGAAATTAATTTCTTCTCTAATTTTTAAGGTTTTTACCATCCGCAATACAAAATAAGATGTTCTAAATTAAATCCCCCTGCGTCGGCATGCAGGGGTAATAAGAAAGCACTTCTGGTTTTTAACTATGAGGGTTACAACAAAGGATTTATTGGTACAGATACAGCATGACAACCGTGAAGGGCTGATGAAGTAGATGCAATTATTGCTCTACAGTGCTTGTCAGGTCAGCTGCAGGCAGTCGTGGCTGAGAACGCTGCCATCCGGAACCATAGCGGGTGTACTGTGCAGGGACCGGAAGTGCTACGTTCAAATCGTCTGCTGCAGTACGCGCCCAGAACGGGTCCTTCAGCATATCGCGGCCAACCAGAACGATATCTGCCCGACCATTCTGCAGAATTTCTTCTGCCTGACGGCCTGTTTCGATTAAACCCACGGCACCGGTTTTAATATTCAGTTCCCGGCGCAGCAGTTCAGCTGCCGGAACCTGATAGTTTGGATAAGTGTTTACCGATACCATCGCAATCCCGCCAGTCGAGCAGTCAATCAGATCAATACCTTGTTCTTTCATCCATTTGCCGTAAATAAGGAAGTCTTCCGGGCGGTTACCGCCTTCCGCATAATCGGTTGAAGAAATGCGCAGGAATAACGGGCCTTTCCACTCGCTGCGCACAACATCAATGACTTCACGCACAATACGGTAACGGTTCTCGTGGCTACCACCGTACGCATCAGTGCGCTTGTTCGCCAACGGCGACAGGAACTGGTTCAACAGATAGCCATGAGCACCGTGGATTTCTATAACGTCGAAACCGGCTTCACAGGCACGGCGAGCCCCCTGGCGGAATGCCTCTACTAATTCATTGATCTGCTCAATGTTCATCGCCTGAGGTACGCGGGACTCAGGAGTGAACGGGATAGCTGACGGCGCGATAGAGGGCAGGTCAACTCCCAACTGGCGACCAGCATGGCCGATCTGTGCGCCGGCTTTCGCGCCAAAACGGTGAATGGCATCTGTCACGCGGGACAAACCTTCAACATGACTGTCATCCCAGATACCGATGTCTCCAGGACCGATTGGACCATTTGGCAGTACAGAGGCAGTTTCTAGCATAATCAGACCGGCTCCGCCCAAGGCACGCGCGCCGTAGTGAATAACGTGAAAATCATTAATCTTGCCGTCGGCAGACGCCGAATGCATGCACATCGGGGACATGGCAATACGGTTGCGGAATTCAACGCCATTGATTGTGATGGGTTCAAAAAGCAAAGCTGACATTACTACTCCAGAAAGTGATTGATATTTAGCCCGCTAAAAGTACCATACGATAATAATTTGTTTATACGATAAAAAAATTCACATACTTACCAAAAGGTAACCATGATGTTTTTATGAAGAAATTACGTAACTACGATTCGGCACCAGGCTGTTCAATGGAAGCGGCACTACATATCATGGGAGGAAAATGGAAAGGGGTGATCCTCTATCATTTATTTAAGGACGGTACGCTTCGGTTTAGCGAACTCCAGCGTTTTTTACCCAGCATCAATCAGCGTTTACTGACGAAGCAACTGCGTGAACTTGAAGAGGATGGCCTGATTATTCGCCAGGTTTATCCCGTTGTTCCACCAAAGGTTGAATACTCGCTCAGTGATGAAGGCCGGGAACTAAACAAGCTGGTTCTGGATCTGAGCATCTGGGGCAGAAACTGGCTGGAACGGCGCGGTCTTAAAACCGCAGTTGAAGAGGATATCGAGGAGCTGAAAAAGGTTCTCGGCGATCCGAAATAAGCGGTCGTCACGAGTATATAAAGGCCAAACTGGCTGATGCCGCTTTCGAACGGGAGGACGGTAGCCACCTGTCTGGTGGATTGTGGGCATGATGGAAGAATGAAATCTGCCAGAACATTCTGGCGATATCATGCAGAGAATCACCTTGCTTATATCTGTCCCAGATAATCGCCTTCTGATCTGGCGTGAAGTTAATCCGAGTTCTTCGTTTCATGGCAACGCCCCCCCTTGATTAAAGATAGCGTTGCATCGAGCCATTGAACTCACAACTCACAGCGGACTTCACCCATCCCTCAGGTCAACTTCGTGGCTGTAGCCGACTCCCAGGATAATCGCTCAAAATATCAAGATTGCTTTTACTGGCATAGCATGAACATTCAGCGTTTTTTGGTCGAAGTTCTGGCTAATTTCAATTAGAAAGCTTGTTAATAGGGTCTTTATGAGAAAATTAACCATGTTTTGGTTATAAAATTCGGTATTCAATTTCTCATAACTATATGATCATGCAGACAAATAAAAACTTTCCTTTCCTGGCGGCTTTTTCCGGGATGGTTTCGGTACAGACTGGTGCAGCCTTTGCGAAGACACTGTTTCCAGTTGTCGGCAGTGAAGGAGTGGCCGCACTACGGCTTGGCATTTCCGCTGTCATCTTATGTGTAGTGTTTCGACCATGGACATTACGTCAACATGAGGTCTCCTGGAGAGCATTAACCCTATATGGCGTAGTCCTTGCTCTGATGAATATGCTGATTTATCAGGCTTTTTCATATATTCCCGTAAGTATTGCCATATCAATCGAGGTCATGGGGCCACTGACGGTTGCCGTGCTTACATCTCGGCAAAAAATCGACCTGCTCTGGATACTGTTGTCCGCTTTAGGTATGTTCCTGCTGGCTGCTGGAGACATACACAACGCCATTGATATCCAAGGCATAGCCTATTCTCTTGCGGCGGCATTGTTCTGGGGAATCTATGTCATTATAGGAAAAAGAGTATCAGGCGGCGGCGGGCGATCTGTTGCGGCGGGCATGATGGTTGCCGCACTGATTACGGTTCCCCTCGGAACCGCCCAGGCAGGAGTTTCCTTGCTGATGCCAGCTGTGATTTTTACAGGGGTCTGCGTGGCACTGCTGTCGAGCATGTTACCTTTTCTGTTGGACATCTATGCTATGCGCTGGCTTCCCTCGCGTGTGTTCGGCGTTCTACTTAGTGGTTCTCCGGCGGTAAGTGCGCTGGCCGGGTGGATTATCCTTCATGAGAAACTGAGCCTGACACAGTGCGGTGGAATTTCTTCAGTTATGGCCGCTTGCGCAGGCTGTTCTCTGTTCGCACGTCGACGAACGCAGCACTGAAAAATGACGCCTAATCATTCAGATCGAACAAAGGAACCCTCATTCCCGTTTTAACCGGGTCAAGGACGATTAGCGTTCGGTAGGTCAGAATGTCCTGATTATCAGCAAAGTGCTGTCTGACGAGGCGTTCAAAGTGCTGTAAATCGCGGGCGATCATAATAATGATGAACGATACGCCCCCGTTAACAAAGTAGCACTGCTGGATTTCATCAACGTTACGAAAATAGCGTTTGGCTCTGTCCATGACGATACTCCGATCTTCAGTAAGTCGTGATTCGATCACTGCCGTAACCGGATTACCCACATAAGCAGGTTCAATGAGCGCTATATTTGCTCTGATAACTCCATTTTCCTCAAGCTTGCTTATGCGGCGCTGAACAGAAGGGGTTGAAAGCCCAATTTTATCAGCTATTGCCGAGTGCGGCAGGCGGTTATTCGCCTGCAACATGTCCAGGATGGACAAATCAAAACGATCCAGGCCATCTCGCGTGATTTTTTTTCTCATAACTGTGCCTGAAAAAAAGTAAATGTGACTAATATGATGAGCAAATGAATCATTTCACTGGCTACTGTACTTTATCATAGCAACATCTGATTTGTAGAATGAGCCTGAAAGGAAATGTCATGAAAGAGGGAAGTTGGATTGTGATCGGTACCGTGATGTGTATCGTTTTGTTGTATTCAATTCTTATTTTACACTCTCTCGCCTGATAGCCTGGTCAGATTAGCTGTGAAGCCTGAAAACAGATATATCAGCAATTGACCAGCTGCTAGTTAATCGATACTCAAAATTTTGAGTAATGCAGCCATCGAGATTGACGACAACAACAACGTCCGCTGCTCGCTCATAGCGGACCTTCAGCTTTGTCAGACCGCCGTATTCATGGCAAAAAAGGCCGGAGGATCTGAAGCGATTATACTGATCTACACTGGACATCATGGCGCTACAACATAACAGTATGTAGTCTGGTTGACTGACAAAACAGGGAGAGTTATGACCAGAAACACGATCTACGTTATTCACAGTCCCAGCCCCACACTGGGGCGATCAGCGCTGCAAAGAGGTTTTTTCCCGTACGCTCTCACCGGAAGGTTTATCCATTCCCTTCAGCGGGAACTGGACAGGCTCGGTATGGACTACCAGGTTGTTGCAGACGATACCGAGTCAGACATCGAGGTGCTGATAACGCGTGATCCTGCTCTTCTTGTCTGCGTCCCAGGTCTTCGCTTTCAGTTCTATCATCGGGGCTTCGACAAACAGAAAATAGTCTGGTTAAACGTTATGGAATATTCCTCCGCAGACCCCGGTTCTGTGCTCAACAGGCTTACAGGTCAACTAAGGTTGGATTGATGCTCAAATGGATTAAGCGCGGAATGGGGTTTCTATTGCTTTTAGTGGTGACGTTTATTGTCGTTGGCAAGCTTATTACGCTGTTGTGGCCAAACGTCACTGACTATCTGGCATCGTGGTTTAATACGATTGGAGTGGAAGAAACGACGGATCTCCTGGTTGACTTCACCTTTGGTATCGCGCTGATTATCTCTTTTATAATCAGTTTCTTGCTGATTCGTCGCCACAAGTTAGGCACTGATAAGAGTTGAGATCTGCGACATCTTACGGCATACGATGTACCGTTAAGATGTCGCAGGCATTTCACGGGAAGACACATGACCACGTGTCTAACTCAGTCGATGTTGGATGGCCCAGACAGCATCTGTATTTTGCTGTGGGTATAATAATGAAAAAACCAAATAAAACCCTATTATCAGCCTCAGCTTTCACCACGCCCCGCTTGCAATGTAAGTAATACGATAATTTTCTTTTCCTCTTTGTGGCGCATCACCAAAATCAGCTTGTAAGTGCTGCCAGCGACTGACATCCCAGGCGCTGAGATCCCCATCCTGCGCTGTCAAAGACAGGTCGCTGTGCGGTGGGATCGTGTGCCTGGTTATGGATAACCACGGGGAGTTTCGGATCTCATCAATGCAGGGAATATGCAGCGCCAGCCAGGTATCAATTTGCGGCCAGCCAAAATCTTGCGTCAGCGTTTTAAACGCCGGGCTTTGTAAAAATGCGGTCATAGACTGCGCATTCTCCCACACGTAAAACGGGGCATAACGGTTTTCATCGCTATAGCCTTCATGGCGTTTAGCGACCAGATAGGCTTTAAACAGCAAACCGGGAAAGCCATTGAGCTTTGATCCATTCTCAGCAATACGCCGCTCAATGATGCCCATCTTTTCTTCAAAGGGTACTCCCACCGAAGGAGGTGGGAGGGGAATTTGAATTGACGCGGTAGCGTCAAATATTTCTCAGCCTCGCGGGTTTTGAAAGTACTTTTTCACAACTTCAGGCGGCGA
>NZ_VWXF01000011.1:0-146997 GCF_011752615.1 Candidatus Pantoea multigeneris
GGCCGTTCTCCTTTTGCCCTTCGCCGCGACGAACTCACCGAAACATGGATAACCACCTGAGAGGAGTACCAGCATGAACACACATAACGTCAACACCGCCGCTTCTGAATCTACCAAAACATGGGTTGCAAAGATAAACACAACAGGCCTGTCGGCGTTTCTTGCCGAAGATATGCTGTTTCTGGCGTCCCTGTGCGACCGGGAAAAAAGAATGCTGCAAGCCGAGCGCGAAGAGCTGGTAGCGGGCACGTTCATAAATATCAGGGAGAAGGTTTGCCACTCGGTAACTGACTGGCATACACCTAAACCAAAAATCCCGGCGGCGGTGGTGTCTGCCTGGCTGATGAGCCGTGAGATGGTTCTGTCGTCGTTCGGGAGTGAATGGGAGGCGTTCTTTGACCACGAAGTGAAAGAACTGAAACTGGAGCTGTTATCTGCGGTGGCGATTGCCGATGCGGAAGGGGACATGTATGCGTGAGTATCACATCACGGATCCGGTAGAGGGAGGGGATCTATCGGGATCCCGACAGGCTGAAAGCACGTTCTCCGCGAGGCTGTTCTGCGTGATCCGGGATATGCATCTGAGATGCGCAGAAGCGGTAGATGAGGCGGTGCTGGAGCAACGTTATGATGCGGACGCCCGTGAATATGCCGGTCGGGCTTTGAGCAGAGTAGCTGCATTGCGCAGTCAGATCCGTGGATTTATGCGTGGTTTCAGGAGATACGGCCAGTGAAGCATGAAACGTATACGTTGCTGGTATGCTCGACGGCGTGCCTGTCCAGGGAAGACGGTGAGCTGTTGGAAGTGCTTGCTCGTCAACAGGCATTCAGAGAGAGTAGCCGGTGGGTCACCTGTGTGGGCTACGGCTGGCTTGTCCGTCCTGAAATCCTTGAAAACCCGGCACTCACCCTGCGGGAAGCAGGTCTGAGTGAAAATACAGTGTCTCTGCTGACGGCGGGCATTGCCCGGATGGGAGTACAGATGGTGATATTTGATCAGGATGCCGATCCCCTGGAGAATTGGCCAGTATTTGACTGGTAGTGTGATGACAGAAAGGAGGTGGTATGTATTACTTTACCGATCAGCGGCCAGGTGAGAGTGACATCCTGACAGCCGTGAAAAACGGTAAGCTGACAATCACAACGTTCGACGGGGAGGTCATTTTCTCTCAGGACGCTCCACCAGGTGGCTGGACGCATGAGCTGGTCGTGCAGGTGCAGCCAGAGGGTCAGAGGTGGGGAGCAGAGGCCTATCTGGACCACCAGTGGATTGGCTCAACAGAAGCGTAGTGTGATGAATCCTGTCAGGCGTGGGCTTTGGCGTGCGCCTGTTCGCGCGCTGAACGGCCTGGCGGCCCTGAAGGGCCGGGGTAAGGCGGTGCTGACGCACCGCTTTCACCCCTTCGCCTGCGCTTTCTCTCTCTCTGCTGCTCTCCGGGGCTTTTCTTACTCCCACTTATATTTCCACGCTTAATCTCACTGTAGATCCTGCTGTTCTTTATGCTGATGTGGTGGGTCCTGCTGTTCGTGCCAGGGATAACCATCAAAGGCCAGGTCACGGACTGGGGCCACCTTCGGCTCCCCGGCAAAGCCGGGTCGTCAGCCCAACTCCGCTAACCGGTAAACCGGTAAGCTCCGCCGAACCCCGCAAGCGGGTTTCGGGCCTGGCGGCTAGGGCCTGATGTCTGAGGTCAAAGGCAGCAGCCAGCCTGAAGGCTGACGCATTCACCGGTCGCGGGGCGACCTCTGAGGATGCGGCTAAAGCCGTGGGGTGTGTTTCTGCGAGTGTATTATTGGCGTACCGGATTCGCTATTAGCAAGGTGCGAAAAACGTCCGGATTAAATATCACCATTCCGTTTCAGTTGTGCAGCAAACGCATTTAGATGGAGCAGGCTGGATGTACAGAATCAGATTACGTTATCAGCAGCCAATAAAATACAGCGTTAACTTTTGGTTAAGAGGGATAACGGTCGTGTCATCCTGACAGAGGGTGATGGCACGGGAGAAAGCGTCGGGATAAATTGCGCTCTGATTGCCTGGAATAAATGTGTGACAGTTAACACCATTCCCACTTTTCATCATTTTATCAGAGCCGGACGAGGAGGTTTATTTCCAGAGAGTTCGTTAGATCTTTCCACCCTGTCAGTGATCCTCTTTCATATATCAGAATATCTTTTATGACTCAGTTTCTTATCCGGGGTTTAGTGCATACGGGTGAGAGAGATACCTTACTGTGAGATGTGTTACATAAATCCACGTGGTACTCATTGGAATTTTGTGAGTGATATGGATGCGTGGAGATATATAGTCAGGCAACCGTTACTGTTAGCGGGAGATCATCCGGAAAAGGTGTGTCATGTTAATCCTGATAACGCCCGATTTTGGCCGCTATTTACCGGGAGTGCGGGGACTTTCGTTATCTTACAACGTTACCCGTACTGTTATTTTCACGCGACCGGTCCTGTTGCTGGAAGTTTATGGTGTCTGGTGAAAAAGCTAATGCCTCGCATTCTTTCTTCACATTTCAAATCAGTGTCACAGCGGGGTAGGGTGCCAGAGAGTTTTACTGTCTCTGTTCGCAATGACTAAACAATTGCCCCGGGTTCTGGATGCACGCACTCTGTGTGCTGTCATGATAAAGCGATGGGTGTTGCCCGTTGATGTCTGTATCAGTAAAAAAACACGCCGTGATCCTGTTATGATCTCATTCATGCTTCATACCCGGATTGATTCAGTATCAGTCTGTGAAGGCGAGTCGGGGGATTTCACCTTTGCGTATTTTTTTATAAATGGCATCGATTTTCATCGCGTAGGCATAGCGGTTAGCTATCGTCTCCTGCCGGTTTTTTACGCCTGCGTTATACATTCCAACTGCCAGCCATCCTGTGCCGTACTGATTGAAATTTCTGCGAAGCACCATCGCACCGACGAATATATTCAGGCACGGTTGAGCGAGGAGTTTATCCGTGGAGAGTTGAGGGTATTCCTTACGGAATCCCGCCAGAGTACGGTTATTGATCTGCATCAGCCCGTAGTCGGTACTGGTGACCTGACCTTTGCTGTCCCGGTTATAGTTTTTCGCCGCCGGGTTATAGCGTGATTCCTGCCAGGCGATCGCCCGGATGTAATCGGGATCTATTTGATACCAGTGTCCGGCTTTAATAAAGCAGTCTGTGTCAGTGTTCGCCTGAATCGTGCCTGATGCCAGCAGGGCAGCGGCAAGCAATAATATGCGCATAGCGGCTCCGGGAAATAAGGGTTCAGAGTGATTGGTTCACCTCAATAATATCATCAAATCCGGGTTTTTACACATCACTCGCAAAAAAGATTTTTTGATATTTTGTCTTTAATATCATGCTCTTGCTGAAAAGTTGTTGAAAATTTCACCTTGTAAGGGTTGCCACGTGGCAACCTTGTGGCAACCGCGTGGGTATTGTATAGTGCGCCCGTGGTGCTTTTCATTTTAATCAATAAGATAGCCCCTCTAAACACCACGTGGGTATCATGTGGTTGCCACGTGGCAACCACAAATCAGCTTGATTTTTAGCCATGGTTACTCCATGGTTGCCACAGGGTGACCACGTGGCAACCATAAACCGGTCAAAAAACGGTCTGATTGTGGCGGTAAGTTACTGTTTCACTTTGCAATCAAAATCTGGAATAACGCTAAGTTGGAGATTTTAAATATGTCAGACGAAACTTCATCGAAAAGAAACCGTGTTGCGCTGACGGTGCCGTACTCTCTTCTGGATAAAGTAGACATTCATGTACAGGCGCGTCTGGATGACGGGGAATCGAGAGAGACCGCCAACCGGGCGGCGTTCGTAATGGAAATGTTCAAGCTTGGCTTGCGCGTACATGAAAACAAAATAAGCAAAGATGATAATGCAAAAACGCTGGACGAAAAGCTGGAGCTTATCGCTAAAAATGCGCTTATGAACGGCTATATTCTTGATGCGATTTTCGGGATACAGAAGGAGACGGTCGACACGTCAAAAGTTATCAAAAATGCCTCTTTGCTGGAACCTGAGTGGCCTTCTGACGTTAATGCCCGTATCGCCGGTAAGTTGAATGACTACTTCCCTAAGCGCTAAAAAAGCAGATCAGGACTTGCCGGATTTCTTTTTCTCCGGACTGGTAAGTTTGTTGTTGTCTCTTTTAATTTCTGTGGCGTCAGTCCCGGCAGTGTCGTCCGGGATCCGCTCTGCGCGAATATACCGGCGCAGCGTCAGCGCATTAATGCCGTACTGTTTGTACATCTGCGTCCGGGTATGACCGTAAAGCAGAACGGCGTTTACTGCCTGCTGTTTGTCCCGTCGGGTAAGGGCATTACGGTTGTCATCCTTAATGCGTTTGAATTTAACCCACGGATCCTGCCAGTGCTTATTCCAGGTTCTTTTTACCTGGCTTACGGTAACATTCAGCATTCTTGCTACCTGTTCGCGGGTTTTTCCCTGCATGGTCAGCCTGACAATATGTTCACGCTGTCTGTCCGTCAGGGCATTCTCTCTCACCTCATGGCCAAAATATTTCGTCAGCGTATCATGCGAGATATTGTATTCTTTGCAGATGTCCTTTCGCATGACGCCACTTTCAAGCTTCTCGCGAATGATCCTCTCATCTTCCGTCGTCAGTTTTTTATTAGACCGTTGTTTCGGTAGCGGGACGTTGTCCCTTTCGGCGATTTTTTTGACGGCATGATAAATTCCCTGTCGCGTGACGTTACAAATCTTCTCTATTTCCTGCACGGGAACGGGAGGTTCTGATTTATACATGTCAGCGATGTGCTGCCAGCGCATCCAGCGCAGGTCCATCGCGGAGAGGCCTTTACTTTGCAGGACCTTATACACAAATGCCGTCGAGCGTGATATCGCGCTGGCAATATCGGGAACAGCCCACCCCTGATGCAGATACTCCATGACTTCTGCCTCTTTCTGTTCCTTCTCTTTTTTTATCCTTTCCCGTGGCGTTTCCTCTTTTTCACCGGGTGATGTTATTCCGGCTATTTCAGGATCAGCGTGCGACATCTTGTTTTCAGGAACGAATGCCACCTCCGGTATTACTGACGGAGGCGCTGTTTCAGGCGTGGGTATTGTTTCGGTTTGCAGGGTCTTATCAGGGGATGACGGTATTACCGTTGGGGCCGGGGTTTCTTTTTCACCCGGTGCGTTGTCAGGTAACGAAAGAGTGTCGTGCAGCTCAGGCGTGGCCATTCCCGGGTAGAAATGGCGTGAGCATTTGTAGCTGTCAGACAGCTTGCGGGCGTGCCACAAATTGACGCAAGGGCGGGGCAGCGGGGTGAGTACATCGGCCCTTATCGCTATCCAGATCGGCGGCTCTTTTTCAGACCCTTCTGAATAAATATAGGGGGCCGCAGCGGCGACAAACTGCGCGTTCTGCCCAGAAATCCACCGGCGCTTCATGATCACATAGAGCGGAATGGTCACCGTTGAGCATGCAAAGTAGCGCTCCCCGTCGAGTTTTACCTCAAACCAGCCAGGGTCACGGTGGTGATATCGCAGGGCATAAAGGGCGATGGAATATAAATATTCTTTATCAGTCGACGAGAAAAAATGCGATGTGACGCCCGCCGGTCTTGCCATGTGGATCAGGATGTCGCCAGCTTTTTCCATTTTTAATCTATTCCAGTCAAGGGGTTACAAATGCGGTGCAAAATAAGCGGCCAATAAAATAAAAAAAATAGATCAATACGATCAATATCTTGCGTTGAAGTATGCGATCCCGAAGTGTAAAAAACGGTCAGCACGTTAAGGTTCCGTCAGAATCAACAGGAATCTTTAAGTTTTAACTGGAAAGCGTAAGGAGGATGTAACACAGGATGTGGCCGGATTTGGCTTAGTGCTGACTCAACAGCGAACAAACAACATTTCATTATAACCCCTATCGAGGAAAACAGATATGAAGGGTCAACTTCACTCGCTCTTAAAAGACTGTCGCAAGGCAGGGGCGGTAGCGTGGATGCACCGCAAGAAACTCGCCTTTGTGCCTGCTGTGATGCTCATGGCTTCACCGGTCATGCAGGCTCACGCCCAGGACTTATTCAGTTCGGGGAAAGAGACGATCCGAGATACGTTCGGTACAAACTCAACTACGGTATGGATCCTGTACGTGCTGGAGGTGCTGTTCGCCATCTTTACTTATATTAAAACCAAGAACTTAGCGTTGTTTGGCGGTATTGCGGCGTTGCTGGTATTCGCCAATGTGGCATTTGGGCTCCTGACTTAATATCGCTTATGGAACAACGTAACCGTTACCGATTTGCGGGGACGTTTTCCGAGCAGAAACGCTTTGTGGGGCTGCCCCCTGATGAATTTTGCCTGCTTGTTCCGCTCGGACTGCTGGCTATCTTTGTCAACATGTGGATTTTCGGCCCCACGCTTTTAGCGACCTTCATCGGGATTCGTAGGCTTAAAAATGGCCGGGGTTCTCAGTACATTCTCAATCTCGCTTACTGGTGCCTTCCTACCTCCGTGATGCGCTTCTTTATCAGCATCCTTCCTGAAAGCTACAAACGACACTGGGTCGCCTGACCCACGGAGAAAACATGGAATATAAGCTGCGATCAGCGGGCAACCGCAATATGGCCGTGGCCATCCTGGTGTTGCTCGTCATTACCATCATGTCGCTCGGTCTGGCCTGGCGGGTATACAGCGACAACCGGGCGCTGATGGCGCAGCTGGTCAACAACCGGCAGACCATCATTATCCCTTACGGTGCAGACACCCCGTTCAGCTTTACCGGTGAACGGGGTGACGCGCGTTACCTGCGGCTGATGGCGATGGCCTGGCTTAACTTACGCCTCAACATCAACAACGACAACGTCGCGGCCAGTCACGAAATGCTCCTGGCCGGTGCCTGCGACGGTGCGGCGACGGCGATGAAACCCGTTCTGGCTGAAGAAGCCGACAGGGTGAAGGGAAATGACGGTGAATCGGTCTTCTATCTGAGCGACACCAAAGTCTGGCCTGACAAAGGCATCGTTGATCTGACCGGCAAGCTCGTCCTGAGCTACGGCATGCACAGCGGTGCTGCGGTAGAGAAACACTACCGCATCCGCACCGACACCCGTAACAACCGGCTCTGCTGGAATGCATTCCTGGAGGTTCCCCGTGACTAATTTAAAACGCCTGAAGGCGCTGCCGCTGCTGGGCTTGCTTATCGCGGGTGCGATGACGGGCAGTGCAGCGGCGGAGACGCTGACCCTGAACACCGGCGCGCGCATCAGCGCGGGCGTGAGCAACAGCGACCCTAACCTGATAACCGTTAACGATGACCGCATCGTCAGCATTCAGGCCACCCAGGGGGTGCTGACGTCAAAATCACCCACGCCTGACGGCGGGGTGGTGTTCTCCACGCTCGCTGACAAGCCGTTTACGCTGTTTGTGCAGACCGCCTCAGGGTTTGGGTTCTCGGTACAGGCCGCGCCGGCGAAACGTGCTGGGCTGTTCCTGACCATCAACAACATGGAGGTGAGGGGTACCGAGGCGGCGCGTGATTTTGAACAGAAGCAGAACACCTACAGCGCGCTTATCAGCGACCTGGTGAGCCGTTTTCAGACCAACCGTAAGCCTGACGGCTACGTGTTCACTAAAAACATGCGCGTGCCGGTCAGTGCCGCCGTGGAGTCCACCTTTTTACTGCGTCCGGTCACTGCCTGGCAGGGTGACCGCATCCGCATCGTGCGCACGGATATCACCAGCCGATCATCACAACGCATCCGCCTGACTGAGCGCTATTTCTGGAGTCCGGGCGTGATGGCCGTGGCCTACTACCCGCCGCTTGATGTCCTGGAGCCGGGAAGCCGGGTGTCAGTCATCACCGTGTTCCGCACGAAAGGAGGGGGCGATGAACCTCAATAAAATTACCCAGTCCCGGCAGCGAAAGCTGATGGCGATGATCCTGGGGGGGGTGGCGATTTTGGTCGTGCTGTTGTTTCTTATCAACCGACATATGTCCGCCAGTAAAGCAACGAAGAAAGACGAGAGCGTCACTACGGCGGCAGAGCCGGACCTGACAGGTGGGGCGGTGACCAACAGCTTTGACGGTAAAGGGCAGAACTCTGTGCTGGTGGATGCGCAGCGCCGCGAGCAGGATGCCAAAGATAACCTCAAGACGATGCAGGCGCAGTTTGACGCGCTGAAAAAGCAGGTCAGCGACTCGGATGCCAACAATGCAGGGCTAAAGGAGCAGGTTTCCACACTGACCCAGATGTTGAAGGACCAGCAGAACCAGGCAAAGCCGCAGGGTGCGATGCAGGGTGGCACGACCGTTCAGCAGGGCTACGTTCCTCCGCAAACCTCCTACACCCTGAGCGCCCCGGCGGTGCAGACCGGACAAATCGACAATACGCAGCTGGACTACTCATCGTTTGACGCGAAGCAGAAAGATACCTCGTTCTGGGTGCCGACCGGCACGTTCTCCGATGCGATTGTGCTGGAGGGGGCTGATGCCAACGCCTCGGTGCGCGGTGAGAACAACCTGGTTCCGATGCAGTTCAAGCTGAAAGGCGTCGCACACCTGCCGGGCAACACCCGGCTGGCGAACCTGGACAACTGCTTTGTCACCGCAGCGGCCTATGGCGATATCTCCAGCGAGCGCGCTCTGGTGCAGCTGCAGCGTCTCTCCTGTGTGATCAACGGCAAACATATCGACCAGGCGGTAAAAGGGCACGTCTCCTTCTACGGTAAGAACGGCATCAAGGGTGTACCGGTCATGCGTAACGGCAAAATCCTCGGACTGGCCTTTACGGCAGGGGCGCTGGGGGGACTGGGCAGCAGCGTCTCACAGGTGGGGCAGACCGTCACCGGCGTGGGAGCCACCTCGAGCATCAGCGGCGGAGAGGTAGCACGCGGGGCCATTGGCGGCGGCGTCAGCAAGGCGGCGGACAAGCTTGCCGACTACTACATCGAGCGTGCAGAGCAGTATCACCCGATTATCCCTATCGGTGCCGCCAACCGGGTGGAGGTGGTGTTTATCGAAGGCTTCCGGGCGAAGTTTATTGAGGACGAAGACCTGGCAAAGGCGGCTAAACAGAACGTACAGAACGTTTCTGACACTGCTACGCGTGCGGTCGGTAACAGCGGCCTGCCGCCGGACCTGGTCGGTAAGCTCGGTGATGCCACCAGCCTTAACATGAACGACTTCATTACGCCCTCAGGCGGCAGGCCCGGAGCCACGTCGCAGGGAGTCACGCCACAAAGGGAGAACTGATGAGTCAGGGAAACGTTATCCGCTTTCGCCACGCCGAACACTGCGGCTGGCTGATTTCCAGCGACCGCCGGCAGACGTTTGCCGGGCGGGAGTCGGATGAGCGTATGGCCGGGCTGCAGGCGCTGGGCTATCGCATCAAAAAGGTGTACTGCAAGCCCGGCATGATCCCTGACGACGGCTACGTCGCCCTGCTCGGTGCAACCCTGCGCCGCCTGCTGGAGGTCAGCCCCGCCGATCCGGTGGCGATGGACATCCTGTCAAAGATCGGTACGCCAGGTGCGGAAGACCTCTATATCGACATGAAAGAAATTGCCGCGCAGCCGGTAAGTCACTCCTCAGAGATAAAACATGAATAAACAAACTCCTTACTACAAAGCTGACGTGCCCGGGAACGGTAAATCGCCTGAAACCAGGCTGGGATTTGGGCAAACGCGCAGCGGAAAATCCACGCTGATGATGAATTTTCTCAGCCAGTTACTGACACCACCTGCAGACGGAGAGAAACATGCATAAACCCCAGGCTTTTATTGCTGTTGCGTTAGCGGCTTTGCTCAGCGGCTGCGCGGGCATGAACAGTGATTTCCAGTTTGATAAACCCGCGAGAGACTCCGGGGTCTGGATGTCCCAGGCCGACGACATGTCTGCGGGGAACAGCACGAACGCCCCGTCAGGCGCGGGTGCGCCCGGTGTGACGGGCAGTATCAACCTCAGCGACTATCGCCTTATCGATACCGGCAACATCGCGCTGGCCCCTCAGGGGGACGTCCGGGGCAGTACAGGGCAAGGCGAAATTGACGCAGGCGGTGTGCCGCTGCGGGTGGCTCAGGGCGGCAGCGTCCGGCCCTTTACGCGGGAAAATGACCGGCTTTACCCGGCGGGAAATAACGCCGCGTACTGCAATGCGGCCCACTGTTTTCCTGAACCCACCGCCGCCTTTCGCCGTCCCGACGGCGTTGCGCGCATCTGGATAGCCCCTTACGTGTCCCCGGATGACAACGTGCATATGGGAGAGGTGATTTACAGCGTTGCCAGCCCGACCCGCTGGAACGGCATTCTGATGTGAGGTAGTGATGAAATTTCCCAAAGGTTTTAAGTGGGACCCGCTGAACGTGGTTGAGACCATGGCGGGTATCCTCGGCGAGCGTGACACCACCGCGAAGACCCGAGAAATGCTTCAGCAGATGGACTATCCCAATATCCGTGACCTGATGCCGTTTCAGGACTACGACAGCGATAATCAGCTCTGGGTGAACAGCAACTCGCTGGGATTTGTAATTGAGTCACAGCCGCTCATCGGGGCCAACGAAAAACTGGCTGAAAGCCTGGAGAGCGTCGTACGTGACTCCGTACCGCGCGAACTGCCGCTGCAGGTCATGCTGGTTTCCTCCCGGGCCATTAAACATCAGGTGACTGATGGGTTGAAAAACTTCGCCTGGAAGGGGCACCGGGCCGATGAGTGCAACGACATCACCGAGCGCTTCTACCTGAACGGCACGCGAACCACCTTTAATAACGGGCTTGACCACCCGCTCACGCTGCGCGACTACCGGCTGTTTTTTATCTGGAGCCTGCCGGTAAAAAACCCGACGGAGACCGAGTTTATCCGCGTGCGCGACGTCAGGCGTAACCTGCTCAACGCCCTGAATGCAGCAGATATCTGGTCCGCCGTGGTGGGTATCGAGAACTTTAACGGGGTACTGCGCGAGTTCTTTAACCACGATGCGGGACGGCTTGACGATTATCATACTCCCTACGATCCGTCAGCCGACCTGCGGACGCAGTTTGTGGACCGGACAACCTCCTGGCTGGTGAAACCCTCACACATCCGCATTGAGGGCACTGACCGGCATGAGCGCCCGTTTTCCACCCGGATGGTGAACCTGAACCTCGACCGTAACCCGCAGGAGCACTACCTCTGGCAGAACGGCAACATCATTCAGGACCTGACTTCGCCGACCAACGGCATTCCGTGCCCGTTTATCTTCACCATGGTGCTGGTCACCGAGGAGCAGGTGAAAAGTCAGGGCGAGGCTAACACCCGATTTCTCGCTCTGGATTCACGTGTTAACACCAGCTATGCCAAGTACATTCCCTCAACCAAGCGACAGCACGCAGAGTGGAAAGAGGCACGTGAAGAACTGCTTGCCAACCGCACCTCGCTGACCAGCTACTTCCTCGGCGTTACGCTGTTTTGCCCGGACGATGATGACGAGACGTCCCGCATCACCGAAAAAACGCGCAACGCGTTTGCCGCTCAGGGGATGCAGTTTATCCGCGCCGACTTTATGCAGCTGCGCAACGTGATGGCGACCATTCCGTTTCGCATGATGGAGAAAAAGCTGTTCGCCGACTGTAAGAAAACCGGGGCAATACAGCGGGCCGAAACGTTCCACGCGGTCAACCTCGCGCCGGTTATCGGGGACAACAAGCTGTGCCGGTCCGGCATTCTTATTCCGAGCTACCGCAACCAGGTGGCCTTTATCGACGTGTTTGACGAGAGCCTGCCCAACACCAACTTTAACTTCTTTATGTCCGGCACCTCCGGGGCCGGGAAGTCGGTGCTGTCCAACTCCATCGCCCGTTCGGTGCTGGAGACCGGTGGCACGGTGGCGGTTCAGGATATCGGGGACTCGTACAAGGCAGCGTGCAGCAGCCTGGGCGGCACCTACATCAACGGTGAGTCCCTGCGCTTTAACCCGTTTGCTAACGTCACCAACATCACACTCTCGGCCGAGCGCATCCGCGACCAGCTATGCATCCTGGCCAGCCCCAACGGCCTGCTGGACGAGGTGCATGAATCGCTGATTCTGGAGGCCATCACCGAGTCCTGGCCGACGCATCAACAGGACATGCGCATCGACCACGTGGTGGCGTATCTGAAAAAGCGGCAGGCCGATATCGGTAAAGAGTTTTCCCCGCAGATTGCTGGTCGCATTGATGAAATCACCACGCTACTCAATAAGTACTGTATCAACGGGATCTATGGTCAGTTCTTTAACTCCTCTGAGCCGACGCTGAAAAATGACCTGCAATTTGTGGTCACCGAGCTGGGCGACCTGCGCAAACAGTCGGACCTGCTCTCGGCAGTCCTGTTCACCATCATGATCTGGAACGAGAACATGATGTACACCACGCCCCGCAGCATGCGGAAGATGAACATCATCGATGAGGGGTGGAAGCTTCTCGGCGGGTCGAGTACGAAAATCAAAAACTTCATTGAGGAAGGCTACCGCACCGCCCGCCGTCACAACGGTTCTTACGGCACGGTCACTCAGGCTATCCGCGATAAAAACCTGTCGACGGCGGCACTTGCGGCCTACGACAACAGCTCGTTTAAGTTCACCTGTATGCAGGATGCAAAGTCGTTCAGCACCTTTGAAAAAGAGGAGCCACACGCGTTTAACGAGCTGGAATGGATGATGATCCGCAAGTTCCCGCCGGCGAAAAAGGCGCGCTACAGCTCGTTTCTGCTGAGCGTGGGGGAGTACTCCAGCTTCCACCGACTGCTGCTGGATCCGCTGAGCGACGGGCTGTTTTCCTCGAAGGGGGAAGACTTCACCTTCCGCGAAAAGCGTCTGAAGGAAGGGGCGGACATTAAGGACATCCTGTTTGAGATGACTGAGAACGACCCGCACAAACGAAGCATTATCACTGACCTGAGAGGTATGGCCTTGTGAGTACCCGACACCTTGTTATCACCGGCGCGGCGTCCGTTGCCCTGAGCCTCGGCCTCTGCGCAGCAGCGTGGACCTTCTGGCTGAAGCCGCCTGCGCTTGTGACGTTTGACCTGAAAGGCACCATGAACGCCTTTATCCGCCAGAGCGCGAAAATGTCGCTGGACGATGACCAGCGTCATCAGCTGCTGAGCCGGTTCGATAAGAGCCTGACCACCGTGACCGCGCAGTACGCCGAGGCGCACAACGCCGGGGTGCTGGTGAGCGCAGCGGCGGTCAGCGGCCTGCCGGACGCCACGCCGGAGATTCAGGCGCGCCTGGCTGATGCCATGAAAGGCAACGCAGGCGGAGGGTGAACATGGAGGGCACCTGCCGTGACTACTACGAGTCTGCAGAAGATACCGATATCACGCGCGATCGCGCGCTGCAGGAGCTTAAAGCTCACCATTTTGTCAGCGAAGAGGACATAGCGGCGTTTTATGCCGATCTGGGCGAGCGCGAATTTTACCGCGCGCAGGATGTGCTGAGGTGGCTCGGCTATTAGGCACTCATTTTTGCCGGAGATAACGATGAATGATGTTGAGTCAGAGAGTAACGATGACGCTGACGGTACAACGGCGCTGTCGCCGTTTACCTCAGTGGTGAAGATACATGCCGCGCAGCTGCCCCCTGAGCAGTACCGGCGCTACGTCGAGTGGGCGCAGACCGGTGAATCGGTGTATGCCCCGTCGACCAGCTGGCAGACCTATTCGCTGCACGCCGGCGTCGACGAGCTGGTCGAAGTGGCAGCGACCATCAATGGCATTCCGCCGGATGTGTATTTCTCTGATTTCGGCGAGGACGCCTGCGAAGTGATAGGTCAGGTAGATAGCACCCCGGTCTACTTTTTCCCGGCCATGGGCGTTTATCTGATGGCTCTGAATGAAACTTCGGTGGCCGAAGTCTGGCTTTCCTGGCCTGCGCACCCGCAAGGCTGGTAACCCGGTAAGCGCGTTACCCCTTTAATCCTTTTCCAACAAGAGACACCCGATGAAACACATCATCAGCGGTGCGCTGCTGGCCGCCCTCAGCCTGCAGGCATCGGCGTCGGAACTCGGCACCTACGGCGATACCTGGAACATCCGGGAGCAGAACCTGATTACGGTGCTCAAGCGCAACCTGCAGGAACACTTTGCCGGTCAGTCTCAGGCAGAGATTGAGCAGTCCCTGCGGCAGAAGGCCGAAGACGAAGCGATGCGACCCGCCCCGGTCGAGGGGCTGGTGACCGGGCGCGATACCCATACGCGGCTGTTCGACCCGTCCTTTACCGTCACGCGCGACATGGCAGACCAGAACGGCCGGGTGTTCGCGCACCGGGGGCAGAAGGTGAACCCCTTCGACATCATCCCGGTGTTTGACGACACACTCTACTTTATCGACGCCGACGACCCGCGTCAGGTGGACTGGATGAAGCAGCAGACGCCGTCCACCACTCAGGTTCACGTCATTCTCGTGAACGGCAACATCAAAGACAGCGCGGCGGCGCTCGGCACCCGTATCTGGTTCGATCAGGACGGCTCGCTTATCCGCAAGTTTGGCATTACCCAAATCCCCGCCAGGGTGCAGCAGGCACCCGGCAAAAAACTGTTCACCATCACTGAATTCGGTCTTCCCGACCGCTAATCCGGAGCATTACATGAAAAAGCTTATCTCTGCGGTGCTGATGTCAGCGGCGCTTACTGGCGTGGCTGTGGCTGCGAACGACGATTTCACCCCGGCCCAGACGCAGGCCATTGGCGAAATCGCCGCGAATTACCTGCGTGAGCATCCGCAGGTGCTGGTCGATGTCAGTCAGCGCCTGCAGGACCAGGCGCAGGCCGACCAGATGAAGCAGGCCACCACTGCCGTACTGAGTAACCAGGCGGCGCTGCTGAATGCCCCGGGCACGCCGGTGTATCACCCCGGCGGCGACGTGGCGGTGGTGCAGTTCTTCGATTACCAGTGCATTTACTGCGCGAAGATGGCCCCGGTGGTTGAGCAGTTTATCAACGGCAACCCAAAGGTCCGCTACGTCTACAAAGAGTGGCCTATCTTCGGCAGCCGCTGGTCGGCGTCCACGCGTGCGGCGCAAACCGGGCTGTCGGTGTTCAAATCGGGCGGCGCGGAGGCGTACTACCGCTATCACAATGCGATTTATGCGACCGGCCACAACGAGGGCAAGCTGACCGGTGACGACATTCGTCAGGCTGAGCTGGAGGCGGGCATTACCAGTGCACCGCAGGAAGATCTTCAGGGCCTGGCGGCCATCCTTGAGGCCAACAACCAACTCGCCCAGCGTATTGGTATCAACGGCACCCCGGCCTTTATCATTATGCCGGTGAAAGGCGCGACCGCAGACAACGTAACCGTCATTCCGGGCGCAACCAGCCTGTCGGCGCTGCAGGCGGCGGTGGACAAAGCGCGGGCTGGCGAAGCGAAAGGGGGCTGATATGGCATGGCGTGCGTTAGCGGCGGCCTGCACCCTGTGGCTGATGAGTGCGTTAAGTCCGGCGCAGGCCGATCCCACCTGCGGAGGCCGCTGGGTCAATCCAATCACGGACGTTTGCTGGCAGTGCCTGTTCCCGATGAGTATCGGTAATGTTCAGGTATCGGCAGGGGGGCCGCCGGACACGCTTAACCCCAGCTCGCCCATTCAGCTCTGCCCGGCCCCGCCGCCGCTGCTGGTCCGTCCGGGGATAGCAATTGGCTTCTGGGAGCCTTTTGCCATGACCGATGTGACGCGGGCGCCGGGCTGCATGGTCAACATGGGGGGCTTTACCATTCCGATCCCCGGCTCGGGCACGGGCGTGGGTACAAAGGCCTCAGGGGATGCGACCGGCACCTTCTATCACGTCCACTGGTACAAGTACCCGCTTATCTCCTGGCTGAATATTCTGTCCTCAGCGGCCTGCATGCAGGGCGGGGAATACGATATCGGCTACCTCACGGAGCTGGATCCGATGTGGCACAACGACAACCTGTCGCTGTTCATTAACCCGGAGGCGATGCTGTTCGCTAACCCGGTTGCGCAGATGGCCTGCGCGGCAGATGCGATTGCCGCGACAGCGGGTAAGCCACTCGATGCGCTGTTCTGGTGCGCCGGCTCGCAGGGGTCGATGTACCCGTTCACCGGCAACCTGGTGAATGAATCCAGCGGCCTTAACAGTTCAACTCTGCTCACCGAGCGCATGGCGTTCAAGCTGCACAGGGAGGGGCTGATACTCGACTCGGTCGGGGTGAACACGGCGGTGTGTAACGAATACCCGACCGTCATCATGCCGAAAAGCCGCTACCGCTATCAGATGGTGAACACTATCCCCGACGTGGCGACCTGTCACCCGTTTGGCCGCAGCGTGATGCTGTGGCAGACCGGGCACGAAATGCCGACCACCCGAAAAAACTACGGATACCTGATATGGAAAAAACGCAACTGCGTCGTGCTCTGACAGGGCTGATGCTGATAGCCGCGCCCCTGGGGGCGCAGGCCGGAGACCCGCCTGCGGCCTCGCAGGTTGGACAGACGGAGAATGAAACGGCCTACTTTCTGTCGTCGTCAGTGCCTGAGAAAGAGCTGGCCATCCTGATGAAGGCCGCGCAGGACCGGCAAATTCCGGTCTACTTCCGGGGACTGGTGAACGACAACATGGAGGTGACCGCAAAGTTCATGATGCATATGGTCACAACGTATCACCTTCAGGGCATTCAGATTGACCCGGTCCGCTTTGAGCGTTACGGCGTGAGGCAGGTGCCGGCTCTGGTGAAGAAGTGCGGCGAGCACTTTGACATCGTATACGGCAACGTCGCACTGGGCCAGGCGCTGGACATGATCAACCAGCGTGGCGAATGCCGGAAAGCAGGTAACTCCACCCCGTAGCCAGACTGCCCGTGTTCGCGGGCAGTGTTTCTCCCCAGACCGGAATTCCCGATGAAAACTGCATACCGCTCTCTGACGGCGGGGCTGCTTGCCCTGCTGTCGGCAGGTGCCGTCGCCTCCAGCATGGACGATGCCAATCAGGAAGGCGTGGCTGCCGGTAAAGCCGGCACCATCACCAGCACCGCCGATCCGAACGCCTATTTTGACAATTACAGCGCAAACCCGCCGCAGTCCTCTTACTACCAGGGCGGCACCCAGACCAGCACGGACCTGGCGGCAAAGGGGCAAAGTGAACTGACCACGTCCGACCTCGGACAGACCGCGCAGCAGGCCTACGTGAATAACCCTGCGGACAGCATCAGCGCCGACTCGGACATGATCAAGTACAGCGACAGCGTGCGCAGCAACGCGGAAAGCCTGACGGGCCTGACAAGCGGCCAGTGCACAGAGCAGCAGCTGAACAAAACCACCTACACCACGCACAGTTGCCAGATGGCAAACAACCTGACGCAGACCTGCACGCGTGACGCCACTATCGGTACGACCGGCGCGCGCGAAACCTATGACACGCAGCTGACGTTCAGCCTTACCGGTATGACCGGCACCCGCGTGGCCGATTACTGGATCGAGTATGACTTTACCGTCCCGGATGACGGGACAATAAGCGGAGGAAGCTGGGTCTTCACCATGCCCTCCTCGCCCAACGACCACGAGTCGGGTTCGGATTTTCAGTATACGGTGAAGGTGCTGGGCCAGACCTTCACAACCACCTTCAACTCCAGCACGACGATAAATATCCCGGCTCAGCAGGTGACAAAAGGGCAGGTGATCCCGGTACTTATCCGGCACACCAACGGCACGCGTGAAGATGCGGCGGCCAATACGCTGTTGAACAACTTCAAAACGGGTTCATTTACGGCGGTGGCTACCCTGCCACTGGAGGCCGTCCGCGACACCGTCCAGGCAGGCCTGCAGTGGACGGACAGCTGCCCGGACGGCATGGGGGATGCGGTAAAGATGAGTGAAACCTGCACGGACCCCGGCGGCACCCGGTCGGTGGTGGTGGGCGGGCAAACGTACAGTGTGTACAGCGACTGCTGGCAGTACACCACGCTCTGGCAGGTCAATGAGGATGACACCAACACCTGCCAGACCTATATCGATGACCCTAACTGCAGCGAAGGCACCCGCACCTGCACGCAGAAAATCGGCGACTACTGCGTGATGCAGAACATGACCTACCAGTGTGCCTCTACCGTGACCAGCACCGGCTACCTGTGCGGCACCCAGTTCTACTGCTCGGACGGCAGCTGCGCCTCAATGGAGGCCGGGACGAACGGCAACTTCAGCGAGGCCGTGTCACAGCTTGCTGCCCTTGCCGCTGCCGGGAAAGACTTTGCGGGTATGGACCCTGACACGGTCAGCGCGTTCACCGGCAAGGCCATGGCGTGTCGCAAAAGCGCAGCGGGGTTCAGCAACTGCTGCAAGAGCAGCGGCTGGGGTCAGGATGTCGGGCTTGCGCACTGCAACACCGAGGAGAAAGAAATCGGTACCGCCAAAGAGAAAAAGCTGGTGGTCGACGTCGGCTCCTACTGCGCGAAGAAAGTCCTGGGCGTGTGCCTGGAGAAAAAGGAAAGCTACTGCGTGTTCGACAGCAAGCTTGCCCGCATCGTGCAGGACCAGGGACGTCGCGGTCAGCTGGGCATCAGCTTCGGCTCAGCAAGTTCACCGGACTGTCGCGGCCTGAAAGTCACCGAGCTGCAGGACGTCAAGTTTGACCAGCTGGATTTCTCCGACTTCTACGACGACCTCAACAGCAACGTTTCCCTGCCTGACCAGAGTGCGCTCACAGAACGCATCCAGTCGGATATCAAAAACAGCCTGAACACGACCGGAGGATAACTGTGAAAAAGGCACTTTGTCTGAGCCTGCTCATCGCCGCGCTGCCGCTCCATGCCGAAGAGCAACAGCCTGACGGCTATAACTACGACCCGGCGGTGGGCTGGTTCTGGTACAACCAGCCGCAGCCCCCGGCGGATGCACCTCCCGACTCAGCAACACCTCCGCCTGCCGGGTCGCCCACAGATCAGATGAAGCGGCTGCAGGCGTTTCGCGACAACGTCATGAATGAAGCGATGCTGCACCCCACGGTCCAAAACATCCGGCGCTATAAAATCGTGCAGGACTGGATGGTGAATCAGGCCAGCCAGTTCGCCTCAAAGTGGGAGCAGGTGCTGCTTAACTACCCGGAGCTGGACTACAGCCTGCAGCATCCCTACTACAACGGCACCGCCAACATTCAGTACACCCAGCAGCGGAAAAAGCAGAAAGAGGCTATCGACTACGTCAACCAGCGCTATGGCGTGTTCTTCTTCTATCGCGGCAACGAGCCGCTGGATAACCGCCTGGGTGGCGTGGTGAAGGAGTTCAGCGAGCAGTACGGCCTGCCGGTGGTTGCGGTCTCCGTCGACGGACGCATCAGCCCTGATCTGCCGGACAGCCGCCACGACGCGGGGCAGGCGGAGAAAATGCACATTCAGCACTTCCCGGCCATTTTCCTGGTCGATCCGCGCAACAAAAAATACCAGCCGCTGGCTTACGGGTTCATCACGCAGGACGACCTGGCCCGCCGCATGCTCAACATCGTGACCAATTTTAAACCCGAGGACTGATTCATGTTCAGAAAACTTATTGCCGTGCTCCTGATGCTTACGCCGCTACTGGCCAGTGCCAGCACCATTGATGACATCGCCCGCATGGAAGAAGCCAAGGGCGGTGACAGCACGCCGGTCACACAACAGGCAGCGCCGGCGGCACCGGCAGCACAGACGCCTCTGGAGCAGAGTCGCGGAGCGCAGACGCCGGTGAAACCGGTGTGGTTCCACCTGACGGACGGCCGCAGCGTAGACATCAGCCACTGGCAAATCGTTCACTTCCTGCGCTCTGACTGCCCTTACTGCCACCGCTTTAACCCAACGCTGAAATCCGTCGCCGGTCAGTACGGCATTAACGTGTTTGTCTACAGCTTTGACGGCGTGGGCGACCCGGTGTTTCCCAACGTGGTGCCGGTGAATGAAAGCATCCTCAAAGACTTTTTTGCCGAGCTGCCGCAGGCCACCCCGACCGATTTTCTGATCAACACGCAGACGCTGGTGACCATTCCGCTTTCACAGGGAGAGATGACCGAAGAGGCGCTGAAGCAGCGCCTGGATGAATCCTTTGCCCTTGCCGTCCGACTGGGAGTTCTGTAATGCCTCTATCACGCTTCCGAATTGCGGCCGCGACCGGCCTCCTGTTGCTCTGCAGCGGTGCACACGCCAACGTACAGTCAGACATCAACAAGTTCTTCGACAACATGGGGGGCGGCGGTGGGAACTACACATCGGGTGCGGCCTGGCAGGGGCAGTCTGCAGGCTACCTGACCGGTGGCAACCTGTTTGTTCGCATGCCGGTGCGCAACATTCAGCTGATTTCGGTGACGCTGCCGGACATCAAGTCAGGGTGCGGCGGTATTGATGCCTACCTCGGCTCGTTCAGCTTTATCAACGGTGATGCAATTAAGGTGCTGGGAAAACAGATCCTGAGTAACGCGGCGGGCTACGCCTTTGACCTCGGGCTTGAAACTATCTGTCCGCAGTGTAAGGCGGTTAAAGACTACCTGCAGAAACTGTCTTCTGATGTAAACAACATGAACATCTCGACCTGCCAGGCGGCGCAGTCGATTGTGGGCGGGTTGTGGCCAAAAACCCAGGCGGCCAGCGCGCAGATTTGCCAGGACATCGGCACGCAACACGACGTTTTCTCTGACTGGGCAGCATCCCGTCAGGGCTGCGGCGTGGGCGGTGAGACCAACTCCGTGTTTAACAAAGCCTCAGACGATGAGAAGAAACGCATCCCGCGTAACCGTAACCTTACCTGGGAAACGTTCTCCAAACTCAACCAGTTCTTCAGCAGTGACCGATCGCTGAAGGAATTTTTGATGTCGATGGTCGGCACGGTGATTTATGACGCTAACGGCAATCCGACCTTCCTGCAGCCGCGCGGCGGCAGTGAGTCGATGTTTAACACCCTGCTCAACGGGGGCACCGAGAAAATCTACCGCTGCGACAATGACACTACCTGCCTGTCGCCTACCATCGTCGACTTCACTCTTGCAGACGATGAGGCGATGACCGCGCGTGTGCGTGACATGCTCGACGACATCTTTGCCAAAAGCCGCTCTGACACGCCGCTGACGGACGATGAAAAGGCGCTGATCAACAGCACGCGCGTGCGCATTCTGCGCTACACCATCGACTCCGCCTCGGTCGGCCTCGACAGCTCTGTGGTCAGCAGCCTGGCGGAGTATATCGCCTCCGACATGGTGCTCTCCTACGTGAATGGCCTGATAGACGTGGCGGCAACGGGGGCGGCTGGCACGCTGGACACAGAAGAAGAGAACAAGCACTTCCAGGACAACCTGCGTACGGTGCGCAGCGAACTGAGCCAGCGGGTGGCACGCATTAACGTTCAGCAGAACGGCCTGGCGGAATACGAGCGCAGCCTGTCACAGACGCGTCAGCAGCTGTCCAGCTCGGTCTCAGATAGCGTACTGTCTAACTATGACTTCGGGGGAAATAACTGATGGCACTGGACGTCTGGGTAGTCAGTCAGGGTGGCATGATAACCATGGGCCTGAACGCAGTCGCGAGCCTGATGGAAAATTCAGGCTGGAGGACCATTGTCTGGATAGCCGAGTTTCTGGGGATCCTGATGTGTGCCATCACCTATTTCCGCACGCACGACCTGAAGGTGATGTTTGCCTGGGGGTTGACCTTCACGCTGGTGACAGCGTTACTGCTCACGCCGAAGACCACGGTGGTGGTTAACGACCTCACCGATCAGACCTCGGTGAACCGGGTGGATAACGTACCGCTGGGGCTTGCCGTCCCGCTCTGGTTGATCACCGGTGCAGGCTACACGCTGGCCTCAACCTACGAGGATTTTTTCCACTTCCCGGACGAGCGGGCCTACACTAAAACCGGAATGTTGTTTGCCTCCAAGCTGATGCAGGACAGCTTCACGGTGCAGAGTGAAGACCCGTCGCTGACGGCCAACATGCTGGACTACACCCGCAACTGCGTGGTGCCGGACGTGATGCTCAACCAGAAATACTCGTTCCAGGACGTGATGTCCTCAGAAGACGTGCAATCAGTGATTTTCAGTAACCCCAGCCCGCTGCGCGGGATTTACTGGCGGGACGGCTCCGGCAGCACCTTTATGTTCTGTAAAGACGCGGCCCCCAAACTGAAGACGCTGCTGCAGAATGAGAGCAGCAATACGGGGACCACGTTCCTGAGCCATGTAGCCCGGATGATCCCCGGCAACACCTCGCCGCAGGCAGTGTATGCCTCTCAGCTGGCCGGGTCGTACAACTACTTCTTTGACAGCAGCAAGTCGGCGCAGCAGATCCTGATGCAGAACATCGCGGTGGACGGCCTGCGTCGCGGTTTTAACAGCTACGTGAAGGGCATGAACGACACCGCCTCGATGGTGGATATCGCCTCTGAGATGTCGCTCTCGAAGCTGCGCCTGTCGCACGCGGTAAGCTACCAGATTGCCACCGAGGTACTGCCGCAGCTGCACACGGTGCTGATGCTGTTCTGTATCTGCATCTTCCCGGTGATGGTCCTGGCACTCTACGTGCGGGAAGTGGCCTGGGGGGTTATCAAGAACTACCTCAACTTTATGGGCAGCCTGATGCTGTGGCCGGTGATGTTCTCCATCTTCAACTTCGCGGTGAACTTCAGCACCCAGGGGAGTTACCACTCAACAGGCCCGACGCTCTCCAATATGAACCGCATGATGGAAACCAGTTCGACCACGGCGGGCATCGCCGGCTGGCTGATGCTCTCGATACCGTTCCTGGCGTTTAAGCTGTTCACGCAGCTGGGCCAGAACTTCGCGAGTCTCAGCTCAAGCTTCGGCAGCGCTCTGGCCGGAGCGGCGAGCGGCGATTCCGCCTCTGTAGCGTCAGGAAACATCGGTGTCGGCAACGTGCAGCTGGATAACATTAACGGGCACAAGACCGATTTGAACTACTCACGGCGGGAAGGGATGTCTACCGTACAGTTGCCGAACGGGGCAATGAAGTCTGTTGCGCAGGACGGCACGAACATTTACGACGCCCTGGCAGGCAGCAGTAAGCTGGGTGTCGATCTGCAGTTTGATAAGCACCTTGCCAGCGCGGCGCAGAAAATGACGCGTGACAGCATGGCCCAGACCGACAGCCTGATGCAGGGCTATAACCACTCGGTGCAGGAAAGCGGGTCACAGCTGCGGCAGTTCCACGAGCAGTACGGCAACAGCGACTCGACAACGCTGTCTTCCTCAACGGGCATGAGCATTACCGATGCAGAGCGCGTCAACAAAATGCAGCACGTTGCTCAGGACTACGCGGAACGTAACCATATCAGCCTGAATCAGGCCTACTCCGAGCTTGAAGATAAGTCTCGAAGTGAATCTGCGAATGCAGGTGTTAGAGGGCAAATCGGTATCGATTCAAATAAATCCCTGCTCGGGAAGGCTGGTGCCTGGATGACTGGAGTGTCAGGTAAAGCAGATATGCACGCTGGGCTAGAGTACACGGGGCGTAATGGTTCTACGTCTCAAACGAGCGAAGGTGGGCAAAGTGGTAAAGACAGTTCTCAGACCCTGTCCGCACGCGAATCACAGGACTTCAGTCAGGGTATGGATGTGCTGCGTAACTACAGCACAACAAACTCTGGTCAGCATACCGATAATAACGCGTCCGGCTTGCTGACACAGGTCTCATCGGGTATTACCACCTCTGACAGTAAATATACGCAATTCACCAGCAGTGAGGCTCATACGCACGAACTGCAGGCGATGGCATCGGAAACACAGACCCTCAGCGCCGGCGCGCGTGAAAACCTCAATCAGCAGTTTGTGGGCTGGGTTGAGAAGAACTCACCGCAGAATGCCGAGGCTGTGTTGACTAATACAGCAGATGAAGGGATCGCGAAGCAGCGTGAAGCGCTGGTTGACCAGTTCGTGGGTGAAAAGCTGCAGGGACGTATTGATAGTGATTATGCCGCGAATGCCGGTAAAACAGGTCAGGGGATAGGGTCTCCAGGTAACAGTGCAGCGGCCCAATATGGCGGAGCATATGATTCGGCGAATAGCCAGATTGATAAAGGGGTGGAGAGTAAAAATATCAACACTGGAGTTAAGAAAGATGTTGAAGACCAAGGTTTATTAGTTAAAGATAAATATAATGAAACTCAGAGGTCGTTAAATGAAAGCAGAGACAAGAATGATACGTCTCAGCTAGAGAGGAAAGTGCAGTACGAACAAAGCAATAAAGACTTTACTGGAAATATGGGCGCAGCAGTTAGACATCAGGATGAAACGAGTTTGCAGGTTTGGCCTGGTAAAACTTATAAAGATTTCCTTCCTGATAAAGATAAGTGATTGCTAAGGGTGGTGTAATGGTTACATATAGAGAAATTGAAGATGAATCTAAAGAGATTGTAGCCTTAATGGCTTCATCAGAACAGACTGTGCCAAGATTCTTCTCATTTTTTAAATGGATAAAATATCACTTTTTTATCTATGTTATTCTCGCAGTGATTTGCTTGTTTGAGTTGGATGTTGCTAAGTACGGGTGGTCTTGGTTGTTGGTGTTCTCTTTCGGACTGTTGAATTGGTTTTTTATAAGTGCGTTTGTTAGCTCATATAGTAATATGTTTTCGATGCTTGAGTCCGAAAAATTGAAGGATTTTAAGCTATGTAAGATTCTTGCAAGGAAAATCAAGACTTATGGGGTGTCTTGGTTCGCATTCTTGATTCTCATGGGCGCTGTTGGTGTATTTACTGAATTAAATGTCGCCGCAATAGTTATTGGAAATTTCGTGTTTAGTATTTTTTGCTTTTTTATATTCAATATCGACATTTCAAGATATCAGATATCAGGATTGTTAGGTGCGATATCTGCAGTTAAAGAAAAGCTAAGTAATTAATAACTCAAGGGTGTAAGCCCTTGAGTTCCCGCATATAAAAACCATTTAATTGTACCCTGAGGTTTCTATGTTAATTCATATTACCCCTACCTTTTTCCTTAAATACAGTAACGTCTCTGTGGAATTAATTGATGTCACTATTCCTGAATTAGGGATTGAACTTCAGGCGCACACGGATATAACAGTACGTTTCCCGTCCCGTAACCGAAGGCTGAATGTTGTTTGCCGAAAAAAAGGCACCCGTGCTGTTTATGGGATCTTACTGGAAACGGATAAACCGGTGTCCGCAATCACCGTACTCACGCGCTGGCTGGTGAACGGAGAAGTCTCCATGCACCGGGTTCACATGTGTTTCACCGGGCAGGAAGAGGCGGCGACGGATTGCATTTCTCTCTGGCGTGGCATCTACAAAACAGCTTTCACCGACCGTTCCCCTGCAGGAACGCGCAGCTGGGTGCCGTCAGCCTGCCAGCCGATGCTCAGTGCAACGGCCAGCGATGTGAATTCGCAACGTGAAACCGCGATCTGGCGAAAAGTTGACGGCAGCGGCATTATCCGGGAACAAAACGAATATTTTCCTGCCGCAACCGTAGAGGGCGAGCGCATTTTCTCTGGCTACCGTATGCCACGCCGCGAAGACGCTTTCCCCTGTAAGGTCCGGGAATACCCGCAAACGCTTCAGGTAACCTTTGAGAACGGGCTGATTGAGGCATGTAACCTGGATGAGCAGGCCAGTCTGATTGCAGAAGACTTAACGGCCATCGGGGTGCCGGACATGTATTCGGACGTCTTCCGGCCACTGATAGACGAGATTAAACCCCTCTGTCCGCTGTTCTTCACAAACACCAATCAGCTGATGACCACCATTAAGCGATTCTCCCGGACGTTCACGGTGCTCTCTGAGGATCAGAAGCGCCTTGTAGAGAACCAGTTTACTCAGCCCCTGTTCCACATCACGACACACTGATACTGCCCGCCGCAGTCCCTGACGCTTGTCTCAGGGCGAGGAGGCGAAACATCACTGCAGGCCAATCCGGGCACGTTCGCGCCCATGCCTGACCCCGAGAGA
Source organism: Candidatus Pantoea multigeneris (assembly GCF_011752615.1). Taxonomy (NCBI): domain Bacteria; kingdom Pseudomonadati; phylum Pseudomonadota; class Gammaproteobacteria; order Enterobacterales; family Erwiniaceae; genus Pantoea; species Candidatus Pantoea multigeneris. The sequence continues at coordinate 25,889 of NZ_VWXF01000011.1, forward strand.
AAACATGATTAATCCCGAGACTTCCCGCATCACTGAGGTGATGAGCGGTGACCCGGACGCGCCTGTCCTGTGCGGTGCGCAGGACGCGTCATCATTCACTCAACCCCCACAACACGCTGACAGCCGTTGTTCTTACGCAGCGAGACAGCCCAGCACCGGACCTGAAACCAGTGATGCATGGCCGGAAGGCCTGTCGCTTTTACAGGATTCGGGCCACCTCTACCGGCTGGCGAACATGGAAGGCGATCTGATGGTCATCCGGGCACGTACGCGACTGGCATGCGAAGTAGGCCCGGATGAGGCAGACGCGATTTTCAGGGTAGCAACACGGTTTGTATTTTTTGGCTACCAGCAGCCCGAACGCTTTAACGTCGCTGTCCGGTCCATGCTGAGCGCAATTGACCGGGTGGCTGCAGATATCAGCCCCGACTTTAACCGGTGGGTAACACACGTCAGACAGACGAGACAATGTATTAAAAAGGAGGCAGGGAATGAGCTTTAACTCCCGCGATTTTACGCAGGGCGGTCAGGTCATGAAGTACATGATCCAGATGTTCATACAGATCATGAACATTGCGACCTACTGGGTGCTGATGTTTTCCGTGCTGATTTTCCTGGCATGGATGCTGATTAAACTCACCTTGCAGGAGTTCTGCCACGGCTGCGCCTACTGGCTGATTAAGTACGGTGTCATGCCCTTGAAATCCCTGTCGGGTAAGACACCGGCTAACGAATGGACCTTTCACTTTACGCGTGCCAACGGCGATGTGGTGACGTTCAGGCATACCGCTGCACAGGTAATGACAGACCCGTACTTCATCAATATGGGGCAACTGGTGAAGAACACCGCCTTTTACGGGTGGGGGATCGGTTGTGCTGCCTTCGTCGGGGCGATCATGGTCATTACCTGGTATCTCGGCAGCAAAGGGCGCAAGCAGCGTCAGAGCGAAACCACCGGCGGTCGCATTCTGGCGACCGGACCCAGGGTCATTAACAGTCTGCTGAAGAAAGCCGGCCTGCTATCGCCGCTGAACATCTGCGGACTCCATCTCGTTAAAGACTCTGAAATGCAGAACTTCGGGCTGCACGGCACCGTGGGGTCCGGTAAGAGTACGGCGCTCAATAACCTGCTTAAGCAGCTGCGCGAGCGTGGCGACCGGGTCATCATCTATGACAAAGGTAATAACTTCATACCGCTGTTCTACCGGCAGGATAAGGACAAGCTGCTTAATGCGCTGGATGTGCGCTGTGCTAACTGGGACCTGTGGTCGGAATGTCGCACCATCACCGATTTTGAGAACTTTGCCACCACGCTGCTGCCGGACAGCGGCGGAAGCAGTGACCCGTTCTGGGTGCTGTCTGCCCGCTCGATGTTTGTCGTTGCAGCCATGCGCATGGCGAAAGATCCCGATCGCACCATCGCGGGACTGCTAAAAAAACTGATGTCTATCAGCATGGACGACTTACGTGAGTTCCTGAAGGGGACGGACGCAGCCAACCTGGTTGATCAAAGCGTCGAAAAAACGGCAATGACCATTCGCATCATCCTGAGCACCTACGTGCGGTCACTACGCTATCTGCAGGGACTGAGCGAGCGTGGCATGTCGTCCTTTAACATCCGTGACTGGCTGGCAACAGAAGATGCCGCCGGTGACAATCCCTGGATTTTTCTCTCCAGTGACGGACCGACCCATGCGGCAATCAAGCCGCTGCTGAGTGCCTGGCTCTACATCACGATGACCGGTGTACTTGGCCTGCAGCCGAGCCGGTCACGGCGTATCTGGTTTATTCTGGACGAGCTTCCCTCGCTGCATAAGATGCCGATACTGCCGGAGTTCTGTGCCGAAGCGCGTAAGTTTGGCGGCTGCACGCTGGTGGCTATCCAGAACTTTCCGCAGCTGGAGGAAATTTACGGTCAGTACTCTGCGCGTTCTATCTGGGACCTGCTCAACACCCGCATGTTCTACCGTGCCCCCAGCGGTGAAGTGGCCGGATGGGTGCAGAAAGAAGTTGGTGAGCAGCGCTTTAAAAAATTCAAAGACCAGTACAGCTACGGTATGGACACCGTCCGTGACGGCGTGCAGTTCTCCAAGGACGAGGTTAACGAGTTCCTGCTGAGCTATTCAGACGTGCAGAGCCTCAATGACCTGGAGTGCTACGTCACCCTGCCGGGCGAATGGCCAGTGGTGAAGATGAAGCTTAAGCGTGAAGAGTTTCGTGAAATCGCCACCGGTCACATTTCACGGGACCTTAAAAAAATCTTCGATCCCGAGCTGGAGGCGGCGCTGGAGAACGACCACACCAGCGACGAACTCAGCAGCCTGATAGAAAAAGTGTTTAACCCACCCAAGCCGGAAGCCGCAAAACCGGGGTCAACTGACCAGGCAGGCGCGTCGGGTGACGCGATGCCACCGGCAGGCTCACCGCCTTCAGCCACAACCACAACAGCCAGTGCGCAGGACGCACCTGAAGGACGCCAGGAGTCGCTGTCACCGCCTGACCTTAACGGAAGCGGGGGGGAAGCCCCTGCGGTACCGGAAACGGTGACGCCGCCTGCCGCTGTGACAGAACCGTCCCGGCTGCAGGTGATGGACGTGCGGCCACACAACGCAGAACCGGACTTTAGCGACCGCTGGTGAGGTGATCCATGCTTTCAGTTTCAACCGTTAAAAGCGCAGGCGGCGCGGCAGGGTATTACACCGCCGAAGACAACTATTACTTCCTGGGCGAGCAGTCGACAGAGTGGTACGGCACCGGGGCCGAATCCCTGGGGCTGGAGGGGGCAGTCGGTAAGAACGCATTCACAAATGTGCTTGAAGGGCTGCTGCCTGACGGCACCGATATGCGCCGTATGGAGGGCGAGGTCAATAAACACCGGCCCGGGTACGATCTGACATTTTCAGCACCTAAAAGCGTCTCAGTCCTGGCCCTGGTGACCGGGGACAAATTTCTGATTGAGGCACACCAGCGCGCGGTTCGGCGCACGCTGGATGAAGTCGAAAAGATTGCGTCTACCCGGACTATGACCGACGGGATAAGCGAAATTGAAATGACGGGAAATCTGCTGGCCGCCGTATTTATGCACGATACCAGCCGGAATCTTGATCCCAACCTGCACTCTCATGCAGTTGTGGCCAACACCACCCTCTCACAGGGTGGCTGGAAGACCCTCTCTACGGATATTAAAGGGCAGAACAGCTTTACCGACATTGTCTGGAACCAGCAGGTCAGCATCGGCGCGATATACCGGGGGTTTCTGCGGCAGGACGTGGAAGAACATGGCTATCCCACAACGGATACCGGTTCCCGTGGGGAGTGGGACATCACGGGCGTGCCGGTGAAACCCTTCTCCTCACGCCGTGAGCAGATCCTCGATGCCGTGGGCGGTGAGGCGACGGCAAAGCAAAAAAGCGTGGCTGCACTCGATACGCGTCAGGCGAAGCAGTTTACTGAGATGGAGTCGGTCAGGGAGCACTGGAAAGAAACGCTCGCAGAAACCGGGTTCGATGCGGATGCCTTCCGGGCTGAAGTTAAAAGCAGAGGAGAACAGAAGGCTGACAATCAGCGGGATCAGCCTGAAAGAAGCCCATCCAGCCCGGTTCAGCGGGATGGGGGGGACCTGTCTAAATCGCCTGCCAACACGATGCTGCCTGACAGCGATAAGGTCAGAGAGAAAGAGGCGACTGAGCAACGGGATAATGCCGGGGAAACGATTAAGCCCCGCGAAAATGAACCTGCAGACGTTGTGCAGGAGAGGCGCGAGCACGCCCCCCAAAAGCCAGCTCATGCTCCTGAAAAAGCGGTACCGCCACACGCGACTGATACCGGTAAGTCCGTCACGTCATCACCTGAAAGCCCGGCACTGCCGGGCGCAGAGGCTAAGGGGCAGTCGCCGGCAGTGGCGGAGCCGGTGCAATCCGATCCGGCAAGCACGCCTCCTGAAGCAAAGCAGCATAAGGCACCTCTTCAGGAGGGAAAACCCGTTACGCCAGAACCTGAAAGCCCGGCCATGCCGGGCACAGAGGCCCACGGGCAGTCACCGGCAGTGGCTGAATCTGTGCAACCCGGTCCGGCAATCACGCCTCCTGAATCAAAGCAGCACGAGGCATCTCTTCAGGAGGGCAAGCCTGTTACGCCAGAACCTGAAAACCCGGCCCTGCCGGGAGAGGAAAATACGTCTCCCCACCTGGAACAGGCCGTTCCGGCCGCTCAGGAGGCGGGAAACCATGCACCGGAAAAAGCCCGGACGGTTGTCGCCCCTGCCATACAGTCGGCGGTCACGCAGGCAATTGACCGTCTTTCTGACAAAGGGGTCCGCTTCACCTGGGATGACGTGATGACGAGTGTTATCAATCATTCACGCGTGGAACCCGGGATTTACAGCAATATCAGAGCGGGGATAGAGCAGGCAGTTGAGCGGGGGCTGCTTATCGCCGTAGATAAAAACCAGACGTTGTTTACGTCGTCAGCCCACATCCGGGATGAAGCCCGTCTGTCGCAGGTTGCTGAGAGCCTTGCTGCGCGTCCGGGAGGGCTGAGTGCCCCTGATACCTCTACAGGCGCACTCGCTCAGGTAGCGCTCGCCGATACCGCGATAAGCCTGGTGGATTTGCGCGGCGGGACCGCATTTGCAGCGGAGTTCAGTCGTAACGTTCACGCGCTGGCAGAACATAACAACCGTCCACTGGTCGTCGTCGCGGCGGACACGGCTTCGCTGAAACGTCAGAGCCAGGTGCTTGGCAATCCGGCGGGTGTACAGACGTCGACGCCGGAAGGTCTCAGGGAGCAGGGGATCCCCGCCGGAGCGCTGGTCTACATCAGCGAATCAGAGCGACTGAACACTACCGCGCTGCATGATGTGCTGAAAGAAGCCTCCCTTCAGGGTGCCACAACGATTGTGACTGATACCCGCGCCCGCAGAGCGACGGGGTTTGGCGCGGAGGTGCTGCGTACTGCCGGCGTTAAAGACTTTACCGCCTCGCCAGCGACAGAAAACGTCAGGGTCACGATGGTTCAGAAAGAAACCGTTGAAGACCGGCTGACGGTTGCGGCGCGCTATTACGCGCAGGAAAAATCTCACGGCAATGAGGTCAGGTTACAGGCAGGCAACGAACGTACCCGCGACAAGCTTACCAGCCGCACGCGTGAGGCATTGCAGGAGGAGGGGGGACTTGGCCAGGTTCTTGGTGAGATCAATGTCCGGCTCCCCGTCTGGCTGGATGCCAGTAACCGCAATGACCGGAGCCGGTATCGTGAAGGGCAGATCCTTGAACATCATCCCGCACAGGGCAAGGCCACTACGTTCAGTATTGCCGGGATTAATACCCGCTATAACACCCTGACGCTGACCGATGAAAAAGGCCAGCTGACGGGGATGAAAATCAGCGATATCGACAGCCACTGGCGGCTGTTCCGGGAAAAGAAAATTGAGGTACGGGAAGGCGAGCAGCTTCGCATGACGGCGGATGCCGGTCCTGCCGCAAAGCGTGGCGATACCGTGACCGTCACCGGCGTTAAAGAAGGAAGCTGGCTCTTTAAGGATCGGCTGGTGATGAAAAACAGTGATGGCGTCGCGTTCAAAGTCGATAAAAACGCCCCGGTGTATGCCGACTACGGTTACACCGAGTCGTTTGGGGCCAGTCGGCGCGGTAGCGGCAGCGTGATTGCGGTGCTCGCGGGTAAGGAGGTGGACGATACGACCCTCAACCTTCTGCGGCGCAGCGGGGGCAACGTGGTGGCCTTTACGCCGCTTGACGAGGCAACAATCAACAAGCGGCTGGAAGCCAACCGGCCGAGCATTACCGTCACACAGGGGGTTAAAAGCCAGGCGGGTAAGGAAGACCTGGCTGAGGCGCTGCGCGAGCTGGGTACCCGAAAAATGAATTACCCGGAGCGCGTGACCCGCATTGCCGTCGAGAAAGCCACAGGCACAAAAGTGACCTTTGACCGGCTGTAGGTTATCGGCGCGGCCATTAGCGCGGCCCCCCGCCTGAGTCCTGATCGTGTCAGCACCGAGCTGCAAAGGCTGGAAGAGAAAGGCGAGATTATTCTCCTGGGAAAAGGCCAGCAGATGGCCGGGCATTACATCAGTCGCGAAAATCTCGAGAATGAAAAAACCATCCTGCGGGTGATAGCCGCCGGTAAGAACCGCGTTGAACCCCTTATCAGTGAGGGGCTGAGCGCAGCGGACTGCGCCCCGCTGACTAACGGGCAAAGACAGGCCGCAAACCTCATCCTGACGTCGCGGGATCAGGTCATTGCCATCAGTGGTCACGCAGGCGTAGGTAAAACCACCCAGTACCGTACCGTCGCGACCGCCATTGCGGCCCTGAACGGAGAAATGGAGATAGTGGGGCTTGCCCCGACGCACCGGGCGGTGAGCGAGCTGCAGCATGCCGGTATCCCGTCACAGACCATCGCCAGCTTTCTCAACGAGCAAAGCACCTACCAGCAAGCGGGCGAGGCGCGGGACTTCAGCAAGAAGGTATTCGTCATCGATGAGTCCTCGATGTCAGGGAATGCGCAGAAGGCGCAGCTGCTGACGATCATTACTGAAGGGGGTGGGCGCGTCGTGCCTAGCGGTGACCGCGACCAGCTCAAGTCGCTGGAATCAGGCATGCCGTTCGGGCTTGTCCTGGACCGGAGCGCGGCCGAAGTGGCGGCGATGACGGAAATTGTTCGTCAGACACCGGCACTCAAACCGGCAATAGAAGCCATTATTGCCGGGGACGTGCGGGGTTCACTGGAAATCGCCAACAGCCTGTCACCGGAGATTGTGCCGAGAGCCGAAGGCGCATGGCGACCGGAAAAAAGCGTGGTGAATTTAGGCGGCGAAGGGGGCGATATTCACGGGATGATTGCGCAGGACTATGCGAACAGGACGGCCGAGGCGCGGGATGGCACGATGATCCTGACCGAACTGAACAAAGACAGGGAGCTGGTCAATGAAGCCGTGCATAACCAGCTGAGTGGACAGGGCGTAGTGAGTGACAGCGTCACGGTTCCCGTTCTGGTCAGGGTCAATAACAGTAATGCAGATCTCGGACGAGAGCGTTTCTGGGTTGCACAGAAAGGGAACACGGCGCAGTTAGGTGAACGCTACTTCACGATTGGTGACACCGATGCGGAAAGCGGGGTGGTTAACCTCACCGGACTGGATGGCGCAAGCGACCGGTGGATAAGCCCTGCAGAGTTGCGCAAGGAGTCAGCCGCCGTCTTTGTACCGAAGGAACGGGAAATGGGTATCGGCGAAAAAGTGCGTCTGACGGCTACAGATCGTGAGCGTAACATCAGTGCGAACGACAGTGCGGTCGTGACCGGCATTACCGCGCAGGGACAGCTTGAGCTCGATGCAGAAGGCAAATCCATCACGCTCGACCCGAACGCGGCAATGGCCGACAGGCATATTGATTACGGGTACGCCGTCACGACATACAGCGCGCAGGGGGCTTCTGTACGCTACATGATAGGTCTGGTCGGGGTTGAAAGTGGCAGGAAAAACATGGCCGCTCAGGACAGCACGTATGTGCAGATCTCCAGGGCCAAAGAGCACGTGCAGCTTTACGGAGACAATGTCGAAAAATGGATAAAAGCGGTTGAAAACAGGAGCGGCCGGCGTCAGACGGTGCATGACATGGTCATGCACGCCGAGGATATCCGGGCGGGCCGGGAAGCGGGGCTGTGGGACAAAAGCCAGCCGGTGTCCGAAACGCGCATTGCAGAGCGTATGGATCAGCATGTCATTGCCGATGCCCGTTTTGTGTCGGGTAAATCACCTGAGCTGCTGTGGCCGGTGGTAAACAGCCACGGCCGGCACCGGGGCAACTTACACGTTCCGGTAACGCCTGCCACCGGTCATCTTGATTTTTCTTCTGCCCACTATGAAGGGGCAAATGACGGAAACCGGGTTGTTATGCAGCGCGGTGAGCGGCACGGGAAGGTGCTTGAGGCCGCAGATGTTGATACAGCTCTGCAACTGATTGCTGAGAACCCGGGGAGTCCGGTGGTGGTGGTTACTGACCACAGTGAACGGGGTGAGGCCGGTGCAGCAGCAGCGTCTGAAAGGGCAGAAACCGCGTCGGGTGAAGAACTGACACGGAATGAAGATGAGGCCCTGGATAAGGCGCTGGAAGCGTCACGGGAAAAAGAACCGGATCAGCCTGAAGCCGCCGATGAGAAAGCAGATCCGCAGGCAGACGGGGAAGAGGCCGAATGGGAGGGCTATGGGCTGGACGACGAGGATGCGCTGCAGCAGACCGCTGACTACTTTGCCGCCTACGATATGGATCACGGCAGGCAGGCAGAACCGGCACAACGACCGCTGGATGAAAACGTGAATCAGGTCCGCAGCCCGACCACGCAGCCGGACCATGATTTTGTACGACAACCACAAAAAACTCTGGAGTGAGACGATGACTGAACTGTTATTTATGGCAACGATTGCTGTCGCAGGCATGTCCGTCAGCCTGTGCCTGAAGGATCTGGGCGGCAGCGGGGCCGCACTGCGACGCTGGCGACAGCATCACGGCGGACGCAGCGACCCGGATATGGAGTTTTTGATCCAGCATGCGGTCGAGGCATTTTCTAGCCGCCACCGCCTCAGTGAGCAGGAAACGGCCCGCCTGCAGGAGGTGCGGTCACGCCCCGGCATGGTGCCGGTCACCCTGCTGCTTCAGCCTGACCTGGTCACACGTAAGCAGGGAAAATTTGAACGGGGCGCACGGCTGAATGTAATGTTCGGGCTGATTCTGGCCATCACAATAATTTTCCCTCCTTCGGTGGGCCTCGCGATGAATCACATCTGGCTGTGGTTTTTGCCGCTGCTCAACGTCGGCGCGTTCCTGGCCTGCATGCAGCTGGTTAAAAACGTGCTGCCGGATATGAGCCTGCTCAATCTACTGCTGACCGGAAAAGCTAAATAAGCATGCATACAAACGGCCTGCCGCCCTGCGGTTGGCCGGTCCCTCGCAGCCAGGATTAGAAATCCTGACGGCATCGCGACCTCCCTGAAGGTTTCATGCTGAAGCCAGTCATGTCTCTGGACTACTTGTTGTGCACAAAATTTTCAGGTGGGTGATTACCCCAGAACTGCTGTGAACGAAGAATGGAAGGTGGTTACCGTTAACAACGGTGATTAGATATTTGCTGGATCAGAACTGTTGATTACTTAAGACGACTTTTTATGCCATTTACCGTCATCACCTTTTTCATATTGATGCTTTACGGCAGCCCAGGCAACCTTATGAGATACTTCTTCGCGTGAATTGTCATCGCGCCTGTCTTTTTTATCTTTATACTCATCCCACGCACTGTTAAATGCCGCAACGTATATGTCCTGCCCATGTGGGGGCAGAGCATGTTTAACGCTGTCTGGTAATGAGCTTCTTGAATCATAAGGCATAGAAAATCTCCTTTGGTATGTAATACCAGCCTAGTATTAGTAGCGTGTTTTTCAAGTGGATGGCCCCTACTATCTGTATCGAACTGGCATTCAGGGCAGGGGCTCAGGTAAGAAGGAAGGCTGGTTTAGACCAGATGAAAGTCGTAAAACTTCATTGTGTCGATATGTTTTGAGCAATCATATCAGGTCAAACACCTTCGAACCTGGAAGTCAGGACGCTGCATTATCTTCTTCGACAGAGTATGGATCAAAGCGGATATACTGACGAATAGTGTCATGCAGGGCCTGATTTTGGCCTGCGTCTAACCCCCGCTCTTCATATTCTTTAGCCATCTGAATGACAACTTCGTCGTATTTTCCTTTAAATGAGATGTTGTTCAGGGCAATCTGCTTGATCATCAGCTCCCGAAGCACTTCTGTTTCGATTTTTAGACGTTGTACCGTTGCTTCCAGTTCTTTAATACGTTCTTCAGCCAACATGGTCACTCCTTAAAATCAATAAATTACTTTATGATGGTCAACTTGAATGTTGATGCTTGGAATATCTCATTGAAATTATTATAAATCAACCCTCAGCGTGTATTGACTCTTTGAGTTGAGTCGTAATATATGCTGGCGGATGGAGTTTTCTTTTGACGTTTCCTTTTTTGAATGTCTCATTATTTAACAATGTCTTACATCACCATTTTGCTGGAAATAATAAAAAATCATGATGATGAATGTCATTCATAATGCCCGGTTTATATTAATCATAGGTTTGACATAAGCTTTTTTCATAACGTATCCTTCGTGTTATGGTGTGATATTTACCAAACTTTGAAAAAGTAAGCTTGGTAGTGGATTAAGATTAAATTACTTTGTAACGCTACGAGGTTTGTTATGAAAAATCACAATGCGAATGAACAACGTAAGAAAGAAGGTGACGCACGTAAAGGCCTACCGAATGCTGATAATGCTTATGAAGAGGATGATCACCCTGCCAGGGATAATCCGAATGAGCATGGCGAGATCCCACGTACACGTGATGACAGCAAAGACCACAAGCAGGATCCGTACAAAGATCAATAATGTGTAAAAATTACTTTGAAAATAATGTCTTGAATGCTATTTGAAAACAGGAATGCAGATTTTTCAGTCATGTGAGTAAATAGGATGGGGTCATCAGAGAGGTTCCGTGAAATGGACTCTTCTTGTTAATACGCCTGGGTCAGATATGATAGCACTTGCAGGACTGCCTCTGCCGTCCGAAGCTGCAGAGGCAGTTTTCGTGTACATCAGGGCTCATCAATCCGTGAAACCTTAAGATAAGTGTGCTCACCTTTACCCAAAACTTTTCCGCTAACTCGGACTTTATCTTCAGCACTAAAAGTTTTACCTTTGAAGGCCATCTCTGGAGCATCAATATTCACCGTGCCGGTGCTGTCACGAAATTGATAGGTGTCTCCTTTAACTCTTTTGACAATATAACCTTCAAGAGTGACATATCCGCCTTGACGAAAATCTTTAATGAGGCTCACGGGGGTTTCAGCCGTATCTTCTGTCCCTTTATAACCAGCATCTCCTTTATGTTGGCTTGGTGGGTTTTTGCCCGCTTCAAATCCACCGGTTTCGGCATAAGCCCCAAAGCTAAGAGGGAGTATCATTGCAATCCAGGCTACTTTATTCATGTCGTTCTCCATAAAGGTTGAGGATAATCTTAATCCTGGCACACTAAATGGATTATGGTGGAAGCGTTGAGGTGAAATTGTTGAAAATCAGATGATTTACCCCCTCTTTAGGATTGCATTCGATTTATGCATGCAAATACATTGAGAATAGTAAACAGGAACAAATATGGGATCTATCTTGTCATTTTCGGCTTACTATGTCTGGCTGACATAATCAGGTCAACATTCTGAATAACATACCATTTTATTGGCTTTGAGCAATTGAAAGGATTTATGAGTAGTCAAGTATATTCACAGCTGGCACGCTTCACTAAACCTTGTTTTAGGCAATTTATATTAATTTATCTGTGGTCCAGATGATGGTAGTTCCTGCCGTCTGGCTTGCGTTTTAAGCTAAACTGACCAGACTTTAATGTTCATCCACTCCAGGAACGCCACGTATTCGTTCCCAGTAAGGAGAAAGAAATGAGTAAGAAAATAGCGGTTTTGATTACCGATGATTTTGAAGACTCAGAATTTACCTCACCCGCTGAAGCCTATGCCAAAGCAGGCCATGAGGTGGTGACCATTGAGATGCAGGCAGGTAAAAAGGTCAAAGGTAAGCAAGGTTTGGCGGAAGTTGAAATCGACAGAGATATCGATGACGTCAATACGGCCGAATTTGATGCGCTCCTGTTACCCGGGGGCCATTCACCTGATACATTACGTGGTGATGACCGTTTCGTCCGTTTCACAAAAGAGTTTGTTGCCAGTGGCAAACCTGTTTTTGCCATTTGCCATGGACCACAGTTGTTGATCAGCGCAAATGGCGTGCGTGGGCGTAAGATGACGTGTGTAAAAGCTATTGCGATTGACCTGCGTAATGCGGGCGCAGACTTTTATGATGAAGAGGTTGTGGTTGATGATGACAAGCTGGTCACCAGCCGCACACCTGATGATTTACCTGCATTTAATCGTGAAACGTTGCGTATCCTTAATGCTACTTCCTTCTAGCTGATGAGTGATGGCCTGTATAACATTTCACGGTTTTAAATACTAAATATCCGCACTTTTTGCTAAAAAAATGCCTTTGACGTTTGATTATAGTTGTACAGGATTAAATATTCTGTACAACTTACTCGGTCATATGCTGGCCAATCATTTGGGGCAAACGTATGCATCAGAATGAATACACTCAGAACCCTTCGGAAGCTATTCAGCAGTATTTTAGTCAGGCCTCTTTACCTTCACAGCAGGAAACCCTGGGGCAGATTGTTGTCGAGATCCTACGAGAGGGACGCAGTCTGAACCGTAAATCTCTCTGTACTAAACTTCTTCGCCGTCTGGAACTGGCGGGCAGCGTTGAGGAAGAACATCATTATCATCAGTTAATTGGGCTTTTGTTTGACCGGCAAGGCTGAGCTCAGGTCTGACTCCACTGTTGTACGGCATCACGTTTTCTGAACCTGCATCAATATGTATGACTCGTGGATGATAAAAAGCAGTGATCAATCGCGATGAAATACTGACTTATCCGTGTTGTCAGGAATGTAGCAATCAGAGACAGGTATGAACAGACGTTACGAACAGCAGAGAATTGATGAAATAATCGGGGAAGCCGCATTGGCATTGCTTCAGCAAGCTGGGCCGGTAACCCTACGTGCACTTGTAGCACAGTTACAGAACATGGAAAAACTGGCTAATACTTCTGACAGACGGAAGGATATTGTTCTTGCTATTAACGAGGTCAGAATGAGCGCTAAATCCGCAAATGTTGGGTTACCTCACGAAAGCAGGGAACAAGAGGATAAAGAACATCACACCTTTTTGAAGGCGCTATCCAGTACTAATAGCCGCAAACATTGAACGCAAAATACACAGCCTGAATTATAATCAAAAACTGTATCATAAAACGGGATTCAGATATGCCGACTTCAGAAGAACTGTTCTCAGCATTACCCGACCTTGAGCTGGCCCAACATTTTCGTAACGCAAATGTTGCACTCGATGAAGAAGCTGCAGTACTGGATATCATTATTCGGAATGTTTTGGCAGCTGAAGGTCGTGTAAGTAATAAGTCGATCATCATTAGCCTTGTGAAGGCACTTGAGTCTACCCGTGATGAGGCTCAGGCAGAGGTACTGCGTAAAACGCTTGAGATAGTGGTTGGCTACACACCTGACGACTAACTGAATTGTTAATGCATCAGCTCTGAGAGCAGGCGGATAAGACGTTCGCACTGCTCTTTCATTGCTTCACAAGGTGCTTCATCCTTCCTTTTCTGTAACGCCTGTGCGAGTTCGTGGATTTCAAATGGCTCACCTTCCCTTATATACTCCATAACCGTTACGCCTAAGAGGGCAAACAATTCCTGGGTTATTCGCTCATCATGGACCACTGCACCTCCGATTCCTGTATGTTTTTACAGTGTGTCACATCTCTTCTTCAGTTGATATGTCTGATGTATATCCATGTTGGGTCAGAAATTGTTACCTCAGAAAGAAAGCGGTAAGGGGGCTCTTCCTGGAACTGGATTGATTTAAACTGTCTCTGCTATCTGAATCGAATAAAGAGTGAGAATTATGAAGGCTTACAGGCATGTAAAGGAGGCAGGTGAGCAACAGGACAGGCAACTGTCATATAAAGCACAGAATGCCAGGTCACCTTTGCGGCCTCTGCTAATGATTTTTCTTAATGCTTCTTGCTCTCAACGGCGAAGGATACTCTAACCATCTGAGTATCCTCCGCTGCATAAATATTTATTGCCAGGCTCTGCAACCCTCAGCTTTCAAAAGGGCCAAACGGTAAACCCTTGCACCCGGTTCGTATGCTAGAGGGTGCCGGTTCCACCATCGGAACACCACACCTGGCCGGAAGTATAGCTGTTGGCCGTTTCCGCGAGTGTGACGTATAACGGCGCAATTTCTGCGGGTTGCCCAGGACGAGAAAGCGGGGCGGTGGCACCGAACTGCTCAATTTTCTCTGGTGGTTGCCCCCCACATACCTGTAACGCCGTCCAGTAGGGGCCAGGTGCGACAGCGTTCACACGAATTTGCTGTTCTCCCAGTTGTTTGGCGAGAGATTTAGTAAAGGCCGCTATTGCCGCTTTTGTCTGCGCATAGTCGAGTAAAATTGCACTTGGTTCATAGGCCTGAACAGACGAAGTGTTAATAATAGATGAGCCGCTGGGTAAGTATTCGAGTGCCGCCTTTGTTATCCAGAACATCGCATAAACATTCGTCTTAAACGTTGCATCAAAATCTTCAGTGGAGAGCGTCCGAATGGATTTATTATATTGCTGTCGGCCTGCATTATTCACCAGAATATCCAGCCCGCCTAGTTTCTCGTTAGCCTGATTAACCAACTGCTGACAAAATTCCTCAGAACGAATATCACCCGGAATCGCCACGGCTTTGCGGCCTTCGGCTTCAATTAATCGCACAACCTCTGCAGCATCCTGTTCTTCATCGGGCAAATAGTTGATAGCGACATCTGCACCTTCACGAGCATAGGCTATCGCTACGGCTCGGCCAATCCCTGAATCCCCACCGGTAATTAGCGCCTTACGACCGTCCAGTCGGCCATTACCTTGGTAGCTTTCTTCACCATGATCGGGTTTTGGATTCATCTCGGATGCCAGTCCCGGAAATGCCTGATGCTGACGCTTAAAGGGTGGGGTAGGATATTGGTTAGCGGAAATTGGCTTGTTGGTTGATGAAGTCATCTTGATCTCCTGTAAGGTAGATTAATTTAATCCTGGCAGAAGAATTTAAATTTGTCACGATCGGTTCTGAAAGTGAGTGGCTGGTTTTCAATGTGCGGCTATAAATATTATTATCAAATCCCTGACGTAATGTGATCGAATTATACATGCCACAATGATATTTATATGCCTTTAAAAATCCCAGCAAATGTTTGTTGCGAATTACTTCTATGAGATTGTGAAAGTCAGTGAGAATTATCTGAAAACACCTCGATAGATAAAGTAAGGGACAAATTATACTCATCTTTCATCATTTAAGCGGCAGACTGGAAATGGAACTTGCTTACAATAAGCGGGCGCAACATGAGGTCACTGCAGAAGGCACAAATTATCGGGGGAAAGTGCTGCGGTCGTCACTCAACAAGACTGCCTGAGTGGCCAACGGTCCTGACTTTCATGCAGGACACGTTGGCTGATTGACCATCAGGCCGGTATAGAAAGTGCTTTATGGCTACGTGACCAGATGCGATGGGATTTAATCCCCTCAATAAATTCCGTCAGAAGTGGGGTGTCTGCTTTGTCTCCATCGGCAATTCCCGCTTCTTGTTCATCAGACCTGAGCGCAAACTGCGTCTTGAAACGGCGGGCATCACCGCTTAATCCGATCACCTTAAGATGTTTGTATGCCTCCAGCAGGAAGTATCGACTGTCGCCACTGAGCAGCAGGGCATCAATATTTCCGTCAGGCACAAAGACCGCATCAAAGGTCAGTGAAGGTAAGCCAGCAAAGGTGGCATCGACGGGCAGGGCTGAGCCATCATCAGCCTGGACCTGACCCATATGTGCAGCCAGTAGCTTTGTATGGATACCTTCTGCTTTCAACGCCTTCATTACAGCCAGCACATCGGCAGATCTTACGCCATCACTCAGCAATAAAGCGACCTGACGACCTTTAACTGTACGATCCTGCTTTGCATAAAGACTCAGACTGTCATCTTTTTTCAGGCCATTTACGTCAGCAGCAGGTGGTGTATTAAGCTGATCGTTTGTCAACCTGATGCCCAGATTGTCTGCCACGCGCTGCCCCAGAGTGACGTCAATGTGCACAAGGTGATCAACAACTCGCTCGCGGATGTAAGGTCGGGAAACTTTACTTAACTCAAACGAGTAAGCGGCAATGATGTGATCTTGTTCCACGGTAGTCTGGCTCAGCCAGAAGAGGCGAGGTTGTGAATAGTATTCACCGAAGGAGGGGCTGCGTTCGCGTATCTTGCTACCTTCAATGCGCTCCTGATAGCTCTCAAAGCCGCCCCCCTGCGGGCCGGGTGGCGTCTCTCTTGGCCAGTTGTCATTGATAGAGTTAGGTTCGTAATTTGCTGGATTAGTGTCGATGTCCTGCCGGTGCATACCCTGGCGTTGAAAGTTATGGTAGGGGCAGACAGGGCGGTTAATCGGGATCTCATGGAAGTTTGGCCCACCGAGGCGGCTGATTTGCGTATCGGTGTAGGAGAAAAGCCGGCCTTGTAGCAGAGGATCGTTGGTGAAGTCGAGGCCCGGTACGATATGTCCGGGATGAAATGCGACCTGTTCGGTTTCGGCAAAGAAGTTATCAGGATTGCGATTCAGCACCATTTTGCCTACACGTTCAACCGGTACCAGTTCTTCCGGGATTAATTTAGTGGCATCGAGAATATCAAAGTCGAATTTACATTCATCTTCTTCCGGGATCAGCTGAAGGCCTAGCTCATATTCCGGATAGTCACCAGCCTCGATGGCTTCCCACAAGTCGCGTCGATGAAAATCGGGGTCGCGGCCGGTTAGCTTCTGAGACTCATCCCACAGCAGTGATGCTTTCCCGGCCACGGGCTTCCAGTGAAAGCGAACAAAGGTGGATTTACCCTCCGCATTGATTAGCCGAAATGTGTGTATGCCGAATCCTTCCATCGTCCGGTAGCTGCGGGGAATACCACGATCGGACATCGCCCAGATAACGTTATGCAGCGTTTCAGGCTGGAGGGAGACATAATCCCAGAAGGTGTCATGTGCGCTTTGGCCCTGGGGGATTTCATTGTGTGGTTCGGGTTTTACGGCATGGACAAAATCCGGAAATTTATGGGCGTCCTGAATGAAAAATACCGGTGTGTTATTGCCGACGAGGTCAAACACGCCTTCCTCAGTATAAAACTTAGTGGCAAATCCTCGAATGTCGCGCACGGTGTCCGCAGAACCCGCACCACCCTGAACCGTTGAGAACCGGACAAAGACCGGAGTCACCTGTTCCGGGTTGGAAAGAAAATGTGCCTTAGTGAGGTCGCTTAGCGACCGATAGGGTTGAAAGAAGCCGTGTGCGGCGGAACCACGCGCATGCACAATGCGTTCAGGAATGCGTTCGTGATCAAAATGCGTGATTTTCTCTCGCATAATGAAGTCTTCAAGCAACGTTGGGCCGCGAGTCCCTGCCCGAAGCGAGTTCTGATCGTTGGCTATGCGTGTGCCTTGATTGGTTGTCAGCGGCTGGTCCAAGCCCTGCTTACGTGCTGCGTCGAGCTGCTGGAGTTTGGTATTTTGCGTGTTCAGGGCTTTGAGGCTGCCGGGTGCGGTAGGGTTTTTTCCGGGTGGTGTGGGTTGAGCCGGCGGCTGATGTGAGCCGTCTTCCGGGGCCAGTGAACCCAGTCCCGGCTTGACAGATTCAGGGCCCGCTACCGGGGCGCGTTGGCTTAATACTTTTTTATCTGATTGATTCGACATTGCTATCTTCCTCTCTCTGATATGAAAAAAACACTCCTGAGTGTAGGGTGAAAAATGAGATGTGTCATATATAGCGAATGTGAAGTTGGCGGGCCTGCTAAAATAGGTATTTTTACTTTCAGTAATGAACCGAAGCGTATGGTCGCTTGTCATGAAAATAAGCCGGACGATAAAAATGAGAAACTTAAAAACAAAAAAATTCCTGTCAACCGGTAACGATATAAGGTTGCAGAGGCATTTTATATAAATCAATCCTTTCAAAGGCTTGGTGATTTCTCGTGTCTTCCTAAAGGAGTAAGTAGCTAATGATGTAGAATGTCCTCACAGCTAGCAACTTTGCCCATTCTCTATTAGGGTTAATTATCTGCAGTTTGCTGAGGAAGGACTATGAGTAATGCGACGTTGTCCGTTGAATTAACATTACTGGACAGATACTGGCGTGCAGCCAATTATCTTTCCGTAGGCCAGATTTATCTGATGGACAATCCTCTACTACATCAGCCTCTTGAACCTCACCATATCAAACCGCGTTTATTAGGGCATTGGGGAACAACGCCCGGCCTGAACTTTATCTACGCACACCTCAATCGCATCATTCGTCAGCGGGATCTCAATCTGCTGTATGTTTGCGGACCTGGCCACGGCGGACCCGGTATGGTGGCAAACAGTTGGCTGGAAGGCAGCTATAGCGAAATTTATCCCCACGTCAGTTCTGACGAAACGGGTATGCAGCGTTTGTTCAAGCAGTTCTCTTTCCCGGGGGGGATCCCTAGCCATGCAGCTCCTGAAACGCCAGGATCGATTAATGAAGGCGGGGAGCTCGGCTATTCACTTTCTCATGCTTTCGGTGCCGCCTTTGATAACCCTGAATTGATCGTGCCCTGCGTAATAGGGGATGGGGAATCGGAAACCGGCCCACTTGCAGCAAGCTGGCAGGGTATAAAATTCCTCAATGCCCGGCGTGATGGAGCCGTGTTGCCTGTTTTGCACCTAAACGGCTATAAAATTGCCAGCCCTACCATACTGGCACGTAGCAGTGACGAGGACTTGCGTAAGTTATTCAGCGGCTATGGTTATGAACCACTGTTCGTCTGTGGCAGTGAGCCTGCTGAGATGCATAAAAAAATGGCTGACACCCTGGATTATGCTTTTAACAGAATTGCGGATTTCCAGCAGCAAGTTCGCAGCGGTACTGCACCGGATCTGATACCGAAATGGCCGATGATTGTGCTGCGTAGCCCCAAAGGCTGGACCGGCCCCGACATGGTGGATGGTCAAAAAGTCGCAGATTTCTGGCGTGCTCACCAGGTGCCAGTCTCCGCCTGTCGCGATAATGACGATCATCGCGCCATCCTTGAGAACTGGATGCGTAGTTATCAACCCGAGAATCTCTTTGATAAACGCGGTGAGTTGATGCCCGAGTTAAAGGCATTGGCTCCTGCAGGTGACAAACGGATGAGTGCAACGCCTTTTGCCAACGGTGGGCGATTGAGACAGGAGCTCGTTACGCCAGACATAGAGAAATTTGCGCTTGAAACCGGGGAACCGGGTAGTTTAACCGGACAAGCAACGGAGGAGTTTGGCCGCTACCTGAGTAAGGTTTTCCTGCTCAATCCGCATAATTTTCGCCTGTTTGGTCCTGACGAAACGGCATCAAACCGGCTATCACCCGTGTTTGACGTTACCAGTCGCACCTGGATGGCTCCCTTGAAAGACTATGATGAACAACTCGCGCGTGATGGAAGAGTGATGGAAATTCTCAGTGAACATCAGTGCCAGGGTTGGCTTGAAGGCTATCTGCTCACAGGACGACATGGTCTGTTTAACTGTTATGAAGCCTTTATCCATATTGTCGATTCGATGTTCAATCAGTATGCTAAATGGCTGAAGGTGAGCCG
This sequence comes from Candidatus Pantoea multigeneris, assembly GCF_011752615.1. Taxonomy (NCBI): domain Bacteria; kingdom Pseudomonadati; phylum Pseudomonadota; class Gammaproteobacteria; order Enterobacterales; family Erwiniaceae; genus Pantoea; species Candidatus Pantoea multigeneris. Next base: position 45,284 of record NZ_VWXF01000011.1, read on the forward strand.
ACAACTCAGTTGGCGTAAGCCTGTCTCATCGCTGAATTATCTTCTCTCTTCCCATGTATGGCGTCAGGATCATAATGGTTACAGCCATCAGGACCCAGGGTTTCTCGACCATGTTGCCAATAAAAAGGCTGACATCGTGCGTATCTACCTGCCGCCAGATGCAAATACGCTGCTCTGGGTAGGCGATCACTGCCTTCGCACCTGGGATCGCATTAATGTTATTGTCGCCGGTAAGCAACCCGCACCGCAGTGGCTTTCATTGTCCGATGCTATTGCCCATTGTGAATCGGGTATGGGGGAGTGGCGATGGGCCAGTCATTCGGGTGAACCGGACGTGGTGATGGCCTGTGCAGGAGATGTGCCTACTCTGGAAACGCTGGCTGCCGTCGATCTGCTGCGTGGTTATCTGCCTGAGTTGCGAATTCGTGTGGTGAATGTCGTCGATTTACTGGCCCTTCAGACCAAAGAGCAGCATCCGCACGGTAAATCTGAAGCTGAGTTTGACGCGCTCTTTACGCAAAATAAACCGGTTATTTTCGCTTTTCACGGATACCCGAGTCTCATTCACCGTTTGACTTATCAGCGTAACAATCATGACAACATTCATGTGCATGGCTTTAATGAAGAAGGCACCACCACCACGCCTTTTGATATGACGGTACTGAACGAACTTGATCGCTATCATCTGGCCCAGGCAGCTATTCTTCGGGTCCCCGGTCTGGCAGAACAGCACGCTGAGTTGCTTGATGAGTTGCAGGAACGGCTAGATGAACATCACCGTTACGTGCGCGAGTACGGCGAAGATATGCCCGAAGTCAAAGACTGGCATTGGCCCCTTGAGGGCAACAATAAACGTTAACGATTTTTTAATTGCGTAAATAATCTGCTTAACAGTGAGAAGTCGTGGGTATGAACCCGGAAAATATTATTAAGTGATGGATATATAGCACCCCGTCTTAGCGGAAAGCTGTTGGGACAGTTAAAATGCTGGCCTTTTCTTAACTGGGTGCATAGTGGATTGTGGGTTTGAAATGTCCAAATGAAAAGATATCGATATGACAATCTATATCGGTAATTATAATAAAATCAGACCCATGCTTACGCATATTACATAGACCTGTCGTGACATGAGAGTGTAATAATACAGTGTGACTAAGGCTTACTCATTAATTACCTGAGAGGTAATCCTTCCTTTGGTATAGATAATATTTAAAATAGACCTTCAATGAAATAAGTGGAATGGAAGCTCGTGAGCATCCGTGCTCTGCGACTAAGTAGAGTCCCTTAATATATGCAGATCAGGAATTTTTATGGCTATTGTGCCCGCCTTTTTTTCCTGCTTCGGATGCTTTTTCTCGGTCGTTTTTGAAATTACCGCCGCTGTGCTGCCCGCCTTTTTTACCTGCATCAGATGCTTTTTTCTTGTCTTCTGAGAAATTTCCTGAACCGCCTCTATGCTCAGCCATAATTTTTCCTCTTCATGTTATGAAATTACATGATAGGGTTCTGACGTCATGTGCGTATTGAATGATTAAGATTAATCGATGTTGTAAACTATGCAAGCGATGCCGTTATATATGATGATATTAAAAATCAGCTAGTTACAGGGTGGAGGATAGTTAGAATTGTTATTAACTCATTGATTTAATTATGTAAATTATATTGTGTAAATTTATGGTGGCGGCGATTTATTAGAGGGTTGTTTTTTTACATATAGGTTCTTGATGTAATATCATATTTCATAAGGATAGGTTTGTCTCGAACGGGATAGGTGATGTCATGGGGATTTAGATAAATTTGACCTTAGATCCCCTATCACACGTGGTTTCTTTTTTTACATGTCGTTGGTAGAGAAATAATTATGTAATATTTACATTTCAATATTAAGTAAATTATCTTCTGCGTGTAAATGTGAAGTGAGTCACAAATCAGTGAATTGGTTTAAACTTATACAGTGCCTTTGATTTTGTACAGCATTTTATTTTTTATACCATAAAAGCATAGAGTTATAAGTATCTGCCACGTGTGAATGCTGTTTTTTCTCAATTCACGCCCATTAAACATGCATTTCAAATATTGCTTTACGCTGAATTTAATCCATTCTGTATGAATGTGAAAATTTTATAAAATGTACCATTAAATGGAAGAGGTAAACCATGACACATCGACGAGGTGGATCGGGTAATTTTGCGGAAGATACTGAGCGTGCTCGCGTTGCGGGTAAAAAGGGTGGGGCATTAAGTGGCGGGAACTTCAAAAATAATCCCGAGCGGGCAGCAGAAGCCGGCAGGAAAGGCGGGAGAATTAGTAGAAGAGGGAAGGAAACTACTATTGAGCAGTAGTTTCCTTCTTTTAGTAAATCTGTGCCATCTAACTCCCCGGATAATTCCGGGGAAGGGTGATCAAATTTTCATTTTGATACTTCGCTGATTATCAAGACAGGATAAATAATGGTTACTATCAATCTATCTAAAGGGATTGCTCAGGAGGGAACATGGTTGTTAATAAGAGAGGTCGTTGCTGAACTTTTACTCAGCATGGACTCCTTACAGACTAATGATATTTTGCTTGCGCTATACAGTAAAAGCGTGATCGCAGACGATATCTTTAAACGTAACAAATGTCGGGAAGCAATGTGCATGCTTTATAGTGAAAAACATTAATCCCCTGGCTTTAATTACATTTCGAAATCAGAACCACGTAGAATGAGTGAAGGTATGGAGGGAACTCATGACGTTTTCAGGAAAATAATGCTCAGCTTCATCCGTGAGTTATTTTTTAAAAAAGGATAATAGTATCTTATTTTAAAAAAATTTTACTTAAACTTGTTAAGCCACTACGCAGTTAAATTAAATTCCTCGTGTTAACAGACCGCGATTTTAGTCATGCTTTAAAATGAAATATAACTATACCATCAAGAGTCTATTTTTCTTCAAGATCATCACCAGTGTCTTCAGTGATAACGAAACTGGTATATAGGAAATAACTTACAGCTTTACCTTTTTCCGTAAATAATTTAAGTGGTTAAGTTATGTTCTTTGAGAGTATTGCTGTACTGATTTGCGCCGCAAAGTATTATCGACGTGTATATCCTAAATTGAGAAGTGTAATCTTTCTGGCTGAGATGGAGTGATCAAGTCATCATCTGTTACATCTGACGTTGTTGCTGCTAAGACGCAAAAACGTCGGCCTTTGAGGTGGTTTTATTTATATGGACTAGAATTAAAAAGATGTTGGTTAAATTTGAATGCCGACTTATCCAAACAATCAGGAGAACATATGGCTGATGTAAAAGAACGTATTGATAACCTTGAAAAGACTATAGGTGAGTTACGCTTCGATCTTTATGCATCAAAGGTTGCCATCTCTGTACTATCTTCAGTGATAATCAAGATCGGTGGTGAGCCTGATTTGCTTATAAATTCATATGAAGAAGAGAAGAGTTCAGCTCCACTTGTTAAATTTAATCATCCAGAACAGGAAGGCGATGCGGAAAAACTCAAACGAAGCGTTTTAGCTCTGTTATCACAAAAAGAAGATTAGAGATTGTAACGATTACAGGGGTTTTCTGGGAGATCACATAAGAGTGCTCTTTAGAGAGGTATCTCTTGACTTACTCCCCTTTGATTGATGTACAGCAATGTTGAGGTAGCACTAAGCAACCCGCCAGGAGGGCTATGGGGCCTGCAAGAGCGAGCATTGGCTCTCGGTGATTTGTTGCTTTAATCAGATTACAGAGGCAGCCGCTAACATTAGCGGCTGCCTCTGTAACTTATTCTGAGTAGCAGTGCTCCGCAGCCGGAAAGCTGCCGTCTTTGACTGCGGCAATGTAGCTTTTTAATGCGCCCTGGATGTCATCCTGCCCTTTCATAAAATTTTTGACGAATTTCGGAGCCCGTCCTGTGATGCTCAGGCCAAGCATATCGTGCAGCACCAAAACCTGGCCATCTGTATCCGGGCCAGCACCGATGCCGATTACTGGTACGGATACAACTTCGCTCAGGGCTCTGCCCAGTGAGGCAGGGACGGCTTCAACCAGCACCATTGCCGCACCGGCGTCTTGAAGCTTTTTCGCGGTGTCGATTAGAGCGGCTGCCTGATGGCTGTCACGCCCCTGTACTTTGAAACCGCCAAAGACATTAACCGACTGAGGGGTGAGTCCAATATGGGCACAAACCGGTATACCGTTGCGCGTTAACTGACGCACTGTGTCGCACAGCCATTCTCCACCTTCGATCTTGACCATCTGCGCACCAGCCTGCATTAACTGCGCGGAGCTGTGCAGTGCCTGCTCAGGCGAGTAACAGGTCATGAATGAAAGGTCGGCGATAATGAAACCGCCACTGTTTCCGCGTTTTACGCAGGCCGTGTGATAAACCATATCTTCCAACCTGACCGGGAGGGTGCTGTCATGGCCCTGCAGGATCATTCCTAGCGTATCGCCAATAAGAAGCATCTCAACGCCTGCCGTGCTCAGCTCGTGTGCAAACGTGGCATCGTAGCAGGTGAGCATGGTGATTTTCTCGCCGCGCTGCTTGAGGTTTTTCAGATGTGTCAGTGTGACTGATGACATAGAGTTCTCTGCTAATTCGTTACGTTCATGAAGGATGTTGCGGGCGAAATAATACCGGCTTTCGCAACGCTAATTGTATTGTTCGGTCCGTAGGAAACCATAAAACCCAAAGCTGACGTTTCCCTGATGTTGAATCTATTCATAGAGTCCCTGCTGTATGATGAGTCGTTGTAAGTCCGTATGGCCATGCGTCAGAGAAACTGCTCTGCCAGTAGCAGGGTCGCAATAATGATCATCAAGCTGCCCGAAATACGGCTGACATTCTGCGCTGCGCGCGGTCGCGTCCGAAGCGCAGTGCCGGAGCCATACCCCACAAGCAGGTAGACCACGCCGCAGCTGATCACATGCACCAGACCCAACGCGATCATCTGCAGCGGCAGCGGCCAGGCAGCATGAGCGTCAGTGAACTGGGGCGACAGCGCCAGAAACAGCAGAAAGACCTTCGGATTCAGCCCGCTGATACAAAAGCCCTTGAGCGCCCACTTCATTCTGGAACCGGCATCTTCATTTTGCAGCGCTGTGGATGAAGGGTGCCGCAGCACGCCAAGGCCGAGCCAGAACAGATAGCCAGCCCCGGCTACGGTCAGGAATGTCATTACACCCGGCACGCCTTTAATGACTGAACCGACCCCCGCTGCCACTATGAGCGTTGCAACAAGATGGCCGCTCAGCATACCGGCGACCGCTGGCACAACCCGGCGTCCCCGGATACCGGCTGAAATGGCGTAAGCCCAGTCGGCCCCAGGCGTAATGACGAAAAGCACGGAAACAGCCCAGAACGCGGCGAACATACTCAGTGACATGTGTTGTTATCCTCGTTGGCCCTGTCCCTGACTGGACGTTTATCATTGTCTGAAGCCTGCATATAGGGAAACCTTTACCTGATGAATACGTTAAATAGTTGAAGAAAGAATATCTCTTTGGATGTGGAATGTGCTTTCATTTGCCGCATTGAAATAGAGATAATTTGGGAGGTTTTCAGGAATGGACAGAACTGACTGCAATATTCTTGCAGAGCTTCAGCAGGATGGGCGAGTTTCACTGACTGACCTGGCGGAGCGGGTGGGGATAAGCCTGTCATCCTGCCAGCGTCGGGTCAGATCGCTTGAAGAGGATGGGGTGATTAGCGGCTACCGGGCGCATCTGGAACCGGCCAAATTAGGGCTTAACTTTTCAGCCATAGTCTTCGTCACCCTGCGCGAGGGAGACCGTCAGGCCGTCAGCGCCTTTGAGGCGGCAGTAAAAGAGATTCCGCAAATTATCCAGGCGCAGCGACTGTTTGGCGATCCGGATTATCTGCTCAACGTTATCACCCGGGATCTACAGGCTTTTCAGGCGCTATATGATGAAAAACTCTCCGGTTTGTCAGGCGTGCAGCGGCTTACCTCAACGCTGGTAATGAAAACGGTCGTGAAACATCGTGCTCTGCCTTTCTGATGCTTGGGTAGGGAATCAGTTTATCAACTTTATTCAAAAAATTTTTTTGGAAGGAGAAAATGACGCTCTAAGGATCCGTACAAAAATCGAACTTCCTCTTCTGCCACACAGCTGGCTTTACTTACATAGATTATATGTCAGGCTGCTAGTCACAAAATTGTTGCAGGGCACTAACTATTTCTTCATGACTGCATGTAACACCTTGATTATAGATTATGAAGCAGTCTCATTAGATATCCGAACGATCTGTAAGTCCTGTAATTCGTACCATCGCCGTTTTCCAGATACTTAGTAGTACAAGACTTTTCAATACGTTTCTGAACGGTCTCCTGCCCTCGGGATTATCCAACGGTATGAGACCGTTTTGTTTCCTGTTTAGCCGCTGGCGATGGTTCAGTCAGCCCTTATTTCACATAGCAGACATTTGATAGATATCCAAACTGACCGCCAAAAGAAACCCTATGTTTAAATTCTAAATATCGCTGGTCTACAGCGGCGTGGCTTTGCCTGAGCCTTTTCTGCTGGGGTTCAGGATCTGGTGCCGGAAGGTATGGTAGAAATGCTGGTGAGCGGTGTCATCAACACCGCTCAGTATCATATCCGCATTGCCGGATAAAGTTTTAACTCCCCAAAAATCGCTCAGGTACGAAGTCTGGATGTCAGGATGGTGCTTGATGCGCATGCAAACGCAGATGCACGCAACCATAAGGCACTCGATTTAGTTTCGATTCATAAGATTTATGTGAGGATCAGCAACACCTGGTCGGCGATGCACGACAAATTTATCATTACAGATCGGCAGGCGGTTGAGACCGGAAGTTTTAACTACTAGCAGTCGGCAGAGGTCAGGAATACTGAAAACGTGCTAGTGATCTAGGTCATGCCGGCGCTGGCCGATCGATATCTGACGCACTGGGAAATCCTCTGGGAAAGTGGCCGGAACTCCAGCCCGTCTGGCTGATTTCATAACTTTACATGCTGACAAATCTTTACGTTTTACGCTAATGGCCAGCGGCGTAATGTGAAACAGTTTTTACAGACGAAGTTTCACTTAACACTGTGTTATTCTGCGGGAAATTCTATTTCCGGGAAGAGCATATGTCATCAGAAGACAAGCCGAAAAAGCCGCGAACACGGCGTCAGCAGGGGCTGCCACCTCTGACAAACGCAGAGCGGAAACGCTCTTCTGCTGCCAGGAAAAAGCTGACCCACAGTGAGATTAAAACCTACATTCCTCATGCGCAGAAAGCTTATATGGATGACATTTGCGAGCGCAGGGGGATCACTCAGTCTGATTTTCTGACGGAAGTCTTAGAGCGAATTATCGCTGAAGACACTGCAGGGTCAATTGAGTGAGTGGGCGCGTGCGTTGTGCAACTGTAAAATTGGTGATAAGTTAGCGAAAATTATATGTCAGGTGGGCCACACCAGAAGGTGGCAGGGAGCTGAAGGACGGTAAATGCCGGAATTCAGATAAAACAAAGCCCCGGCAATCTCTCATGTTTGGCGACGCGAAGATTACCAGGGCCCCACAACCTGCGCTTTCACAAACAGTGAAGGCACAGGGGGAGTATAGGTCCATGACTGCGGAAACTCAATCCCCGCTGAATTATGCCTGTCTGCCGGTGAACCCGGTGGGCAGATATGACTGATTTCCAACTCACTTCTCCACCCAGCGCCCAGGTTGACCGGCGCGGGCGCGGCGAGCATTCGACCGTCTGCAAATGCCCGCACTCTCCCTGGGTGCCGGACATGGCTTATGAAAAAATGCCGGGTGAACTGGGCCATTTGTTCAGGGTCTACACTTATATCGATAAGAAAACCGGCAAAATAACGATACGCCGCAGCTTTACCAGTCATCCTTTCTTTGTACATTTTCATAAAATGGGCGGACGTAAACGCGGGTTACGAAAAGGGACGCGGGACTTGATGGATGTCCTCATCGTATTCCTGTTTACGCGCGCCAGTTTGAGCCACTCCATCGTCAGCAGCAACGTAACAAAGATTGCCGAAGCGCTCAGCCCGAAAGATTACGCCGGTAAGGTCATTCCGGAAACGGAAGTGACGGCGTCTCGCGTTTCCCGGGTACTCGACCTGCTGAAAGTATTCGGGCTGATTGAAGATGTGCCGACGAAGTGGGACCACGAAAGCAAACTCTTTTATACCCGCGTCATTATCCTGACCGACACCTTCTGGCAGGTTGCCGGCGCAAAGATGGACAAGTTTCTCAGCGAGCGCCTGGCCCGCCAGCTGGAAGAGTCCGACGGTTACTTTGAGCCGGGCACACAGGCCTATATGCGCGCCGCCAGAGAGCGTCACATTGAGCAAGGGCGCATTAGAACCAATAAAAAACGAAGGACCCGCCTGGCGATGGCCAAGTGTCGGGAGCGTCTCGCCGGCAAGCCGGTGGGCGAACGCCTGATGGAGGCTGGAAAGTATGTCCAGCGCAATACGCCTGCGCTCGAACTGGAGCGCATGGACATCGACGCGTTTAATCGTAAATGCTGGCAGTTCCTGAACCAGATGAAGCTCGGCCTCGGGAACGATCCGCCAACCAGACACTGAGCCTGCGCTTGTATTTTACCGCCTTGACTGGCGGTAGCGGCGTTTGTGCGTCTGAAAAATCCGCTGCAATTCCGTACAAAAAAAGAACAGAGACAACGTAATCCACCGGACTACGCCAGGGATTTTCGTGCGGCTGGGATTTTTATTCAGACTTATCTGCAAACCAGACCCCGTCTTATCTGCACACATCCTCGCAGTTATCTGCAAAATATTCCTGACCTTCGGTCAGTAAGAAATATTCAATAAATAATAGAAGTTATTCATCCACGAAAAACTGTGGATAAGTTAAGGCCTTCGCTCGCAGCGGCCGTAAACGTCCGCGCCGCTCAGAATCTGAGATAGCACCCGCCGGCAAGCGGCGGGCAGGGTGCTTCAATGTAGTTACAACACACAGAAACAATCCCCGTAACCCCAGCCCGTTCCAGCCCCCACAAAGCCCCTCTCAACCGAGACCCGCGCTGAATCATGACCGATCGAGACAACGTCCACCCTGAAAGGCGGCCCGCCCTGCCCGCGAAGCGGGGGGTTTGTGAAAGTATTTATGAATGGTGTAACTACTCTGGTCTGTGCCTTATGCCGTTTTGCTGGGAGATTGTGCAACACGCCCGTAAGCGGCCCCAATGGCCCGCTAACGCGGAGATACGCCCCGGCTGCGGCTTTGCCTTGCCGGGACCACTCCGACGGCGCACAGACCGTTCTGTGAGGCTGAAAGTCCGTATGGCTTTGCAGGAATGGGTGGGGGTGGCAGGATATATACGTCAGGAACCGGCTGCGCCGGGCTACCGGTGCCGTTCAGCAGCTGAACCATATGCAGCGTCATCTGGCACCTTCATGCCGCTAAAGCGGCATACAGAAACAATCTGTGTGTTGATTTCAGACTTCAGGGAACGAAATGTCTCAGTTCTGTAATATCACTCTGACACCAGGCCTTCAGAGGGCCAGGGTTCAGGCTTGTGGGGAACCTCTGGGTCCATGTCAAAAATCACAGCATTAACGAGTTCTTCAGTGGCATGTTGACCTAACCTTTGCATCATGTGTCCACATATCATCGTGCGGGCAGCATCCAGATCAAATCCGGGAAAGGCGTCGGTCAACCTAATATGTTTGAGAAGTCTGTCAGCGGCATTGTCTAAAAGGATATGTGGATCCTGGGTAAGCTGCGTAAAAGAATATACAGACTCAATTTCCTCTGTTGCATCTTCCAGGAGCGACTCACAGAGTAAGGACCATTCAGATGGAATAGTAAATGCCCGTGAGCCATCTCCGATCAACTTTGACTTTTTTTGTGGCGTTTTTTTCTTGCGCGGCTTCTTTAATTTTGACATTTTAAACCTGGCTCATAGTTTATATTCTGAAGAAACTTGCTTCTTGCAGAATAAATTATAGCATGGTTAATTTTAAAAACAGTAAACACGGATGAATACATGAGCATTATATCCTACTTAGAAAAGCACACACCAAGCCCAGCTAAAATTGCACTTATACTGGGTGGCTTCATACTTCTCTATTACAGCGTCGTTCATAGTGCTATGCCGGACAACCTCTCTCTTGGCGATGGAATATGGTTGATTTTCATATCTGCCATATCTGGCGGGATTATATTGATGGGAGTAATTTTTTATGCTGCAATGGCATGTTGCATTCTGGATTTAATAAGGAGAGTAGTTATCAGATCAGTGCCTTCTGAAAATGAGCCCCAAGGCATGAAGAATCTTAGAATTATTTTCAAAGAGTATATACCCGTTTTCGATACTGTAATTTATTTAACTCCCGTACTCTGGGTGTTTATTTGCATCATGCTTTTCATTAGAGGAAAACGTGAATGGATTTTCATCATATCAGGCTCTTTATTATTATGGCCGGTCATTATCATGCTTGTACTTATGATGGTAAAATTATATAGGAACTCGATCCCCTTCGGTTTTACACCTGCAAAAACCGAACGTTTCGCAAAGAACGCCCAAGACCTAAGGAGCATTTTACTGTATTTCTCCTTTTCTGTAGTTCTGTATTCGTTTCTGCTAGGTTTTATCAGCCCTGTAGCAGATACAACAATGAAGATTCTGTCTGTAAGGCAGGAAAACGTCTCTCTTTACGTCAAATCGCCTTGGTCTGACGTACTGCAGCGCCATTTACCCGTGTCATCTGGATGCAAAGTACCCCAGGGATACGCTCTGTTTGAACACGTCACCCTGTCATTCTCAAACCTGGGGAATTCGGTATCCGTTGAAATTCAGGGCCAGAAAAAGGCTACCTCTCTGAAAATACCTGGTGACAGCGTGATAGTCGATCCGGCTCCTTTGAACCCTGGCATTCCTGATACAGGCTGTGTCTCTGATAGAACAAACAAGCCGCAAGTAAAAACGTTATAATTGAGTCGCTGGCCAGTCCTCACCGGGTAGGCCAGATGTTTACTGTTAGTGAGGCAGCTGCAGCACCTCCGTTACTTTGAAGCTGTCCGGAGTCTCACTGGCATTTACCGGCGCATGGAGCTTCCACCTCTGACCAGCCTCGATGTTCTGACCCAGCCCAATGGTATCACCCACAACAATGCCGTCTTTGAGCAGGTTGATCTTGACGCTCTGCATGCTGAGGGTGTGGTCCGTGGTATTTGTGACAATCCCGTCAACGTAGGTAATGCCGTTGCTGCCTTTTGAAAAGTGCGCATCCGCTACGCTGGCAAGATTATCACCCGGGGCCGCGATGGCCACGCCGGATAAGAGCGACAGACAAGCCGCTGCAGCAATGATCGTCTTTTTCATGGATTTTCCTTTTTCGCTTTTCAAAGAAGAGTTGAGAATAGGTGAGCGGTAAAAGCATGACAAGAACTTAACGATGGGCTGCTTTGAGCGAACAATTTTATAAAAAAAAATAGCATTATCCTGCGTCTCGCTGATTCATACAGAGCGCTGTAAGTAAAGTATTCTCTCCTACCAAAGAAGCCCATGGGACCTTCAAGCCGGTATAGCTACATCCAGCATAACGTTTCCCCCGGCCCCGATCTGTTATCAGGATTTAACCCTGTCAGCTGTTCTTTTTCATACGGGCCTTTCGGCGGATGCATGCGAAAATGTCTCAGCTACTGCTATGGAGAGCAGTTTACCGTTTGTTAAAAGCCGGAAATCTCATGCTCGGTTGCTATCAAGGTAACTGGAGTACAGACGACCGTTGAAAGCATGAACTCAGGCTTTCCTTAGATTTGGTTATAAAAGGCTTGATACGCATTGCTGTTAGTTCCGGGAACGGGAGTTCTACTTTTACCTCTTACAAATGTGGAAATGATTTACCTCAAACCGAAACGGTGTTTATAATAAGCTGTCGTCACCTCGGGTGTTCCCCTCTGCGCTTTTTACCGCCTGTAAATGGTTACAGGGACTTCCGGCAGTAGCCGGACTGTAAAAGGAAACCCGCCATGAAACCGAAAATTGTACCCGTTATACGGTATACACGTTTTCGTTTCGGGCGCGTTGAGCATGTGCGTAAGCACATGCGCTCGCTCCCGACGCGTTAAGTGAACGGTACCCGCAGGTGACGATACTGCTTGTTTACTACACTGTTTCCGGCAGGCCTGTCGATTCCCCCATCATGGCAAGATAGTGATCATCGTCTTGTGTCTGAGTGAATACTTTTCTGAACATACTCAGATAACGTTCCTTATCGATGACCCCTGTAGAAAAGAGATTTCGGCCATCCGAATGAGAGTGCCGGTTGATAGCACGGTAAAATGAATCATATTCTCCGGCATCGCTGTGTTCGCTAGCCAGCGACTCCAGAGCTTCTTTAAGTTTTTCAGTTTTGCAGGCAAAACTGAAATAGTACTCAAGAATATTCCTCATCGTATTAAAAAGCATAATAGGCTGGGTTTTTCCATCCCTGACGTCTTTCAGCGTCTGCCATAACGCCTGATATTCATTGAGCATCTCGTGCATGGAGAGCTTCTCGCAGGAACTGTAGTCAGACTTAATAATTCGAAGAAGAGACCAGTTCACCGGTGCCTCCCTGTTATCCTGCAGGCGACCGCTGTTTAACAGCATTTCCTGGAAGAAAAACATATTATGAGTCAGTATCACTACATGTCTCGCTGCGCCGGGCTTGATTATTTTCCGTTTAATGAGTGCTGCGACTTCATAGATATAGTTATGTGACAGACTGGAAATTGGATCGTCAATAACAATAAGTTTATTCTCCGGATGAATGGATTCAGGGGTGAGACTGCCGGAGCATGATTCTATGAAATAAAGGAAAGAAACCATTGTTTTCTCACCCTCACTGAGGGATTTGAATACTTCCGCCTTTTCAGGTTCGCTTCCCCGGCGCAGACGGTATAGTTTCATCTCAGCATCATGGCAGATGATTTCAAAGCCGGTGATCCCCAGTAGCCTGAGATTCACGTTGATACTGTCAATGGTGGGTTGTATATCGGATAGTTGTCCGGTCAGCGCATTCGTCTCGTCATCCAACTGCTTCTTGCTCGATTCGAGGTTCCTGCGATCGTGCAATCTACTGTTAATTTCCTTCTGTAGCTCGCCAAGCTGCCTGTCACGTTCGGTAAAGAACTCTTCGCAGATCCCTCTGAGATGCGCCATGATATCGGCGTACAGGGACTGTTTTTCTTGGGTGAAGTTTTCAGCCAGTCGGTTATTTTCCCGTACCCGGGCATTGAACGCGTCCACTTCATTCTGTAGTAGGAACAGTGGTTCCTGAAGGTTCTCAGGTTGTACCTTCAGAGAAGGTTCTTTAATTTTATTAAAGAGTTGCTGTAACAATATCTGAAAGCCTTTATTTACCGCTTTCACCAGAGATAAAATCTGACTTCCCTCATCAACGAAAGAATGGGTTGCAACGCGGTGTTCAAATTCGGCCATGACATCACAGTCCTGAGCCAGTCCTTCAGCTGTCCGGCTCAGCGCCCTAAGAGATGTCTGATAAGACTCATCGAACATTTGAGTGAGTTCGCGCGAAAAGGCCATGACATCAAAGGACTGCTGGCAGAACGGGCAAACATCGTTGTGTATATAATGCTGCCCCTGGCGCACCCAGTCTGCATTACCAATTTTCTGAATAAGTGCAGAGAATTGCGTGCTGCTTGCAGCCATAACAGGTTCTTGCATCAGTTTTATTATTTCGTTCGTTAAGACAGTTGTTCGTGGAATATTAATTTCTCCGACAAGCGTTCCTTCGCTTTGACTTAACATCCGCCATTTATCAGTCAGCTCCTCAGCTGTGGTACGCACCTCTGAAAGTGGTGTTGCAACCATGCGTTCGTAAAACGATCTTTTAATTTTAGCGCCATCAAGGAAATCGCTGAGGGTTTTTCTGTCATTGACAGTCCGGTTGAAAATATCCCTGGCACAGTGGTCGACGATCGTTGCTTTCATTCCTTCTTTTTGTGCAATCTCCTCGTTAAGTTTCTCCAGTCGGGCACTCAGTTTCGTTCTTTCTTTATTATTACTATTTATTTTATCCTGGCTTTCCTGATTGGCTTCACTGAGAGTGAAGATTCCGGGCTGATAGTCCGCGCGGGCGAATTTACTATCAATATATTCCTGATTAAAGACCTGAAAATGGCTGATGTGCGGGCTCTCAAAGGCACAGTGCCGGTATTTATCCGCCTGCCGGTCATAAAAATAGCCTGACACAGTGGATTTCCCCGAGCCGTTCTGGCCATAGATGAGTGTCACCTTACTGCTTAGATCAAAGCAGATATCCCGGTCAGGTGCGTAGCTTCTTACGCCCCGGATCATGAGTTGAGCCATTTTTTCTCCTTATCCTTGAATTTTTGAGCCTTTCCATCCTAGCTCACTTTTCATTCTGGTTGTGCCATCCCGATAAGATTTATTTGATCCTTTCTTGCATTATCAATCAGACCTGACAGGAAGTGATGACCTTCGTGATTTATTTGAAGTAAAATTGCTTAATCGGCAATAATAAAATTATTTTTTGCTTTGTTTTCAATAATGATTTTTTAGCAAATTAGTGAAACAGAAAATCAGGATGTACTATAATTACAGCAGGTTACTGTGAACGCCTACGTCAGAAACCGCCTCTGTTTTATCACCCAACCCGTCAAAAACCTCCCGCAAGATTTCCGTAAATATCCATATGTGGAATAATCCGGAAGCCGCACGGGCGGGTTTCTGGTAATTGCACGCGGTATCGTTAGTAGAGATATAGTCTCACTGTGTCACATGGTGTGACGGTGAGCATTACAGGAGTTACTGTAACCCTGGCATTAAACACGGATGTTAAATTCAATAAGGAGATTATATGAGTGCAAATAATAACTCATGGAAATGCAGTGCCTGTAAAACCGGATGTGGAGCAGCAACCAACAGCTTCAGCAGTCTTCTCTGTATCTATGCATACCTTACCCGCGTACCCGGTTCGTATAAGAAAATGTGGTTAAAGGAACATTCCCCCCACCATCGTGAGCTGATTTCCATGAACGGAGAAGTTATCGCGATCTGGCGTTCCCCTCAGAACGTCTGGCGTAAGCGGACTGGCAACGACGATGTTGAGGACATGGTTGTCTCCGGATATGAAACCGGAGAGACACTCATACTGAAAGAAGGCGAAGACAAAGACGATGCTTTTAACCTTGCGTTGATCATTCCTTAAGCCCATCCGCTGGAATGTTCTGCCGGCGGATCGTGATGACTCAGAGGAGCAAAAAATTGTCGGATGTTATTGCTGCAGCTAAAGGTGCAAACGATGCACTTGGCAGAATACTGATATGGCTGCCGGTGATATCTGCCCTGGCAGGCGGCGCACTGACTGGTGGTGGCGCACTTCTGGTGAGTCGCCTTAATCACCACTACGCGCGTGAACTTGTAGAAGAGGCTGCTGCGGAACGCCTGCGTAATGAAACGCGGGCGTCAGAAGAAAAGCAGGCAAGAGAGCGGTATTTTTTGCCACTGAGTTTGTTTGCATGCTGAATGAAAAATCTGCCAATAGAGGTGCTCAGGCCTTTGCAGAAAAAGACTGTGAATGCCTCAGCAAAGGCATTATTTAACATAATATGCATTTGCCGCACTTACTTTATAGAAGCAAAGCTGAGGAACGAGCTGAACATCACCGGCATCTGCGCCAACACCAGTTCAGCTAAAGGCCGCGTGGAGCGTGCGCATCTCACGTTGCAGGACCGGCTGGTCAAGGAGCTCAGGCTGCATGATATCAGTACGCCCGACGCGGCGAACGCCTTTGCCGCTGAGTTTATGGCCGATTACAACCGGCGTTTCGCGAAGGCACCGAGGCATGATTTTGACGTTCACCGGCCACTCGATGCTGATGACAACCTGAACCAGATATTTACCTGGCGCGAACCGCGTAAGATCTCCAAAACGCTGACGGTCCGCTACGATAAAATGCTGTTGTTACTGGAAGATAACGATGACAGCCGCCGCGCGATGGGGAGATACGTGGATGCCTGGCAGTACCCGGACGGGCGCGTTGAACTGCGAAGCCACGGTTCGGTTCTTCCCTACTCTGCCTATGACCGGCTGTCTGAAGTTGACCAGGGTGCGATCGTTGACAACAAGCGGCTTAGCCATGCGTTGGCGGTAGCTAAACTGGTGCAGGACAAGCGAGATAACACGCGGTCGCAGTCCCTACCTGCGGGGAAAGGACCGGCCCGAAGAGTAAAAACGAAAGACCCGGTAAAAAAAGCGGCAGCGGGCAATAAACGAAGACGACTTGCTGGAAGCCTTGGCTGATTTACACATGCAAAATAAAGAGATTTTTGGCGGTTAAACCCTGCGTTTAACCTAATCAACGGGCAACTCAGCTTAGCCTGAACCCGGACATCTCTGCTTAGGTTCAACAGTCGTCCCTCAGCGCGCTTTTGCGCCCTGAGCAGCTAGAGGTCTCGCTTCGCCCCGTAAAACCCCGCAGAATCGCGCTGAGACGTTTTAAGGGGGGGGTGTGGTTAAGCAGCGGAATTCGCTGGCATGGGTTGATCGCTAACAGGCGCTCAAACGGGTATTTTTCCCGGTCTTCTACGGAATATGCGTCACAGTTATCGAAGTTTTTTTCCCAAGCGGCCGCAGATTGTGACATACTCTCCTGGTCAGACCTCAGATGTTCCGCCATTCTGCTGAAGTGAAAATAACGAAGACAACTTAGCTAAACGCTTCGGAGCCTCTTGGCTCCTTTTTTTGTCCGGAACTCAGAGAGCTGCGGCAGCAGTCGCCGGCTTCGCAGAACAAGACACGTCGAGCCCAAGGGAATAAGTACGGTTATGCACCGGGAGAGGCCTCTGCTTGTACCGGTACATTACACATCTTGCCATCCGGTCGGACGCGACTGTATGCGATTTTATGCAAAAACTGCCCAGACCTCGCGAAATCGCATATGTTAGCACATAGCTGCATATCCACCTCCTTGAGAACCGGCAGAAAACCGCGAAACTCCGTAAATACAAACGGTGAACGGGCGGGCAAATTTTTTGTTCGGTTGTGAGGCGTTGGCCAGGCCGGAAGGCGCGACAGGAATACACCCAAAGGGTTACGCGGGAACAAGCATTGGGAATTATGGGTGTCAGGCGGAGTCTGTACCGGCGATCGCAAAGTTTACGGCGCGTAAACTTCAGGAGAGGCGGAGCCGGAGGCGTTCGCGCAGCGAAACCAGAACACACATACGATCCGTATACTGACCAAAAAAGTACACAAAATCTAGGTAAGGTGGCAGCACCCGCAGGCCTTCACGCACAGCAAAATCAAATTCAGCTTTGTCCTTTGCATCAAACATGAGTAGCACCGCTTGGCACTGATCAGCCGTGCCATATTCCACCACCCATTCAGTCATTTCAGTGAACGAGAAAACAGGCTCACCAGGCAGACGGCTAGCCGAAACGGCGGCCATAAACTTCTGACGTTCGGCATTGTACTTAGTCGCGCCCTCTTCGGGAGACGCAGCTTGAGCACCGGCAACAGGCCGTTTATCAAATGACAGCTCCCAAAGGCAGGTTTCGGGGTTATAAACATAATCGCCGGGCAGGGCAACGCGATAGAGTTTAGACAAGACGAAATCCTCAAGGCGGGTGTGTAACAGTGATCTTAGTATCTGCGATCTTCCGCTTCCTCGCTCATTTGTTCACTCCGTTCGGTCATGAGTCTGCGGCGAGCAGTATAGGGACCTGAAGGGATATTTTTGATTCTCGGGCGCTAAATGAACAAAAGCCTCGTGACATAGTCACAGCGCTTGAGAACTCTAATTCTTGCAGATATCTGCTAGGATCAGACGTAAGAATCTAAACCCTAGCAGTCCTGGCTAGCCATGTCACTACCAGCTTAATCCCATTCGGCTACATTAAAATCATATCTGCACCTTAGACGCTCAGGTCTATGCCCCTGACTCCTGCAGGATAAACAGGCAATCGGTGGAAACGTAACTTAACCGCGAAAGAGTTAGGCTCAACCCCGTCTCGCAGAGAGATAGACGATGGTCGCCACGCTCCCCGTGATTTTTTATATACCAACCGCGGGGGCATTAGGCTGCTATTGGCAGTTTTTCTTAAACCACTTAATACTTGGTCAGACTTTGTCGAGCCATTGTGTTTAGCTACAACCTAAGATATGTAGCTATTACGGTAATTCTCGGCAACATCCATTATTTTATCAAAGAGTAATGCATTTTCATACCTAACTGTGAGCAGCCAACCTCAAACATCATCATGCCTTTGGGCTAATACTAATTGGCCCTCTGGTTGAGGTTGTTTATTCACATAATTAAAACACCCTGTCGCTGAAACCAAAGAAAGTGAAGAGTTATTTCCTTGAGAAATTTCATTGTGACCTGCTCATAACCCAATTATTTGGTATTTACCATAACATCGCGGCAACGAACTAAATTTTTTATAGCTCTCAGACATCCAGCACCCGCCGTAGATGATGCTCTATAAAACCCACTTTGAGCTCGCTATAGTGATGAGCATTGTTCTTGCTGAGAAATGCTGCCAAGTGTTTTACCTCAGCATACTGACCTGCAATGTCTATGTTTTTTTTGAGATAGTCACGGAATGCAAGATATCTTGATACCTGCATATCTCCGACTGCAAACGCGTGCACGTGATGACTACGCTGATCACCACCCTTAGTGAAGTATCTACGCCCCGTAATACCGTTCTCACCGCAAGCAACATACCCGCCGCGAACCATTGCTGAGTTGTATGTATCCAGTTCATTGACATCGGAGACTTCCAGCAGTATGTCGATTACAGGCTTTGCTGAGAGACCTGGCACTGACGTACTGCCAATATGATGAACCCTTTTAACCACTCCGCCGAGCAATGTCCTTATCAGTAAACTCTCAGCCTCAAACATCTCAGGCCATTTATCATCGTATGGCACAACAATAATTTCCCGCATAAACACGCCCTCTCTGCCCTGATTATTTACCATAACATCTCTTGCGAATCAGAAGCCGACAACCACAGGCTGATGTTTTTTCATTGAGTCCTGCATGCCCGGATTACATTCCTGTTTCGTTCCCGGAAGATAAAATTTACCAGTAGAATCAGGGTCTGTTCCGCCCGGACAACCAGGTCTGCCTGAGGTGTTGCTCGCGCTGCCGCCATCCGAACCATTTCCGCCGTCAGCACCGTCTTTACCTTGCCTACCCATACCACCAGCGGCTCCACCTTTACCGCCAGCCCCTCCATACCCGGCACTCACAGAAAAAGTGCACAGAGCGAAAAAAAAGGCCAGAAAATATTTACTCATATGTATCTCCCCATTCGAAAATTCGATCTTTGTACCTTTTAGTTCGACCCCGAAAGATACACTAGCAAAAGATTTATATCGGCCGGATGAACGGTTCTTAAGCGTCAAAATTTAACATAAGACTAATCATCGCACCGGGTCGTACTCCCTCAGCGCGTGCGGGCGTTTTACCCTGTTTTCTACGGAATTTGTGCCGCAGATCACGGAGTTTTTTCAGCACGGAGTCCGGGATTATGCCATATTCATAAGGTGATCCCGCCAAAATCACTGTCACCTTGGTGAAAACGACGAAGACAATTAAGCAGAACGTTTAGGAGCCACTGGGCTCCTTTTTTTTCCCTCCGTTCAGAGCCGTGCTGGACAAAAAGCTCTGCCTTGGCGCTCACCGACGCAGCGTCCGCTGACGGTTTGCATGATGCTACGATTCGATCTGCGCCCGCTCCCTGTTCAGGACAATTTGCCGGTTCGGCTGATTCAGCTTTGCCTGACACTCTCTCAGCAGCGGCAACAGCATCGTCAAGAAATTTCTTCTCAACGGGCGTCAGGTTGGACAGTCGTGTCATGATGATTTCTGGTCAGAATAACTTTTTACAGTCTGCCAGACGCCGCGGAAGCGATGAAGCGCTGGTAAGCGTACCCGTGAATCAGAAACGGTGAACAAAGGCGGATTTCAATCCGGGTTCGTGAGGCGTTAGCAGCTACCGGTGCCGTCCAGCATTACAGCTGTAGGTACCGTCATCTGGCACCTTCATGCCGTAAAAACGGCATATACAAAAGACATTGTTCATCGGCACAGATATTGAACGCAGCAATGTCCACCTAGTGCCAGAAGGGGACATAGCTACCTGAAAGCGCAGACCGTCCCGCTGATGCAGTAGCTGATCGACTGGGTACAGAGGCAGTTGAAGGTGTTGTTGCATCACTCGGATACGGCGAAGGCGTTCGGCTACCTGCTGAAGCAGTTGGATGCGTTAAACCTCCAATGCAGCAACGGCTGGGTGGAGATAGATAACAACATCGCGGAGAACGCACTGCGGGGCGTTGCCCTGGGCCGGAAAAACTGGCTGTTCGCCGGTTCAGACGCCGGCGGGGAGCGGTGCTGTTCTCGCTAATCGGCTCATGCCGGCTTAACGGGGTGAAGCCGGAGGCGTGGCTGCGTTACGTGCTTACCCATATCCAGTACTGGCCGGTAATGCGTATACGTGAGCTGCTGCCGTGGAGATTTACGGCAGAAAATGCGAATGATTGATGAAAGTGCCTCCCTGAACACGACACATCAGTATCAGTTATAAATAAAAATTCGCCAGGCTGTCGTGTAGTATGTGCTATTTTTTCTTATGCGGTGAATCCCCCCTCAGCGGTGGGGCTAAGCCACAAACGGGCGTAAGCCTAAGCCAATAAGCGGGTCAGGCTCTGGCTTTTCTGACCTATCGGGAGGCACCCGACACGTCCGGGACAGTTGCACTTTTCAGCAGACAAAAGGCCTGCGGCTTTAATCGCAGGCCTTTTTATTTATGGTGAATTCGCAGATGAACCACACATCAGAAAAGGTAACGGAATGCCAGTGTGATGATCATGTCTTCCGGTTCTTTTCAGGCTCTGATTTTTCGGTATGAAGGGTGAGTATTGACTCCCCATAAACCGGCCAGCGAACTGACAACAGCGCCTAACAGAAGAGCAAAAAACGACCATAATGCAATTTTTGCAGCCGCGCTGGCGGCTTCATCAGCTTTCTCTTTTGCCTGTTTTTTAAATTCAGCGTACTGCGCTTTCGCATCGTTCAGATTACTCTGGAGCTGAGCCATACGCTCGCTTACCTCCTGAACGGTTTTGTCACGGGCCTGAATGAAGTTATCAACGGCCTTGTCTGCTTCTTCAGATGACAGGCTGGTATTGTCTGTCAGCGCTTTTTTTACCTCATTCCTGTCGACACCTTTGCTGACAGCTTCCGCCCGTGACTTCAGTTTATCGCTTAACGTGTTAATAATGGCGTCACTGTTGCCCGGGTTAATGGCCAAATCTTTGACAGAGCTCGCGATATCACTTCCGGCTGCCTGAAGCTGGGACTGCAGAAACTCCGGCTGAAGTTCTCTTATATTACTCTTGCGCAGCGCATCTAGTACCTGTCCGTTCGCAAGTGGGGCCGTGAGCTGAGTGTTCAGTCCGAGCCTGTCAGCAATGTTCTGGGCTATATCTGCTGTTGTGCCAGACGCTTTTCCAGCAGCATTGCCCAATCCACTCACGGCAGTACCTGTGGCAGATGCTGCCGCACCAATTGCGCTTCCGGCCATGTGCAAAATGCCGCCAGCGGCGGCGAAGCCCAACACTGAGGCCACGAGCAGAGATGTCGCCCATGATAGAAATCCATGGATGGTTCCATCCGCCCCCGCCAGCCTGCCAGCCACGAAACCGCCGCAGGCCAGGCTCAGTACTATCGAGATAACTGACCATATGAGAACAGCCTTGTCAGCACCGTTGATTACATCGTCAGACTGAGGTGAAAGCATTGAAAAACCCAGGCTGGACCCAAGAGTAGCCAATAGTAGGGATACTGCAATTACAGTTACCACGCCAGCAATGATACTTCCCCATGAGACGCGCCTGTTCAGTTCCGCTTCTTTTACAAGTTCCATTGTAATCTCCATTCAAAAGCTAATGAGAAGGCGGGATTAGTCCACGCCTAGATTGATATTAGTAAAAATATCGAGCACTGAATTCGATTAGCAGAAACAGGTATCACCTTCACTGTCAGAGTTTAGCGGCTGGGTACGACGGATAGTACAAAGCGCAAGACAGTGCAGGTGAGACGCTTACATTAATTATGTGATAATTGCTTCTTAAGTGCTGAAAGTCTGCTTTATTACACCAATTTTGGATTGAGGCTGATGGCTGTTTCATACGCGCATAGTGCATTAGCCGGATCACTTAAAATTTCAAAGGCTTCTCCACGAATTCGATGTGCAATAGAGCCCCAGTAAGGCCGCACATCAGCCCCTTCGGATATTGCCGACTCTAGTACACCTAACACGATCCGAGCATTTTTTTGTCAACACTTGAGTATAACCACTCTCTCGCAGCCAGAATTTTCAGGCTGTAATCCCCTTTCTCAAGCCGAGCCTTTAGGTAAGCAAATTCATCATTGAATGTTCCATAGTGCGAGTAGCTGAACCAGCCAGTACCTCGATGTTCACACCTGAGCGATAGTAATCGTCCATCGTCTTCTACTTTGAATTTATAGCGAGAGGCCCAGCCTGTTGATGGAGTAACAGAAAACAGAATTGTTTTGGTCTGCAAATCCATCACCGACAGGATATTCCCATCTTCACTAGGAGCATTACAGGTTTGCACAATGGCATATCTGCCACATTTTGAAATCTCTTGAATGAAGATATTCGGCTTAAAGTGACGTCTGTATTCTTCGGTTTTTTCAGGATTTACTGCAAGTACCACTGCGAACAGACAGATTTATATTTAAGCATAGCGCCAGTGTGGAAGTGGTTGAATTTTACGCTTCGGACATTATCCATCCTCTGCAGAAAATAAACGAGGGTGTGGAGTGCATGATGATATTATTTGCAGAAAACTCGTTGTGGAGTAAAACCGTTCCGGACATCCTTGGCTTCTCTACACCAGAGCATGATAACGCAGAAACCCTAAGGGGCAAGCCCTAGCGCAATCTGATACACGCAGCATGCACGGTGTTTCCGCTTGGAGGTTCCACTCTCTTTGACCTGGATGCAGGTCACGGTGAGAAATATTTCCTCAGGATAAAACACACGATATCGATATATCAGAATAATATCATAAACTTATAATAAAACAAAAAGTTTCAATCTATTTATTATTAACCCATACCCGACAAACATGCTAATAGTTTAAATTATTCTCCGCAACTTGCTATAATAGGGATATGGTTAAGATTATTTCCATTGTTTTTTTAAGCGAGGTGTAAACGTGTTGTACAGCGAAGACATGACCGGTCACGCAGTTATTGGTGAAGCAGCAGTCAATCTTGCCGTGCGTGAAGAGGAAATATCCGTTGACGCTCTCCTGACAGAGCTGAACATTATGTTTAAAGCAGAGAAAATCAGCAGCCGCAGCCGGCGCATCAGCGATGCCATCAGCTGGCTGCGCGACTTCCGTACTATTGGTGTGCGCCGGGGTGCAAATGCGAAATGGATGCTGTCTGATGCAGACATTCACAATGCCGGCGGCGAGGCCATCATTCGCCTGCAGTTTGATGATGAAGATAAAATGAGATAACCACAGCTTCCGTCAGCGGGCGCTGAGCGCCCGACTTTACCTGACTTCGCAAGATGACTGCATACGCGCGCCATTATTAACGAAGCGCACCACAGCTCCTTTTAACCTATAATTTCTCTGTCATCGGGTACGTTTCGCAGATGTAGCGCTGCTGGACACATAATAACAATCCGCGTCAACACTATTATCGCCTTCATCCGCTCAGGATGTTCCGGCAGGGACCTTCACAGCATGAAAAATACCGACTCAGTGATCACAATCCGCAGCCGCCTGCAGAACGGCGGCAACGCGCTGGCGGCTGAAAGTCAGGAGCTTGAAGAGGCTATACAGGCGATTCTGGCCTCAGGCGGAAAGCTGACCAATAAAACGCTCATCATCCACATCATTCGCGACCTTGAGCACGAGCGTGACGCGCAGAGACAGGTGGTGCTGCGCAGCGTGCTGGAGCTTATTGTCAGTCACACGCCGGACGATGCCTGAGGGCAGGCCTCATAACACCTGCGTGACGGGGCTATTTCAGTTAAGTTTGGCGGCAAAAATCCGGATGGCCAAGCTGCAGGCCTCGCGCATGGCCATATCGGTACCGGACTCCTTCAGGCGCCACAGCGTGCCGATAAGTTCTTGCGGGCTGACTGCCCCGACCCTGTGCAGTACCTGCCTAATGGCCAGCCCGATGATTTCATGCATCAGTTCCTCTATTTCATTTTCGGTTTTCAGAGGCGCTCCGCTTATTGGGGGATATAGTCAGTGTATCGCGATAAGCGGCGCGCAGATATAAGCATCAAAAAAACCGCCCGGAGGCGGTTAAATAAGCAGGGTGGCGCCCCGATCGGGCGGAGTATCTCTTTCGCCGCACGGCAACTCGTCTTCATGACTGGGCGCCGGCTCGTGGTCCGGCAGCGGCGTCGCATCGTCAGGCATCGGCTGGTCAGACATGCTATTTGACGCCCTTCTGTTTCATCTTATCGCTGTCCCTGGTGTCTTTTTTGTTGCCAGCGGGCAGCTTGCTGTGGTCGGCGTCTTTGCCATCCTTCACATTTTTTTCGTTACTGTCAGCAATGGTTACCTCCCTCACCCGGTATCGGGTAACGTTAAGTTTAGCCGCGTAACGGTACCTGAAGGTGAACAAATATCCGGTCTGTGACTTAAGCGTAAAAACCGCTCACTACGCGGGCGGCAAAAGCGAGGCGTACCGCGCTTCAGTCATGTTTTCGTCCACGCACAGGCGGCAGATGCTGGCCCTTTTCTACAGCTGCTGTGACGCAATCTGATATGCGTGCCGGTAGCTCACGGCCGAGCCCAAAAAATGACGCTCAGAGTTGTCCTCAAGTCTCACGCAGCCCTTCATGAGCAGCTGGTCCTGCTGATCTTTTCTGAGCAGATAGTAAAACTGCCACATAGGCGGCATCCTTCCATGATAAAAGGAGCAATTTATGCCTGAATATAACGGAGGAATTAATTTCTAATGCGATTTAAGCGCGGGATAAGCGGAGGTTGTCGTCCCTGACAGGTTATCCGTCCGGTAGACGCCTGAGCGCGACCGCTGAGGTCATCTTCATCGTTGTCTTCCGGCCAGAGCCGGACTACGTCCTTTGGCGTCAGTTCTTCTCGTCGCTTAGGCCCACAAGAGTCTGCAGGTACGGCACGAGCCGGACGGCCTGCTCCGGCTCGTGAAAGCTCTTCAGCCAGATTCTGGCTGCGGCTATTTCAGTGAGACGATTATCGCTGCCGTCGGCCTCCGCCATGTGTCCTAGCTCGGAAATAAGCGAATGCACGCTTATTTCCTTTACGCCAAGCGCCAGGCTCAGTGCCGCCTCGCCAATAATGACGTGCCCTTTCCCGTCGTGTTGAATAGACAAATTTACTACCTCCGTTTCACGTTGATGACAGCCTCACGTCACACTGTAAACACAATTGAAGAAAGTGCCCGGAGGATATTCTGAAAAAACCTTAATGCGTAATAATTTATTTCAATAATTATGAGTAAAAGGCCCTGCGCGCGTTACAGATTACCGTTTAACGCATTCCTCGATATTCAAGTTGCATTTCACCACGCCCGTTACTGGTCCAGTTTGAAAAAGCGCGGCCGGCTGCTATCGTGCCCGTGACAATCTGCGGCAATTCGGAGCCTGAAATGCTTACAACCATAATTTACCGGAGCCACCTCGCCGATGACGTGCCCGTCAGCATCCTGCCGGGCATGGCGGAAAAGGCAAGGCTGCTCAACGCCCGCCACCAGGTGACGGGCATCCTGCTGTTTAACGGCACGCACTTCTTCCAGATCCTGGAAGGCCCGGAACAGGACGTGCTGGACACCTACGGCCGCATCTGCGCCGACCAGCGTCACCACAACGTGGTTGAGCTGATGCGCGATTACTCGCCGTCGAGGCGCTTCGGCAACCACGGCATGGAGCTGTTCGATCTGCGCCATCACCCCCGAGGCAGCGTGCTGCAGGCGGTGCTTGACCGCGGCACCTCTAAGTACCGCCTGACGTATGATGATCGTGGCCTGCAGTTTCTGCGAACCTTCGTGGAGGCCCGGGAGAAAGAAAACTACTTTGAGGTTCTGCCCGCTGACTACTGGGACTTTGTGCCGGATGAGAACGGGTCACCAGCGCCCGCGGCGGGCGTGACCTTCCTCCCGGTGGTCGATCCGCTCGGCCGTAAGATCACGGCCCTTGAGGTCATACCCGATGATGCGCAGGAAGGGCTCTCAGGCGATGAGATGTACGTACATAATCTCGCTGCGGTCACCGAGGCGTTGCAAAGAGTCGGCAGATCGTGTCCCGACGACACTATGCTCTACCTCAGTATTCTGCCCGGGACGCTGGTATCCGTTCCTGATGCCGTTGGTCGGATTGTCAGCGCCATCGACAGCGCTAAACTGGTACCGCAGCAAATCATACTGGGTGTCAGCGAGACGGAGGTGATTTCTCAGCTGAAAGCATTTTCCGCAGCGGTGCGGCAGTTGAAGCAGGCCGGCATCAGCCTCTCTATCGATAACTTCGGTGACGGCTCCGCCGGGCTGTCTCTGCTGGCGCACGTCCAGCCGGACCGCGTACGCATCGGGGCCTCGATCGTGCGTAATATTCACCGCAGCGGCCCACGTCAGGCGGTGGTACACGCGGTGCTGCGCTGCTGCTCAGCGCTGGAGATTAACGTAATCGCGGCGGGTATCGAGCAGCCGGAAGAGTGGATGTGGCTGGAGGCGGCCGGGGTCACTGATTTCCAGGGCGCGCTGTTCACCGCAGAGGGCGCGGCCGTTGCCTGGCCGGAGACCCGCGAGGCTGTCTGTCGTGCCGGATCAGAAAAAGGACCCGCGGGCCCACTGTGATTAACAGGACGCGGCTCGGTGAGGCGGAAGCTGCGTGGTCATAACGGCCGCGGGCACATCAGCCTTTTCCTGCCGCGGTTGGCCTTTTTAAGTCAGGAGCGGAAATGCGTCATCATGGCCGACGCATGCTGCGCATCCTGCGTGCGGTAAATCAGCAGCCGGCTTTTCGTCGAGGGCATAAATCTCGATGCCGGCCTCGCGCTGCTCGCTTTCAATTGCTGTGAAATGCATGTCAGGCCAGCGGCTCACCTTCAGCATAAACTCACTTAAAATCATTTTTTTCGCCTTTTATTGTTTTAAAATCGGTACTCTTTTCACCGGTATGCCCAGCGTAAAACTGGTTGCGCACTCTGCAAGCCATCAGCACGGTATCAGGCGTAAAAATTTCTTAAAGACAATATCTAAGCCCCTTTCAGCGCTGCAGCTTCCTGCAGCATGCGTCAGCAGGGCGTGTCCGGCAATACGCCGGCGACTATCAGTGCAACAGGAAATAACGGACAGGGGGAAACAGCGATGATTAGCGAAGACCGACTCAGCCAGATCATGGAGAATCCGGACAGCCATGAGGCGGAGGTCGTGGCGATGGCCCAGGAGCTCCTGCAACTGCGCCGCACGCTGGGCGTGCCTTGGGCCGTTGTACAGCCGCTGGGCGAGCTTTACGTGGAGGATGGGAATGCGGCGATGATCTGGCCAGCGAGCCAGGCGGAGCGCGGCGATGTCTTCCTGTACCGCCTGGAGAAGCCCTCACCGGGGGCGGATGCCGCAACGCCCGCAGCAAAGCCGCGCGTACGCAGAAAGAAATTACCAGCGCTGAAGTAAGGTATTTTCAGGACAGCATATCTCTGCCGGACAGCGCTGACGCAGCAGCGCAAAAGTTTTCACAGGTTATTGTCCCTGTGAATGTTCTGGCTAACTGCACTGTGGTAAGCTCTGAGCCCGAAACCTGCTGCCGGAAAACCCCCATGAAAAATGACTTTGAAGAAAATATGGCCGACATCATGATTGGCGAGGCCGTCACCGCGCTGCTGGATGAGGACGTGGCCATCAGCTGGGCGGCCCTCACGGATCGCCTGCAGTCGGCCATTGAAAATGAAACGGATGAAGATCGGATTCGCGCCGGGCTGCGCGCTATCGAAGAGGTCCGGCGGGAAATGCAGATCCGCGGCAGTGAAAAGACCGGCGTGGCCAGCCTGACAGAGCAGAAGCTCCACTGACGGCCGGGGCGGCGCGGTATCCGCCACGACGTCTTTCTTTTATACTGTATACTTATCCACCTTGCGGACGGAGGTCATATGATTGATGACACCCCCGCCGAAGATATCTAGGCCGTTATCGGAACGGTCGTGGCGCGCCTTCTTAAGCCGGACCAGTACTTGACCCTTCACGTAATCACCAACGCCCTGCACAGCATGGGCGAAACGGCCGACGCAGCCGGGATGCGCGAAAGCTGCGAACGCGCCGTCAGGATGCTTGCTCAGCAGATGCACTGACCTTCAGATTCCTACCGTTTTGACGTACACCCCTCGCGCAACAACATTGTCGTGCCACACTGGTGGGAGTGGCATCATTCAAACCAGGAGATGCCTGTGAAAGTCTGGATTGCCTTAACCCTTGCCGCCCCCCTGAGCTACTCCGCATGGCTTCAAAAGGGGGATTTGACTACCCGGCTGCGCTGGCATCTGCGCAGCAGAATTAATATTAGAAGCCTTCGTCGTCCGGTGTTTTGCCCACCACGATTTCCAGCGCGCTGCGAAGCACGTCCAGTTTAACCACGTCTGTGGTGCTCTCCAGTTGGGCGATCAGATGAAGAATGATCGCTTTGCTGGTTACCTTTTTACCGTGAATAACGATGTCGCGGATAACAGCGTCCAGCACGGCGGTTTCGTCGGCCAGCGCGTCGCCGCCGCTGCGGAAGTGCTGAATGATGTCGGCTTCTGTCGTGGTCGGCTGTTTGTTTAGCATGATGTAATCCGTCAGGTCCTGCGGGCAAAAGTGGCCAGGCTCACTGCCTGAAATAAAAAACGGCCACCATCCGGTAGCCGCGTCCTGCGGGCGTCCTGCCACTCTCCGCACTGGTCGGAGATTAGTTCTTCAGTTTACTTATTATTACCGCCATTCGGGCCTGTCAGCGCACCGAATACCAGCACGTCTGCGTCGCGGCTCTCACGGGACTGGAAAAACTCGCTCTGCACCTCGCCCAGCGCCAGGGCAATAGCTGCACGTATTTCCGGGTTCGTCTCGTCGCTGTTCATAGCGCGAAGCTGCCGTGCCACGCCGTCTGCGCTGACATGGTCATCGCTGCTCAGCAGCGCGACCACCGCCTCGCCCAGCACAACATCGGCCAGGCGAGTGAAGTCTGCATTATTCATACCCGCATCTTCCGGTTCGTGCCTTCCGGCCAACATTCAGGACCGCCATTCCGGGCGGTCCTGAATGCATGCTGCTGGCCCCGCCTCTTCACGCCGGGGTTATTCAGCGTTCAAACAGCATGCCGATTAGCGTCTGGTAGTGAAGCTCTTCTTCCTGATTCGCTGCCACTTCGAGGCGGCGCAGCAGTCTGGTACAGATGGCCTTACGGTTAAGGATCTTGCCTGCGCGCAGGATCTCTACGACAATCTGCCCCAGCGTTTCCTGCTGAGTCGGCGCCGATGCCTTGCTGAAGTAGTTCGCAATGTCGCTGGCAGAATCCGGATATTTCGTAACGTTCTGACGCATGGTGAACCTCTTAATAGCTAAAATGTAGTCGGCTCGGTCTGACCGTAAAGTTATACAACTAAATCAAACTTGTACAGTAATTGTGTTGTTGTACAGCTTATCTTTTTTTGCAAAAAGTGCTAGGCATTAGTAAACAGTAACTTAGGTGAGTATTAGTATTCGAATGGTGAGTGAAGTGATGAAATTTTTGTATAAGATGAAGAATGTTGTGGTGAACGTACGTTTCCGGGTCTCAGGAAAGAACCCTGTCCGGTGTATAAGCCGGACGGGCAAAAACCCCTCAGTGCGTTGAGCCGCGCCCCGATACTGTGACCCATCTCAGCTCATCCCGGTTGCCCGGTAATGACTTAAACCCGCGGAGCCAGCGTTTAGCCCCTCTTATCTGCACGCAGCGCGCAGGATTTTTCTCGCTGGCGGCCATATTCGCCAGCTCACGGATTAGAGAATCAACGGTAATATCCGTATTATTGACCGCCAGATGAACCGCAGCTTCGCCAATAATAAGATGGTGCTGGTCATGGTCATTATCAGGCACGCTCTGTTCTCCCTCCGCCTTATTAAGGTATTTCAGTGTAGCCGCTTAACGGACTGGAAACCGGTTCCGTATAAATACTTTCCGCGCATTATCCCGTCAGTCAGAATTTCGCACAGCCGCACAGCGATAAAAAACAACTTGAATCCAGATGCCTGACAGATTATCAGAAGTAATTATCGAAAAACACTGAATAAACCTTATGAGTGGTCTGAAATCGTTTTCATCCTGAGGTACAGTCTGGGCATGTCTGCGTTTCGGGATTTAATCTTAGAAGAGGATTTAACATGACCTGAAATATGGATGATAAGACTGCAGGGTACTGACCGTTAATATAAGCTGCGTATAAAAAACCAAGGGATAAAGTCCTGGTAGTTATCGTCCATTAACATCAGAGATAATTAGGAAGTACAGATCTCCTAATTGAGCGCGTCGTGAAGAAATATTACCCCCGGCGTGCGTCCATTGAGCCTAATCAAATTTCAGTTTTGGGAGCCCGGCGGCTGATAAGTCCGCCTTTAGGGCCGGCTTAGCGTGCGCGGTCGGGACAGTTTTTAAAGTTGCCGCGACTGGCGGCACCGCTTTTGCTGCCCGCTTCAGAGGCGCGTGCCGTGTCGGCCGCGAAATTTCCGGCTGCACCGCGTCTTGCAGTTGTCATAATGTCTTCCTCAGATAAAAGTTGTCCAGTTTATCAGACTATTATAGTGTGGCACGTCTGCACTGGGCTGCCTGCCTTCAGGACACTTTTTTCAAGGGTATGACAAAGGACGGCTGAACCTTTAACGCGGGCCTGACAGCACTTGCGGCTTGCCATTTCATTGGGATGCGCCAGGATTAGTGCGCGGAACGGCGCGTGATAACCCTCCGGTGGAGAACTGTTCTGCGGCCGTGCCGTTCCTCAGCTGCATCAGTTCTGCGCGGCGTTCAGAGGGTGCGTGCTGATGACAACCCGTCTACGCAGATGGCTCTCAGGCTCGGTGCCCCAACAGAAGACGACCCAGTGGCCGCAGAACGCCAGCCAGCTGCGTACGGGATGCAGTCAGCCCGATTCCCCTTTACCGTCCCACACCTACACGTAGTGCACCGGATCGCGCGGCGCCCAGGCCACCATCCCCTCCCACATCACCTTTGCGGCGTTAGTCTGCGCGCTGTCGGTAATGATGATCGACCAGCGGTGCAGAAAATGGCAGAAAAAACGCCGCGCCAAGCCGTGCGCCGCCCCTTCATGCTGAGGCTGGCGGGTACGCCTTACCATAACCTGTATGGAGGCGCGCTCCGGTGAGATGAAGTCTTCGGTTTCCTCCTGCTGCACCGCATAAACAGTCTCCGGCTCAGGCTCCTGCGTGACCAGCCTGAACTGGCGCTCCGCGCTGTTCTGCCAGAGGACGTAGCCGAAAGGGGTCACAAACCCGGGCAACGTAAACGGCTCCACGTCGCGGTCAAGAAACGCGCGGGGATCGGTTCGGTTGTTATCTTCCGGATTGAGCACCTAGCAGAAGCTGGTGTCGGGCAGGGTAATTGGCATGCTGTCGTCCGCCGTTATGTTTCTGTTCACTAAACCTCCCTGATAACCGGAGCGTTAATTTATGCCGCTGAATTGTCTGCAATAACGGGTGGTGCTTTTTAAAGGTAGAGCACCGCAGGATTACTACTGTACACGCGCCTGTGCATCGGTTATTTTGCGCCCGACGTCATTAATCATACACAGAGACTTCATGCAACAGAACGGACTACCCTTGGAAAAAGACGCTGGGCTGACCGGCTACTTCAGCCAGGTCACCCACCCCTGCCAGATTGAGCTGCTGGGCCGCATCACCGTTGAAATCCTGCGTAAGGAGCGGCGGCTGACACGCACCGCCTTGTGCCTGAAACTAATAGGGCACCTCGACGGTAGCGACGATGAGGCCGAAAGGGAACACCTAAAGTTTCTACTCAGAATGCTATTTAATCGCTGAGCCTGAGGGGTAACATCGGGAGTTCACAGGTCACGAAACGTTCGTCGAGGGAAGAGAGCGGCAACCGGAATGCCGTGCTGTCCCGGCGTACACACACGGTCTGCAGGTGGCGGTTATCGATAAACCGGACCTCGTCGCGGTCGTTGGAAATAATGAAATACGCGTCCGACGTTTCCTACGGATCAATGCATCCCAGCGCCCGGTAGGCCGTCGTGAGGCTGAACTCGCTCAGCAGTTACCGTGTTCAGTTCCGTGGTTTCTGCTTCAGATCTACATACTATCCACTTGCGCGAAATTACGCATGATATTGATTATCATAAGAATTAAATCCAGTACTGCCAGAAAAATCCACAAAACCGCACGTCTAACCAATTAGTCATGGTTGCAATAGGATTTGCTCAGAGGCGCTACCAGTATGTGTTTTTATCCCGAGCTAAGTATATGTAGCTCACCGGTATTCATTCAGCTAACGCCTGGCTGGAAACATTCATCCAGGACTTTAACCAGCGCTTTGCCCGACCGGCTAAATTACCCGAAAAACCTGCGCCGCATCGTTTTGGTGAGCGGCCAAGAGTTGGACGATATCGTCGCCTGGCAGACACAGCACACGTTCTCAAAATCAGTGACTTTTCAGTACGATAAAATTTTATACTTGGTTGAACACACGGAGGAAAACTCGCACATTGCCGTAGAGAAAATTCTCGCATTTGACTACCCGGACGGCACGCTCGTCTTCCGTCACTGCAGGCATCAAAGACCTAGAGTACCAGATGTTCCATAATCTGGAGTTTATCAGCAAGGGCGCATTATTGATAATAAAAGACTGGGCGCGGTACTGAAACTGGCGCAGGAGAAACCGGATGAGCTGGACGTGGCCGGCAAACGTGAACGCAGCACACACATGCCCGGGAGACGGGCGCAGATTCAGGAGCAACTCAGGGCGATAAATCCCGTTGTGGCTGAACCACCACTCTTCAAATCTAGTCTAAAAAAATGAGCGCACTGCCCTTTTCTTTTATTAAAAAACAGCCGAAAGTGACATTCAAAAATGGGAAATCAGAATGACATTTAAAATCAGGATAGACATGTTTTATAAAGGTAAAGCTAACCTGACCTTTCTTACCTTACCTGCCCGCTTCGTGCAACCTGCTGAGGCCCCTGAGATGGCGGCTTCTGATGCGGAATTTTTCAAGGTGAATGAAGTTAACCGGCTTAAAATAACCCAGAACGTTGTCGACCGGCGGCTGACAACCAATCTTGCTGCGGAGTGTCTCGGTATTTCTGACAGATAGTGCCGCCGCCTAATCCAGCGCTACCGTACTGATTGTCCGCTCGGTATGGCTGACTGGCGGCGCGGCAAGCCCAGCAACTACCAGCTGCCTGAGGCTCTCGCTGAACATGCTATCCAGATCATCCGCGAACGTTATACTGGCTTAGGTCCGACGCGGGCATGTGAGAAGCTGGCCTAACTCCACGGCGTGGTGTTATCTAAAGATAAGGTGCATAAGCTGATGATACTTTCCGGCCTCTGGATCCCCGCAGACTACGTGCTCCGAAGATCCAGCAGCCACGCTGTCGTCGCGCCTGCGTTGCGGAACTCATCTAGAGATAGCGTAATTGTCGATTTGGCTCCAGTGAGAAATGACGTTCCTGAAACAAGCTATATATCTGAGAAAAAAAACAAAACGCCAGAATAACTTCATAGCTAGGCTACTGGCCTACCGAATCTGGCAGGCCAGCTAATCACTGTCAGTGAGGCAGCTGCAGCACTTCCGTCACTTTGAAGCTGTCAGGAGTTTCACTGGCATTTACCGGCGCATGGAGCTTCCACCGCTGACCTGCCTCTATGTTCTGTCCCAGCCCAAGGGTATCACCCACAACAATGCCGTCCTTGAGCAGGTTGATTTTGACGCTCTGCATGGTCAGGGTGTGGTCCGTGGTATTTGTTACAATCCCGTCAACGTAGGTAATGCCGTTACTGCCTTTTGAAAAGTGCGCATCCGCTACGCTGGCAAGATTGTCACCCGGGGCCGCGATGGCCACGCCGGATAAGAGCGATAGACAAGCCGCTGCAGCAATGATCGTCTTTTTCATGAGTTTTCCTTTTTCGCTTTCCAAAGAAGAAACGAGAATAGGTGAGCGGTTAAGTCATGACAAGAACTTATCAACAGTCAGCTTTGACTGATGCGTATTGCGATCCAGACGCATGCAGGTTGGCTGCGGGAAAGCCGTCACGACACTCGGAGCTGGTGAAAGCGTTCGCATATATGCTGAATGCGTGGGAAGCACTGAAGAACTACGCTGGCGACGGCTGGGCAGAGGCCGACAACATTCAGGCTGTAAACTTGCTGCGCACGGTAAATCTTGAGAGAAAAAATCATCGGTTCTTCGGCTACGAACACGATGGATAGCGTGGCACGCAACTGTACGGACTTATCGTCAGCTGCCGTCTGAATGGCATCGTTCCTGAATGCTATCTTAGTCACGTACTATCGATGATCGCCAAGCGGCGGGACAACTGCATCTGTGAGTTACTGCCGTGGCATGTCACCCTGCCTGAGGAATAATCTCCGGGTCATTTTGTCAATCCGGTTCAAGCTGCACATTTACAGCCGCCATAATTAAGAATCTTCTCAACTTTCCTCTGGTGTTTAATTCACTCAGTTTACTTTTTTAAAGCTGCTTAATAATTCAACAGAATTACGCTGCTTTTATTAAAAAAATTATTTTAATGTCTGTCAGCGTGACAAACCTCACATTTTTGCCAGGCTTATATTACTTACCCAAAAGGAGATACAGATGAACTCATTTACCAATAAGAATCTCATCACGCAGGAATATCCAAAGCCGCCGTTTAAAAAACAGCATCAGCCTTTCCCGGGTCTGGCGAGCAAAATGGAGCCGTGCCCCGACCATGGTGAAACGAGCTATCGGGGTACAGGACGTCTAACCGGACGTAAAGCACTGATCACTGGCGGAGACTCTGGAATTGGACGTGCCGTTGCTATCGCGTATGCCCGAGAAGGCGCCGATGTTGCTATTAATTATTTGCCAGATGAAGAGCAGGATGCCGCTGAAGTTGTTAAATTAATCGAAGCGGAAGGCCGAAAAGCCGTTGCCATTCCCGGCGATATTCGTTCGGAAGAATTTTGTCAGCAACTGGTCAATGAAGCTGCCACTCAATTAAATGGTCTGGATATTCTGGTTAATAATGCCGGGCGCCAGCAGTTTAACGAATCGATTCGTACGCTATCTACGGAAGATTTTGACGCTACATTTAAGACAAACGTTTATGCGATGTTCTGGATAACCAAAGCGGCGCTGGAATACATGCCTGCCGGTTCATCCATCATCAATACCACCTCAGTACAGGCCTACGAACCGAGCGCCATTCTACTGGACTACGCTCAGACAAAAGCTTCGATAGCCGCTTTCACAAAAGCCCTCGCGAAGCAGTTGGGCGAACAGCAAATCCGCGTTAACGCTGTCGCACCCGGACCTTACTGGACGCCTCTGCAGATCTGCGGTGGCCAGCCACAGGAAAAAGTTGAGCAGTTTGGTGCCACCGCACCGCTGGGGCGTCCTGGCCAGCCGGCAGAAATTGCGCCTCTCTATGTCACCTTCGCTGAAACCACCAACAGCTTCGCCTCCGGACAAGTTTGGTGCTCCGATGGCGGCACCGGCACGGTCTGAGTGTCAGCAGGATTTTGAAGAACGTGGCCGAAAGCGGCCACGTTGTCGTCTCAGCATGCAGGGAAGAGCAATGATTAATCAGATACTACAATCGCCGATGCGCGAGGATGGATTTGCCCGTCTTGGGGACTATGCGGCCATTGGTGAGGGTCGGTCTGTGGCACTTATTGCCCCTGATGGGGCCATAGACTGGTGGTGTGCACCAAACCTTGATTCACCGCCATTATTTGACCGCATGTTGGATCCGGAAATTGGCGGCTTTTTCCAGATAGAACCTTTAGATGAGTACCGTACAGAACGGGCTTACCGCCCTCACAGCAATATACTTGAAACTCGGTTTATCACGTCGGCTGGCAGTGTACTCATCACAGAGTCCATCAACAGCACGCTGGCCGGTCGTCTTCCCTGGAGCGAACTAGCAAGACGTATTGAAGGGGTTAAAGGCGAAGTTGAGCTGTGCCTAACGTTACGCTTCGGCACCGCAGCCGAAACACGCTCACCGTGGCGGGACGACACAGAACAAGGAGACGTTTATCATCTTGCCGATCTGTTGGCGATGCTGCGCACGACTGAAGACTGGCTAATCACTGAGCGCGGCGATGGGAGAATACGCGCAACGCTTCGCACCCGACCTGAAAGCCACTCTCTGGTCGCCCTGCTGGTGACGGAGCGCGAGCCGCTGGCTGTGCCTGATTTGAAAGCCATTGATGCCCGTATTGAAACCAGCCATACGGCGTGGCGCGACTGGACGCACAGCCTGAGCTATGCAGGCCGCTATGCAGATAACGTGAGACGCTCGGCGCTGTCTCTCAAATTCCTCTGGTATTCGCCAACCGGTGCCCTGGCCGCTGCGGCGACCACCTCACTGCCTGAGGGCATTGGGGGGGAGAAGAATTATGACTATCGCTATGCATGGGTACGCGACGCCTGCCTGATTATCAAGTCGTTCGTTTTCCTGGGCGCGCTGGAAGACTGCAAAGCTGCTTTTTCCTGGTTATCGAAAACCATCATACGCCACGGCACCCGGCTGCGCGCCTGTTACACGCTTGAAGGCGGTGTGGTTCCTGCAGAGAGTTACCTCCCCTTACGCGGTTATCAGAACTCTCTTCCTGTTCGTGTCGGTAACAACGCACGCGACCAGGTTCAGCTGAGCATGTATGGAGACATGCTGGCCACGGCAGAACTCTTCATCCGCGCCGGCCACATTCTGGATCTTGAAACTTCGCGCATGCTGGGACAGCTGGCGAACTACTGTGCCGATCAGTGGCGTCAGAAAGATAGCGGGATCTGGGAGTTGCCAGACGAACAGCATTATACCCACTCCAAAATGGCCTGCTGGCTGGCGCTTGACAGCGCGGTTTCACTGGCAAAAGCAAAACATATTGAACCCACCTGGATTCAGCGCTGGGAGCGGGAGCGGGAGCGCATTAGTGAATGGATTGAACAGCACTGCTGGTCGGAGGAAAAGCAGGCATACCTCTTCTATCCCCACGCAGACGGTAAGCTCGATGCCGCTCTGGCGCTGGTACACCACTATGGCAACACGGTTAACCCGGAACGCATGCGTGCCACTTATCGTGCCATCCGGCAGGATTTAGGCCACGGCAGCGCGATGCTATACCGTTACAGCGGCGTTGAGCAGGAAGAAAGCACGTTTATTGCCTGCTCTTTCTGGCTGGTCGAGGCGCTGGCGGCCATGGGTGACACCCGGGTAGCCGAAGAGGCAATGGAAGAGATTCTGGATAAGCTCTGCCAGCGCGGTAACGTCGAAACCTTCAATGAAATGTTTGATGTCCGCAGCGGCGAGTGGCGCGGCAACATGCCACAGGGGTTGAGCCACCTGGCTCTCATCTGTGCGGCGCAGGCGCTGACCGATCACGCTTAAACCTCAAACGTTTTATCTGAAGGCAGGGTGCCAGCTTTACAGATACAACCCGGCTGGCCCTCCTGCATCACTTTAAAAAGGATATCACCGATGATCCGCGGAATTGAACATATTGGCATTACCGTTTCTGATTTAAAGCAGGCAGAACATTTCTTCATCGGCGCACTGGATGCATCTGTGCTCTACCGTATCGTTCCGCCCACTGACGCTGAAAAGTTTATTCCGGGCAAGAAAATGGCTCCTCTCAATGGCTTCCCTGCAGAACTCAGGTTAATCGGCCTGTCCATGCTGCGGCTGAGGAATGGGTGCAATGTTGAGTTATTTCAGACACAGCCTGCCGCGAAAGATCACTCCTCTCATCCGGGCATGCCGGGAATTAACCACTTCTCACTGTATGTGGATAACATTCACCAGGCAGCGGAAAGAATGCGGGAGCATGGCGCTGAAATGCTTGAAGGCCCTTCCGACTGCTTTGCTCAGGAGGATGGGGCGGGCAATCAGACGTGGTTCGGCATGACCCCTTTTGGCGTCCTCATTGAGCTCATCACACTGCCTTCAGGCATTCGCTACGACGCAGAAGCCACTCAGCAGCGCTGGATACCGGAAGCCTGAATCTTTCAACCGGAGGCCAGACGATGCAAAGACGTGAATTTATTGCGGGCGGACTCGCAACATTGTGCCTGTCGCGGGCAGCCTTCACTGCGGCAGAGTCGATGGTAAATCTGCAACTTCAGGTTGCTGCCACTTCACCCTGGCTTGCCAACGGCATTGCTGTCTCAGCCAGCGGCACCATGTTCCTCAACTTCCCCCGCTTTAAAGGGCATGAGAAGTCGCCGGCGCTTGCGCGCGTGACCGAATCTGGCCTGGCCCCCTTCCCGGGTAATCACTGGAATGAATGGACGTCGGGTGATGAAGGTCTCAACAGCCTTGTCAACGTTAATGCCTGCCATCACTTCGGTGACGGCCTGCTGTGGGCGGTTGATCAGGGGGCCACTCAGGGAGAGCAACCTTCAAAGGGAGCAGCAAAACTCGTTGCATTCAACATCGCAACAGGCGAAGCGGCTTCAGTTATCCGATTTGATGAAAAAGCTTTACCGCCTGGTGGAGCGCCTAACGACCTGCGCA
The DNA here is from genome assembly GCF_011752615.1 of Candidatus Pantoea multigeneris. NCBI lineage: Bacteria > Pseudomonadati > Pseudomonadota > Gammaproteobacteria > Enterobacterales > Erwiniaceae > Pantoea > Candidatus Pantoea multigeneris. Next base: position 84,079 of record NZ_VWXF01000011.1, read on the forward strand.
TACAGGGTAACTCAGTGTATGTGACGGATTCAGGGCTTGGCGGCTTCATCATTCACGACCTTGAGACGGGCAAAACGATAAGGAGGCTCTCCGGAAATGCATTGCTGCGTAAACCTGAGGGGCTCGTTCAGAAAGGCTACCAGGGCCGAATTCTTGAAGATAGCCGCGGAAAGCGCCCTGCCGTGCACAGTGACGTTATCGAGGTCAGCCCTGACGGACGATGGCTTTACTATGCGCCCCCGACCGGCCCGCTTTACCGTATCCCTACGGCTTCATTAAAAGATCAGCGGTTAAGTGATAAAACACTGGTGGGACAAATTGAGAAAGTTGCGGATATCCCATCTATAGGTGGCTCCGCCATCGATGCGGCAGGGAATATTTATCTTTCGAACGTGGAAAACCGCTCCGTCGATAAACTCCTGCCTGACGGTACGCTAAAGAGGCTAATTCAGAATGAAAAGCTCATAACGCCCGACGCTCTCGTCATCTCAGACGGCTGGATCTATGTGCCCGCGCCTCAGATTGAGTATCTGGCAGATAACAACAAGGGTAAAGATGCAACCCATGGACCTTGGTCAGTTTACCGTTTTCCCTTTAGCACTTAAGAAAACGATTATGTGAATCAATTCGATACGTTGCATGACGAAGCCTTAGGGCAGGACAGGAGGAATTGCAGGCATAGAACGGAAGTCGCACCTGATAAACAGACATTAGAGGTAGTCCCAGGATACCAGACTTTATCCAGGCAGGATGACTTCACCTCAGGAAAACTCCGAGAATGTGATGCACGACAGGAAAATTGCCATGAATGGACCATACTGATTAGCATGAAACTCTGCAGAGGGATTGCCTGACGGCAGCCCGTGAATTAACGAAGGAGACTGGCATGAATGAAGATCGCATAAGCGGTAACTGGAAGCAATTTAAAGGCAAAGTGAAAGAACAGTGGGGCAAACTCACCGACGACGACATGGACGTGGCCGAAGGCAAGCGTGACCAGTTGGTAGGCCGTATCCAGGAACGTTACGGTTATGGTAAAGAGCAGGCTGAAAAAGAGTTAAAGGACTGGGAAGACTCCAACCACTATAAGTGGTAGCCATTAAGGCCTTTACTCAAACCGGCTCCGTGCCGGTTTTTTCATTTGACGACATGAGGACATGTTACATGGGGTAGATACTGATCAACCTGCCTGCAACCTTTCCATACTATCGTTCGGGTTTCTACGACAGTACTAGTATTCTACATTCGGCTATACAAGGTAACTGAAGAGCACTGCAATATTCATATTCCGTAGGCAGATCCCCTGAGAGAGCAGACTCAAAAGAGTTATTGCAGTTTAATTGTCAAAGTCCAACGCCGATGGTGTCTTTAGATCTGCTCTAGTGCCGAAAATCTACCTTAAATTAAAGGCGTTAACTTCAAAGATGGGTTTTGAAAATCGCCCAGCGCGAAGCCTCTTTAGATATAAGTTAATGACTTTTTTCTGAACTAATCTATAGCTTATACCTTGTCTAACCCAATCTTCTGGGAACTTGATTTTATACCCACCTCTCAATCTGCCGGTTTTATAATCTGCCTTTAAAAACTCTTTTATTCCGCTCCCGCATTTACAGGATAAATTTGCAGCGAGAACCGTATTGACACGATGACCCGGAGATTATCCCGCGGCAGGTTGACGCACCACGACAGTAACTCACCGACACGACTGACCAGCCCCGAGGCGATTACCGACAGATGTGACGAATTTCGTAGACTCTTTCCAGCCGAATAAGACAGCGCATGCAGGGACTGGTAGTTATGGTAATTAATCTTGTGTCGGTTTAGCACAGTACTATCGGAGATGTCGTCCCTGACAGGTTCCCCGGCCGGTACGCGCCTGTGCGCGACTGCTGGGGTCATCGTCGTGTCCCGGCCAGAGCCGGACTATATCCTTTGGTGTCAGTTCTTCTCGTCGTTCAGGCCAGCAAGAGTCTGCAGGTACGGCACATGCCGGACGGCTTGCTCCGGCTCGTGGAAGCTCTTCAGCCAGTCTCTGGCTTCGGATATTTCAGTGAGTCGGTTATCGTTGCCGCCAGCCTCCGCCATGTGTTTTAGCTCGGAAATAAGCGATCGCACACTTATTTCCTTTTCGCTCAGCGCCAGGCTTAGTGCCGCCTCGCCAATAATGACGTGCCCTTTCCCGTCGTTATGAATAGACAAATTTACTACCTCCGTTTTACGTTGATGACAGCCTCCTAGTAAATTCTAGATGCAGCTCCCCAAATTGACCGGAGAATGCTCTGAAAAATATTAATTATTGATTATTTATTTCAACAACTATGATTAAAGGGTTCTTCATGCGTTAAAAATTATCGTTGCAGGCATTCCTTGATATTAATTCCTCATCTCGCCATGCCCTTACCGGTCCGGTTTGAGGAAACGAAGGTAGCTGCTAAGATGTCCGTGACAATCTACGGCAATACGGAACCTGAAATGCTTACAACAATAATTTACCGAAGTCACCTCGACGATGAGGTACCCGTCAGCATCATTCCAGGCATGGTAGAGAAGGCCAGCCTGCTGAACGCCCGGCATCAAGTCACTGGCATCCTGCTTTTTAACGGTACGCACTTCTTTCAGCTCCTGGAGGGTCCGGAGGAGGGCGTGCTGGACATATACGCTCGCATCTGTGCCGACCGGCGTCACCACAACGTGGTTGAACTTATGCGCGACTACTCACCGTCGCGCCGCTTTGGCAACCACGGCATGGAGCTGTTCGATCTGAGGCACCATGACAGCGTCAGCGTACTTCAGGCTGTACTTAACAGGGGCACGTCTAAATATCGCCTGACCTACGACGACCGAGGCCTGCAGTTCCTGCGAACCTTCGTGGAAGCACGTGAGAAAGAAAACTACTTTGAGGTCTTGCCCACCGATTACTGGAACTTTGTGCCGGACGACAACACGTCACCGGCTCCGGCAACGGGCGTCACCTTCCGCCCGGTGGTCGACCCCCTCGCCCGTGAGGTCACGGCCCTTGAAGCCCTGCCCGAGGAAGCGCCGGAGGGGCTCTATGGCGAAGCGGTCTACAAACATAATCTTGCGACAGTCACCGCTGTGCTGAACAAGGCAGGCAGATCGTGCCCGGACGATATCATGCTGTACGTCAGCATTCTGCCTATGACACTGGTCGTGTTGCCGGACGCCGTAGATCGGATCGTCAACGCTATTGAAAGTGCCGAGCTGGTTCCGCAGCAGATCATACTGGGCGTCAGCGAGACGGAAGTCATATCTCAGCTGGAGGCGTTTTCTCAGGCGGTGCGTAGGCTTAAGCTGGCCGGTATCAGCCTGTCCATTGATAACTTTGGTGACGGCTCAGCCGGGCTGTCGCTGCTGGCCCACGTTCAGCCGGACCGCGTACGCATCGGCGCCGGGATCGTTCGCAATATTCAAAGAAGCGGCCCCCGTCAGGCGGTGGTACACGCCGTGCTGCGCTGCTGTTCGGCGCTTGAGATAAACGTTATTGCGGCGGATATAGAGCAGCCAGAGGAATGGATGTGGCTGGAAGCAGCCGGGGTTACTGATTTCCAGGGTGCGCTGTTCACCGCATCGGGAGCGTCTGTCGCCTGGCCGGAGACCCGCGAGGCCATATAAGCCGTTGGAACAGAATCAGGGCTCCGTATGATTAACAGGATGCGGCCCCCTGGGGCGGGTACTGTGCGGCCACAAGCGCTGCCGGCTCTCCAGCATCTTCTGGCTCAGGGTTATGCCTCGTTTGGCCTTTTCAAACCAAGTGAGGGAAATGCGGTGCTGTTATGAGGTGCATCCAGGACAGAACACCTCTCCCGGACAGGGCGCCTGTGACGCGTATTGAAGGTGAATCGAAGAAGTTTTCTGTACGATTGCTCTAGTTTATTTTCGGGCCAGCAGCGCTGTGATAAGCTTTGCGCCCGAAACCTGCTTCCGGATACCCCCATGAAAAATGACTTTGAAGAAAAAATGGCCGACATTATGATTGGCGAGGCCGTCACGGCACTGCTGGATGAGGGCGTTGCCATCGGATGGGCGGTGCTGACGGAGCGCCTTCGGTTGGCCATTGAAAATGAAACGGATGAAAATCGGGTTCGCGCGGGACTGCGGGCTATCGAAGAGGTCCGGCGGGAAATGCACACGCGCGCCAGTGAAAGGACTGGATTGCCAAGAGTTGAAGATCGGTCAGCGCATAAGCTTCACTGAAGTCAACCGACAGTTTCTGCCATGGCGCTTTCATGTTATACTGTACATTTACACACCTTGCGGATGGGGGTCATATGAATGATGACATCACCGCCGAAGATATCTACGCCGTTATCGGAACGGTCGTGGCGCGCCTTCTTAAGCCGGATCAGCACCTTACTCTTCACGAAATTATCAGCGCCCTTTACAGCATGGGCAAAACGGATGGCACAGCGAAAATGCGTGAAAGCTGCGAAAGCGCTATCAGGCTGCTGGCTCAGCAGATGCACTGATCTTCAGATTTCTCCCGTTCTGACTTATACCTCTCGCGCAATAATGAAAGAGTGCAACACTAAAAGTGTGACATAACTCAAACCGGGAGATAACTGTGAAAATCTGGATTGCTGTAACCCTCGCCATCGCCGTCAGCTGCTCCGTGTGGGCTTCGCAGGGGGGATTTGATTCCCCGGCTGCGCTGGCCGACGTCACTCACGCTACGCAGTAGCAGCAAAAATGGCCTCAGAAGCCTACATCGTCCGGCGTTTTGCCAACCACAATTTCGAGTGTGCTGCGAAGCACGTCAAGCTCGACCACATCTGAAGTGCTTTCGAGCTCGGCGATAAGATAAAGAATAATCTCTTTAGTGGTCACATTTTTACCGTGGATAACGATGTCGCGAATGACGGCGTCCAGCACGGCAGCTTCGGCGGCCAGAGCGTCGCCGAAGCTGCGGAAGTGCTGAATGATGTCTGCTTCGTTGGTGATGTTCTGTTCTTTGAGCTGCATTGTGTAATCCTTTAGGCCCCACGGGCAAAAGTGGTCAGGCTGATACCTGAAATAAAAAAACGGCCTACCTCGGGTAGCCGCGTCCTGCGGGCGTCCTGCCACTCTCTGCTCTGCACAGAGATCAGTATTTCTGAATATTTGTTACTGTCACTGCCCGTGCTGGCCAGGACATCAAAAGCCAGTACGATTGTGTCGCGGCTCTAGCGCAGCGGTAAAAATTCTCTCTGTACCTCGCACAGCGCCAAGGCGATGGCATTACGCTTTTCCGGGTTCTTCTCGCCCTCGCTCATGGCACGAAGCCGCATAGCCAGAGTGTCTACACTAATATGGTCTTCACTTCGTAGCAGTGCAACCACTGCTTCACCCATTATAACGTCAACGAGGCGTGTTAAATCTGTATTCATCTTTCCCACATTTCCTAGTTCAAGCCCTCTGCGCAAGATGGCAGGGCCTCCCCAGATGGTTATGAGGACACGCTGCGCGCAACGTTAATTCAACGCTCAAACAGCATGCCGATAAGTGTATGATAGTGATGCTCTTCTTCGAGACTGGATGCCACTTCAAGGCGGTGCAGCAGCTTGCTACATATGGCCTTGCGGTTGAGGGTTTTGCCAGCGCGCAGGATTTCAATGACAATCTGCCCCAGAATTTCCTGCTGGTTCGGCGCAGACATCTTACTGAAATAGTGCGCAATTTCGCTGGCTGAGTCCGGGTATTTCATATTGCTCTGACGCATAGTTAACCTCTTAATGGGTATAATCTAGTCGGGCCTGTATGACGTAAAGTTATACAATCAAATCAAACTTGTACAGACATTGTTTTTCTGTATAACTTTTCTTTTTGTGCAAAAAATGCTAACCCTTACTAAACAATGAGTTAGATTGGGATTGATACAAATCATAAGCTGTACAATGAAAGGTTTGTATAATACTCAAAAATATTATGTTCAGCGTATGTGTCTGGGCGCTGGAAAAAGTCGTTCCGATTTCTGAACCGGACGGGAAAAATATTTGAGCGTTGAGCTAGACCCTCTCCGGTGGCCCATTTCAACTGGTCCCTCTTATCTGAACGCAACTCGCAGGATTTCCCAAGCGTCAGCCAGCTCGTAGATAAGCGAGTAAACGTAAATATCCGCATTTTTACCGCAGTTCTGCCAATAATCATCAGGCATGCTCTGCACTTCATCAGCTTTGGTATTTCAGTGCCGCCGCTTGACCGACTGAAAACAGGGGCTGTACAAATACCTTTAGCGCATTATCCTAAGCACCTGAAATACGATAAACCGCGTCTTGCTTATATGGGACTTAATTAAACCTCAGGTTTTGGGCCCCGACGGCTGATATGCCCACCTTTACGGCCAGCCTCGCGCGCACGCTCTGGACAATTTTTGAAGTTTCCGCCGCTGACGGCACCACCTTTGCTGCCTGCTTCAGAAGCGCGTGCCGGGTCAACCGCAAAGTTTCCTGCTCCACCGCGTTTTGCTGTTGTCATGATGTTTTCCTCAGATAAAAGATATTATGTGTAGTGGAAAGTTGTAATATGGCATGTCTGCACAAGACTAGCCTCCTTCGGAGCCCTTTTTTTCCGGTATTACGACGACGGACACGTGTGGCAGGGCTGTTGAATCTTTAATGGTTTCCTGACAGTGTGTCAGGCATTTTGAGCTGCAAGACGCGTAACATCAATCCGGTGAATAGCTGTTCTGCGCAGCGTTCGGCGACGTAGGTTTCGGCAAAGTTGATGATTGCTGGAACTTTTACCTGAGTGTCGATGGCGTAAAGTCATGCTGACGCCCGCCGCTATTTTGCTGTTCACAGAGCCTCGCTCGCTAATTTATATTGCTGAAACGTCGGGACTAACTGTTTCAACAGTTAAAAAGGTAGGGCACCTCTGGATTACTGCTGTACACATGCCCCTGCATCGGTTATTTTGCGCCCGACCTTATTCATTACTCACGGGTATTGCATGCGACAGAACGGACTACCGCCGGGAAAAGACGCCAGGCTGACCGGCTATTTCAGCCAGGTAATACACCCCTGTCAGATTGAGCTACTGGGCCGTATCACCGTTGAGATCCTGCGTCAGGAGAGGCGGATGACGCGAACCTCATTGTGCCTGAAGCTGATAGCAAGGCTTGACGGAAACGTCGATGAGGCCGAGGCGGAACACCTGACGGCGCTACTCCGGATGCTGTTTAATCGCTGAGTCTGGAGCAGGTCACCGTCAGGATGAATCGCTCAGCAACGTTTGAGGCTGCGTGCCACCACGCGCAGTGCATAGCACATGGATTAAATGTGGAAGTAAGCCTGATGCTCATCGACAAAGACATACTGTATTTCAGGCGCTTCGCGAAGTACGTAGCAGCCATTTGGGGAATGGCAGATTCGCTCCAAGGAAGGGGCCGGCTATCGTACTATTAATCAACTCCGTGATGAGCAGGACTTCATCTAGGTTGATAAAAAGGGTTTCACGTACGTTGCTGTCAGGGCGTTATGCCCTTCAAGGGCCGCCTGCGCGAGAACGGCTAAAAAAATGAGTCGATAGCAGAGACATGGCACCCCTAACGTTATGTTTCGCCGAGCACGCCGTGTGAAATTTCGGTCCGCTTAATTGCATGGAGGATGCGCTAGAGCCTGAACAGATATTTTGCGCCAGAAGATAACCATCTCTGGAACATCAGAGATATTCAAACTTGTCGGATAAATCTACCCCGACTCCCATTAACCACCCTTCTTTCAGTAACCAGATAATATCGTTAGCCAGTTTAAGGCGAAACAGGCTTCATTTTTCAGCAATGACCAGACAGCGGCAAAGGAACAGATCATCCTGCTTGGGTGATCGTACCGCACCAGCTATCCAGTTGCAGGGATGATGCATGCGCCTGCTACGACCAAAAACGCTCATCTGTCGTTACAATTCCGGTGTATTCGGGCCCGGCCAGGTTTTCTAAAAGAGCGTCATCCTGCAGAATCTTTTCAAAGCATAAGTCTTACTCATTTGTCTCCTGGCTTCGCCGTCTCAGATTTAATAATACGCCTTTTCATACAGTATAGGGGTATGCCCAAACACAGAAATCGAAAGGCGGGCTGCAATCCTCCCGTAAAGCGACATGCACTAACCCGGGCACGATGGCCCTGTGATGCTACCCGTCACGTACGCCAGTGCAAAGGAGGTCATCGGTGCCGGATCACAGCAACTTCTGAAAAAGAAGGGAAACCTTAACCTCTGAGCTGAGGCTGCTGCTGGCGGTGAAACTGGCATTCTGCGCAGAGGAAGCACAGCAGAGGCAGCTCCTGCAGGAGACCCTGATGCTGGGCTGATACTTCCGACCCTGCCTTAGCGACGCCAGGCCCCGGGACTGGTGATTACGTCATCACTTCCGTTTTGCCCGGTGCGTTGTTGCAGGCCTGATACGTGCATTACGTCTGTACGGCACATTCCCCTGCCATAAAGTTATATCCGGCGTCCTCCTCACTGTTTTCAGCAACAAATTTCACCATTAAGTGATAATTTTACATGGTATGTCACTACTACCTGTACACGTAAAACCTCAGTTAACTGCTGTGGAGAGCATCTTCATCTTTTGTTAAGTCATACTTTTGGTGTCTGTTAAAAGCAAAAGCCACTATAGACATCTTTATTGCCGGGTGATTGTGGTTCACCACAGAGAAGCCGCAGATAAATGCGATAAACATGGGCTTGCAGACCGAAAAGTGTTAGGATGAAGTTGTTTGAAAAATAACCTTACCACTTCCCTCCCCAGTTAAAGGCGGGAGAATCTGACCTTCGTTGAGCTGAATAAGCAGCTTTCATCTTACTTTCAGGCTGGATGCCACGCGTTAAGTCACCCGAATGTTCGATATCCTGCAGCGATATCCTTACTGCGTTTGTCTTACTTACTTTAATCTGAGCGCCGCTTTTTCCGGACGGAAAGCGTGCCTTCCTGTTCAACTGGGGTTTTATGCCCGTACACATAAATCGAAAGGCGAGCCGCAAACCAGCCCGTAAAGTGACACTCACTCCGGCCTGGAGCGACGGCCCTGTAATGCTGTCTGTCGCGTACGCCAGTGCAGAGGAGGCTATTGGCGCCGCAACTCAAGAACTCCTTAAAACAAGGGGGGAAGCCTCAGCCGCTGAGTTAAGGCTGCTGCTGTCGGTGAAACTGGCATTCTGCGCTGAGGAGGCGCAGCAGCGGCGGATCCTGCAGGAAGCCCTGATGCTGTTGTTCGATCCTTCCACCCCTTTCTGAGCGACGGTCGGGCCCCGGGCCTGTGATTACCTCATCACTATCGGTGAGCCCGCTGCGCTGTTGCCGGTCGGTTCGGATACGTGCATCACCCCTATCCGGCACGATCCTCCAGCCATAAAGTTATAACCGGCGTCCTCCTCATTTTTTTCTGAAAAAAATCCCTCAGGGAAGTGATAATCCAGCGTGCGTGTGGCATTACTACTCATGCGCGTAAAAGCCCTACAAACTTTTACGAAGAGCAGGTCATTTATTTGTAAAGAGTTGGATTTGGGTAAAAGTAAAATCCGGATCACACGCATCCCCCGCAGACTTCTAGCAACGAAGAGCTAGTAACCACACTGTCGTCGCACCGGCGAACTCAGACGGCTCTGACCGCAGATGGTATGCAGAACGCAGCCCGGCCTGCACGTCTCTGGTTTACGTCGATGATGCGACCAGCCGCCTGATGGTACTTCATTTTGTAAAATCAGATTCTGCATTAACCTATTTTGAAGCCATACGCGGCTATCTAGAGCAGCACGTCAAGCCGCTGACGTTTTACAGCGACAAAGCCAGCATCTTCCGTATTGAAAACAAAAACGCGGACGGCGTAAAGGGACTGACACAGTCCAGACGCGCAATGAACGGACTCAACATTACAAGTATCTCTCTACACCAGTTCATTAAAATGATAGTTACGTATCATAGAGGATCATCCTAGAAAAATTTAGAGCCCCTAAAGAAATAACCAGTTTGATATTGCAATCAGGCTTAGTATCAGCGCCAAAAAATCTCTGAAAGAGAGTGCGTGGTGAGTCGATTTTTCTTCATTACGAATTTGATTAAACAGTGCTTTCGCGGAATGAGCATTAAGAGCATTCACCTCTTCAGGTTGCTTTTTATACCCCCATTCCTTCAGGAAAACAGAACCGTCTAAGTCATTTACATCGAGCGCACTAATATGATTGCCTTTTTTGAAAAAACAAAACACCGGCATAGTTTCTTCCTGAAGGATTATGTTATTGTATATTAATATAGCTTTAATGGGCTACCATCTCAAGGATATCCTTGATGATTAATATGCACACCTGAATTAAATAGCGATGTAAAAAAACCGCCCGGAGGCGGTTATGCATTAATGCGGTATCTCAGAGACTTCTTTGACATCCTGTTTGTTAATCTGCTGTTTTACACCATTAGCATCAACATACCCAAGTAAACCAGCATCCGACTCTTTGGGTTTACCATCGCTCACAATGGTTCGACCGTCAACTGTATGAATAGCATAGCTTGTCCGTGTGCACCCAGTAAGTAATGAAAGTGCAATGATCGCCCCCATTACAGGAAAAATTAGTTTCTTCATAACACGCTCCTTATCAGTTATCTAGCTCACTCATGTTGGTAATTTTATTGCGATTTATCTGTTCGGTTCGGCCTGTCTGAGCATCTTTATAAGAAACCAGCCCAGTGTCACTGTCTATCTGAGGCTTGCCATTTGTAACAATAGTGCGCCCGTCGCTAGTTTTAATTGCCTGATTTGAGGAGCAGGCGGTTAGTGAGAAGGCCAAAGTTGAAGCTATAAAGAGAAAAGTCACGCTTTTTTTATACATCGCAAATGCCTCATATTGGGGATATCTGTATCTAACATACTAAGGATAGATGTTGTTTTTTATCTTGCATCGTAAAGAAGCATAAAAAAAGCATAACGGGCCTTTATCTGAAGAATGGGATAGCTTTGCAACGGGAAAAGTAGCTGTCTTTGCATACTTACCGTCCATCTTTATCTTGATTTTGTCCGGCCAGAGGATCAGATACAACCTTAAGGCAATAAGATCGGTCATCATAAATATACTTCTTATATCGCAGGTTAGAAATCAACGCAAACCGGCCAAACACTTATGGTAAGAGCAGCCATTAATGTCGACTTATTTTATTAAAGGCCGAGAAAACCGGCCTTTAATACTAACTGAAAAACTTACCTTCAAGCAATTTCACACCTGACGAAACGAGGTCATTACGCTCAGAAATATGCCCATTAGGTGAGAGGGTATCGATGATTTTAGGAAGGTATTCTGCCAGGATAGTTGACGCTTTTTCTGAATCAACGCCGAGTTTCACTGCCAGATTCTGAACTGCAGGAGAGCCTAAAATAGCTGTTATTCGCTCAGGAGATATAGGTAGATTATCCCCTGATGTTAACCACGACTGAATGAGATTTTCCAATCCCTCAGCTTTAAATTTTTCAAGAATTGCCCCGCATCCACCTTGCTCCTCTATCCATGTGAAAATAACTTGGTAGGGTGAGGAGCTAGCCCCTTGCCCTGCAAGGGTGTTTGTTACAGTATTCAAAAGTCCCATTTTTCGTTTTCCTTCGTATCATTTTCGAAGTAATATCAAGAACTAATCACTTTTCGGTATAATCAAAACTTGGCCAGGGTAGATTTTATCAGGGCTTTTCAGCATAGGCTTGTTTGCATCAAAAATTGACTGATACTTGTTCCCTGTCCCATAAACCGCATGTGATATAGCGCTAAGAGTATCACCAGACTTAACGGTATAGTAAGTACTCTCGTGTTTGCTTTCTTCAGCAGAAACTTTTAACTGGTCGTCTACTTTGCTGACGCCCTCCACATTACCTGCTGCTACCAGTATTTTTTCTTTAACTTCCTGTGAGGATACATTGCCTTTCAGTGTCACGGTTCCGTCATCTGCGACACTCGCCTCGACTGACTCTGCCCCCGGAAGTCCTAGGCTTCTGATATGCTCTTTAAGCTTTCCTGATTTATCACTATCATCATGACCCGAAACAGCATCCCATACCTTCTCACCAGCCTGTTTAACGAAATCTAAAAGCCCCATGCAATATTCCTCTTTAATTAAAAACACGACCTGCTTCATCAAGCATAGTTCAATATAATATTTAGGAAAGTAGGAAATTTAATACATTGATTTATCGTTTTTTTTTACTGCTTGACTCAGCCCGTAGTGAAATACCCCTTACCTACTCCAAGGATTAGATAAAAAGCTCGGTTAATAACCCCGGTATAAAATTGACTTCCTGAGCGTAAGTTATGCCTGTCAAAAAGTCTCGATTCACCCAAGAGTCATTTGGCTTTGCCCTGAAGCAGGCTAGATTGCGTACACCCGTGCCAGAAGGTTTGAAACAGGCCCGGTAGCTCCAGCGCCATTTTCTACACCTGGCGCAAAAGCGCGGCAGGATTTTACCGTCAGAACCAAACATATTCGGTAACTCGAGGAGGAAGACCTTCGCATGAAGAAACAGATTATCGATCTAAGCCTCAACAAGAGCATGCCGTAGCACGTGCTGGCAAAAAGAGGTGACGCTGGTACACCTGCGATAGTGGGCCAGGGTCTTACAGGCACGCAACAGTTTCAGCGAAAGACAGATGTGCTTTGCGCCGCAGATCAGCCGCGGTTCGTTATGGCACCGCTCCACTGCGGCAAACGACAACTGGCTGTGACTGCGCATCAGGGAGATGACTGAAACCCGCATCCATTATTCCAGGTCATGCTGAAACGGGAAGACTGGCGCGATAATCACAAGCTCATTCACCGGTTTTACCGCGAGAGGGGTTATCGCTCCGGCTTAAACGCTCTTGCCACAATAAATCTGCGCCAAAACGTCAGCTACAGCCGCTGTGGCTGTGTTCCAATCACATAGGAGGTATCGATTTTTTCTCCGCTACGTTGATTTACGGTCACGGGCTCCGCCTGCTGACGGTAATCGAGCTCTAGACGCGTAGGTGTCCGGGGATCTGAGTAGTCAAAATCAGTGCACAACAGAAGTGGCTGAAATGCTGGACAGCATCGCGTTGAGACGTCAGTTATCACAACTACTGAAAACAGACAATGGCTATGTATTTGTAAGAAAATGCAGGTTTACAGAATAATAAACCGGAATTTATGCGATTGATCCTGCTTAAGTTTGTATAATATTCTGGGTCATGGTTAATCACGCCGAAAATATCTTTAGGAATGGTTCTAAGCTTTTGATAAGTATAAACAAGTAACTTTACTAACTCAAAATTTTAGCTAATCTTCGGGAAAGATAAGTTCAGGCTTACAAAAAAATCACAACAAAATTTCAATTAACCACCTTGCAAAACTGCCTCTACAGTATAAAAATCATAGCTATAATGATTATGAGTTGGTAGTTGTATGTTTAAACACCCTTGCCGCCCATATGGACGGCTTTTTTTTAAATCATCAAAGAAAATCACTCATCCATAAGAAAATTATTTTAAACTTAACATTCTGATTCCCTCCCAGTTAACTTTAGACCGATATGTGAGTAATATCTTCATCAAGTTACCTGAGAACATACCATGAAGAATCGATTACTGTTAAAAAAATCGCCAGTATTCTCCGCTAGTCCTAAGTCAGAGGGGCTCCCGGGAACTTTGCCACAAGCATGTATTGCCGATGCAATCTGTTATACATGGCACAAGAAACTTGGAGGTATTATAAGTATCCCGGCTTTAATACCACGTACTTTTAATATATCAGGATTGATCCATAAATCGGTAATTTTTCGACGTATTTTTTTTAGGAAGTTACGCTGTTCAGTTGTAGTACGAAGATCCGGATATTCCTGCTCCGAGAGAAGCTCTTCAAATATACATCCAGCTACAACGGCCTTGAGCACGGTAATAATTTGGTATTCGGTGAGGCGGTTTACGCATGGTTATCTCCTCAAGGTACATAGTCACTATGTGGAACATCTTTCAAAGTGAATGGCCTGTTTTACAGAGTTACTTACAGGTAATTTCATCATACCTCTTAATCACTCAGTATATTATAGGTAGTCATTAGATCCACCATAGCACCAGAATGTGCCTCAACGTGCCGTATATAGCGCATTACCGTTTCCGGTTTTTTCCACGTTCCTTCCTGCATGATCTGCGCTGTGCTGTAGTTTTTCGCAGCCATATCCACAGCAGCACCTACCCGTGTACTGTGACCGGTCCAGCCCCGGTAACGGTTCTTATTGCCGGCGATTTCCCCATCAGGCCCAGCTTCCTGCCACGCCCGTTTGAAAATATCCTCTATTGCACGCGTGGTGAGCGGATTTTCCGTATTCACCCTGGCCTTATTCGTACGATGCACAGAGGAAAATATAAACGCATCAGGCTCTGAGGCCAGACCTGAAGCCATCAGCCACTGCGTAAGGCGCGTCGTGGAAAGATCGCCCAACGCCTTAATCAGCCCCCCTGTCTGCACTAAGGTTTTGGTCCATGCAATGTCCAGGATGATCCGTCCGTCGGCGACGCGGGTGACGTCCCTGACGCGCAGCCGGCCAAGTTCACTGATGCGGAGCAGAGTTGCATAGGCCACATGCAAAAAGGCCAAATCCCTTAGCTCGCGCAGATAGACTGACTCCGCCCAGACTGCATCGAGCTTCATCAGGTCTCGGATCCGGAACGGGATAGCTTGGCCGGCACGCTCTCCCTGAACCACGGCAGTACGGTTGATACGTTTAACCGCCCGGAAGACCAGCGGCGAGCTGTTCGGGGGATTAAGATCGGCGTTACGGTGTAGCATCGAGATCAGCGCCGCGTGGGTTGATATGGTTGAGGAGGCCCGGCCGGTTGACTGCAGATATAACAGATAGTCACGCAGGCAGGACGAGGACATCGGGAGAAAGCTGCGTCCGTTTTTCTGTGCCCAGGCACCACAGATGCGCATCACGCTGAGCAACTGCCGCCAGGTGTTGTCAGAGAACGCTTCCCTGTCCTGCACAAACTCCCGCAGCCGGGCCGCCAGATCCTCGTCCGGGACCACCGCCAAACTGGAAGAGGGTGAAACAGTGTTCGATTTGGTCATTTTGCAACCTCACCTGGGAGTTTGTACGCTACGCAAAATCTGCTGATGTCATACCCTGCTTCTTTGTCAGATTTCACGTAGCGCTGCCTGTATTTTGCTCATTTCCGGGGGCGGAACCGGTTGATCCCTATCATACCCGGATCCTCAAACGGATCCTATCTTCATATAAATCCTATTATATGAAGTTAAGTTAGAACCAACCGCAGGCAAGAATCGTTAGTCAATACAGCTAAACCATCCTCAGTTGAAATTCAAATTTTTATCTTTTTTAAAAAAACTTGCAACAAGCTGACTAAAAGCGTAGAAAAACACTTATATCCTAACTATTTTAAATAAAATTTTTTAATTAGTAATTTTTGATGCAAGTGAGGGGGCTTTCATAATGCAAGTTATAAATATAGAATTCTACGTACTTAAGATACGACGCCTTGCTGCTAAACATCAGCAAGGGACAGGTATTGTTGAAATCAAGAAAGAAGTTGATGTCGTTTTTAAAGAAATGAAACAGAAACATAGGAAAAGTGAACACATATATTTGTGGGCTGAATTAATACCAGCGCTGAATAATTACCTTGCCAAAACAGCAACCCCCGAGTGGCACTCAGTGTTACGTTATGCCATCACTGTATGTAAGCGCAGACTAAACACATCAAAGAGAAGTATACCAATCTTTTTAGGGAGGATTGTAAAATAAACTATGCTCATTTTTATTAATGGGCTTCATTCGGTGTTAAATCAAAGAATACCTTAAGTCAATTTAAATATATAGTAAGAAATCCAATTGACATCTCGGGATTCTTAAATGCAATACACGGAATGGTTGTTTTTTTTATCGCAATGTGTATGTCCCTACATTTTAAGAATAATCTGAATATATTCAGTTACCCAGACAAAATCAGCTTCACAAGCCCTTGAATTTATTGAGTAAAATTATATTTTCTATTCGGGATGAAGAAAGCTATATTTTCACTTCTACTTTTTTGTTGCTATTTTATGAATTATAATCTAAATATTAACGAGGGATGAATTTAAATTCAGTAAGAAATTAACAGAGATGATTAGGAGTAATCATATGAAGATCATGAGCCGTTTTTTTCGACTAAACTCAATGCTCGTCATTGCAAGTGTTATGGTTATTTCATTTTTGATTAGTGCCGTACTTGTAAATATTTTCAAACTCCCAAGCGAGAGTGTAATTTATATTATAATGTTATGTTTTCTTACTTTACTTATACCTACAGCACTTCAACTCAATAGGGTCGCTAAAACCCGTGATTGAGGATTTTATGATTAATTAGACTGTGCGCACGAAAAATATAAGTTTATTTTCTCAAAGAGAATTTAGGTAAATAGTGATTTCGATTAAAAAAACACAATGCGAAAACGCCATGAATTTAATATAATTTTTTTAAATGAGACTACTTTCTTTATTTTGGGAGATAGATTATGAAATACAGAAAAAATGCTCATACCAGTCCTGTGATGAATGGTTTTTTGACTCATTTACTTGTAATGAGTTCAGGTAGCGATATTTTTAAGCGAGTTATTCGCAGCCATTATCTCGATGACAGGCGTACGTTGGCAAAGTGCCTGTGGAACGCGCGTAAAGAAATGCGCGATGAAGCACGGGAAGCCATGCTAAAGGAAGAGATTCTACATAGATTTAAAAGTGAAAAAATGATGCGTCAAGATAAGACAGAGTGTAGAATAAGAGATATGAAAAATGCATAAGATGGGTTTTATTTGAAATATACTAAAATAGTACAGTCAGGACTTTATTCCCAAGGGTTTATCTTGCACTCTCTGTGCCAGAAATACTACAATATAGAGTTTCAAGTGTTTTTCAGGAGTCATATCACAGACAATCGCGGAGCTGTAGCAGCATGCCTTCGCAATGCAAGGACATCAATCAGGAAATCTATTGAAATACAAAAAAAGAGATGTGATATGATTAAAACTTTCTAAATTTATTTCCATTTTTATCAAAGATAATTTTGAATTATACTTCAATGTATTTATTTAGTTTAATCTTAAATAATTTACATCCCATTTCTTCATGGGAGCATATAATGCAAGTGGCATAGCTGTTGTTGTGGTGTAATTTAGCGTCATTATTAATGATATCTTTTGAGCTCCAAATTAAATAACAATAAGGCGTGTATTTGTAATTTACCAAACCCCCAGATTCAATATGATTAATATACATTCCATGCCTGGATGCTTCGGAGCAAACCCATTTCTCACACTCTGTAGTAAGTGGTATTGTTCCATTCCCAAGCGTAGTTAAAAATTCCTTTCTTGACTTTAGTAAATATTCAATCGTTATCTTAGTGTCTGTTTTTACATTTAGCATTATAATTCCTACCTATAATTAAATCACAACTCAAAGGGCATTACTCTTCTGTCTCAAAGTATCATAAAAATCCCATTTTTTATGCTTTTAATTTAAGTTATAAAAAAATAAATATCAATAAAAAACCAATAAGGTTAAGACAATGCTTGCTTTTTCATTTGTTTATTGTTTTGAATTCCTAATTCAGAGCTATTTTTACACTAATTCGGTTTCTTGGCCTGCCCCGAGTATTAGATACATTCTTAGGTTAGTAATGTCACGTGATTTTTATTCATGTTTTCCGTATCACCAGCCCACTTAATATTCAGCTAGTGTCAGGTAATTCAGCTATGAGTGTGGTCAACACTCGTTATAATACTGCTGCCAGTCATTAATGATTTCCCGGGTATGTAGAATATCGCATTAACCAATGCTCATTCAGGCATTCATCACGATAGTGCCCATTGAAACGCTCAATAAATCCATTCTGGTTTGGCTTGCCCTGCTGGATTAAGCGCAACTCAAAACCATGTTCGAAGATCCATTGATTGAACGCGTGGCAAGTGAATTCCGGGCTTAAAACAGTTCTTATCATTACAGGGGGCCCCGAAACAGCGCGATTCTGTCCATAATGCGTGTCACCTGAGCGCCTGTAATCCCGAATACCGTAATGATCACCATACACTCCTTCGTTAAATCATCCAGACAGGTCAGGCACTTAATCCTGCGGCTGCTGGCAAGTGCATCCATGACAAAAATCATCGACCATCTCTGCTCTGCCGCATCCAGGGGAAGAAGTGGAAACCGCTCAGTTGTTAGCCCCTTGCGGCGTTGCCTGCGTTTTACACTCAGGCCGTCGAGATGATAAATGCGGTATACCTGTAGCGGCCTGCATTTATAAATGGTCGAACCTGCATTTACACCTCATTCTCAGCCCACATCAGCGGCAACCAGCGCGGCTCTCAACCCACAATGCCTGCAAATGAACCTGAAATTATCCGCACCGATCTGCTTTCCATTTCCACCGACCCACATTAGCTGAAAATGAAAACACCAGATTAACAGCCTGATTATTTATGACGCCAGAGACAGCGTTATTCTCCGGAATTACCATGCCGCTGCGCAGCAAGGTAAGCGCGTAACATCAGTGTCAGTTGTTTTTCTGCTTCCGCTCCGGCACTGGACGGTATAACCCGCATACAGAATGCCGGTACTGTGCCAAAAAGGACTGCTGCTATAGTTTGTGCAATGATATGGCATTCTTCGAAATAACCATCACAGGCCGATGTCAGTAGTCCCTCAATGGCGTGAACAGTTTTTTGTACCGCTTCATCAAGCAACCTGCCGGCATCCAGTTCCACAGCAATGTAATAAAGAGCGGGAGAAACCTCTGCATTCGACATGATGGCTTCAAGGTAGGCCCTGACGACGACAGACGCTATTTTAGCTGACTCAGTATTCAAATTTTCGAGGCAGGCCTTTTCGACGATGTCTGTAAGGGAAGTCAGATGCCTTTCCAGCAGAGCAAGCAGCAAGGACTGTTTGTTCGGGAAATATTGATACAACGTGCCAACTGAAACCCCTGCTCGCTCAGCGACACGTGTTGTGTTAAGCCGTATTGGCCCCTCAGTTAACAAAACCTGAATGGCTGCCTCAAATATTGCGTCCACCGTCACGATGGATCGTTCCTGACGCGGCATTCTGCGGCGGTTGAGCTGTTGGGATGCCCCCCTGGTCATAAGCGAATCCAAAACATGAAGAATGATTCATATAATAATTCTTCAACGCTTTTCGCTCAATCCCCATCATGAGCTGAAGAGGAATATGAATTTCAGGAGGTACATATGGGTAAGCTGGACGGCAAAGTTGCAGTAATCACTGGCGGCAGTGACGGGATCGGACTCGCGGCCGCTCAACTGTTTAGTCAGGAAGGGGCAACCGTGGTGATTACAGGTCGGGATCAGGCCAGACTGGATTCGGCAGGTCAGCACTGTGGCGGTAAGATTGACGCAGTACGCAGCGATATTTCTGTTATGACGGATATAGAGCAGCTCTGTACCTATGTGAATACCCGATATGGCCATGTTGATATTTTGTTTGCAAATGCAGGCGGTGGCAGACCAGGATTGTTCGCACAAGTAACAGAAGAAGACTTTGATTTTACGGTTAACACGAATTTTAAAGGCACCTTTTTTACAGTACAAAAAATTACCCCGCTTATGGCCAGTGGAAGCTCTGTCATTCTGACGACGTCGACGCTGGATCGACAAGGTCGGCCGCATGTCAGTGTTTATTCTGCAACCAAAGCAGCGATCCGCTCATTAGCCAGATCGCTGGCGGCTGAATTGTCTGATGCAGGCATTCGGGTTAATGCGATCTCTCCGGGTCTTATTGATACAGATCAGGCCAGGAAAGTTGGTATGAGCGAAGAAATGATTAAGCAGTCAAATGCCCATTTACATACCTTGATCCCTATGCATCGCAGTGGTACCGCGGATGAAATTGCCAGGGCAGCTCTTTTCCTGGCTTCAGATGATTCCTCATATGTGACTGGCTCAGAACTGTGCGTTGATGGGGGATGGGCCCAGGTTTAGTTTTCCTCTTTCACAGGCTTCGTTGATAAGCCTTATCTCGAATCATTTCACAGAGGCTCCATAAAAACGGTCGTCTTATGGAGCCTTAACCGTGATGTCACCGATCGGCCTGCAACCCGCAGAGCAGGATTGCATTTTCTCATTCCACTTATCATTTTCCATCTATACCCAAATCGGGTGACTTACTGGAAGACATATCATGCTCATTGGGTAAGCACGGGTTTCCACTGACGATCAGCATCTCGACCTGCAACGTGATCCCCTGACACTAGAAGTGGTGTGAACGTATTTTTGAAGACAAGGTCAGTAGTGCGCAGGCGGAACGCGAAGGGCTGGCGAACCTGATAACCTCACTCCACCCCGGGGATGCCGTTGTTATCTGGAGACGGGATCGCCTGGGACGCTCACTGAAAAATCTGCTGCAGATGGTTGAATGGCTGGATGGGTTGCGCGTTGGGCTGCGCAGTCTGCAGGAAAGCATTGATACCACCTCCAGCGGTGGACGCCTCGTTTTCCATCTTTTTGGTTCACTGCCGTGTTTGAACGTAACCTGGGGAGCATCTTTTAAGCCTGTTGTCGACCTTTAATGTTGTGTTATAGATGTTGTTGTATGAGTCACGCCTGAAGGAAAAGCTGCACGTTATCAGCAAACGTTAAACGCAGCGCAGTGAACCGCATAACCCGAATCTTAGCCAGCATCTAGCAAGGTTGGGCAGGAAAATCATCCTCTTTCTCAAAATCAGTGGGACTGCAAGACAAAGTCATCGGCTATTATCTGAGCATAAAACACTAACAATTAATTGGAATCATTCCTTGGGATTATAAAAACCCTTTTAAAAATCATTCTATTAATATAGAATTTATTAGTTTTTAATGTTCCTGGCGGGGTTATGAAAGGGAAGGTAGCTGAACAGTTTGCAGAAAGCATGGCTTTTTCTATCCTTGAAAATGATTCGGTCAGCCACGACTTAATCGGTAGTGTTATGCTATTTTTCAGATGCATAGATGGAGGGGAAAAATATAAGGCTTACTGTGATTACAATAGCTTAAATGTCATTACACCAACAGAAAAATTCGTTTTCTATGATGTGGATCGCCCACAAATTGAAATACTTAAAGAAGTTTTTTATACATTGTACTTTTCCCCAAAAATACAGTTGTTGTGATTAATGTAAATGATGATCCTAATAGCTGGTGAGCTTTTTATTTTGCTGCTTGTAAGGAGTTCCAAAACATCATGAATTGGATTGAATACAGTTAATGATGCCAGATGCGTTATATGTAAAGATATTTACACCATGATTTTTAGGATTTCCACCCTAACATTCAAAGATGGTAATAAATATTTCATGTTTAATTTTCAGGATGATCTTGAATCATGAATAAACATTGATTTCACATGAGTTCGCAGTTAACTTTCCTAAGTTGTAGTGTTAATTATCGGCCATTTTTTAATGGTGACCCTTTTAAAAATTATGCATTACCTTTAAATTAAGTGTATAGGGGGTCTTAAATGATTACCAAGAGAGGTTGCTGGCATAGTTTCCATCTAAATTTTTAATGAAATGAAATAATCATAACTTGATTTGATTTTTGATTGACATAAAAGTCTGAATGGATACTAGTCTTTTATATCTATTTTATTATAGTCGGGGCTGTGATTTTAAAATCATTTTAAATACTGCTTACACCCCCACGTAGGTGAGGAAATTTTGAAAAAAACCCCTTTCTCTTCTTCCAGTGATTGAAACAACCCCACGAGCGTGGGGAAAATATCACACCCCTCTAAAGAGACGCCTTTATTGACAGAAACACCCCCCATTAAAAAGGGGAAATCATACTTTTTATCAGAGAGATTTACACCATCAAGAAACACCCCCACGTAGGTGAGGAATAAAGGAAAAATTCACTTTTCTGTCTGGCTGCAATAGAAACACCCCCAAAAGGGTGGGGAAGATAGTGTCGATCATTACCTTTACAGCAAACTGAAGAAACACCCCCATAAGCACGGGGAAGATCAAAGTCTAATTAATTTCTAAGACATCGACAAAGAAACACCCCCACATTAATGGGGAAAATCAAATAAATTTTAAAAGAGCTAGACCTTTTCCCGTAAATTATACGAAATTCAGAATTGTCACACGCCGGTCACGATAACACTTTTTTATGCCAAACTGTACAGGAACGTCATTTAGGATGAAATGCTCACCCTCACCCTCACCCTCACCCTCACCCTCACCTTCAATTACAGCATAGCCAAGTGTCAATTTTTTTCTCTCAGCTATATTATTGGCCTCTTTCCATGCTGCATTGGCATCAGTAAAGACGCCTTGGTAAATAAATTCTGTTGGCACACAACATTTTCTACCAAGATATAAATCCCATTCAGGGTTTTGTAACGAAGTTGATAGTATATCCACTTGCGATTCAGGGATCTCAAGTACCGCAGCGAATACCGAATCCTGTAAGTAGTAGCGATAAGTCATTTTAGTGCCACCTCCGACAGCCTTTTTACCACCAGACGTTTTAGGTATTAGAAGAGATTGCCACGGGTCGGTATCATCGTAGCCACTACCGACCATCTGAAGATCACATAAAGTGGGGTTAGGTAAACACGGTTGTCCTTTATTATTCCTCCTGAGATAAGCCCGTATCTCCAGACTCATATCATTCATTTCTGCCAGCCATTCAATTTCAGCACCACCTGCTCCGCGCGCGCAGCACAATAAGCCCAGAATTCCAGAGCGTGTGGGGAAATTCAATGTGTCGCGCACTCCAAATTTGGAGTTGTGCCCCCAAGATTGGAGTGCTCCTTCGAGCCAAAGAAGAATAAATTTTTTAGACGGGCTCATTGCTATCCTTTTGCAGGTGAGACTGTAGATCGGTAATTAGTAGATCAATGCTATATTCAGGATCGTCACCCCATTCATACCCCCCAAGCCTTCCAAACAGCGATCCCGATAGTTTTTCTTTATTATGTAGCCAGGTTTTAAGCATTATTTTACTTGAATGTAGGAAGCCTTCACCCTTACTTTTAACTGGTTGCTCAAAAGAAGCTTGCATACGTTGACCTTTTCGCAGCAATACGTAGGCATATTCCCATGGACATGCGCCCGACTGCGTTGTTTGACGTGCATCAGGTACGGCTACATACAGCGCTTTTACAAAAGCTTCGACAGCCGAATTAATATCAGCATCTTCTCCCAAAGTCTGTTCCAGTTGCCCCAGATCGAGACTTACGTAACGATAGTATGTAGCGGAGTTGAATTCCAGACTGCCCATATGCGCCGAACCACTTTCTTCTTCTGTTTTAAGATCATCCACCGCCGTGAAAAACTCTACCTCGTTTACAGCTTTATGGGTTGAAATTGCATGTGCGAATGATGCAGCTGCCTCTACATTCATATCAGACGCTTTGGCTACCATTCGCCCAAACAGAGCTATATCAAGAGCATCAAGTGTTCTATTTACGACCTTTTTAGACACTTTTATCAGCTCTTTACTATTCAGCTTAGAGGCTTCGAAATTGTGAGTTTTTGCGTACGCGGCGAATGCTTTTGTTTCAGACTCACTAAGAAACAGTAACGTATCGTCAGAAAGAAATGCTGCTATTACTGCACCACAACTATTAGCTTGCTCTTGACTAGCATTCAGTGCCAGACACTCATCAGCTATCATGCTTGCTGTCTTTTTGCTACGAACCCCAAGGCGAATACCAAAGCCCGGCATCGCAAGACGTACCTGTCGCTTCCAACATTGTGATGACACACGGGCTCGTGGCACACCCCCTATAATAGCTGATTTCGGCGCGCCGACATCATCGCGGTTAAGACAGGTCACCGGGAAAGACTGAAGAATATGAAATTCAATTCTTGTGTTTTTATAGTTTCTGGTCATAACTTTGTCCTTAAAGATAAGTTGCAAGCATCAAGTAAACAGGTTATCAATGATGGGTACAATTTGTAGTAAGCCACAACCAAACGCCCTACCTTTACCAATACCATTTTTAAAACTGTTCCGAAATTGCTGCGAGTTAATAACCGTTAACTGTCCCTGAACATGGGCTTTACCTATGGTTACCAGACGCCCGGATTTACCCTCAAAGCGCAAAACATCAATAGCCTCTATTTGTAACGTTTGAGGAGTTACTTGAAATCCCCAGCTATCTGTGGCTCGTTTTAAAAACCAGTCTGCGATGGCAGCCCGTCCCTTAACGGCAATGCGTTTACCACTTTTTTTATCCTTACGTACCGGATTAACCTGCACTTTGAAGCAATAGTGAGTATGAGACAGGAATGTATCTGAAATGGGTTTTATGAGCACCATACCATATTTGCCATCGATGTTGGTTGCCGGCGGACGGTTGGATACAATCAGTACTTTGCGGTGCTGAAAATCACCTCCTTGGTCAGCATAGACAATCCCACTCTGAACATTGCTGTTCTTTTCCGTATCAGAACGTTCATCAGAAAAAAGACTGTACACTACCCGATGCAATGAGTATGTATCCGTCATTTTTAATGCTTTCACGGCCGTGCGATCGAGGTGCAAAGCACTGGCGAAAAGTTCAGTCATGCACTTTCTCCGTTATCCGATCACTATCATCTATACTCTGGCGATAAAATGTCTTCGCCCAGCACGCACGGATCTTTACCTGACTCTCACCTGAGAACTCGAGCAATTGCTCCAGCAGTTGAACGAAATCAGGTGTTACCCCCCTACTTGCCATCAGCATTAGCAACGGACGCAGAATGTGGCAAGATTCCTTTATACTGGTACAGGCCAGTAAGCTACGCAGGCGTACTTTGGCCTGTTCAGACTGATAGCCCTCCCTGAAACAGGCAGCAATAGCAGCGCCCAAGGGCAGCGTCCCATTTTCCTTAGGTTGCGTTCTTGCCAGCGCAGCTCCGACAGTGCAATAAGGAATACGTTCACAATCGTTTTCCAGATCAACAGAAAAACTGGCTAATAGCTCCCAACTTTGGTATTCGGTTGCGAGATTATCTGCACGTTTGAGGCGTGCAGAAAAGCTATTTTCTTTCTGGATACGTTCCATCACATAGCTGACAAACATTCCAGCCATGGACATTTTTTCAGGAGTTGAGACAGCTATATTTGAAGGAAATTGAATCATATAGATTATCCTTAATCAGCTGATAGATATTCGGAAAAACTTGGGCGCGTACAAGCCCAGGCATCCATCTGTCGAGCACTGTCGTTTGGGCACATCTGATCGAATACCTGAAGGGCGTAGGATACGAACGTTTTACGTAACTGAATTCGTTTTTTTCCTGCAGTTGAATGCGAAGCACACGTACTAATTAGAACCTGAGAGTGCTGTCCGCAAAGTCGCCAAAATAACCGTGTTGTTTTTTCAGCCTGACTGGAAACAAAAACCTGCACGTTTCCAATACCAGATTTGTCTATATCGGATAACTGGCGGAAATACTTAACAACGGCTCCCCAAAGTAACTTCTGAACGTTTTCTAGCTGTTCCATTTCATCTTCAAGATGATTAATAAATTCACTACCAGTAAGGTGTGAAGATAGCCTTATTTCAGACTGTACATAGTCATCAGTACCGGAGGCATATTGTTCCCCAGCATTGCTGCTAACACGTAATCCCCCTGACCACAAGTAAAAATGTTCAACGTTACTGGAGACACGTCCGAATGTGATTTTAAGCTGTTGCGTCTCAACTCCACCTTTTTTATCTTTACCTATAAAATGCAACAAAGACGGTAATTCTCGCCATGGGGTCTTATTAGGGTTTGCCCATAACGCTTTAGGTTTTATCTGCGAAAAATCCACCGATGCTGTCGGGTCCACTTTTCCTTCAAGATAGCCAGCATGGATAACACCATCTGTGTAGTGAATAGCGTCATTTTCCAGAAGGCAAAATTTTCCCATTGGAACTAGTCGTCCGAGCAGTGACTTTTTCAACTCCCTGGCAATTTTATCGTCTTCACCTGTTGGCATGTTCTCCCAAGGTGCAACGCCCAGAGATGGGTACATTGCCAGTTGAGCTATATCTTCAGTAGTAAATAAGTTTAACCAAAGCGTATGAATAATACTGTTACCCAGCCAGAAAGAATGCAATAGTCCTAAATGTCCTACTGAAACTCCATGTTTTCCACTAGCTGGCTTACCCTTGTCATTTTGCTTACCCAGATAGCCTGGTGTTAATACTACTGAGTTATCAGTTTTCTTACCGCTGAGGCCGAAGCCCATTTGAACGATGATAGCCAGAGCCCTGTCAGCATCATCAGTGCTATGCTGTTGCTGCGTTTGAGTTAATACGGTTGTGTTACCGGTACTGACCTCAGGTGATAATGCCCAAACAGACTTTCTTTCAGCGGTCCGAATAGCAGGCATCTGTAAAAACGGCTTATCGCCATAAAGATAAAACCGGTCATGCCACTTTTTCAGGTAGCCCAGACAGTTTTCGGCCATACCCTGCCAGCCCATTTTTTCCCATTCGCCATCATCTTGTGGAGTATGGGCCGCCTGAGCAATAGCTAAAAGTAGCTTGGTTATCGCAATCTTCTCTACAGGGCTTCCACCTAGGGCGCGTAATGCTGCATTACTGAAAATCGTTTTCAGACTGACCGGACCAACTTCCGAAACAGGGATCCATGGGGAATCAATCAGGTTAAAATGGTTTTCCATAGCGTGTTCCTAATTGGGCAACGTTGGTAACGTCTGGGTCTTACCGATACTAATGAACGTATTTATAACTTACCAGATGACTATCGTAAAAATTTTATTAAGAAACTTCTTCAGCAGTTCATATTCATCCATATAATCAGGAAGAGATTTGATAATTCGTACCAGTTACTGGCTAAGTGCGACAGACAGTTTCCCCCCCTATAAGTGGATACGGATGGCAAAATGGAGTGAGTAGGGAGTGAAACAAGCATTCACGGGCCTCAAAGGATTTGAGACTTTAGTTCAGATAGCGTTCTACGATTCCAAATCAGTTATGAAAACTATCAGGCAAAGTAGTTCCTTGAGTGCTTTGCACCGCTTACCTCTTAACTGCTTTCGGATTACAGGATGAAAAGCTATTGTACGGTCTATTGTCCCTGACAACCACCAGTGCAGAATTTAGAACTAAAAATCGATGTACGAAAGGAACAATATCAGATGGTTTTTGTAGTTGATCACATAACGGTAACAGTAGGGATATCTACCAGAACGTGCTTCGCTGAACCTACGCACCGGATGTGCGAAGCCGGGATTTTATCACAAAGGTGTGAGTTCTATTCTTGCCAAGCAGCGTATTTCACTCATACTGGATGTGTGCTGAACTTCTCGGGTTCCGGCACATTGTTGTCTATTATGAGCGCGTGAAATCGTTCAGCCCGCTACGAAAGATGGCGGGTTTTTTCACCCTTGTTATTCAGCGAGCATCACGTAAAAAAGGCCATTTTCTCTCGAATTCCCTGAGTTCCTGCTCCAGCTTGCCTAGCCAGTCGTATTTTATATAGTATGGCATCCCCCTTGCATCATTGCTGCCACTCTGAGGGGGCCGGGTGGGAGATCGATCTTGCCTGTTTTGTATCATCTGTTAGTCCATTTTCTCGATTAGGTATTTATTAAGCATCTTTTTGATGCTGGACGAGGATAGGCCGGGCTTGAGTTAGATACAAACTTTAGTTGATGTCGTCTGGTTTTTTCATACTTTTTTCACTAGTCTGTTGAATTAAGATAGCATCTTGTTACTCGGCGACGAATGGAGTTTATAATCCTGCCTCCAGTCATTGATTGTTTCCCAGGCACTAAAAAAATTTCTCAACTTATGCTCATTCAGACACTTTTTCCGAAAGTAGTCGTTCAGACTCTCATCGTTGGGTTGCCAAGCTCTGTTCAGTCCAACACCATATTCAAAGACCAATTAGTCAAGCGTGAGGTAGGCTTACAGTGATAGGCCTACAAATCTGGAGGCTCGACGTTGCTACAGCCCCGCACACAACCTCAAGCTTCTGGTCATAAATTTTATCCATGAGCCACCTTAAGCCCATCTTTATCAATCATGGCTTTAGCAAGTACCTTCCTGAGGCTGAGGTTCTCGTCTGCAGACAACTTAAGAGCATAAATGCCAATATACTTTTGCGAAAGGTGTAAGTACAAGGTAGATCCTGAACTATCGTGCTTAAGGTGGAGTTCTTGGGCCGGAACTTCGGCTTTCCAGAGAGCTGGTCATTTCTTTGATAGTAAAAAAAACCGCCCATATGGGCGGTAAGGGTGTTTACACATACAACTATTATCTCATAATCATTATAGTTCATGATTGTTAAACTGTGGACTCAGCCTTACAAGGTGGTGAATTGAAAATTTTGTGTGATGGTTATGTAAAACTGAATTAATGCGTCCTACCCTCGGATTAGATACAACCTTCAGTAAGTAACTTTATTTAGTTGGCCCTTGGTCATAAATCCTGCCCCATCTGGAAACAGAATTCCGGCATGATATTCACTTCCCAGAGCTTAGGATGTGCCGAGAAAACGCCATGGTGCGCCAAAATGCAGATTGTGTTTGCCCTGAAGCAGGTTGCCTATATGAGTCTCGACAAGGCAATGCTGCATGACGTACATGCATAAATAGAGCTGGCGCAGGCATGTCTGTGTGAGTGAGTCAGTGACTTACAGACTCGCAACAGTGCGAGTCAGAGTCGTTATATTTTCGCTGGGCTAGATGCTCCCATCAGAGCTCACACAAAAGTCTACTGGTTGCCAGAATAAGTGACCTGCTCCCCGTTGATTAATACACCGCGATGTTAGTCATGTCTTCATAAGCCATATGAGGACATCCCTATGAAGAAGCAATTTTCCGACGAACAGATCATCAGTATTCTCCACGAGGCAGAAGCCGGGGTTTCGGCCCGGGAACTCTGCCGCAAGCATGCAATTTCAGATGCCACCTTCTATACCTGGCGTAAGAAGTTCGGCAGCATGGAAGTCACCGAAGTGAAGCGGCTCAAGTCACTTGAAGAGGGGATGCTCGTCTCAAGAGGCTGCTCGCTGAAGTCATGCTGGATAAGGAGGTGCTTCAGGTGGCTCTGGGCCGAAAGTTCTGACGACAGACCAGAAGCGGGAAGCCGTGGAAGTTATCTGTGAGACAACGGGTCTGTCGCAACGCCGTGCCTGCATGCTGATAGGTCTGTCACTTTAAACCTGCCGTGATTCGGCTCAGCGTCCGGCTGCTGACGCGCAACGGTCCCTACGCATCACAGAGCTGGCACTTGAACGACGCCGGTTTGGTTACCGGCGCATCTGGCAGTTATTGCGCCGGGAGGGCCTTCACGTCAACCACAAGCGGGTTTACCGCATCTATAACCTTAACGGTCTGGGTTTAAAACGCAGGCGCCGCCGTAAGGGTCTCCCGGCTGAACGGCTTCCGCTTCTTCGCTTGGATACGCCGAACCTGATATGGTCGATGGATTTTGTCATGGACGCACTTGCCAGCGGCCGCCGGATTAAATGCCTGACCTGTGTGGATGATTTCACCAAGTAGTGTCTGACGATCACCGCCGCTTTCGGAAGTTCAGGTGTTCAGGTCGCGCGTATTCTGGATAGCATTACGCTGTTTCGTGGATATCCTGAGACGATAAGAACCGTTCAGGGCCCGGAGTTTACCTGCCGCGCGCTGGATCAATGGGCCTTTGAACATGATATTGAGTTGCGCTTAATCCAGCCGGGCAAGCCAACTCAGAACGGATTTATTGAGAGTTTCAACGGTCGCTTTCGGGATGAATGCCTGAATGAGCACAGGTTCAGCGAAGTTCTTCATGCCCGAAAAATCATTAATGACTGGCGGCAGGACTATAACGAGTCCAGACCTCATTCATCGCTGAATTACCAGACGCCATCTGAATTTGCAGCAGGCTAGCGAAACGGGAAGAATGAAGAAAAAATCAACCGACATTACTAACTGAAGGTTGTATCTAATCCTGGAGGCAGGTCAGGTAGATGGATCATCGGAGGAGTTACGATGTGACAATTAGCTTAGATCTATCCACTGTACAGGGTGACGTACACACTGGTTAACATCTGTCTTCACTGAAGCCGGATAATGATATCTACTGTATCGGGTAGGTACCCGGTACAGTAAATATCCATTATGCAGGGTAGATGACAATTTTGGATTGCGTTTGAGGATGTTCCGTACGTAGTCCCCTGATCCTACCCGCCATTACTTTTCAAGCAGGCAACCAGAACAGAGTTAGCAACTTTGTGAACATAAGCTATAGGGAGTAATTTACTCCCTATAGCTTATGTTGACATCACTTCATCTTATACAGCTGATTAGGGGTCTAAGCGACTACATGAGCAATATGTTATGGCCTAATTATCGCTTATCCCACGGCACATACAGGAAATTCTCGATCAGAAACCTTACTACGCCAAGCTCTGGCAAGTTAGCGTTCACCAAGGGTGACTGTAGACCATAAACTACAGTAAGTGCAATTCATGATCTGCAAAGCGATATAAGCTATAGCGAGTAAATACATTGGACATGCGCATGAACATAAGCTATAGAGAGTAAAAATCACATAATCGCTAGGCTAGATAAGCTGTAGTGAGTAAAACAGCTTGCTGGCGATTATACATAAGCTATAGGGAGTAAGATAATCTAAAGGCATAAGCTGTAGTGAGCACTTGATACCTGATTTGCTCACTACAGCCTATGTAGCTACTTACTTTTGAAGAGCTTCTCAAGATCGTCCAGGCTGATGCCAAGCTTTTCAAGTAGCTGAAGCTTTTCTTTAAGCTCTGCATTGGGTTCAACTGGGGGGGTGACTGGCAGCTCAGGGTTCTCAGCGCTTTCATTGCGAGGAGCTTTGAGCTTAGGGCGACGATAGTGCACGTTAAAATAGACCGCACGGCCGCGTTGGACCTCTGTATAGTCCAGGTATCCGATTTCTTTCAGCTGCTCCATAGCACGGCGTACCGTTTGATTTTGAGAGAATACCGGTGACTTCAGGTTCAGGCGTGCACGCATGCGCGCAAGGGAGATGGGAGCCGGGTTCTTTGGCAGGCTCTCAATATAGGTATAAAGCGCCTGTGCCGACTCACGCCGCTTAAGGGCATTGATGGCTTTGAGCTGTAAAAGCACTTTACGATCAAACTGGTACAGTTCAAACAAGCGGGGATCAGCCTGCAGCATTACGATATCTTTCTTCGTATCGTAAAAAGCCGATTGCACCAGATGGGTAATGTACTCTTTGGACTCATCGTCCTTGTTGCTGGTGAAGGAAATGACGGTACCCGCAATGCGCTTTAGAGAAGGGCTGATACGCTCTCTAAGCTTCTTAGAGGAACGACTGGAGGGTATACCGCAGAGTTTCGCAAATTCTACGAATGGCAGCTGTACCTTGTCTCCTATCACCTTATGCTTGGCAAAGGAATGAATGATCCCGACCCACGTTTTAAAGTCGTTATCCATATCCAGACGAGGCCCAACGATCTCCACCTTATCGAATCCTTCCGCTTTCGAGAGTGACAACCGCGTTAACTCTTCTGTAGCATCCGTACGAGAGAGCGTATCTTTTTTACTGTTTTTCAGAGACTTAAGTGTTGGAACAAACACACCTAAGCGCATCAGTGCGACTGGCTGTACGGTGTTATTGGCATTTGGCGAAAGGGTGACTACCTCCCCTGTCGCTTTATCCGTCTCTTCAAAGAGTTTATTCAGGTCAAAATCTTCGTCTTCCAAGGTCTGTTCCTGTTGTAAAAATATGCTGATCGCTGCAGGATCTCGGCTGTGGATCGTAATGGCATTACTGTGAACAAAGGGTATTAACCTGCTGAGCCATAGGGAAAAAGTTATCCACTCCGGGTAGTCATAAATCAGACAGAAACTCACTATAGCTTATGTTGCAGACTGACTACAGCATATATTTAACAATCTTCAGCTTATGTTCTGCTCATCATAGCTTATATTTTACTGTCTATAGCTTATCGAAACCCCAGTTGAAGCCAGAGCTGGCGCGGGCTGCAGAGATCGGGGATCTCTTTGGGATCTATATGGGATCTCATTAGGATCATTATTATCTGGATCGTAGCTGGGGATAAGTAGATAACTTCACTAAGAAAATGTCTTTACACACACTGATGGCAACAGGATATAGGCAAAAGACTAATGATATTCGCAATCCTTACAGATCTTAGTGGCCTGCAAAGCTTTAGCCGTACTCAGATTGTCGCTGTACAAAAGTGCGTTGTCATTCTGGCCAAAACCGTCTCAATAAACGAAAACTTTAGTAATTTGTCATGTTTTTCACCTGAAAAACTTTTTGATGACTGTTGAATACAGTATGATAAACATTCAGGAGGCGTCTATGCGTATTAAACCACTCGTTGATCTTGAAGTAAGCCGTTTTGAGCCCGGTCAGATCTTTTCTTATAACGATCTTCCCGTCTTCCAGGAAAATCCCTCCACAACCATCAAAACTGTCAGCAGGTTGGTACTGGATGGGTCACTGCGTCGCTTTTCTAAAGGCCTTTTCTACCGGCCTAAACTGGGTCTGTTTGGTGAAGTGCCCCTCAGTGATAGTGAGAAAATCAAAACTTACCTGTTCAGACAAGGCAAACGTGTTGGCTACATCACCGGAACCAGCCTCTACAACCGCCTGGGCCTGACAACGCAGGTAGCACGTACTATCACGATTGCTTCGGACATGTCCGCACAGCTGAAAAATCATGGAACTGTAGAGGTACGCCTGATTAAAGCGCGGTATGAAGTGACTAACGAAAATCGTGCCTGTCTTGAGATTCTGGATGTACTGGCAGATATCAGGAATATCCCGGATGCAGAACCTGCATTCGTACTCGACATACTGGCTGACCGTATTAAAGAGATGGTTCCATTTACCTGTTCGTTGCTGGTCGAACTTGCACGTGGGTACCCACCCTCGGTGAAAGCTTTGCTCGGGCTTCTGTTAAGCTGCAGGAACATCTGCGATGTTGATGGACTGAAAAATGAGCTCAATCCAACTACTCGCTACAAGATCGGCCTGAAAGGGCTTTGGCCAGAGGCCAGGGCATGGAATATTGAATGAACCTGCATGAAAATCCAGAACTGTTTCGCGAACTGATTAGTGTCACCGCCAATGCTTTTAACATACCGGAAATTTATGTTGAGAAAGACTACTGGGTAACCCGAGTTTTATTAAAGTTGAGCCAGTCTGAATACCGGGAAAATTTTGTCTTCAAAGGCGGCACAGCCCTCTCAAAGGCATTTCGCATCATTCACCGTTTTTCTGAAGATGTTGATCTCGCCTTCCATTACGACGGCTCACTCTCTGCAAATCAAGTGCGTAACCGTATCAGAGCAGCAGAAAAAGCCATAACGCAGGGTTTGGAGAAAACCAACAATCCGCAAAGCAGCGCAGGCAGTAAATTCAGAAAGCATTACTACCAGTATCCTCATGAGTTATCTGGAGATTTTGGCCATGCATCAGCTGAAATCCTTTTGGAAATCAACAGCTTTACTACACCCGAACCTTTTGCATTGATGCCGGTGAATACGCTTATCGCGGATTTCATCCTGACTACTACCAAGCAAGATCTGTTAGTGATCTATGGTTTAACTGCTTTCAGCGTCAATGTACTGGATATCAGAAGAACCATTGCGGAAAAAATTCTGGGGCTGGTAAGGGCGTCATACGATGAAGATATCAGTACGTTGTCGGCTAAAATCCGTCATATCTATGATCTTGTTATGATTAGGCGTCAGGCTGAATACCATGTCTTTTTTAGCTCTGATGAACTGCATGATCTATTAAATATTGTGCGAGCCAGTGATCGTGACCTCTTTCAACAAGAAGCAACGTGGCTTGATTGCCCGTTGGCGAATTGCAGGCTATTTAGTGCGCCTGAAGAAACCTGGCGAAGGATTGAAGGAACCTTCCGAAGTGGTTTTGCTGAACTGGTATACGATAAATCTCTGCCGGATACTGCTGAGGTTACAGGGCTACTACGGGATGTGCATGGTGTTCTCCTACGACTAGATAGCTGATAGCGTACCAAACCGACTGAACGGATCAGAAAGGCGTGTGACCATTGCCCTAATCGAAACATCGATTTTATCCGTGCCCCTGTAGACCAATAGCTAAACTCATAAATTTGCTACGTACGTATGCGTTACGATCGCTGAAAACCGTAAGTTTCTCTGTCAGTTGTGGTAGTTCCTTCAGCTAGCAAGCAGTGCGGAGAAATCCCAGGATCTACTTCACATCAACGTCGCTACGTGAATTCTGTTAAGATTTCCCCTGCTGCCTTCTTCAGATATCACACAATGTTGTCAGATACGCAAAGCACTGTATCGATGGCATTTTTTTTCAACATTTTTCAAAACTTTGCAAGAAATGACTCTATTTGCAAGTTTGGTGTTGCTTTGCATAAAATATCAAGATTTAATCTCTATGTGCAAAGTTGATAAAGGAAATGCTCGTGGGATTGATGAATACGCTCGATCAGTGCATAGCCGCTGGACATGAAATGACCCGTGCGATTGCTGTGGCACAATTTAATGACGACAGCCCTGAAGCACGTAAGATTACTCGCCGATGGCGTGTAGGCGAAGCCGCTGATCTTATCGGTGTCTCACCCCAAGCTATACGTGATGCTGAAAAAGCAGGGCGACTACCCTACCCTGATCTTGAGATGCGTGGACGAGTCGAACAACGTGTCGGCTATACCATAGAACAGATCAATCACATGAGGGATGTTTTTGGGACTCGCCTACGCAGGCCCGATGAAAGTATCCCTCCCGTGATTGGCGTCGCTGCGCACAAAGGTGGTGTGTACAAGACTTCTGTTTCAGTTCATCTGGCACAAGATCTTGCCCTGAAAGGCCTTCGTGTATTGTTAGTTGAGGGCAACGACCCACAGGGAACCGCCTCCATGTATCACGGATGGGTGCCCGATCTCCATATTCATGCCGACGATACATTGCTACCCTTCTACCTCGGCGAACGTGACGATGCTTTCTATGCTATCAAGTCCACTTGCTGGCCAGGCCTCGACATCATCCCATCTTGCCTGGCTTTACACCGTATCGAAACCGAACTCATGGGTCGATACGACGAGGGCAAGTTACCTACTGAACCTCATATGATGCTAAGACTTGCTATCGAATCCGTAGCGCAAGACTACGATGTTGTAGTCATCGATAGCGCACCAAACCTGGGTATCGGCACCATCAATGTTGTGTGTGCAGCTGACGTGCTGATTGTGCCAACACCTGCAGAGTTGTTTGATTACACCTCTGCACTGCAGTTTTTTGACATGCTGCGTGACCTGCTTAAGAACGTCGATCTGCAAGGATTTGAACCAGATGTCCGTATCCTGCTAACCAAATACAGCAACAACAACGGCTCGCAGTCCCCGTGGATGGAAGAACAGATTCGTGATGCATGGGGCGGCATGGTGCTTAAAAATGTCGTCCGCGAAACTGATGAAGTGGGTAAAGGCCAGATAAGAATGCGCACTGTATTTGAACAGGCGATTGACCAGCGCTCTTCTACTGGCGCATGGCGTAATGCGCTGGCTATTTGGGAATCTGTCTGTAATGAAATCTTTGATCGGCTAATCAAGCCGCGCTGGGAGATCCGATGATGAAACGCGCACCGGTTATTCAGAAATCTTCGCCCTCTTCTACCAGTGCTCCGGCTGCTGCGCCGGCTGCACCTATGGTTGATTCTCTGATCGCACGTGTTGGTGCCATGGCTAAAGGGAATACGATTGTTCTGCCAGTGTGTGGGCGTAACGTTAAGTTCACTCTGGAAACTGTGCCTGGGGCACAAGTAGAAAAGAGCACTCGCGTTTGGTCGGGTAATGAACGTGTCCAGGAACTGTTAACAGAAGAAGCTCTTGATGACCTGATCCCCTCTTTCCTTCTGAGTGGTCAGCAGAACCCAGCTTTTGGACGCCAGCTCTCAGACATTATTGAGGTTGCGGATGGCAGTCGTCGACGCATGACAGCTATCCTCACTTCATCAGATTACCGTGTTCTTGTTGGTGATCTTGATGATGAGCAGATGGATGCATTATGTACGCTCGGGAATGATTACCGGCCAACCAGTGCTTATGAGCGTGGAAGACGCTACGCGCTCAGATTAGAAAATGAGTTTTCTAACAATATCTCTGCACTGGCTGAAGCCGAAGGTATCTCACGCAAAGTTATCACCCGCTGCATGAATACCGCTAAGCTGCCCTACGACGTGATATCCCTGTTCTCCCATCCTGGCGAGCTCTCGGCTAGGTCGGGTGAACAGCTGTTTAAAGCTTTTGAGGGCAAAGAATCACTGTTAGTTGAAAAAGCCCATACCCTTAAAGCCAGCCGTAAGAACGGGCTTTTATACGAATCAGATGACATCATTCAGGAACTAAATGCTGCGTTACTTAAACAGGATGAGCCCCCTCGGGAGCCGACTGTAAAAAAAGATTTTCGACCAGGTGCGACAGCCCAGTATAAAGGGAACAAAGTCTTGTTCAGTTTAGACAGAACTAAAGTTCCTCAGTCTCTGATTGAAGAACTTGAGGAACTGCTTTCCAAACCCGAACTCTAATTTTTTCTACTGGGACCGCGGTCCCAGTCTTTTCCTCGGTCCCAATGAATTCATACGCCTTTCTTTTTAAGCTCAATCACTTCATTTACAGTACTGAACCTAAGTGGGACCATGGTCCCAACCAAGTCTCTTCATTGAAACCTAAACCCACTCAAACCTCAGTCTGATCAAACCAGAATGCCGAATTTGTCATGGAAGTACTATCCATCAAGAAGCGACTGGGACCACGGTCCCAGCGGAACTGGCTGGGCTGTTACCGCATCGGACTTGTTACAACTGATAGGGTTTGACGGGAAAAATGGCAATAATCAATTCTGGCTGAGTGAAGTTAAGAAGTAAGAGGATAGTTAAGGTATCGATGGATGCTGGTTCTAAAGTAGTTTGGGATCTCGAAGTAAAACTACTCTAAAGGGCCATTGGCCTTAAAAGAGATTGGAAACTTTACTTACTTTGTGACTGACTCGAAGCGACACTCATTATCACTGATGTGTTAATGTACAAGCCCAATTGGCCTGCTCCCCATTGATTAATACACCGCGATGTTAGTAATGTCTTCATAAGCCACATGAGGACATCCCCATGAAGAAGCGATTTTCCGACGAACAGATCATCAGTATTCTCCGCGAGGCAGAAGCCGGGGTTTCGGCCCGGGAACTCTGCCGCAAGCATGCTATTTCAGACGCTACCTTCTACACCTGGCGCAAGAAGCTTGGCGGCATGGAAGTCCCCGAAGTGAAGCGGCTCAAGTCACTTGAAGAAGAGAACGCCCGCCTCAAGAAGCTGCTCGCTGAAGCCATGCTGGATAAGGAGGCGCTTCAGGTGGCTCTGGGCCGAAAGTTCTGACGACAGACCAGAAGCGGGAAGCCGTGGAAGTCATCTGTGAGACAACAGGTCTGTCGCAACGCCGTGCCTGCAGGCTGGCTGGTCTGTCCCTTTCAACCTGCCGTTATTCGGCTCAGCGTCCGGCTGCTGACGCGCAGCTATCTCTGCGTATCACAGAGCTGGCACTTGAACGTCGCCGGTTTGGTTACCGGCGCATCTGGCAGTTATTGCGTCGGGAGGGCCTTCACGTCAACCACAAGCGGGTTTACCGCATCTATCACCTTAACGGTCTGGGTGTAAAACGCAGGCGACGCCGTAAGGGTCTGGCGACTGAGCGGCTTCCGCTTCTCCGCCCGGATACGCCGAACCTTATATGGTCGATGGATTTTGTCATGGATGCACTTGCCAGCGGCCGCCGGATTAAGTGCCTGACCTGCGTGGATGATTTCACGAAGGAGTGTCTGACGATCACCGCCGCTTTCGGTATTTCAGGCGTCCAGGTCGCGCGTATTTTGGACGGCATCGCGCTGTTTCGTGGCTATCCGGCAACGATAAGAACCGATCAGGGCCCGGAATTTACCTGCCGTGCGCTCGATCAATGGGCTTTTGAGCATTGCGTGGAGCTGCGGCTTATTCAGCCCGGTAAACCGACACAGAACGGATTTATTGAGAGTTTTAACGGACGCTTTCGGGATGAATGCCTGAATGAGCACTGGTTCAGCGATATTCTCCATGCCCGGAGAATCATTAATGACTGGCGGCAGGACTATAACGAGTCCAGACCTCATTCATCGCTGAATTACCAGACGCCGTTTGAATTTGCAGCATGCTGGCGAAACGGGAAACATGAAGAAAAACCAACCGACATTACTAACTGAAGGGTGTATCTAATACTGGGGGCAGGTCACTGGATTTAGGCTCTCACCTTAGCCTCGAAATTTGGATAACTTCCCAGCGTGTGATTGTGGTATAGACATCCGAAAGCATTTCCCGCTTTATCTGCCAATCGGTGCGATCCTTTTCCCTGCCAACCATACGTTACATAGGGCACCGTTAATGATGCTGTCCAAGACCTTCATCAAATGTTCGCTGCCGTGACGTGGCTGATTATCTGTCTGTTGTAAATTCTCTTCTTCATAGGAAGCACTTACGCGACTGATGAAGATATTACGAACTGATCGTTTTACTTGTAACTGGGTGAGGTCAAGTGAAGTAGGTTGCCATAATCTATAATTGATTAGTATTAAAGAAATCCAGTGGTTGAGCGCTAATTTGTATAATCTGCACTAACGCCCTCACGTTGTTCGGTTGTTCAACGTCGGCTCCACTGCCAGAAAAAATTTCTGTCAGCTCCCGACGTTCACTCTGTTCTCAGGGCGGGGAAGGGCAAAATGAATGTTATTGAATGTAGGTGTAATACATTAGTAGGTTCTGATTTGGGTTGATATAAGACTTGCAGCATCATGTTCAGTTTGAAAAATCCTTCATATCATCGATTAAAACTAGGGCTGTTAGATGTGCTTATAGAGTAAATGAAATGAGTTTATTGAATTTCTCCGTTTGCAAATTTATCTATAATTGCGAATCTAGCATTGTTCGAAATAACACAAGAATTTTCATTTAGTTATCTATCCAAAAGCTCAATTATTGATAGCCATACCTATAACATCAGGTTCATGAAATCAGCATTCCGTGCGGTTTTTCATAAACGTTAAGCAGCCACTTTCATAAAATCCCACGGCAGCACCGTAAGCTGACTTATGAAACTACCGACCTTTTTTGCTCATGAAGACCGGCATTATGATCCTAGCCACCTTCCTGACGTGGGAAAGCTTATGAAAGTGACCGCCTAATTCCGTCTCTCAGCCAAGACGTGCTACCGGAATGTCGTTCCAGCGCGTTGTATAGGCCGGAGAGAGCATTTCCCGCTTCATCTGCCAGTCAGGTGCGATCCCGCGTCCTGCGAACCACACGCTGCCCAGCGCGCTGTTGTTGATGCTGTCCATGACCTTCATCAGCTGCTCGCTGCCGGGTCGTGGCTGATGCTCCTCAAAGAGGCCCAGTTGGGTGACGCCTGACGGGGTAAAATCATTCAGCATGATTCCGGCTTTTGCGTAGCGGTGCCCGGCTATCCAGACGGCATCCAGGGCCTTCATCGCCGCCGCAATGATGTCACGCGTGTCACAGGTGGGAAAAGCCAGCTTCTCGCTGGCCACGTTCCCGTAGTAGACCTCATCCGGGCTGAAGGGGGAGGTCTTAATGAACACGCTGATATAGCGGCAGTACTGCCTTTCCTGTCTCAGCTTCTCGCCTGCGCGTTCAGCGTACTGACAGACGGCCTGCCGCATCGACTCATACTCCGTGATCCGCTTACCGAAGCTGCGGCTGCAGACGATTTGCTGCTTTGCCGGCGGCGCGTCCTCCAGGCTGATGCAGGACTCGCCGTTCAGCTCGCGACAGGTGCGTTCGAGCACAACGCTGAAGTTCTTGCGGATAAAAGCCGGGTTGGCCCGGGACAGATCAAGGGCAGTATCGATACCCAGCAGGCTGAGTTTTTTAGAAATGCGGCGACCGACGCCCCAGATTTCTTCTGAGGGCTGGAGACTGAGCAGCTTGCGGGTGCGCGCCGGGTTTTCCGGCGTCAGGGCCAGAACGCCCCCGAACTGCGGCCACTCTTTGGAGGCCCACTGGGCTGATTTAGCAAGGGTTTTCGACGATCCTAGTCCCACGCCAATCGTTAGGCCGGTGAGTCTCAGCACGCGCTCGCGCATCTGCCGGCCAAAATCTTCATAGCGCATACAGGTGCCTATGCCACGCGCATCCAGGAACATTTCATCAATGGAATACTGCTCCACGCGGGGAGAAAGCGCTTCAAGGCAGGCCATAACCCTCTGGCTCATGCTGTGGTATAACTCATAATTACTTGAAAATATGTATATTTTTTCCCTGAAGTGCTGATCTTTTATCTTAAACCACGGGTCCCCCATCTTCAGGCCAAGCGCCTTTGCCGCCCGGTTACGGGCAATAATACAGCCGTCGTTATTCGAAACCACGGCGACGGCTTTCCCGCGCAGATCGGGCCGGAAGACCTGCTCACAGGACGCGTAGAAAGCGTTAACGTCAGCCAGACCAAACATCAGCGCCTCCGTGTACTGTGCACAAAATGGGTGACAACGCCGAAGATATCCAGCGCGTCAGGATCCGGATAAAGCGTCTCCCCGTGACCGTAGAGCGGCCGCAGCGAAAGCCTGCCGTGCAGGTGCAGCTTCCTGATCAGAAACTCCCCGTCCACGGATGCCACTATCGTGTCGTCATGCGCCGGCGTGAGAGAGCGGTCGACGACCAGGATATCGCCGGTGCTCATGCCGGGTTGCTCACCGCTGAGGCCGTCGACCCGGAAAAAGAACGTGGCTGCCGGATGGACCACGCAGTGGCTGTTCAGATCCAGATCGGCCTCGACGTAATCCTGGGCAGGGCTTGGAAAACCGCACGGGACCCGCTCAAGAAACAACGGGCAGGTTCTCGCTAGGGGGGATTCTTCGGGAAGCAGCAGATCCAGTCGCATGTGAGTTACCTTAATAATACTGTATCTATATACAGTATTACAGATTCAGCAGACACCGCAACAGTAATCTTAATGCACTCAAATTGAGTGCATTAAAGTTCCCATATGTTATTGATTATCACTATGAGTTTATATTAATACTCTTTTTGAGTTTTAATGTTCACTCGTTCGGCTGTCTGGGTTATAATATCAACTCAAAACGAGTCTATATAAAGGTGCAATCATGCTTCATGTTATCTGCGACGACGGTTCGACCAATGTAAAGCTTGCCTGGTTCGAGGGCGATGAATTCCGTAGTGCCATCTCAGCTAACTCGTTCCGTAACGGATGGAAAATTGAGGGAATGGGCAGCGAGCGCGTCTACAACTATGCCCTTGACGGTGTTCGCTTCGCCTTCGACAAGGTGAGCAGCACCGCGATCACCACGACCAACGTCGACTACCAGTACAGTGACCTGAATCTTCTGGCGGTGCATCACGCGCTGCATACCTCCGGGCTTGAGCCTCAGCCAGTCCGGCTGACCGTGACGCTGCCGCTGAGCGAGTACTACGATGCCGATCTGCAGCGCGATGACGTCAAGATCGCGCGCAAGATTAAAAACCTGCTGCGCCGGCTGGAAATCAACAAAGGTCAGGCGTTTACCGTGAGTGAGGTGGACGTCATGCCGGAATCCCTGCCTGCCGCGTTCACGGCGCTGTCTGAGCTGAATGTGGGGTCCCTGGAGAAGACGCTGGTAGTGGACGTCGGCGGCACAACGCTGGACGCGGGGATCATTGTCGGCCAGTTTGAGGACGTCAGCGCGATCCACGGCAACCCGAAGCTCGGGGTGTCCCTTATCACGTCCCGCGTCCAGTCCGCGCTTGCGTCGGCCGGAAGCGAGGTGAGCGCCTACGTGGCAAGCCTGGTGATCCGCCGCCGTAATGATGCAGAATTCATCAAATCGGTAGTGAACGACCCGGCACGCGTTGACTATGTCCTGAAAACCGTTGAATCTGAGATACATAATCTCGGCAGCATGGTGGTGAACGATCTGGCCGACTTCCGGCACGTCAACAATGTGCTGCTGGTCGGCGGGGGCGGAACCCTGGTAGAGAAGGCGTTCCGCGAGACCTGGACCCACCTGCAGCCGGAAAAAATCATCGTGCTGGAAAATCCGCAGGAGGCGCTTGCGCGGGAACTGGCACGCTACCGCAGTAAGGACTGAGAATGGCAGACCGCATTAAACAGGGATTTTATTTACACCCGGACGATCCTGCAGACGTGAAGTGCAGGGAGGTGATTGAATCCGTGTCGCAGCGGGTAAGGGGCGACTTTATCCGTCAGGCGGTCATCGCCGGGTG
The DNA here is from genome assembly GCF_011752615.1 of Candidatus Pantoea multigeneris. Classification (NCBI taxonomy): domain Bacteria; kingdom Pseudomonadati; phylum Pseudomonadota; class Gammaproteobacteria; order Enterobacterales; family Erwiniaceae; genus Pantoea; species Candidatus Pantoea multigeneris. The sequence goes on from NZ_VWXF01000011.1 coordinate 126,360, forward strand.
TGCGCTGCACACCCTCGATCCGCGCCTGCCGAAACTGCTGTCTACGCTGTTTGACGGCTCGCTGAGCGATGAGCAGCTGATCGCCATGGTCCGGCAGGTCAGCGGCTGGAAACCTTCTGAGGCCGACATCGGGGAGGTGGTGAAGGCGGCGATAAGCGTGTCCGGGGGCGCAGCTGCGCCTGCTGAAGAGATAGCGGACACAAAGGCAGAAGCTGAGAGCTCTGGAGCACCTAATAAGGTCAGGGCGAACATGAACAGCATGTTCGGTAAAAAAGAATAAGGGTAGGGACGGTTTTCTCAACTGTATGGATAGACACCCAGTGCATGACGTGACTATCCGTACAATTTATTCCGTTATGAGCGAAAAGCAGACATTGCTGTAATGATGACCATCTTACCGGCAACTGATCATCAGTTCTTGCTGGCACTCATTCGCTTTATCAGTTCAGCTGCAACCTGCACTTCAGCATGTTGCGGCAGTATGCTGTTGATCAGAACTGAATGGATGTAGTCGTCGGCATCTCCACAGCAGTCGGCCGCAATTATCAGATTGAAATCCAGATCGAAGGCCTGTCGGACGCTGCTAAGTACTACGCCGCTGGTCGTCAGGCCTGCCATTATCAGCGTCTGGATTCCGTTAGCTTTAAGGATCATATCCAGACCCGTAAAGCTGAAGGCGCCAATACGGTGCTTAATGATGACTGGTTCGCCTGCCTGTGGCGATACGTCCGGATGAATTTCACTTTCAGGCGCGCCAGTCACTAAAAGCCCGTTTTTCTTAACGCCTGAAAACAAGGCATTTTTGCTGCTGATTTCCGGATGCCCCTCGCGAAAACCAACGGCGATATAAATCACCTTAATCTCTGCCTCACGAGCTGCATCAGCAAGAGCGGCAGTTTTGGCCAGTACGTCCGCTGCGGTTTTCTCGCTCAGGTAATTTTCCAGAATCAGACGCTGGTAATCCATTATCAGGAGCGCACTTTTAACAGGTTCAAATTTTTTAATAGTAGTCATTTAAGTCTCCGGAGAAATTATTAAAGCACTCTGGCATTGCGCTTCAGTAGGACGCCCCAGTTAAGGACAGCTCCCGCTAGCATGAGCAGGCTGGTAATCAGAAAGACAAAACGCATGCCGAAATGGGCCCCCGTAAATCCACCTAACAGCGGACCGGTAAACTGCCCGATAAACTGTGCGGAGACGGAGTAACCCATTACTCCCCCGACACGCTGTTCAGGCACGCGGCTGCGAATAACAGCTGCGATGCACGGCAGCAGCCCGCCAAGTGCGATTCCCATGAGGAAACGCAGTACAATAAGCTGCCAGCCTGCAGTCACAAATGCCTGAGGTATCAGCAACAGTCCCGCTGCTGTCAGGGCTGTGGTAATTATCCGTACGTGCCCAATCCGATCTGCTAGCCGGCCCAGCCAGGATGCAGAAATGATACTGCCCAACGCGGCGGCAGACATAACCAGCCCTGCGGTATGGGTGACTGTCGCCGGGTCTGACACGATAGTGCGGATAAATACCGTGATAATGGGCTCGATCGACATGTTTGCCAGCATAAGAAGCAGGCCCGTCAGCAGCATGCAGACGACAGCGGCCCTGCCGGGAAGCTGTGACCAGCTCATGGGTACATTATTTGATTCTTTGCCGGAAGATTTAACCGGCTCCCGGATAAGCAGCAGTGTGAGCAGAAACGTAATGAAAATAAGTGCGCCGGCAAGCCTGAAGGTCTCACGGATACCAATTAGCGGCGGAAGCCAGCCCCCCGCAAGCGGTCCGGCCAGATTGCCTGCCATGACGCCGGAGGCAATCATACCCAGAGCCCATCCGGAACGTTTTGCAGGAGCCTGGATGGCAATAAGGATTGTCGCACCGGAAGAGTATCCGCCCGCCAGTCCGACCAGAAGCCGTAGGATCAGCAGATGCCATATATTCGTGGCAAACCCCATCAGTGAAACCATAAGCGCCATACCGAAACTTGCCCTGACAAGCATAGCTTTACGACCATAGCGATCGCCCAGACGGCCCCATATGGGTGCAATAAGCCCGGCTGAAAGAAACGTTGCGCTATAGGCAATACCTGACCATTGCACAACAGCTGCGTGCCCGGTAACGCCCAGTTGCTCAACAAACAGTGGCAGAAAAGGCAGCATCAGTGTCATGGCAAATACGGTAGAAAACGATCCCACCATGCAGACAATTAGATTGCGGTGCCACAGCGTATTTTCAGTTTCAGACATTAATTAACCTGAGAATTTGTTTGGGATACCAAATTGGGATACCATACAGATATGGGTTCTGAAATGTCAACTAAAGGTGGGGTCAGAGATATGTCGCAGCAGACAGAGGTGGAAAATCGGTTAAGAGAAATGATTCTGAATCTGGATATCAGCCCAGGCGAACGTATCACAGAGCGGTGGGCTGAAGCTGCTTTCGGCGCATCCAGAACGCCAGTCAGGGCAGCTTTTATCAGGCTGACAAATGAGGGGCTTCTGCGCCGCGAGGGACGCGGCTGGATGACAGCACCGGTGGAGCCGGAAGAAATTCGACAGTTGTTTGATTATCGCGAAGCGCTTGAAGTATCTGCACTCCGGATGGCTGAAGGAAAAATTACGAATGAACAGCTGCAGTCACTTGCCGTCATTCTGGAAACTGCCAAAAATCATGGGTCTAAAGAGGAGATGAGCCGAGCCGGTACGGAGTTTCATCTTGCTCTGGCAAACCTGGCCGGGAACAAGTTTCTTACTGAGAGCCTGAAAGATGTTCTTCAGCAACTATCACGAGCCCGCTGGCTGGACAGTGGAAGCGAACAGCCTGCATGGGAAGAGCATCACGTATTAGTGAATGCCCTGAAAAAGGATGACATTGAAACCGCGTGTTCTCTTTTAAGCACGCATATTCGTTCAAGTCGGGAAAGAACGATTGATGCGTTGACCCTAAATCAGAGAACACTGCGCGCTCGCGGCATAAAATTAGCCTGACTTAGGTCGTCCTGTATTGTAAGTTCTTCATTGCCAGTGCTATAGGAATGTCCGTTCTTGGCACAAAGCTGCCCTTCAACAGAAAATAGACGATACCGCTTCGCAGCATCAGAAAAGTCATCTACCGGTGAGGAAATACGCACCGCTTCTTTCCTGAATAACCGGTTGCGCCTGGTTGAAAAGTGACCTGCTTCTCTACAGTGCCTGAATGTACCTCTCCAGAGGTTATCCACAGGCAATCCGCCCGGATATCCCGCATAGCCGGGGATAACTCCCGTTGCCGTTCCCGGCCAAGTCTACCCGGACCTGACGACCCAATAATGATGTCACGCCGTTCCGCTATTTATTCCGCCTCCCGGCGGGACGGGGGAGTGCGCGCGTGACGGCCGGTGCCGTGCCTTCACTGTAGCCCGGCCGCAGCGGAGGCAAGGGTTCGCATAGCCGTCCCTCTCGCCCGTTCGCACTGGCAGAGGCCGGCATCTTCCCGTCGCGGAACGTCTCAGGTTTCGCCGTTCCGCCGTCCAGCTCCCGCCCTCTGCTGCGTTTGCGCTGCGGCCTCGGGGACGCCCTTGCATCCGCTGCCGGTGGCCGGGCTGTCGTGTCGGCACGGCAAAGGCCGGAACTGAGACCACCTAACCAAGGGAGCGCGCTATGCACACTGTTACCACACCCGCCGTCTATGTCGGCACCTGGCACAAATACAACTGCGGAAGCATTTACGGGAAATGGTTTGATCTGCTGGAATTCGACGATAAAGAGAGCTTCTTAGCGGCCTGCCTCGCGCTGCACGCCGATGAAGCCGATCCAGAGCTGATGTTTCAGGACTGGGAAGGCTTCCCGGGGGATAAAGGGGCCGAGTGCTCGATAGACTGGGATTTCATCGAGGCGTTCCGGGAAGCCCGGAACAATGGCATGGAGGCCGCGTTTCTGGCCTGGCTGCAGACCGGGGCAGACGGGAACTATCAGGCCTTTGAAAGCGCCTACCTGTGCGAGGCGGAGAGTGAGGAGGCGTATGCCATTGAGACGGTCAGCGACAACGGGCTGCTCGACAGTATGCCGTCCAACCTCCGGGGCTACTTTGATTACGAGGCGTATGCCCGTGACCTGTTTATGGACGGCTATGTATTTTCTGACGGCTACGTGTTCGTGAATCGCTAAACCCGGCCCCGCCGCGTGCGGGGTTCTGATTTCCTTCCGGCGGGCATTGTCCCCGCCTGTTCGCGCGCTGAACGGCCTGGCGGCCCTGAAGGGCCGGGGTAAGGCGGTGCTGACGCACCGCTTTCACCCCTTCGCCTGCGCTTTCTCTCTCTCTGCTGCTCTCCGGGGCTTTTCTTACTTTCAGTCATCGTTCTGCTGTTCGGGAAAGGGATAACCATCAAAGGCCAGGTCACGGGGCGGGGCCACCTTCGGCTCCCCGGCGTGGCCGGGTCGTCAAGCCCGACTGCGCTAACCGGCAAGCCGCTAAGCTCCGCCGAACCCCGCAAGCGGGCTTCGGGCCTGGCGGCTAGGGTCTGATGTCTGAGGTCAAGGGAAGGCAGCCAGCCTGAAGGCTGTCGCATCAACCGCTGCAGCGGTGAAGCAGCTGCAGCTCTGAGGGGCAACGCCGTGTTGCTGTCGCACGCGGGCGTTGCGGTGTGTCCCCGCTCGGTTCATCCCCTCTGCATTCCGCCGTTTAAGCCCCTTTCGCCTGGGCTGAGTCAGTCACAGTCTCCCTTGCCGTCCAGGGGGAGATGTACACGGTGAAAATTTTCATGGTGACAAAAATTTCCCCCGTCCCCTGGACGGCTGCGCTCCCCTGCGACGGATGACGCCCTTGCGGCGAAGGTTCTCAAACGGGTGAAGGTTTACCGGAGAGAAAAAATAGCCGGTCCACACAAACGTCAACACCGCGGCTCCTGAAACTCAACGGGTGACGGGGGTAAACACCAACAGCAGAAGGAGAAGGTGCATGGCTTCAAAAGGCGTTAACAAGGTCATCCTGGTGGGGCATCTGGGGCAGGATCCGGAGGTCCGCTACATCCCGAACGGCAGTGCGGTCGCTAACCTCACCCTGGCAACGTCAGAGACCTGGCGTGACAAGCAAACCGGGGAGAACAAAGAGATCACCGAGTGGCACCGCGTGGTGCTGTTCGGCAGGCTCGCCGAGGTGGCCGGAGAACATCTGCGCAAAGGCACGCAGGTTTACATCGAGGGGCAGCTGCGCACCCGCAAATGGCAGGGCCAGGACGGGCAGGACCGTTACACCACCGAGATCGTAGTGGGCAACGGCGGAACGATGCAGATGCTGGGCGGGAACCGTCAGGGGACGTCTCCCGGAGCAGGACGTGGCGGCGCGAACGGCGGCAGAACGCCGCCGGCGTCATCTCCGCCTGCCGGTGGCCACTTACCGCCTGAAGACGCTTTGCCGGATGAAGACGTGCCTTTCTGATCAACAGACAGCCCTGCAGTGGCAGGGCCATTAACAGGAGATGAACCATGACACCCAGCAAATTACCCACGTTGCCGGACGGCAGTTTTACCCGCGCCCAGGCGAAGGCCGTCGAAGCGGCGTATGACAACGTCACGATCGAGAACGACAAAAACTTTCATTTTCAGCTGGTGATCCGCGACGGGCAGGGCCGGATGGTCTGGCGGGCATTCAACTTTGACCACGAGGCGGGGTACTGGCTGAACCGCAATCTTGAAAAGTACGGCGTGCCGGCACGCTAAAAGGTGCCCTGCCGGAGCTGGAACTCCGCAGGGCCGGACACTCAATCACCTGAGAGGATAATTAATATGTCAACTGCACAGTCTAAAGCAAAAAATGCCCGTGGCAAGCGCGTTGCTCCTGCCGCGCACCTGAACGATGTTCCGCGCCTGCGCGTGGAAGATATGACGCCGGATGCGCCCCTTGGCGTGGCCGAGCTGAAGCAGTTTACCGCCGCCGATTTTGAGGCCTGGTGTCTGCGTGGAGAAGACTTCCGGCGTCGCCTGAGTGCGGCGGTGATAGCGGCTCTGCGCCCTTCGGACGTCTGGCGGGTCGATTTCGAGCAGGGCGGGGAATGGGGCGGCGTCTGCCCGGTGCACCTGCGCTTTACGCACAAGGCGTGCGACCAGATCATTATCGACGTCATGAGCGCGGGGCCGGCGTCGCCCTACTGGAACGGGCTCTTGTGGGTCAATACGGGCAGCACGGGACTGTACTGCTGGAATGAGGACGGGTTTGATCCGGGGAGCATCACGGGACTGCTGGAACGCATTGATGCGCTGGTCAGTGCCGGCAGAACGCAGCCGGTGGATATTGCCTCGGTGCTCTGGCGGGGAGGGCCGCACGCATGAAGCTGAACTTCTGCTGCACGGCTCCTGCGCCTGAGAAGAAACGGTATACACCGCGAGCGGCGTCAGCCTGGCCGCGTCCAGAGACGGCAGGGCACGGCAGATGCCTCGACCGCACGGCGCGAAGCCTGCTGAGAGCCACTGCCCGGGAGGAGTGGCTTATCCGGCAGGCGGAGTCGGAGCTGGCCATGTGCTCTGCCGCATCTCTGCCTCGCTGGTACGCGCGCTGGACCATTGGCCAACTTCACCACTGTGATGTGCTGAATATGCTCAGTGAATGGGCTAAGCGGGCACGGCCTGGTGAGTCTGGCAGGACGAGTGCGGGGAATGGCAAAACCTCTGGCACGAAGCATGGGCGGTAAGGGTGTGCACGGTGGTTAATATGACTGTGTCACGTCAAATAGTTTGACGTGACAGTCGCAACACAAATACCCTTAATGCCATGTATTCAATGGAGTGGAACAATATGACTGTGGAGCAAAATCCCGTCCTGATTGGTCTTACAAGGCGCTGCAACAGGAAAATCGCGGCAGTGATGGGATTACAACCTGACAGTTATATTTGAGTTTAACATCTGAGGAGTTAGGTATAATGAGTAAAGAATTATGTTCGCTTCTACTTGTTAGTTTTTATAATTTGGTCTTCCTGTTTGCGCTTCCCGGTGTTCTGAATCCAGTCGTTTTTATTACAGGACTGGTGTTGTGTTATAGCTTGCCACGGATATTTTCCTCCAGATTTAAAGGTGATGAAAATGAAAGTAGAGGGGGGAGGGTTAAGTGGATTTACACCGTGCTGACTATAGCTATTACGGGAATGGTAATATTCTTAACATTTTTTGATGATTATGATGGCGGCGTTGATGTTTCGGGCTTATTATCACTACAGACAGCGGCAAAGTGTATGGCGTGTTTAGGTCTGATCGCGATCATCGGTTTGAAGGTTATGAATTACGTTGAGTCAAAACAACGTAACTGATATTGATTGCTTCTGAAGGTACAGCGATTCACCATGATCCCAGATATGAATGGATAGGGTCTTTTTATATTTATCCTGTTCTGGTCATGCTGGGCTTTCAGGCATACTATTAGACGTAATTGCTCCGATGATTTTTTTGATGGCTATGCAAAAGCTTTTATAACGCTGCATTCGGTATTTTTAAGCCTAAACGCACGGATAAATTCCAGTATGAGGTAGTGACTATGTACAATTTGATGGGTAAAGAAGGGCTTGCTCTTATGTTGATCCTCTTGTTTGGACCGCTATTCTGTATTCTGCCTGGGTTTGCGGATACGGAGTATTGTGCTGGTTTTCTTTATGCATTTTATGTTCTCCCGCGACTGATGGACTTTGGCATTAAGGATGACATTAACGATTCGATAGAAAAGAAAGTTTATGCAGGGGTTAGTATTCTCTTGATAGCAATGGTTTCATACGTTGGTATTATAGATGGTTATAGTAATGCTAATCATAACTTTACTGAGTTTTTAGTGTCGGAGAGGAAGCTAGTGGCAGTGAATATTATCGGTGTTGCCTCGATGATCTTTATACATATCGCTACCCATTTAAAGCTAAAAAATACTAAAGAAGCCATCTGAAGATATGACTATGCTGAGCAATGTTACCGCATAGAATATAAAATATCTGTACAGCCCCGTAAGGGGCTTTTTTTTGCTCAGCGAGCATCAGGCGTTGTCCGTCTAATCAACTCACTTCATTTAAGTATAGATGCGCTATAAGGCCCGTAATAGCTTGTTGTTGAAATAGGTATTAATTTGTTCCTTACTTGACTCAATAAGGTTTTGTGCTTCTTTTGAAGTTAATATTTTATTTAATATTTCTCTCAGGTATCCATCCAGTGTAATGCAGTCGTCTTTAATTGAAGCAATTTTACTTTCTTTGAAAGAATCGCCGTGTGTTACGGTAGACCTAATGCTGTAGCATTTCTTGATATTGTTGTACACGTCGAGAGGATTGTGGTTACAATCTCGTAAGAATATGGCTGTTCTTTCAGATAATCTGTGCGTAAGCTCGCTGCTGTCAGTGCCGAACAGGCTTTCCAGTGCGCTGCAATACTGTGCTATTTTCATTGCAGGCTCGCTTTCACTTCGTGCTGACGAAATAAAATTTACTGCTCGACTAAATCGGGGGTGTTTGGCATCGATTACAGACGTCGTAAATGTTGCACCATCAGCTACATTCACGGTGTAGTCAAAAAACAACGCATAAATTTCTGACCATCTTTTAAAATCATTATTTGTGAACGAACATTCAGAATGTGCCTCTCCTGAGGCTGATAGAGGATATATACTTGCATGGCCACTTCCCCAGAATGAATTTTTCCCTTCTGTATGGCAGAAGTACAATTTATCAACCCTCAGGTTGTTGTCTTTTGTTAACCATGAGGAAAAAATCATTGCTTGGGTCAACTCCCCCCACAAACTCATAATATTTTCAAGTTGTTGGTGTGAAAATGGTTCTGCAGTGTCTATATATTTAACTAAAAAGTGGTCTGCGCTTATAATTTTATTTAACTCAATGCTTCCTATTGTTTCTTTCGCGCCTAGCGGAAGATCTGGAGATGAACCCTTATCCTTTCTCTTTATATTAAATATATTAATATAAGGTTGAGGTGCACCATGGTCGTGTATTGCTAAGTTTGTAAAATGTGTGATGATAGTGTACGCCATATTTACTAATCTCCTTTTGAACTATGGTTTGTAGCCGAGGTGTCATTATATTTTAAGTAATAATAACCTGTTGGCTCTTGGCCCCCTTCGGCTCCCCGGCAGAGCCGGGTCGTCAAGCCCTACTGCGCTAACCGGCAAGCCGGTAAGCTCCGCCGAACCCCGCAAGCGGGTTTCGGGCCTGGCGGCTAGGGTCTGATGTCTGAAGCGTCATTATTTTTTTCTTATCTGTAAGCTATGCTCTCAGTGATAATTCTCAGCGATATCAAGTGATGAATACGCAAATGATATCTCGTACTTCATTTTTTCCAGAGCATCAATATCACCATCTTTATCAAATTGCTGATTGGCTTTGACTAACAGCAAGTTCAGCCTTTCTCTGAAGTCATGAGGTGTTTCATTTTTTGTTTTTATTTTTTGGACAATGGCGGAGCAAATTATTTCAAGGTCGTGCATGTTGTCTAGTATTTTTCCAGGAGTCTCCTTGTCTGCCTTAACAGGCAGTGACGGGTCGTCATATGCTTTTTCTTTTGCGAGCGTGCGGCAAGGCGATTCTGCATATACTGATGATGCGAAAAGTAATGTTATGCAGAGTAATTTATAATTAAATTTAGTCATTTTCCCTCTCTAAAATATTCCTGTGTGCCGGAGAGAATAAATCTATAACATTTTTTGGTGTTTAAACATCAAAACTAACCTGCAGCTGGCTTTGCCAGCGCACTCACTGGCCACAAACGGCCGTGGCCGCTTCTGACCGGACGGTGACCCGTCCGGGGCTGTGCCCTGTTTACGCCTGTCTTTGTCCTGACTGTCCCTGAGTTACCTCACCGCGCAAGAAACTGCCACACGGGAGTCAACCTGCAAGGGTCGCCGTGCTAACGCCTGCACCCGGTCCCTTCGGGCTGCGGCTTTGTCGTTCCCCTTGCACGTTGCCTTGCCCCGCGCGCCCGTTCTGCCCGATGCGGCGAGGAACTCAGAGAAACATCACTTTTCATCAAAACAGGAGAACTAACATGTCACAGCAGAACGTCAACATCGCGGCTTCAGAATCTAAAGAATCATCCTCTTTAAAAACAAAGGCCCCACGCCGGAACACGAAAGCCCGGACGGATGTCGCCGCAGCGGTTGCCATAGAGCGGGCGCTTGAAAAAGTCGACATTGAAATGATCCCGCTTTCACGTCTGGCTGTCTCCCCGCTGAACGTACGCAGCCGCGTGTACGTACAGTCGCGTATCGACTCCCTTGCCGCCACCATTCAGAACGTGGGGCTGTTGCACAACCTGATTGCCCACGATATGCCGGACGGCATGCTGGGCGTGGCCTGTGGCGGTCGCCGCCTCACTGCGCTACAGCAACTGCTTGCCCGGGGCGTGTATCAGCCCGACCAGCTTATCCCCGTCAAGCGCGTGTCTGATGACCTGGCCCGTGCGGCCTCGATGGTCGAGAACGGTGAGCGTGAAGACATGCACCCCGCAGAGCAGATCGCTGGCTTTCAGGCACTGGCTGATGAAGGAAAAACCCCTGCCCAGATCGGTGCCCTGATGGGCTACAGCACACGTCACGTTGAGCGCAGTCTCAGGCTGACGCGCCTGGCTCCGGCCATTCTTGAGGAACTGGCGGCAGACACAATCACCATTGAGCAATGTCAGGCGCTGACGCTGGCTGACTCTCACGCACGTCAGCTGGAGGTGTGGGAGCAGGCATCGGGGTATCACAATCCCTCGGCCGAGATGATACGCAATCTGGTCACCTCGTCGGAAACGGAGATCTCCCGCTCGTCTAAATTCGCGTTTGTCGGCAGAGATGCTTACCTGGCGGCCGGTGGCACTGTCCGCGTAGACCTGTTCAGCGGCGAGGGCGAGGGCTATATCGATACCGCCCTGGTCGAAAGCCTCACGCTGGAGAAGCTGCAGCAGACGGCCCTGGCCGTGAAAGAAGAGGAAGGCTTTGCCTGGACTGAGATAAGAGTGGAAGGGCGCATGCATACCTGGGACAGCACGGTGAAACGCGCCTATGTCGTGCCGGAATACACCTGTCCGGTTTATACCCCCGAAGAGGACGTGCAGGTGAGCGAGCTGCGCGAAGGGTTGACGCTCACCGATGATAATGCGCAGCAGACGCTGCTGAAAATGCAAATCGCTGCACTGGAAAACACAGCGGATAAACGCCGCTGGGCGGCACTCGATAAAGAGAAAACAGGTGCGGTTGTCTGCTATGAGCGCGGCATGTGTTTTATTCAGCGCGGGATCCAGCGCGTGTCTGATCTGCCAAAGAAAACCGCACCCGCCACGAAAGACGATATGCAGGCGTTATCGGAGGGGTACTCTGCCGCGCTGGTTCGCGCGATGTCCTGCGAGCGTTCGCTCGCGGTACAGGCCGCGCTGACCTCAAAACCGGATATTTCAGTCGCGATGCTGACCTGGACACTGTGCCGTACAACGTTCCACCACGGCAGATATGAAAACACGCCCATGAAAATCAGCCTGACGGATAACAGCAGTGCGCTGGTGTCGGACTCCTCGTCGAAAGAAGAGGGCAAGGCCTGGCAGTTCCTGCAGCAGCAGAAATCCGAATGGGAGGCGTCATTACCTGATAACTGGGCGCAGGACTTCCGCTGGCTTCTGGACTGGCCTACAGACGCTGTTCTCGGGCTGCTGGGGTTCTGCAGTGCCAGAGCGGTGTGCAGCTTCCAGGATCGTGTCTATGGGTGCAGTGAGACCAGCACCCTCGATGCGCTGGAAACGGTCATGGACTTTGACCTTGCCGACTGGTGGCAGCCGACTGCCGCAGGGTTCTTTGGTCGCATGAGCAAGGGGCAAATCGTCGGGGCGCTGACCGAGGCAGGCAAAACGGGCAATGCGAAAGATGCAGACAAGATGAAGAAAGGGGACGCCGCCGAATTCGCGGAGCAGTCGCTCAGGGATTCCCGCTGGGTGCCTGCATGGATGAAACCGCTGAAAACCGGTTCGGTGCCGGGTGGCAGTGATGCAGTGAAGGAAGACTAAGGTAGACGGCGACAGACCGCCCTGCAGGGCGGTCATTTACACAAGGAAAAATGATGAACATCATCCCTCGATCTCATTCAGTTGTGCCGTTTTGTCCTTTCGCGTTGGCGATCAGTCTTGCCACTGCTGATGTTGAAAAACGGTCCCGGAGTCGGGCCGCTACGGGTCAGTCACCCTATGCCAGGGCATTTCTGCGGCACCTCTGTGAAACACGCGAAATCCGCACGACACACCTGTGCAGCGTTATCCCGGAATACCGGCCAGGCCTGCGGCTCAATCCTCCGCTGGAGGCGTATCTGGCCGCGCTGGACGCGCTGATTGCCAGTCGGGGAGAGCACTGCCCGCTGCCGCTGCCCGCCTCGGTACGCCTGCGGCTGTTTCCGGGCGTAGCCGGTCGCATCCGTCAGCGACAGGCCCACCGGGATGCGCTGAGTGACCATCGGGAAGTGTTGCAGGCGCAGCGGGACCGGGTACTGACGCGGCGGCGCTATCGCAATCTGCTGGACAGGGCGGCTATCGCGCTCAGGTTTACGCTCCCCGTGGACCTCTGTAGCTGGTGTTCACACTGGCAGGATGAAGGCGTTCGGGAGCATGACCTGCTGTCGGCAGTGATGGCCTGGCTGCGCAGGTTTCCGTCTCTGATGCGGCTCGATGTCGCGGAATGGGAAGGCGAGCCATTCTGGCAGGTACGGTACGACATTGGTCTGACCGTGAGGTCTGCGCCTGTCTGGGTAACGGAACTGGACCGGAGGATGTTGCCTAATCAGCTGACCGTGAGCGACAGGGTAAGTACCGGGTAAAAAAGGGGCGGCCCAGTTAGGCGCTGCGCTGCCCGGTCGAACACTCGTCGCCCCAGAAAGGCCGGGAAGAGGCGGTGCTGACGCACTGCTTTTACCCCTTCGCCTGCGCTTCCTCTCTCTCTGCTGCTCTCCGGGGCTTTTCTTACTTTCACTTCTGCTCTCCGTCTTCCTCTCACTGTAGATCCAGTTGTGCTTTCTGCTGCTGCTGCTGCTGCTGCTGTGGCGGGTCCTGCTGTTCGGGAAAGGGATAACCATCAAAGGCCAGGTCACGGGGCGGGGCCACCTTCGGCTCCCCGGCATAGCCGGGTCGTCAAGCCCGACTGCGCTAAGCGGCAAGCCGCTAAGCTCCGCCGAAACCCGCAAGCGGGCTTCGGGCCTGGCGGCTAGGGTCTGATGTCTGAGGTCAAAGGCAGCAGCCAGCCTGAAGGCTGTCGCATTCACCGGTCGCGGGGCGACCTCTGAGGACACGGCTGAAGCCGTGGGGTGTGTTCATGCTCAGGTTCCTGTGCGGGTGGTCATGTTGCGGTAAGTCCGACGCGGAGGGCTGTTGTAGCCCAGCCGGCTGTCAGTTGCAAGGGTGAAATGCACGCTAAAGCGCCCTTGCAACTGCCCTCCGGCCGTTCTCCTTTTGCCCTTCGCCGCGACGAACTCACCGAAACATGGATAACCACCTGAGAGGAGTACCAGCATGAACACACATAACGTCAACACCGCCGCTTCTGAATCTACCAAAACATGGGTTAACGGCCAGGGCAAACAGCCAGAACGCCTCGCGCCGGAAATGGTTTTTGTCTTCCGAGAAACCGGAAAAATTTGTGGTAGGGCCATCGAGCTGGACGGCGAATGGGTATCACTGTCGGGGGAAACGCTGGCTGAGTTGCAGGGCTGGTATTCGGATCTGGAGCTGGTCACCGCCGACGAAGCCGCCCGGCAGTATAACGCCCGTCTGATCAAGCCCTGGGCAGAAATTGACGCCGCGCGGTATGAGGATCAGCTGTATGTCATGCCGCCGCTGGACTGGACGCGCACGCCTGACGGGGAGTCATTCAAATCGCGGGAGATGTACAGCGGGGATGTGACGCACATTTTTGCCTGCGTAAGAGGCCGCTATTTTGAGTGTCGTGATCGTGCCGGAAAGCACCATTGTGACCTCATCCTGAGTGCGGCGCTGTTTCTGAACGGGAACTGCGCGCATTAAAAAAGCAGGGCTAAGCCCTGCTTCTCTAACGGCTGGCAAGAGCTGTAACTCCTGTCAGCCATGTCAAAACTCAACGAGGATTAATCTATGATATTTGACGCACAAATCGTCGCACATGCGACCGCGTTTGTAAATGCACTACAGGCCCACAAGCCCGCGCACATCCCCGCGATGCGCTTCGAGCACTGGCAACAGTTCTTCACTACCGTCCGGGCACTGATGGAGGGCGTAGCATGAGAAGAGATTTCCCACGCCTGAAAGGTAGCCCGGAAAGCGAAGCTGCATTGCTCCGCGTGCTCGGGGTGGTCAGCTTTATCTCGCTCGATAACGGCGATGAAGCCCTTTACATTAACGCCAGGCTTGTTGCCTGGTTTAATGCGGAGACGGATGACAAGAGTCTGATGGATTTTGCTTTTCAGACCGCACGGGCGCTGTCGGTGTCTATGCGCAGTTTCGATCTTGCCACGCCGGAGAACCCGGAATGGGACTGGAACGAGGTGACGGAGGCACTGGCGGCGGGAGATCAGACCGAGGTACGGGCTGAAATCATGGTGCAGGTGAAGCAGACTGATGACGGCAAGAAGGTGCATTTCTGTGACGATCACAGGCTGGGAGACCGGAACCGGGACAGGTGGTTCACTATGGCGGAAGGCGTCGAACTGTCAGAGTACATCGAGCAGTTTCTGACAGATAACGGCGTTGCGCAGAAGGTTGAACGCATTACGCCAATTTACTCAGACCGGAGCGAGATTGAATGGCAGGTGATCTACCTGATGCCGCTCGCGAGCTGATAAACACGGTCAGGCCGGGCATCAAGACGGGCTAGTCGTACACAGGGCTGACATTCATGTCGGCCCTTTTTTCGTCTGCGCGCCCGTAAAAGCCTGGCGGCCCTGAAGGGCCGGGAAGAGGCGGTGCTGACGCACCGCTTTTACCCCTTCGCCTGCGCTTTCTCTCTCTCTGCTGCTCTCCGGGGCTTTGCTTACTCTCATTCTTACTTTCAGTGTCCATCCTGCTGTGCTTTCTGCTGCTGTGGCGGGTCCTGCTGTGCGGGAAAGGGGTAACCATCAAAGGCCAGGTCACGGGGCGGGGCCACCTTCGGCTCCCCGGCATAGCCGGGTCGTCAAGCCCGACTGCGCTAACCGGCAAGCCGGTAAGCTCCGCCGAAACCCGCAAGCGGGCTTCGGGCCTGGCGGCTAGGGTCTGATGTCTGAGGTCAAAGGCAGCAGCCAGCCTGAAGGCTGTCGCATTCACCGGTCGCGGGGCGACCTCTGAGGGCACGGCTGAAGCCGTGGGGTGTGTTCCTGCTCAGGTTCCTGTGCGGGTGGTCATGTTGCGGTAAGTCCGACGCGGAGGGCTGTTGTAGCCCAGCCGGCTGTCAGTTGCAAGGGTGAAATGCACGCTAAAGCGCCCTTGCAACAGCCCTCCGGCCGGTCTCCTTCTGCCCTTCGCCGCGACGAACTCACCGAAACATGGATAACCACCTGAGAGGAGTACCAGCATGAACACACATAACGTCAACACCGCCGCTTCTGAATCTACCAAAACATGGGTTAACGGCCAGGAAAAACAGTCTGCTGCCGGAGGGGAAACAGCGTCAGCTCTGCTTAACGCCATGGTTGAACTCTGCAAGATTGAAGGCGAGCTGATGGCTCTGGCGGCGTTTTATCGGCTGAACAACATAGCTCTGTCTGATATTGGCTGGGATGATGAGGACGTTTATGCGCTGGCTGAAAAATTCTGGCATATTGCCTATGCGACTAAAGGGATAGCAACCCCGGCTCTCCTGGGCTTGCAGCATGAAATTACACTGTTAGGTGTTGCGATCAGCTTTAATGACTGGTCGTTTGCAGATTTGGCTGTTGTCGATGAGCGGTCCCGGTGTGAAGGCTGCTGGGAACGTCACGCTGAATGCGTTTGTGAACTGAACGAGGCATCAGCATGAGCACACACAATGCCAATAACGCCGCCCCGAAAACCTGGGTGAACAACGCGAATAACGTGAGTTTTTTTACAACCTTGCATGTGCGGGATGCAGCCGGAAATTTCACGATGGCATCAGAGAGCCAAATCCTGTCAGAAGCCGCCAGGGCGGTGGAGTACCGCTATCCTGTCGGGGTCAGTTTTAGCTGTCAGAAAGTAGCTGAAGAGTATTTCAGGGCAAAGCTGGCAGGGTGTGAACGTGAAGTGTTTGCCGTTGCGTTCCTGACTAACCAGCACGTCCTGATCGAGTACCGGGAGCTGTTCGCGGGTACGATTAACTGTGTGGAAATCAAACCGCGTGAGATCGTGAAAGTCGCCATGTCGCTGAACGCCGCCGCCGTTATTCTGTCGCATAATCACCCATCATATTCTCCAGAACCGTCAAGAGCGGATATTGATATCACGCGCAGAATCAGAGGAGTATTCGACGAGCTGGACGTGCGGGTGCTGGATCACATTATTGTTGCCGGTAACAGCTGCATTTCGATGGCTGCAAGAGGGCTGATATAGGCAGCGGGGGCGTATGCTTCATTAGTGAACACATTTTACTATCCCCTTTTTGGGGATAGGGAGTATCATGAACGCGACGTTTATTGAGCTGAGCACGTTTCAGAAATACCGCGCCGACTATCTGGACGATGACCAGTATCGTACCTTTCAGCAGATGCTGATGGAGAACCCGGAGAAGGGCGATCTTATCCAGGATACTGGCGGGCTACGCAAGGTCAGGTTCCGGGACGCACGGCGTAATAAGGGGACGCGGGGTGGGATCAGGGTTATCTACTACTGGGCCGCGCCGGACGGGACATTTATCCTGTTCACGCTGTACGACAAAGACCAGGCCGACGATCTCACTAAGCAACAGCGTGACGCGCTTGCCGGTGCGCTGGCAGTTATCAAGAAGGGGTTAAAACATGGCTGAACGCAATATTTTTGACGAGCTGATGCAGGGGATGAACGAGCTTGCCGCGCACCAGTCCGGGAAAATCACCCTCAAAACGCATAAGGTGACGAAACGCGAACCCGTGACCCTTGCGCCGGAAGACATCAGGCGCGTGCGTGAAAAGCTGAATATCTCGCAGGCGCTGTTTGCCCACTATCTTCACACCGGCGAAACCACCTACCAGAACTGGGAGCAGGGCAGAGCCAGGCCGAACGCTCAGGCGGTATTGCTGATCCGCATGGTAGAGCAGAACCCAGAAACGTTACGCACGCTCGCCTCGCTGTAAATCCAATCCCCCCGCAGGGCTGACATTCATGTTGGCCCTTTTTTCGTCTGCGCGCCCGTAAAAGCCTGGCGGCCCTTAAGGGCCAGGGAGAGGCGGTGCTGACGCACCGCTTTTACCCCTTCGCCTGCGCTTTCTCTCTCTCTGCTGCTCTCCGGGGCTTTTCTTACTTTCACTTCTGATTTCCATCTTCCTCTCACTGTGCATCCTGCTGTGATTTCTGCTGCTGTGGCGGGTTCTGCTGTTCGGGAAAGGGATAACCATCAAAGGCCAGGTCACGGGGCGGGGCCACCTTCGGCTCCCCGGCATAGCCGGGTCGTCAAGCCCGACTGCGCTAACCGGCAAGCCGGTAAGCTCCGCCGAAACCCGCAAGCGGGCTTCGGGCCTGGCGGCTAGGGTCTGATGTCTGAGGTCAAAGGCAGCAGCCAGCCTGAAGGCTGTCGCATTCACCGGTCGCGGGGCGACCTCTGAGGACACGGCTGAAGCCGTGGGGTGTGTTCATGCTCAGGTTCCTGTGCGGGTGGTCATGTTGCGGTAAGTCCGACGCGGAGGGCTGTTGTAGCCCAGCCGGCTGTCAGTTGCAAGGGTGAAATGCACGCTAAAGCGCCCTTGCAACTGCCCTCCGGCCGTTCTCCTTTTGCCCTTCGCCGCGACGAACTCACCGAAACATGGATAACCACCTGAGAGGAGTACCAGCATGAACACACATAACGTCAACACCGCCGCTTCTGAATCTACCAAAACATGGGTTAACGGCCAGGAGAAACAGCCCGTGGCGTCAGGCTTTGCAGAGATGAAGGCGGCAGCGAGCGGGCTGCTGACTAAATTCCAGACCGGCAAGCTGAGCAGAGATGAACTGTATGCGCAGGGCAGTGAGCTGACGCACCGCTATAACGCGCTTGTGCAGGCGGCGGGGCCGGACTGCAACAGTCAGGATGCGGATGATACCGCTGATTTGCTGTTCGCTCTGCGTCACTTTGCGACCTGCTGAGGGGATGGCCATGAACACACATCATCTCAGCGTTGTCCCTGCGGTTGCCGGAGCGCCCCGGGCGGTATTAGTGAGCCGTGCGCATGATCGCATGAAATTCTGGCCTGAGCTGTTTGGAGGCTTTTATGCGGCGGCAGAAAGTTCGGTGTATGGCTGGATGTCAGCGAACTGTCAGGGCTATGAAGGCGGTTACTGGGAGTATTTCAGCCTCAATGGGGGGAGCGGGTTTGCGGTGCCGGGCTTTGAGGGCAAAAAAATCGTGCGCATCCGGGGCAATCAGTTTTGTGGCGAGGTGTCAGCGGAAGCGGCGGGGATCCTGGCAACGGTGTTTGTCTTCGATCGCTTCATCTGGCAGACGTCTGAAAAACCGGAGCTTGAGCCGCTGTTTAAGGCGCTGTGTGAGCGAAAAGTGAAGCTGATGGACTATGCAGAAACGACAAAGGAGGCAGGCGCGATATTCCGGGTGCTGGATTAATGAAAAAAGGCAGGGGGTAGCCCCTGCCTCTTCCGGGTTCATGCCGCCACGACTTGAACCTACCGAAACACATCAACCCTTGGAGATTAACATGAATACATCACTGACTTTACCAGCTACGGCGTCAGCCGTAAACCCGACAGGCTTTGACGTCCCCCTTTCCGTGATCCGCGATATTGCCGTCGGTGCAGAAGACAGCACAGCGCCGGTGGCCTGCTGGGGAAGTACCGATTTGAGCAGGCTCGCTGCGCAGGCCGTCTGGGAGTTTGCTCAGCGTACAGGGGCATGTTCGCCAGAAGAAAGCGCGGCAACGGTGATTCAGGATCTGCTGACGGACCTGATGCACCTGTGTGACCAGGAAGGGATCACCTCAGATCTGTTTGGGTTCCGGGGTTTGGTCGACCTGGCAGACGCGCATTATGCGAACGAGCTGGAAGAGGGGGTGTGAACGTGGCTCAGATGGACTTTGACAGCCTGTTTTTTCCTGAGGAGAGCACCGTTACACCGGCAAAGCGTATGCGCAGGCCGGAAGAGGCGCGGCGCGAGTTCCTGAAAGTGTTCAGTACGACAGCCCATGCGCATCATCGCCGGGACGTGTTCCGGGATTTTGTGAACCTGGCGGCGCGGGAGCTGGACCTGTGCCGGGTAAGGAGTCCTGAGAATATCCGCGAGGCAAAAGCTATCTGCGACCGTTACCGGCCAGAGGACATGCAGGCAGTTTCAACGTTGTTTAACCTGATGGTGGAAGCAATGGGCGGCCCGCTGGATGATTTTCTGGGCGGGGTGTTCATGGAGCTTGAGCTGGGATCGGATGCCATGGCTCAGTACTTTACGCCTTTCCACGTTTCGCAGTTGCTCGCGGGGCTGAGTTACGCGCGGGAACCGGCGGGGAATATTGTCATGTTGCATGAGCCGTCCTGCGGTGCCGGTGGAATGATCCTTGCCTACGCGGAACAGCTTGAAACGCGTGGACTGAACTACCAGGAGATGCTGTTTGCACACTGCATCGATATTGACGCACTGGCGGCGGATATGTGCTTTGTGCAGCTGTCTCTGCGGGGCATTGCCGCCGAGGTGGTCACCGGGAACACGCTGACGCTGGAAGCCTGGCAGGTGCGGCATACGCCGGTTTATCACCTGGGAGAGTGGGCGAAACGTCTGGATCAGCTGAAGCGGCTGGACAGGATTAAAGCGTTACTGCAAGTCGCCTGACACTGTGATTGTAATGGCCAGCCCCGAAAGGGGCTTTTTGCTATGTGCCGCCGGGGAAACTTTCATCCTGCCGGAACATCGCGCCCGTAAAAGCCTGGCGGCCCTGAAGGGCCGGGAAGAGGCGGTGCTGACGCACCGCTTTTACCCCTTCGCCTGCGCTTTCTCTCTCTCTGCTGCTCTCCGGGGCTTTGCTTACTCTCATTCTTACTTTCAGTGTCCATCCTGCTGTGCTTTCTGCTGCTGTGGCGGGTCCTGCTGTGCGGGAAAGGGGTAACCATCAAAGGCCAGGTCACGGGGCGGGGCCACCTTCGGCTCCCCGGCATAGCCGGGTCGTCAAGCCCGACTGCGCTAACCGGCAAGCCGGTAAGCTCCGCCGAAACCCGCAAGCGGGCTTCGGGCCTGGCGGCTAGGGTCTGATGTCTGAGGTCAAAGGCAGCAGCCAGCCTGAAGGCTGTCGCATTCACCGGTCGCGGGGCGACCTCTGAGGGCACGGCTGAAGCCGTGGGGTGTGTTCCTGCTCAGGTTCCTGTGCGGGTGGTCATGTTGCGGTAAGTCCGACGCGGAGGGCTGTTGTAGCCCAGCCGGCTGTCAGTTGCAAGGGTGAAATGCACGCTAAAGCGCCCTTGCAACTGCCCTCCGGCCGTTCTCCTTTTGCCCTTCGCCGCGACGAACTCACCGAAACATGGATAACCACCTGAGAGGAGTACCAGCATGAACACACATAACGTCAACACCGCCGCTTCTGAATCTACCAAAACATGGGTT
>NZ_VWXF01000012.1:0-127416 GCF_011752615.1 Candidatus Pantoea multigeneris
TGCCGAACTCAGAAGTGAAACGCCGTAGCGCCGATGGTAGTGTGGGGTCTCCCCATGCGAGAGTAGGGAACTGCCAGGCATCAAATAAGCGAAGACCCCTGTCGAAAGACAGGGGTTTTTTGCGTTTGCGGCACTTAAAATCCCCACTATCTGAGATATAAACCAGCTGCAAAGTACAACAGAGAGGGGGATAACAGCGTAAATCCACCTCCCAACCTGTTCGGGATCGGAAAAACCGGCCCGTAAACATGGAGAACCGTGCAAAAAACGGCATTCATCGCCCATCATTTAGTAGAAATTGCCCGGCTTGTTGCAGATCTTCTACCGTATTAATATTGCGAAAACAGCTTTCATCATCCTCAAATAACACGCTATGCCCCTTCTGCTGCTGTAAAAACAGCATCAA
Source organism: Candidatus Pantoea multigeneris (assembly GCF_011752615.1). Taxonomy (NCBI): domain Bacteria; kingdom Pseudomonadati; phylum Pseudomonadota; class Gammaproteobacteria; order Enterobacterales; family Erwiniaceae; genus Pantoea; species Candidatus Pantoea multigeneris. The sequence continues at coordinate 407 of NZ_VWXF01000012.1, forward strand.
CTTCCTGTCACCGTGATGCAAAAAGATCTCAAGATCTGCCGCAACAGATCGATGAATTAAAGCCAGTGTGGGATGATCGCGCTGCGTTGTACGCACCCATAACGCAGTAGCCGAACCTTTTTCAGCCCATAAGCGGGCAATATAATCCTGAGGAATAGCTGGGGTATCACAGGAACAGAAAGCCACCCATTCACTCCGTGCAGCTTGTAATGCGCTTAAAATGCCCGCAAGCGGTCCGGCAAAGCCAGGGAAAGAATCGCTAACGACTGGGCAACCCGAGGAGGCATATAAGGGAAGATTGCGATTAGCACTAATGAGGACCTCACTCACCTGTGGCCTGAGCCGGGCGAGCACATGCTGATAAAGCGGCATCCCGTTTAGTAAGACTAGCCCTTTATCTTCACCGCCCATTCGGCTTCCCTGACCACCCGCCAAAATGACGCCTGTTATACCCTGTGGCCCATATGGTGAATAAGCTTTAGTCATCGTGTTTTATCATAGCCCGCTGCGTGAAGGAGAGGAGAAATGTTATTCTTGCGTTTTAGCTACGGCAACACAAACAGGAATGAGAATGAGCGAAGCCGCATTTAATTTTCAGACGCTGGATCCCGATCTCATCCTTGATGCGCTCTGGAACACCGGCATCAGAGTTGAATCAGGTTTAACGGCCCTGAACAGCTATGAAAATCGCGTATATCAGTTCAGTGACGATGATAAACGCCGCTACGTGGCAAAGTTTTATCGCCCTCAGCGCTGGAGTGCCGATCAGATCGCAGAAGAGCATCAGTTCGCTTTTGATTTACACGCAGATGAAATCCCTGTCGCAGCGCCGTTAATGCTTAATGGGCAGTCATTGCAAAGCCATGGCGGATTCTTTTTTGCTGTTTTCCCGAGCCTTGGTGGTCGTCAGTATGAAACTGATAACGAAGATCACATGGAGTGGGTTGGCAGGTTTCTTGGACGTATTCACCAGACCGGGCAGAAAAGCGCCTTCACCACTCGCCCGACGCTAGGGCTGGAAGAATATATCCTCGAACCACAGAAAATTCTGGCGAGCAGCGAGCTAGTCCCTGCAGCGTTAAAGGATAACCTGTTGCAGGTCGTTGATAAATTAAGCACAACACTACATCAGTGCTGGCATACCAACTGGCAACCACTGCGTTTACATGGTGACTGCCATCCCGGCAATATTCTGTGGCGAGATGGGCCACTTTTTGTCGATCTGGATGATGCTCGTACCGGACCTGCCATTCAGGATCTCTGGATGCTAGTCAACGGTGACAGGCAAGAACAGCGGATCCAATGGGATATTCTGCTAGAAGCCTACAGTGAATTCCGCGATTTTGATGTTCATGAATTGTCACTGATTGAGCCTTTACGCGCTATGCGCATGGTTTATTATCTGGCCTGGGTAGTTCGTCGTTGGCAGGATCCTGCTTTCCCACGTGCGTTTCCGTGGATGAACGATGAAGATTTCTGGCGTAGGCAGATTGCACTTTTTACCGAGCAGGAAAGACTGTTACAGGAGCCCCCTTTACAGCTCGTCCCGCAATTTTAATGAAGAAAGATGGAGAGTTTCTTAAGATGAAAAAGATTTTCTTTGCACTGGTTGGTTTAGTGCTGGCCTTTAGCGCTTCCGCAGCACCTTACAGTGAAGGCCAGCAGTATAGCGCGATTAAACAAACCGTTGCTGGACAGCCTGAAGTTGTGGAATTTTTCTCCTTCTTCTGCCCACACTGCTATCAGTTTGAACATGTCTGGCATGTCAGCGCAGAAGTGAAAAAAGAGCTGCCAGCCAATACCAAATATGTGAAATATCACGTTGATTTCCTTGGTGGTGATTTTGCACCTGCGGTCTCACAGGCATGGGCTGTAGCGGTTGCGTTAGGCGTTGAAGATAAAGTTTCGGATGCGATCTTCGATGGTATTCAAAAGACGCAGACAATTACCGATCCAGCTAGCCTGAAAGCGACCTTTGTTAAAGCCGCAGGCATTACACCTGAAGCGTACGACGCTGCCTGGAACAGTTTTGCGGTTAAAGCTTTTGTTGCTCAGCAGCAGAAAGCCGCAGCTGATTTCCAAATTCAGGGTGTGCCAGCCGTCTACGTTAACGGTAAATACCTGATTAACAATGGTGGTCTTGATACCAGTTCAATGGAAAACTACAAACTGGATTATGCTAATGCGGTTAAATTCCTGGTGAATAAAAAATAATCGTTAATATGCATTCACACTGACGCCAGCTAAGCTGGCGTTTTTTATTTACAACGCAGTCAGAAGTATATGCTGTACGCGAGGAAATTTAATATCCACATATTCGATCTTGGGTTAAATTTAAGCAAAAGGAATTGTATTAATCATAACTGATTGATTATCAATTGTTTATAGTGAATTCCTTTTATGTTTAACAGGATCTTATCAGACGTTATGAAATTTACGCACAAAGTTATCCACAGCACGATCTCTGCGATCGCCACCACTAAACAGATAAAATCTCGCATGATCCGCGCGTGAAATTCAACATTCGCTCTCTCCTGTGGCATCCTTACAACCCAGTCCATCGCAACGAAGAAAACACAGACTTATGGCGCAAATTGCAGAAAACCCCCTGATTCTGGTAGACGGCTCGTCTTACCTCTATCGCGCATACCATGCGTTCCCCCCGCTGACGAACGGCGCAGGCGAACCAACCGGTGCGATGTATGGTGTGCTGAACATGCTGAAAAGCCTGCTTATGCAGTATCAGCCAAGCCATGTGGCTGTGGTCTTTGATGCGAAAGGTAAAACCTTCCGTGACGAACTCTTCGAGGATTACAAATCACATCGACCGCCTATGCCGGATGACCTGCGGGCGCAGATCGAACCCCTGCACACCATGGTTAAAGCCATGGGCCTTCCTCTGCTGGCCGTTAGTGGCGTAGAAGCTGATGATGTTATCGGTACGCTTGCGCTTGAAGCCGGCAACAAAGGTCAGGCGGTGCTGATCAGTACCGGTGATAAAGACATGGCACAGCTGGTTACTCCGAATATCACGCTGATCAACACCATGAGCAATACGATCCTCGGTCCAGAGGAAGTTGAGCAGAAATACGGTGTTCCTCCTTCACTGATTATCGATTTCCTCGCCATGATGGGTGACAGCTCAGATAACATTCCCGGCGTTCCTGGGGTGGGTGAGAAAACTGCACAGGCACTGTTGCAGGGGCTGGGCGGGATGCAGTCAATCTATGAAAACCTGGATAAGGTTGCTGATTTGGGCTTCCGTGGTGCAAAAACCATGGGTGCAAAACTGGAACAGAATAGAGACGTTGCGTTCCTTTCTTACCAGCTAGCAACGATCAAGACCGATGTTGCCCTTGATTTGACCTGCGAGCAGCTCACCGTTAATGAACCTGATGTCGCGGCACTACAAACCCTGTTTGCCCGTTATGAATTCAAACGTTGGTTGGCTGATCTGGAAGATGGCACATGGTTACAGGGCAAAAAGGGCAGCACCAAAGCAGCACAACAGGCATTGCCAGATGAGCCACCGGCGAAGGCTGAGGCCTCGAGCGTATTATCCTCAGAGGGCTATGTCACCATTCTGGATGAGAGCACCTTCGATGAGTGGTTTGAAAAGCTCTCTAATAGCGAGGTGTTTGCCTTCGATCTGGAAACGGACTCTCTCGATACGCTCAGCGCCAATATTATTGGGCTCTCGTTTGCCACAGCGCCTGGCGAAGCGGCTTATCTTCCCGTCGCACATGACTATCTTGATGCGCCAGCACAGTTAGATCGGGATACGGTATTGGCCCGCCTCAAACCTCTGCTGGAAAATGGCAAAGCAGCCAAAGTGGGGCAAAATCTCAAGTATGATCGTGGCGTGCTGAAAAACTACGATATTGAGTTAGAGGGTATCGAATTCGACACCATGCTGGAGTCCTATATTCTCAACAGCGTGGCAGGAAAACACGATATGGATTCTCTGGCGGCGCGCTGGCTGAACCATAAAACCGTCACGTTTGAAGAGATCGCAGGTAAGGGAAAAAATCAGCTCACTTTTAATCAGATCGCGTTAGAGCAAGCCGCACACTATGCCGCAGAGGATGCGGATGTTACGTTACAGCTGCATTTAAAGCTCTGGCCTGAACTGGAGAAAGCCAGCGGACCGAAGAAAGTCTTCCAGCAGATCGAAGTTCCGTTAGTGAATGTGCTTTCCCGTGTCGAGCGCACCGGTGTGTTGATCGATCCTGCGATACTGTCTAAGCATTCGCAAGAGCTGGCTATTCGACTCAGTGAACTGGAGCAGAAAGCCCACGAGCTGGCTGGTGAGCCGTTTAATCTCTCTTCGCCAAAACAGCTGCAAACCATCCTGTTCGAAAAACAGGGGATTAAGCCTACAAAGAAAACGCCTGGTGGAGCACCTTCAACCAGCGAAGAAGTATTAGCGGAGCTGGCTCTGGATTACCCACTACCAAAAGTGATCCTTGAACACCGTGGTTTATCGAAGCTGAAATCCACGTACACCGATAAGCTGCCGCTGATGATTAACCCGAAAACCGGCAGAGTGCATACCTCCTATCATCAGGCGGTGACGGCTACCGGACGCCTCTCCTCGACCGATCCTAACCTGCAAAATATCCCGGTGCGCAACGATGAAGGTCGACGTATTCGTCAGGCGTTTATCGCGGCGAAAGGCAACCGGATTCTGGCTGCGGACTACTCGCAGATTGAGCTGCGCATCATGGCACATCTGTCACAGGATAAAGGCCTGCTGGATGCGTTCGCCGCAGGTGAGGATATTCACCGTGCGACTGCATCCGAAGTGTTTGGCGTAGCGTTGGATAAAGTGAGCGGCGAACAACGCCGTAGCGCCAAAGCAATTAACTTTGGTCTGATCTATGGCATGAGTGCTTTTGGTTTGTCTCGCCAGTTAAACATTGGTGCGGGCGAAGCGAAAAAGTATATGGATCTCTACTTTGAGCGTTACCCTGGTGTGCTGCGTTATATGGAAGACACGCGTCGCCTGGCAGCGGAAAAAGGTTATGTGGAAACCCTTGATGGTCGTCGTCTCTGGCTGCCGGATATCAATTCCAGCAACGCTATTCGTCGTAAAGCTGCTGAACGTGCGGCGATCAATGCCCCAATGCAAGGTACTGCTGCGGACATCATCAAACGTGCGATGATCGCTGTAGATGCCTGGTTAGGGGAGCAGCAGGGTGATGCAGTAAAAATGATCATGCAGGTTCACGATGAACTGGTATTTGAAGTTCGGGCTGAAGATGTCGAGGCCGCTAGCGTAAAAATCCAGCAGCTGATGCAAAACAGTATGCAGCTGGACGTACCTTTGCTGGTTGAAGTTGGCGTGGGTGATAACTGGGATCAGGCTCACTAAGCCCAACGATCTGCAAAACGAGTGCGTTTAGATGTGATGCCCGTCTCAGGATGGGCATTTTGCTAACTGACTAAACAGTAAGCATTTTTTAAGTAATTAAACTACAACTATAAGACAAATATGTGACGCGCATTGTATAAAAATCCTCTTTTGTTGAAAATTAACTACAAAAAAGCCTTTGTCACGCACGGAAATTAAGGTAAAGTTTGAGGCGTAGGGTACAGAGGTAAGATGTTCTATCTTTCAGACCTTTTACTTCACGTAATCGGATTTGGCTGAATATTTAGCCGCCCCAGTCATTTATGACTGGGGCGTTTTTTATTGGGCCGCGCCTGGCCCGGCAGGATCAATTCTCGTCTTCAGCGACGGCAGGTTCCAGTTCCGCGAACCAGTTATCCAGTTTGAGACGCAGCTTATCGACACCGAGTTTTTTCAGTGAAGAGAACATCTCCACCTGAATATCTCCGGCGAATGCCTGAGCGGCTTCACGCACCATGTTTAGCTGTGCCTTACGTGCACCAGATGCCAGCTTATCTGCTTTAGTTAACAGCACCAGAACCTGAATGCCGCTCTCTACCGCCCACTGGATCATCTGCTGATCGAGATCTTTCAGTGGATGGCGAATATCCATCAATACCACTAATCCCTTCAGGGACTCACGTTTTTGCAGATATTCACCCAGTGAACGCTGCCACTTACGTTTTACTTCTTCTGGTACTTCGGCATAGCCATAGCCCGGTAAATCGACCAGACGTTTTCCTTCAGCAACCTGGAAAAGGTTGATTAACTGGGTTCGACCTGGTGTTTTACTGGTACGGGCCAGACTTTTTTGGTTAGTCAGGGTGTTCAGTGCGCTGGATTTTCCTGCGTTAGAGCGGCCCGCAAAAGCCACTTCAATCCCTGAATCGCTGGGCAAATGGCGGATGTCCGGTGCACTGAGGACGAAATGTGTAACGTGATAATTCAAAGCAGACAAATGAGGACTCCACAGACCTGTTCAGGTGATGCGCTGATTATACGCATAATCGCACTAAAGTACCTGATGGCGTCTTTGCTGTGTGCTTTGTAAGAGATCGCCGATAATTCATGCCAGTGATTGCTGTTTTAATTATTTAACGATTAAATAATAGTGTTTAATTTCAAATAATTAAATTATCAGTGTTCTTTAAGAACATAAATTACAGAAAACTCCGGGTTGAGACTTTTAGTAGTTAGTCTACATTTTAATGCAGTGCGGGGGCGCACCCATCAGGATGATGTGTTCAGGAACGTTGGGATAACGAAGAGCATTAGGCTAAGGAAAGGGGTCAAAGGAGAGACCTGACAAGGAAAAGGAACGGCCCTGGAGTGGGCAGGCGCAGGAAAAACCGGGATGTTGCGAGCTGGCAGGGAATGACAACCGAATTCCTTCATCTGAAGGTGTGAAAAAAGGCGACAGCAGTGAGCTGTCGCCTTTTCTCTTTGCGTAGTTTCTGCTAGATTTCGCCGCAATTCTATACTGTTTAAAAACCGCCGAGAAACACCATCATGAAGCAACCCGCACGAGCGCCGAACGCTAAACGTAAAACACGTAAATCGCGTGAAGAACTGAACCAGGAAGGACGCGCCCGTAAGCGCGATCAGAAGAAGAGTGGCCACTCTGCTGGTAGCCGTGCTAACCCACCGGCGAAACAGAATAGCGGCTCAGCGGGCAATAAAGCCGATCGCGATCCACGTACCGGTAGCAAAACCCCGGTGCCATTGATCGCAGAAGGAAAAACGCAGCCTGTGGTGAAGGCTCAGCCAAAACCTAAGCCAGCGGTACAAAAAGTACGCCTGACGCCTGAGGAAGAGCTGGCGAAACTTGAAAATGACGATCGCCTCGATAGCCTGCTAGATCGCCTTGAACAAGGTGAAACACTGTCTGCTGAAGAGCAAGCATGGCTGGATGAAACCCTTGATCGCATCGATGAGTTGATGGAACAGCTGGGCATCAGCATGGATGATGAAGAAGAGGACAAAGCCGCAGAAGACGATATGTATCGCCTGCTGAAAGGTCACTAATTCGACATTGGCATGGGGTGAGCCCCATGCCAGAACCCGGTATCTGACAATGCTTTGGCCTGGATCAATTTTAGCGCTAATGCTGGCGTGTTTTCTCGCGGTGCTGTTGTTTAAACTACGGCGACTGTCGCGCCTTAAGTCACGATTACGCCGTGCTGTAACCGCTTCTGCGCTGCGACCTTCCTACAGAACATCCCGGAAGGAGCTACCATGTCCACGCAGCAAGCGGAGTGGCACCAGGCGCTGATTGAGAAATACAACTACGCTGGGCCTCGTTATACCTCCTATCCTACCGCGCTCTCTTTTCAGGAGCGTTTTAGTGAAGCTGATTACCTGCACGCGGTTGAGCAGTATCCAGAACGCGATCTCTCGTTGTATATCCATATCCCTTTCTGTCATCAGCTCTGTTACTTCTGTGGCTGCAATAAGCAGGTTACGCGTCAACCCCAAAAAGCTGACCGTTATCTTGAAGCGCTGGCGCTCGAGATTCGTCAGCGCGCGCCGATGTTTCAGGGCCGCCGGGTAACGCAACTGCATCTCGGTGGTGGTACACCGACCTTTTTGACCAGGAATCAGCTTAGTCGCCTCACTGAGCAGCTACGGCGGCAATTCAGTTTTAGCGCAGACATTGAGATGTCGATTGAAATTGATCCCCGTGAGCTGGCCAGTGGCATGATTGAACATTTATGGCTATTGGGATTCACGCGGCTGAGCATCGGTATCCAGGATTTTGATCCGGCCGTTCAGCAACGTATTAATCGCATTCAGGATGAAAGTAGCATTGAGAAGCTGATGCGTGAGGCACGCAGTGTTGGGTTCCGCTCAGTAAGCTTTGACCTGATTTATGGCTTGCCGCTGCAAACCCCAGAGAGCTTTGCCGCCACACTGGCAAAAGTCATATCACTGGCGCCCGATCGTCTCAGTGTCTTCAACTATGCCCATTTACCCGAACTGTTTGCTGCGCAGCGTAAGATAAAATCCCATGAGTTACCGAGTGCTGGTCAAAAGTTAGTGATTTTGCAGCAGAGCATCGCAACCCTTACGGCTGCCGGATATTGCTACATCGGTATGGATCATTTTGCGCTGCCGCAGGACGAGTTAGCCATTGCCCAGCGTGAGGGAAGGCTACACCGCAATTTTCAGGGCTATACCACGCAAGGGGAGTGTGATCTGCTTGGGCTTGGGGTCTCGGCGATCAGCTCGTTGGGTGAGAGCCATGCGCAAAATCACAAGGTGTTGAACACCTGGTATTCCAGCCTGGAGAATCAAGGTAGCGGGCTATGGCGCGGTGTAACGCTTAACGATGATGATTGCTTACGGCGAGATGTCATTAAGCAGTTAATTTGCCACTTCCGGCTCGACTTTAGCGCCATCGAGGCGCGCTGGCCAATCGATTTTTGTCGCTATTTCGCCGAAGATCTCGCGCTGTTAGCACCTCTGGCGGCTGATGGACTGGTGATTCTGGATGAAGAAGGTTTGAAGGTAACATCCGCGGGAAGGCTGCTGATTCGCAATATCTGTATGTGCTTTGATCGCTATGCCCGTCGCACTGCGCAACTGCAACAGTGCTCAAGGGTAATCTGAATTACTGAAACAGCTGGAACATGATGGCGCACATTAACGCAGCAATGGCGGTTTGTGGAGCATGGCTGGCAGCGGTAACGATAGCCATAACATCATGGCTGATGGTGCGGATAAATGTCTCGAACATGGTCTCTTCTCCCGGTAGCCGCCGTATAATACTCAGCGGCACCGTGGAGTAAAGCTTTTAACCGATCAAAATTCATCCAGCCTGAACGGCTTATTCCATACCTAATTCTTTTAGCTTACGTGTCAGGGTATTACGCCCCCAACCCAGTAAACGAGCGGCTTCCTGCTTATGGCCTTGAGTATGGCGCAGCGCTGTAGTGAGCAGCGTACGTTCCATTTCAGGTTGTGCCTCGGAAAGCAGGTTTTGATGACCGGAACGCAGCGCTCGATCGGCCCATTGTGCCAGTAACGTTGCCCAGCTGTCGGGTAATGACTGTACCGGGCTATCTGGTGCAGTGGATTCAAACAGCTCTGGCGGTAAATCCTGAATCAACACTTCCTGGCCGGCTGCCATCACCGTTAGCCAGCGGCAGGTATTCTCTAGCTGGCGCACGTTGCCTGACCAATGCAGGCGCGTTAAGGCGGTTTCAGTTTCTGGGTGCAGGATCTTAGCTTCAACACCCAGCTCTTTTGCCGCAATTTGCAGGAAGTGGCGTGCCAGGCGAGGGATATCCTCGCGACGCTCACGCAGAGGCGGAAGGTGAACGCGAATCACGTTCAGGCGATGGAATAAATCCTCGCGAAATTTACCTTCCTGAACGCCTTTCTCCAGGTTCTGGTGGGTCGCGGCGATAATACGGACATCAACTTTGACCGGCGCGTAGCCGCCAACACGATAAAACTGCCCGTCAGCTAAAACACGCAACAAACGCGTCTGAACATCCAGTGGCATATCACCGATTTCATCAAGAAACAGTGTGCCGCCATCGGCCTGTTCAAAGCGGCCCTGACGGATCTGATTTGCGCCGGTAAATGCCCCTTTTTCGTGGCCAAACAGCTCGGATTCAATCAAATCTTTGGGGATTGCCGCCATATTCAAAGCGATAAATGGCGATTTAGCGCGAGGACTGTGCCGATGCAATGCGTGTGCGACCAGCTCTTTACCCGTTCCTGATTCACCGTTAATGAGCACGCTGATGGACGAGCGTGACAGGCGACCAATGATGCGAAACACATCCTGCATCGCTGGCGCTTCACCAATGATATCGGTGGTAGGGCCATTAACTTGCTGATTACGCGGCTGCTGCTGCTCCTGATAGTGGCTAATTGCGCGTTCAACCAACGCAACAGCCTCATCAATATCAAACGGCTTAGGCAAATAATCAAAAGCCCCTTGCTGGTATGCGCTAACGGCAGCATCCAGATCAGAGTGCGCGGTCATAATGATGACCGGCAACATCGGATGACGTTGTTTAATCTGTTTTAGCAGCGTCAGGCCGTCCATGCCCGGCATACGAATATCTGATAACAATACGTCCGGGGTTTTACTGGCAAGTGCTTCCAGCACTTCATTTGCGCTATCAAATGTGGCGCAGCTTAAACCGGCTCCAGTGAGCGCACGTTCGAGCACCCAGCGGATGGAGCTATCGTCATCGACGATCCAGACTATCCCTCGTTGCATAGAAACCTCACTGGCGAATAGGCAGGTAAACCGAGAATTCGGTATGTCCTGGCCAACTGTTAAATTCTATTTTTCCTGAATGCTGATCAATCAGGCTACGCGCAATGGACAGGCCAAGACCTGTGCCTCCCTCGCGGCCACTAACCATGGGGTAAAACAGGGTATCCTGCAGCAAGGCGGGAATACCGGGGCCATCATCTTCAATATCGATACGCGCGACGAGCCGGTAGCGGGTGCCGTGCAGAGTCAGTTGAAATGCAGTACGGGTGCGCAGGGTAATGGTGCCACCGGCTTCGCCCAACGCCTGCAGTGCATTACGAACCACATTCAAGAGGACTTGCTCAATCTGGTCGGGGTCGTGGGGTAATTCGGGCAGGCTGGGATCGTAGTCTCTCACCAGCACTACGTTATCCGGCAGCTCCATCGAAACGAGGTTAACCACGCGTTCTGCGACCTGATGAATACTCTGCGTGACGTGCATTCCCGGCTGTTGTGGGCCGAGTAAGCGGTCTACCAGATTACGCAGGCGATCTGCCTGTTCAATAATGACTTTGGTGTATTCATGCAAAGAAGGGTCTGGTAGCGCACGCGTTAACAGCTGGGCTGCACCGCGTAATCCACCGAGTGGGTTCTTGATCTCGTGCGCTAGTCCCCGCACCAAATCGCGAGCAGCCACCTGCTGTGCATGTTGCAGCTGTTCCTGACTGAGGCGGCGCTGATTATCCATCGGGGCCATTTCAATCAGAATTAAACCATCGGGCAGGCGTTGTGCCGTCAGCGCCATAATGTGCGCTTTGCCATCGACTACAAGAGTGACTTCGCTATCGGTAAAGCCCTGGCCTGCTTCCAGACTTTCACGCATGACCTCAATATTCAGCGAAAAATAGCCGATAAGGTCGGGCAAAGGGGTGCCAAACAGTTTGCGTGAACTTTGTGCCAGAATCTGTTGCGCCGCAGGATTAGCGTAATGGATGACGAGATGGTCATCTACCAACAGAACACTGTTAATCAGGGAGTTTAGAATCTGCCCTGCATCGGGTAGTGTGCCAGTTGCCATACAACGTTCCTCTGCACCAATTTAGTGCATTATAGTCTTTGAGCCGGGGTTTTGGCGTCTGAACGATGAATTCGTGGAGAAAAAAACCCATCCGAAGATGGGCTGAAAAGTTTCCACGGCAACAAAAAAATTTCCTCAGGGCTTCGTGTCGCTACGACACGGCTGCGTCACGAAACCTCTGGGATTTTAAATATCCACGGCGAATTAAACGCTGTAGTACATCTCGAACTCTACTGGGTGCGGAGTCATGCGCACGCGGTCTACGTCTGGCTTAAGCAGTTCGATGTACGCGTCGATAGCGTCATCAGTGAACACGCCGCCACGGGTCAGGAACTCGCGGTCTTCGTTCAGTGCGTTCAGTGCTTCTTCCAGAGAACCTGCAACTTTTGGAATCTCAGCTTCTTCTTCTGGTGGCAGGTCATACAGGTTTTTGTCCATCGCATCGCCAGGGTGGATCTTGTTGATGATGCCATCAAGACCAGCCATCAGCAGCGCGGTGAATGCCAGGTATGGGTTAGCCGCTGGATCTGGGAAGCGAGCTTCGATACGACGAGCTTTCGGGCTAGCAACCACTGGGATACGGATAGAAGCTGAACGGTTACGTGCTGAGTAAGCCAGCATTACCGGTGCTTCGTAGCCTGGGACCAGACGCTTGTATGAGTTGGTGGTTGGGTTCGCCAGGGCGTTGATCGCTTTAGCGTGCTTGATAACACCACCGATGTAGAACAGCGCAGTCTCAGACAGGCCGCCGTACTTGTCGCCAGAGAACAGGTTCACGCCGCCTTTTGACAGGGACATGTGGCAGTGCATACCAGAACCGTTATCGCCGAACATTGGCTTAGGCATGAAGGTAGCAGTTTTGTTGTACGCGTGAGCAACGTTGTGCACCACGTATTTGTAGATCTGAATTTCGTCAGCTTTTTTGGTCATGGTGTTGAAGCGGGTAGCCACTTCGTTCTGACCAGCTGTTGCTACTTCGTGGTGATGGGCTTCAACAACCAGCCCCATCTGCTCCATGGTCAGACACATAGCAGAACGGATGTCCTGAGATGAGTCGACTGGTGGAACTGGGAAGTAACCGCCTTTCAGCGCTGGACGGTGACCTTTGTTACCGCCTTCGTATTCTCTGCCGGTGTTCCAGCACGCTTCGATATCATCGATAGCAACGTGTGAACCAGAGGTAGAAGAACCGAAACGGATGTCATCGAACAGGAAGAACTCTGGCTCTGGTCCGAACAGTACGGTATCCGCGATGCCAGAAGAACGCAGGAACTCTTCTGCGCGCTTAGCAATGGAACGTGGGTCGCGGTCGTAACCCTGCAGGGTACCTGGCTCCAGAATGTCACAACGGATGATCAGGGTAGAGTCCGCGAAGAACGGATCCATTACCGCAGAAGTTGAGTCTGGCATCAGAACCATGTCTGATTCGTTAATGCCTTTCCAACCGCCGATGGAAGAGCCATCGAACATTTTGCCTTCTTCGAAGAAGTCAGCGTTAACCTGGTGCGCAGGGATAGTAACGTGCTGTTCTTTACCTTTGGTATCGGTAAAACGCAGGTCAACAAACTTAACTTCGTGTTCGTTCATCATCGAGAGAACGTGTTCAGCGGACATACTCAACTCTCCTGGAAATGGTCTTTGTCGTCGTGGTGTAGAGAACTTTTTCGTTGCCTGGACTGTGTCTCGGGTGGAAGACATCCTGACTAAGATCTCGGCAAGCTCTGCAACCGTCGTGAAACTGTCGTTTTCGCTTGAAAGATATAAAGCGAATTCTGTGCCAACTTTTCAGTCGAGGGCAAAATCGCGCTATACTGCGCCCTCTCATGAAACGGAGACTGCACCAGTATGGAAGAGATGCACCAAAAGCGTGCTTTTTATTTGTGTGCAGGCACTGTTTTGGTGCAAAAACCGAGTTCAGTGCGAATCCTGCACCATCATTGATGCGGGAAATGACCGTTGAATTAAACTTTACCGCGTAAAGTGTGATCGTATTCAGTCTTCCGCTTAATCCGTGTACAATAGCGCGCTATTTCTAAATGCCTGAGGCAAAGCTGTGATCGAAAATTTGCGTAACATCGCCATCATCGCGCACGTTGACCATGGTAAGACCACCCTGGTTGATAAACTGCTACAACAGTCCGGTACCTTTGATGCCCGTACCGAAGCGACTGAGCGCGTAATGGACTCCAACGATTTGGAGAAAGAGCGTGGGATCACCATCCTCGCTAAAAACACCGCCATCAAATGGAACGACTACCGTATCAACATCGTTGACACCCCAGGACACGCCGACTTCGGTGGTGAGGTAGAGCGTGTAATGTCTATGGTGGACTCGGTGCTGCTGGTCGTTGATGCGATGGATGGCCCGATGCCGCAAACCCGCTTCGTGACCAAAAAAGCCTTTGCTCATGGTCTGAAGCCAATTGTTGTTATCAACAAGATTGACCGTCCAGGCGCTCGTCCTGATTGGGTTGTTGATCAGGTATTTGACCTGTTCGTTAACCTCGATGCGACGGATGAACAGCTGGACTTCCCTATCATTTATGCTTCAGCGCTGAATGGTATCGCCGGTCTGGATCACACCGACATGGCAGACGACATGACCCCGCTGTATCAGGCAATTGTTGATCGTGTTTCTCCACCACAGGTTGAAGTTGAAGCGCCACTGCAGATGCAAATCTCGCAGCTGGACTACAACAACTACCTGGGTGTTATCGGCATTGGCCGCATCAAGCGCGGTAAAATCAAGCCGAACCAGCAGGTCACTATCATTGATAGCGCAGGCAAAACTCGTAACGGTAAAGTCGGTAAAGTACTGGGCCACCTCGGTCTGGAACGTATTGAAAGCACCGAAGCAGAAGCTGGCGATATCATCGCGGTAACTGGTCTGGGCGAGCTGAACATCTCTGACACCATCTGCGATACGCAGAATGTGGAAGCGCTGCCAGCCCTGAGCGTCGATGAGCCAACCGTAACCATGTTCTTTAACGTCAACACCTCACCTTTCTGCGGTAAAGAAGGTAAGTTCGTGACCTCGCGCCAGATCCTTGAGCGCCTGAACAAAGAACTGGTTCACAACGTTGCTCTGCGCGTTGACGAAACCGAAGACTCGGATGCATTCCGCGTTTCTGGTCGTGGTGAGCTGCACCTGTCTGTTCTGATCGAAAACATGCGTCGTGAAGGTTTCGAACTGGCGGTATCCCGTCCGAAAGTTATCTTCCGTGAGCATGAAGGTCGCAAGCAGGAGCCATTCGAGAACGTAACCCTCGACATCGAAGAAACCCACCAGGGTTCTGTGATGCAGGCGATGGGTGAGCGTAAGGGTGATCTGAAGAACATGGACCCAGATGGCAAAGGCCGTGTGCGTCTTGACTACAGCATCCCAAGCCGTGGTTTGATTGGCTTCCGTAACGAATTCATGACCATGACTTCAGGTACTGGTCTGCTGTACTCCACCTTCAGCCACTACGACGATGTTCGTCCAGGCGAAGTGGGCCAGCGTCAGAACGGCGTACTGATCTCTAACGGCCAGGGTAAAGCAGTAGCATTCGCACTGTTCAGCCTGCAGGATCGCGGTAAGCTGTTCCTGGGTCACGGTGCTGAGGTTTATGAAGGCCAGATCATCGGTATTCACAGCCGTTCAAACGACCTGACTGTAAACTGCCTGACCGGTAAAAAACTGACTAACATGCGTGCGTCAGGTACCGATGAAGCAACCACTCTGGTTCCGCCTCAGAAAATGACTCTGGAACAGGCTATCGAGTTCATCGATGATGACGAACTGGTAGAAGTGACTCCACTGTCAGTACGTATTCGTAAACGTCACCTGACTGAGAACGATCGTAAGCGCGCTTCACGCGGCAGCAAAGAGTAATCTAGCTGTTTGATTGCGCCAGTCTGGTGCATCAAAGGTCGGTAATAAAAACCCCGCACTCAGGTGCGGGGTTTTTTTATCTCAGAACTTCCAGCCAACGCCTAATGTATAAGTACTGATGCGTCGTTCATACAGCTTTGTTCCTTCATAGCTGGCATCAAGAAACACATTCTTTACCGGATAGACCTGAAATCCTGCACTGTAGACCATGGCTGTCCTATCGTGCTGGCCATTCTCTTTGAATGTGCCGTTAGAAGCGGTATATTTTTCGCCTAATCTGGCAGCACCTAACATGGCATACGGGCGTAACCAGGGCGTGCTCTCATAACTCAGCCCACCTTGTAATGAATGGTAGGTCACCTTACTGATTACCCAATTACCCCGTATATCTTCAGCCGTGCTTTGTGCGGCATAGCTGTAAGAGGTCATTAAACCCAGCGGGCTATTGTCTGGCTGATAGCCTGCTTTGACATTCATACCATTCAGATTGCTGCCTTCGAATCGGCTGGTTGCCCAGCCCGCTGAGAGCGTGATGCTTTCAGCAAGTGCCGATCCCGACAGCGTGAGTAACAGAGCCATCAGTGGATATTTCATTCTTTCCTCCTTCATTGAACTTTAAAAGTTCAGTCTAGGGAGTCGTGCAATTAGCGCCCAGACAGCCTTGTCTTGATAATATTCATGCAAGGGAAAACAGACAAAATTGTGCCAGATAAACAGGGAATTGTTGCCACTCAGATGCGGCCAGAGCAGAAATTAATTGGGGTAAACTCGATTAACCGCGTTAGCGAGTGAATGAAACCAACGCTCAGATACACACGCCTTTTACGAGGTATCTCGCAACTGCTGTTTTCCTGAACATCGTGCCTGTTCAGTATCTGTTTTTCCCGCTAGAGTGAATACTCCAGGGAAAATGCAGGAGGCTATATGCTTTACATTTTTGATTTGGGCAATGTGATAGTAGATATCGACTTCAACCGCGTGCTCGGCGTCTGGAGCAATCTGGGCCGAGTCCCTTTGGCGAACCTGCAAAGTCGCTTTCATATTGGAGAGGCGTTCGAATATCACGAACGCGGAGAGATCAGTGACGAGGAGTTCGCAGCAAGATTATGTGCTGAACTGGATGTCGCACTCAGCTATCCTCAATTCGAAGCGGGCTGGCAGGCTATTTTTGTCGGCGTACGGCATGAAACGCTGGCGATCATGCAGCAGCTGCGTCAGCAAGGGGAGCGGGTTGTCATTCTCTCCAACACCAATAAGCTTCATACCCAATTCTGGCCGAGCCAGTACCCGGAAGTGCAGCAGTCAGCCGATCATATTTATCTCTCGCAAGAGCTAGGGATGCGCAAACCCGAAGCGCGTATCTATCAGCATGTATTAGCGCAGGAAGGGTTTAGCGCTGAGCAGGCGGTATTCTTTGACGACAACCAGGATAACATCAACGCTGCCAAGGCCCTCGGTATCACCAGCGTATGGGTCGAGGATAGCCGTACTGTGCCGGGTTGGTTTGCACGGTGAAGCAGTGGCACTATGCGTACCACGGTTGCCATGCCTTTTTACTCTGGCTGAAGCTGCTGTGGCGGCGTATTAATGAAGATAAGATGACCACGCATGCGGGAAATCTGGCCTATGTCTCTTTGCTGGCGCTGGTCCCGCTGATTGCCGTGGTTTTTGCCCTGTTTGCCGCATTCCCGGTGTTCTCTGATATCAGCGTGCAGCTAAAAAACTTCATCTTCAATAATTTTGTGCCCGCTGCGGGTAGCGTTATCCAGCACTATCTGGAGCAGTTTGTCACCAACGTTAATAAAATGACGGCGGTGGGTGCAGTCGGTTTAATTGTCACTGCGCTGCTGCTGATGCATTCGGTGGACAGCGCACTTAATGAGATCTGGCGCTCTCATAAGAAACGCCCTCTGGTTTACTCGTTTGCCGTGTACTGGATGATTCTTACGCTCGGTCCACTGCTCGCAGGTGCAAGCCTGGCAATTAGCTCCTATTTACTCTCGCTGCGCTGGGTTAACGTTACAGGCGTTACCGGGTTAATCGATCATGCTTTACGCATCTTCCCCTTACTCCTCTCCTGGTTGGCTTTTTGGCTGCTCTACAGCCTTGTTCCGGTGAAGCGGGTAAAACCACGGGATGCCCTGATCGGTGCGCTGGTTGCGGGTGCGTTGTTTGAGCTGGGTAAAAAAGGATTTGCCCTCTATGTTACGATGTTCCCTTCGTATCAGTTAATTTATGGCGTTTTGGCCGTGGTGCCAATTCTGTTCCTGTGGGTCTACTGGACCTGGTGTATTGTGTTATTGGGTGCGGAAATTACGGTCACACTTGAGGATTATCGCCTGTTTAAACAACAAGAAAGAGAAAAAGAACGAGAGGAATTATGATTGCGTTAATTCAACGTGTACGTCACGCCAGTGTAAAGGTCGACGGCGCGGTGGTTGGAAAAATTGATCAGGGGTTGTTGGTTCTTCTTGGTGTTGAGCAGGGCGATGATGATAAAAAAGCCCAGCGACTGAGTGAGAAAGTGCTGGGATATCGCGTCTTCAGTGATGAACAGGGAAAAATGAACCTCAATGTTCAGCAGGTCGGCGGCAGCGTTTTAGTGGTGTCGCAGTTTACCCTCGCCGCAGATACCCAGAGCGGAATGCGCCCCTCTTTTTCCAAAGGTGCCGCACCAGCAGAGGCTAACCGCCTGTACGAACGCTTTAGTGACAACTGCCGTCGTCAGGGGATAAACACTGAAAATGGCCGTTTTGCTGCGGATATGCAGGTTTCGCTAGAGAACGATGGTCCAGTCACCTTTTGGTTGCAGGTTTGAGTCTGTTAGCTGAGCGACAAGGGATGGGTCAGGCTAGCAGCGAACGGGAGAACCACTTTATGTATCATCTTCGTGTACCACAAACCGCCGAAGAGCTGGAAACCTACTACCAGTTCCGCTGGGAAATGCTGCGTAAGCCATTACACCAACCCAAAGGCTCTGAGCGAGATGCCTGGGATGCCTTAGCACATCATCAAATGGTGGTGGATGAACATGGTGCACTGGTCGCCATTGGCCGGTTATATATCAACGCAGAAAACGAAGCAGCAATCCGTTTTATGGCCGTTGATCCTTCCGTTCAGGGGAAAGGTCTGGGGACACTGGTGGCGATGACGCTGGAGTCGGTTGCGCGTCAGGAAGGGGCAAAGCGTATTACCTGTAGCGCCCGTGAAGACGCCGTCGGCTTCTTTGCCAAACTGGGCTACGTGAACCAGGGGGAAATCACGGCGGCGCAAACGACACCGTTACGCCACTTTTTGATGATAAAACCCATCGTCACACTGGATGATATTCTGCATCGTGCAGACTGGTGTGGGCAATTGCAGCAGGCCTGGTATGAGCATATCCCTCTCAGTGAAAAAATGGGGGTGCGGATACTGCAATACACCGGGCAAAAGTTCATCACTACTATGCCTGAGACGGGGAATCAGAACCCTCATCACACCTTGTTTGCGGGGAGCTTATTCTCTCTGGCAACCCTCACAGGATGGGGCTTGATTTGGCTGTTACTGCGCGAGCGTTGCCTGGGCGGGACAATTATTCTGGCCGATGCGCATATTCGCTATAGCAAACCGATTCAGGGGCGGCCTGGCGCAATCGCCGATTTAGGTTCATTGAGTGGCGATCTCGATCGTCTGGCGCGGGGTCGTAAAGCACGGGTACAGATGGAAGTTGAATTGTTTGGCGACGAAGAGTGTGGCGCGGTGTTTGAAGGCGTGTACATTGTTCTGCCAGCCGACCCGGATGAGCCGCTGGAAGAGGGCGGCTCCGGAGCGCGTATCAACTAACAAGATAAACGGGGCTAACAAGCCCCGTTTTTTTTAAGGGAGTTGCCCGGCGTGCAGTGTCTGTTGCTGTGACTGGCTGTCGGTCTGAATATTCAGAGTTGCGTTAACCGAGGGCCTTAATGGTGATGCCGCCGCCAGCGATGCCTTCAGTTCCAGTTGGAGGTTGCTGTCACCCTCCAGGGAAATTTGTGGCCATCCCCAGTTTTGCAGCACATTCACCGGTACCCCACGACCTTTGAGGCTGAGAGATAATGGGCGTTCAGGTTGCTGGCCAATATTGGCCGTTCCTTCAAGCAGTCCTTTATTATTAAAAGCGCTCATCTCCGTGATTTGAATTCCACTCTCATTGGCCGCTAGCGTCAATGAAGGGTGGCGCAAGTCTGTTCGGTTAAACGTGGCTTCGGCGGCGTTGAAGCTGGCTTGACCCTCCCAGACCCCCCACTGTTGCTGTTTAGCCAGTAACAGATTGCTGGCGTTGCCATCCAGTGATGTCATCTGGAATGGCCAGGCCGGATTAATATCTATCACCAGGTTGTGATTAAACTGTGCTCGTTGCACCAGCACGCTGTCCAGCCATTCAGGTAGGGCTGTTTGCCATTTATCCCGCCAGTCTTGCGGCAGCGTATACTCCAGCCCGGCAACGGCGAGGTTGTTAAGCGTCAGGCGTTTATCACTCCGCGTCCAGTTACCATCAGCACGTACTACACCATTCACCCAGCGTGAGCTGAACTGCTTCAGGGCAATACCTTGTGTGGAAAAGTCAGCGGCAATAATGGGATCGTTTAACGTCAGGCTGCCATTAATAAAGTTACCGGCATTGAGGACCAACGAGCCATCTTCACTTTGCCAGTCACCGTTGTTCCACGTCAGATTTTTCAGCGTCAGATCAAGGTCGGTAACCGCCCAGTCGGGGCCTTGCAGACGTGCATCGGTCATATCCAGACGGTTGATTGCAATCGATGGGCCGCCAAGGAATTTTTGCAGGAAATCGTGCAGATTATCTGCAGACTGGTAACGGATATCATTCAGGCGCAACTGATTAATATCCCAGTTGCCAGCGGCGTCACGGCTGGCGCTGCCGGTCATTGAACCTCGTGCGATATCCGCACCCACATTGGTCAATTGCAGGTTACCCTTATCTACACTTCCCTCAATCAGAACGTTTTCACCGACGACTTTATTCAGCTCCAGGCGTTTGGCACTGAGGCGGAATTGGGTATCTTGACCGAGCAGATCGTGTTGACCTGGTTTCCAGGGCGTAATGCCGCCGTTCACCGCAACGGAAGAGAAGGCCTGGCGAGGAGCAGGGCTGTCGATACGCATATTATGCAGCTGTAACCGGTCAGCTTGCATCGGTAGCGTCGTGTCATCGGTCAGGTTAGCCAAATTAGCCGTGCCATCACTCAGCCCAATACTGGCGAAATGGAGCGGGTCGCTAAACTGTACCAGTGAAAGGCCAAGATCGACCTTAGCTACCACGATCACTGCCGGTTGGCCATCATGACCAAAGCTAAAATCGTCCAGAATGATATGTGAGGGCGAAGAGAAGTTGTGCTCAATTTTACTGATCGAGAGATGCCATGCAGTTTTATCGCTGATCCAACGGCTGAGCCAGCCTGCTCCCCACTGTGTCTGGAGCATGACGTAGATCACCACAAAGCTGAAAACAATCAGCAGCAGTAAGGTGAGGAAAAATTTGCCGAGGAATTTCATCGCATCCATCCCGAGAGTTATCCGGTGAGTGGTTGTTATGCCTGAATTACCGTTACAGCTCAACAGCCTGGATGTAAAGAGGGATAAATAGCAGGCAGGCGCATGGCCTGCCTGCTGGCTGTTATTTTTCCTGCGGGAAGATTAGGTTCAGCACGATGGCGGTAATTCCACCTGCGGCAATACCTGAAGAGAGCAGGGTTTTGAGCCAGTCTGGGGCGAATTGCAGGATCAGCGGCTGCTGAGAAACACCCAGACCCACGGCCAGCGACAGCGCGATAATCATGATGGCACGGCGATTGAGCGGCTCACGTGACACGATACGCACGCCAGAAGCAGCAATGGTGCCGAACATGACAATCGTTGCACCACCCAGCACGGGTTCTGGAATGTGCTGCACAAAGCCGCTGACTGCCGGGAACAGGCCCAACAGAACCAGCATCAGTGCGACGACAAACCCAACATAACGGCTGGCAACTCCAGTTAACTGGATAACGCCATTATTCTGGCCAAAGCAGGAGTTAGGGAAGGTATTAAACAGTGCTGAGACGCAGGAGTTGAGGCCATTCGCCAAAACGCCCCCTTTCAGGCGCTTCATATAGAGTGGGCCGCTGACGGGTTGCTCTGATACATCTGAAGTGGCGGTGATATCACCAATGGTTTCCAGTGAGGTCACCATAAATACCAGCATCAGTGGGATCAACAGGTTCCAGTCAAAGCCGAGGCCATAATAGAAAGGTTTCGGAATGGCGATAAGGTCATGATTGGTGGTAGCGGTGGACGTTGGCAGCATATCCATTGCCCATGCGGCCAGATATCCCACGGCCATCGCGATCACCAGGGAAGCCACGCGCAGGTAGGGGTTACGCTGACGGTTGAGCAAGATAATCACCGCCAGCACAATCCCGGCCAGCAGCAGGTTTTTCGGTGCACCGAAAGTATGGTCGCTCATGGCGGCAAATCCTCCGCCGATGGAGGTCAGGCCAACCTGGATCAGTGACAGGCCGATAATCATCACCACAATCCCAGAAACCAGCGGCGTAATCACTCGACGTGCCAGATGCAGCACCCGGGACAAGACCATTTCAGTACAGGAGGCAATCATCAGGGTGCCAAACAGCGCTGCCATCATGGTCGGTACATCAGCCCCGCCATTTTTGAGCGCCATACCCCCCATGATCAGGGGAGAGACGAAGTTGAAACTGGTGCCTTGAATAGACAGCAAGCCAGAACCGACCGGCCCCCAGGTTTTGATTTGCAAGATTGAAGCAACGCCCGAGGCGAACAGTGACATGCTGATAATATGCTGGGTATCTTGTGCTGGCAGGCCCAGCGCCTGGCAAATCAGCAGTGCCGGAGTGATCACCGCCACAAACATTGCCAGCAGGTGCTGGCATGCAGCAAACAGGGTTTGCGGCAGCGGCGGGCGGTCTTCAAGGCGGTAAATCAGTTCGCTTTTTGCCTGACCAGCAGGACTGGATGGCTGATGCGGATCGGCAGTTTTGGTCGACATCTCAAGGTTCTCAATCACAACAAAGGGGCGATTTTAACCGGTTGCACGCTGAAAGCAATCGTTTGCAAAGCGTCGGCAAATGTGAAAATGCACATCCAGAGTCAGCTCGCAAATTTGCGAGTTTTAGGCGGAATTCTTGTCGAGATTTTCCAGGCGGCTGATAAATGAAAGTTGATTATTACGGTGAGACTGAAAAATAAGGTATGCCGGGTTTCCCCGGCATATGAACATTATTTTGGCTGTTTATTAAACCATTTAACGTAGATTTTGTTATAGGTGCCATCAGCACGTAAATCTTTCAGCGCGGCATTAACCTTTGGTGTCAGGCTGCTGTTTTTCTGCATCGCAAAACCGTATTGCTGTGGCAGGATGCTGTCCGTTTCTCCGGTTGATTTGACTTTGCCATCTCCCGCGGTCTTCACGTAATACAGCACATTGGGTGAGTCATGCACGACCGCATCCAGATTGCCGGCTTGCAGATCGAGATACGCGTTATCGATATTAGGGAACTCAACGTAGTTAGCTTTATATTTGGCTTTCATAAAGCTGGCCGCTGCGGTGCCCTGTTTTAAACCCACGCGCTTTCCTGCTAAGTCACTGAATTTTGTGATTGAGGTGTCGCTGCTTTTTACCGCCATGAGTAAGTCGGCGTTATAGTAGCCGTCACTGAAATCGACCACTTTTTTACGCGCATCGGTAATGGTAATACCCGCCATGGCGACGTCGAGGTTACGCGCCTGCAAACCAGGAATCAGTCCGCTGAAATCCATTGGATGCAATTCATAACTTACGTGAATTTTCTTGGCGATCGCATCCCAGAGATCAATATCAAAACCAACATATTTATCACCCTGCTTGAATTCAAAAGGAACAAAAGCAGTATCAACACCCACCATAATTTTATCTTGTGCCAGTGTGGAAAAGGTGGCGGAAAGAATTGCAACGGCGAATGTGGCTTTAAGCTTATTAATAATTGCTGACATGATAACCCCTGGCGTTAGTAAAATAACACGCAAAATTATGTTCTGCTGCTGAAGTTCTGGGGTTCATAGTGCGGGATTCATTTGAATCCTGTCAACTCAACATTGATTCAAATGCATTCTGTTTTCTTATGACGCAGCCAGGGGCGAGATTAAGCGTTGCTGTAACGTGAAGTCTCTGGCAGCCAGCGCTCAATCAGGGCGACAGCTTGCTCAGGATAGTGCTGATGGATATGGCGCGCGACGCGTTGTACTTCGGGGATCATTTTCTGATCGCGCAGTAAATCGGCCACTTTAAATTCAGCGTTGCCGGTTTGGCGGGTGCCTAACAGTTCTCCGGGACCACGAATTTCCAGATCGTGTTGGGCAATCACAAAGCCATCATTACTGTCACGCAGGACTTGCAGGCGGCGCTGCGCGGTTTTACTCAGTGGCGCTTTATACAGCAGCACGCAGTGGGAGGCGACCGCTCCGCGCCCGACGCGGCCACGTAACTGGTGCAACTGAGCCAGACCTAGTCGCTCTGGGTTTTCGATAATCATCAAGCTGGCGTTTGGCACATCCACTCCAACTTCAATCACTGTTGTTGCTACCAGTAGCTGAATCTCATTGGCTTTAAATGCCTGCATGACGGCCTGTTTTTCCGCCGATTTCATCCGGCCATGGACCAGACCGACCTGTAAATCCGGCAGTGATAATTTTAGCTCGGCCCAGGTCGCTTCTGCGGCCTGAGCTTCCAGCAGTTCCGACTCTTCAATCAGAGTGCAAACCCAGTAAGCCTGGCGTCCTTCACCACAGGCGAGACGCACGCGTTCAATAATATCGGCGCGGCGGCTATCTGGAATAGCGACGGTGGTGACCGGAGTACGGCCTGGCGGCAGTTCATCAATGGTTGATGTATCCAAATCGGCATATGCCGTCATTGCCAGCGTTCGCGGGATTGGTGTCGCGGTCATAATCAGCTGATGGGGATGGAAACCTTGCTCTTCCCCCTTTTCCCACAACGCCAAGCGTTGGTGTACGCCGAAGCGATGTTGTTCATCGATGATGACCAGAGCCAGCCCGTTAAACTGAACTTGCTCCTGGAAAAGGGCATGCGTACCCACCACCATTGCGACCTGACCGTTGGCAATCGCTTCCTGCTGCGCCAGACGTGCTTTGCCTTTTTGTTTACCGGCCAGCCAGCCAACGTCGAGGCCCAGCGGCATCAACCATTGGCGGAAGTTATTGGCATGCTGCTCTGCTAACAGCTCGGTAGGTGCCATCAAAGCAACCTGCTTGCCGTGGGCGATAACATTTAAAGCCGCCAGCGCAGCCACCAGCGTTTTACCGGAACCCACATCACCCTGTACCAGACGCATCATCGGGAAATTTTTTTCCAGGTCTTGCTCGATCTCGCGGCCAACACGTTGCTGCGCGCTGGTAGGAGAAAAGGGCAGGGCGGCTAACAGTTTGTCACTTAGGTCATGGCGCGCCGGCAGGGGTAAAGCGTAATGGCGCTGTGCGCCTGCTCGTACCGCCAGCATACTCAGATTATGTGCCAGTAACTCTTCCAGAATCAGCCTGCGTTGGGCGGGATGCTGCCCCTGCTCCAGCTCCGACAGGCGTAAATCTGGCGGCGGACGATGCAGTGTCCGCAGCGCATCCTGTAGGCTCATGAGTCCCTGGCTTAGCTGAGGGGGGAGCAGTTCTGCAATCGCACAGGTATCCAGCAACGTTAGCGCCTGATCGGTCAGATTACGTAATGTTGCCTGACGTACACCTTCAGTCGTGGGGTAAACGGGGGTTAGCGTCTCTTCCAGACTGAGCGTGCTTTGTTCGCCCTGAATACGGTATTCGGGATGGATAATCTCAGCACCACGCTGCCCGCGTTTAATTTCGCCATAGGCGGTAACGCGTCGACCTGTGGCGAGGCTGTTTTTCATCCCGGCATTGAAATTAAAGAAACGCATCGCCAACACACCACTGCCATCGCTGATTTGGCACACCAGCATTCTGCGGCGACCAAAAGTGACTTCGGTATGGAGGACTTCACCTTCGACCGTCGCCCAGACGCCGGGCAACAGGTCATTGATGCGATAGAGCTGCGTGCGATCTTCATAACGCAAGGGCAGATGCAGCAGAAGATCCTGAATGGTGTGGAGATGCAGTTTTGCCAGCTTAGCTGCCTGGCTGGCACCGACGCCGGTCAGGGTACTGAGCGGTATGGCATCCAGCAGACGACCCTGCATTATTTACCCGTAGACTGCATTGTGGCCCACCAGCTTGGGTCGGCTTCTACTTCGCCTTGCTGGTTAACGCGTGGATAAGGTAAGCCTTTCTGTTTTGCCACTCGCGCCAGAACCGGATAGCCGCCTTCGAACAATAAGCGCTGCTGCTCATCTTCTTCCAGGGTGCTATAGGTACGCTGATACATCCCGGCATTTTGTCGCTGGCGCTGGGCTTCATATAAAATCAGCGCGGAGGCAACGGACACATTGAGTGACTGCACCATGCCGACCATCGGGACAATAATATCCTGATCCGCCAGCGCTAAGGCCTCGGCGGTAATGCCGGTTTTCTCCTGCCCCATCAAAATACAGGTTGGGCGGGTATAGTCGATTTCACGGAAGTCGACGGCTTTGTCTGACAGATTGGTCGCCAGCACCTGCATGTTTTGGGCTTTAAGATGGCTCACCGCTTCAGTGATGTTTTGGTGCGTTTTGACTTTGACCCAGCTATTACTGCCCGCAGAAGAAGAAACCATGACCTTCATACGCTGGCTAGGCCAGACGGCATGTACTTCATGGATACCCACAGCGTCAGCTGTGCGGATGACTGCAGAGACATTGTGCGGTTTGTGAACCTGCTCCATGCAGACGGTGAGATCATGCTGGCGCAGGGCCAGCATCTCCTGGATTCGAGCAAAACGTTGAGCGTTCATGCACTAATTACGGTTTCGGTGAACTTTAATCACATCAGGCATCACGCGGATTTTTCGCATGATATTCGCCAGATGGACGCGATCGTTGGCGGTAAGGCGAATAAAGGCGCTGTATACGCGGCCATCGCGCTCTTCAGTATTCAGGCTTTGAATATTTGAGCTGGCGGTGTTGATCGCTGCCGTCAGATTGGCTAATGCCCCCTGATGGTTGAACATGTCGACTTTAATTTCGGCGACAAATTCCTGATCGGTCACTTTATCCCATTCCACCGGCATAAACTTCTCCGGCTCTTTTTGGTAACCGCGAATGTTGCGGCAGGATTCGTGATGCACCACCAGACCCTTACCTGGGCTGACATGGGCGATAATCGGGTCGCCTGGAATCGGACGGCAACACTTCGCAAAGGTGATCAGAACGCCATCAGCGCCCTTGATAGGCAGTTTGCCGGGTTTGCTGTTCGCCTGAACTGTTCCGCTCTGCTGTAGCAGATTTTTAGCCACGACGACGCTCATCGCATTACCGAGGCCAATTTCAGCCAGCAAGTCGTCCAGCGTGGCGAGCTTCATACGCTCTAATTCGTGCTGTACAAAGTCCGCCGGGATTTCAGCCAGTTTACGGCTGCCACCCAATGCGTGGCTCAACAGACGACGCCCCAGATTGACGGAGTCTTCGCGCTTGAGGTTCTTCAATAGCTGGCGAATTTTAGCGCGAGCTTTGGAACTGACGACGAAATTAAGCCAGGCGGCATTAGGGCGAGCACCCGGTGCCGTTATAATTTCGACAGTCTGTCCGCTGGTCAGTGACTGCGAGAGCGGATAAGGCTGACGATCGACGCGTGCGCCTACACAGGCGTGACCGATATCCGTATGAACGGCGTAAGCAAAGTCTACCGGGGTTGCGCCCGCTGGCAGTTCAACAATACGCCCTTCAGGCGTGAAGACGTAAATCTCATCTGGGAAGAGATCGGATTTTACGCTTTCGATAAATTCAAATGAGTTACCGGCACTCTGTTGTAGCTCCAGCAGGCTTTGTAACCAGCGCTGAGCACGAATTTGTGCCGTAGTACCGCTTTCACCGGCCTGTTTGTAGGCCCAGTGTGCCGCAACACCCATTTCAGCCATCTGATCCATATCTTCGGTACGGATCTGAACTTCGACGGGCACGCCGTGCGGGCCAATCATCGACGTATGCAGAGATTGATAGCCGTTAGCTTTAGGAATTGCGATGTAATCTTTGACACGTCCTGGACGTGGCTTATACAGACTGTGCATCTGGCCGAGCACGCGATAGCAGGTATCAACATCCTTTACGATAACGCGGAAGGCATAGATATCCATGATCGAGTGAAAACGCTGCTCTTTCAGGTGCATTTTACGGTAGATCGAATAGAGATGTTTCTCACGGCCACTGACACGGCAGGGAACACCGGCTTCCTGTAGGCGTCCGTCGATTTCAGAAAGGATCTTCTGAATCATCTCTTTTCGGTTACCGCGCGCCGCTTTCACCACCTCTTTAATCACCCGGAAACGATTCGGATAGAGGGCTTCAAAGCCAAGCTCTTCCAGTTCGGTTTTCAGGTGATGGATACCGAGGCGATGCGCCAGAGGGCTGTAAATCTCTAGCGTTTCCAGCGCGATGCGACGTTTTTTATCCGGTCGCAACGCGCCGAGGGTGCGCATGTTATGGGTGCGGTCAGCCAGTTTGATCAGAATGACGCGGATGTCTTGCACCATCGCCATGATCATCTTGCGAAAGTTTTCGGCCTGCGCTTCTTTCTTGTCGCGGAACTTCAGCTTATCCAGCTTGGATACGCCTTCCACCAGTTCGGCAACGCTCTTACCAAACAGCTGTTCCATATCCTGATAGGTTGCGGGCGTATCTTCGATGACATCGTGGAGCAGCGCGGCCATGAGTGTCTCATGGTCGAGCTTCATCTCGGCCAGAATACAGGCCACAGCAACCGGATGAGTAATGTAAGGCTCACCGCTGGAACGTGTTTGTCCCTCGTGAGCATCACGTGCAACAAGATAAGCTTGCTTGAGGCGCTTGATCTGCTCCTCTGGCAAGTATTTTTCAATCAGTTGATTGAGACTTTCAAACAGATACAAGGGTGACCTGCGGCTGGCTGTTAACGACGACCTTCAGCGATAGCAGTAACTGCTTGCAGTTCCGCAGCTTCCTGCTCTTGCTGTTCCTGGCGATCGCGCACATCCAGAATCTGGTTGGTGATCAAGCCTTCTTCGATTTCGCGCAGAGCGATAACGGTAGGTTTATCGTTCTCTTCTGGTACTAACGGATCTTTACCGCCTACCTGCATCTGACGTGCACGACGTGCAGCGACCAACACCAGGTCAAAACGGTTACCAATTTTTTCTACTGCGTCCTGAACGGTTACGCGTGCCATAGGTGTGCTACTCCACAGATGAAGAAATGACTGGGCATCATACTGAAAGTGACTTCAGACTGCCAATAGTTTGCTGATTAAAGCATCATGCCGCATTTTCTGCCGCGACATGCGCAGACGCTCGGCACGAATAATGTGTTTTAGATCGGTCAGCGCCAAATCGAAATCGTCGTTGATGATCAGATAATCGTATTCCGCGTAGTGGCTCATCTCAGCGACGGCCTGTTCCATACGACGGGTGATGACTTCTTCGCTATCCTGGCCTCGGCCACGCAGACGGCGATCCAGTTCATCGGTTGACGGTGGCAGAATGAAAATGCTGCGTGCGGCGGGCATTTTCTGCCGAATTTGCTGCGCGCCCTGCCAGTCGATATCCAGGAAAACGTCAACGCCAGTCGACAATACGTGCTCGATGGTTTTACGCGATGTACCGTAATAATTGTCAAACACCTGCGCGTGTTCAAGGAAGTCATCCGCAGCGATCATGCCTTCAAACTCTTCTTTGCTGACAAAGAAATAGTGTTCGCCATGAACTTCACCGGGGCGCACGTTACGCGTGGTGTGAGAAACAGACACCTGCGTATCGTACAGTGGCTGTGTCTTTAACAGTGCCTGAATCAGGCTAGATTTACCTGCGCCGCTGGGGGCAGAAACAATAAAAAGCGTGCCTTGAGCCATGATCTTCTTGAATTGCGTAAAGAGCGGAGTTGATTTCCTGCACAGTATACACGGCTTAAGCCACTCTCGCAGCGTTTGCGCGAAAGCGTAGGGTAATTCTTTTTATCGAGCCCGGTCGCAAACGCTAATGAATAGCCTGTATTTGCTGCTGATTGTTTGCGAGGGGCTTCCGGAAGAGGAAGATTTCGCCTGGCAGCAATGCGGGAAAGGCGCTGCAATAGCCGCCGGGAAAAACCGGAGGGTGAGTTATGCAGGGATGCTTTTTTGTACTCTTTTCATTGATGCTGTTCGTCTGCCCAACCGTTGCCGTTGGGCTCTGCCCCGACTGGACACCTGCTCGCGCCGAAAAGGAAATGACGCAGTTACAGCAGCAACTCAGGCACTGGGATGATGCCTACTACCGTCAGGGGAAAAGCCTGATTGAAGACGCTGACTATGACCGTCTGACTCAGCGCCTGGAAGACTGGCAAGCGTGCTTTTCACCCGAACTCGCACGCTATAGCCCGAATCTTCCCGATCAGGGTGGGCAGTGGCATCCGGTAGCGCACACCGGAGTGCGTAAGTTACGTACTGCGTTGGATGTTGCCTGGTGGATGCAAGATCGAGGCGAGGTCTGGTTACAGCCCAAAGTGGATGGCGTTGCAGTTACGCTGGTCTACCAACAAGGAAAACTGGTCTCTTTGATCAGCCGGGGAGATGGGTTGAGAGGAGAAGAGTGGATAGCAAAAGCCCCCTTCATTCCCGCTATTCCGCTAAACATTTCTACGCATCTTGCTGAAGTGACGCTTCAGGGGGAATTGTTCCTGATGATGACCGGTCATCGACAGTCGCAGGCGGGAGGAATGAATGCCCGCGCTCAGATTGCTGGAGCGATGATGGGTAAAAAGAATCTGCCCTTGCTGAGCCAGACAGGCATATTTATTTGGGCCTTGCCCGACGGAGCGGTCACATTCAAACAGCGCCTGCAACAACTGACCGAGTGGGGCTTTCCTCTGGCCGAGCAGTGGAGTGAACGGGTAGCGAATGAAGATGAAGTCGCGGCTTTACGCGAGCGGTGGTTCACATCGCCGCTGCCGTTTGTGACGGATGGTGTGGTGTTACATCAGTCTGCGGTGCCGCAGGGAAAACACTGGCGTCCGGGGCAGGGAAGTTGGCTGGCAGCGTGGAAATATCAGCCGCCGCACGTCACTGCTGAAGTGCTTTCCGTAGCGTTTAACGTTGGGCGAACCGGTAAAATCACAGTGGTGCTTAACGTACAGCCGGTACAACTGGACGACAAAACAGTTCGGCGTGTTAGCCTGGGGTCTGTGCGGCGCTGGCGCGAACGGGATATTGTGGCTGGAGACCAGATAACATTAAGCCTTGCCGGACAGGGTGTGCCCAGGCTGGAACGGGTTATCTGGCGGGTGGAGGCGCGTGACTACCCACAGCCACCCGCAGAGCACTTCCATGCTTTGAGCTGTCTGGCTTTTTCCGCAGAGTGTCAGCCGCAGTTTCTGGCACGTTTGGCGCATCTCAGCGGCAAAAAATCCCTCGCTATTTCGGGGATGCAACGCAGTAACTGGCTGCGCCTGATCAGCCAGGGCGATGTTTCACATCTGTTTGCCTGGCTGACGTTGACGCCAGAACAGGTTGCGCATGCCGGTGGTTTTACGCCGCAGCGTGCAGAGAAAGTCTGGCAGCAGTTACAGCAAACCCGCCGCCAGCCATTTCAGCGTTGGGTCGCAGCGCTAGGGCTACCCATACCACAGCAGGCATTAAAGACACTCGATGATGAAAATTGGGAGCAGTTGCTGGCACGAGATCAGCAGGCGTGGCAGTTGTTACCTGGTATTGGCAATCACTTGGCGCAGCAGCTTGTGACGATGTTAGCGAATGAAGAGCTGCGCGCCCTGATACTGTTTCTCCAGCAGCAGGGCATTCCACAGAGAGCGTTAGTGGTCGGCGTCGGGGTAGTTGAAGATGGGTAAGCCAAGGCGGAAACGGAGTGCCAGCAAGCGCGAAGCGAAGCCAAACAGCAGTGTAATAATCACGACAACTTCGTTAGGCAACGCCGTTTTCAGCAGCAAAATATAGAGCCAGCCAGAAGCAAAGGCGATACCGGCATAAATCTCTTTCTGGAACACCAGTGGGATCTGATTACAGAACATATCGCGCAGCACGCCGCCAAAAACACCGGTAACTACAGCGCTGATTGCGGCGATTAACATGGCATGACCGGTATCCAGTGCAACCTGAGCACCAATAATTGAGAAGACCACTAAGCCTAATGCATCCAGTACCAGAAATACTTTGCGTAAATGCGTCATCAGGCGTGCGACTAAGGTGGTAATAACTGCCGCTGCTGCAACAATCATGATGTATTCAGGATGCTTAACCCAACCCAGTGGATAGTGACCCAGCAGGATATCGCGCACTGACCCTCCGCCAATTGCGGTCACGGAGGCAATAATGATGACACCAAACAGATCCATTTTACGTCGCCCGGCCGCTAACGCACCGGTCATGGCTTCTGCGGTGATGCCAATGATATACAGGACAGTTAATAACATAGTGGACTCCTCAAGAGAGGCGCTATGTTACTTCAGCTCTTGATGTTCGTCAGCCCGTGTACCGTGGAGGATGAAAAATAAAAATGATGCCGCAAGTAACCCGTTCAGGATGTACAAAGCGGCTTCAGTTCTACGCGTGCAATACCAATTTAATGCATTGTTTTATTTGGTTAATATTGCATCTAGTCGTGCCAGGTCTTTCTTCACCCAGGCGATATCCTCAGCGTATTTCTCATCGGACATCAGCGGCTGACGATAAACGGTGATGAGAATTTGTGCCCCTGCCTCATTAGCGATGACGCGCATAGGCATATAGATCTCTTTACCAAAACCAGTATCGACCCAGTGATCCATCACGCCCAACGTGTTGTGCGGGGTAAAGCGAATTTTCACACTCCCTTCAGGGCCTGTGGCGCGCCAGGCATTGCCTTCGGGTTCTAATGTGCCATTACTAATGCCTGATGCCCATTTGGCAAAGAACTCCGGCTTCCAGATGGTTTCATACAGATCTAACCAGTGTCGGGCTATGGTGATACTTAGAGTTTGTGATGGCAGCATGATCCCTCCTGAAAAAGTGCTAAAAATGCATTAAAGCATGTCCGGCACAGCGGGAAAATGCCGTGTATGCAGAAGTGTGGAGTAAAAGCGGCTTTGGCAGTACGGGCAAAATGCCCGTACCTTAAGTTAAATAAACTGGCCGCGTGCGTCGATCAGCATCAGTTGGCTATTGCCATCTTCTTCTCGCAATACGTAGCTGTTCGACTGCGCCATGACCGCACAGCTGTGGTTCGGATAGATGCGAAGCAAGCTGCCAGGCTCTGGCGTCACCCCGGACAGGTTCAGGAAACCGTGTTCTTCCGAAAGCTTGGCCACTTCCCATTGATTGCCATTTGCATCCATAGCAATACCAAAGCCGCTGGCATTTGTGCCGTGCGGGCCTTTGTCCGAGCTCAGCATTTTCGAGCCTGCATCAACAATGATGTAGTGAGCATTCACCGAAACCACGCGCGTTGTCACGCTCATGGCTAACTCGTTGGGCTGGCACAGGCCGAGCCGCCAGGCTGTCAGATCTAACAGTGCATAATTCCCGGGCCGAATCTCATTCACGCCTGCAGCAACGGGTGCTGCCAGCGCGGTAGGTGTGGAACCGACCGAGAGGGGGCATTCGCTGGCACCCTGCGCCAAAATGCGCTCGCGCAGTGCCAGCAAAGTGGCGGCTTCTTGTTGTGCGATCTGTGCAATCGCATCCGGTGCGCCAGCACCATAAGCGTGGCCCGCATGAGCCACTAGCCCCGCGAAAGGGATGTGATGCGTATTGAGCGCGTCGAGCAGTTCAAGTGCTTCATGACCTTCAGGATTAACCCCAATACGATGCAGGCCTACATCCACTTTAATAGCGACACGCACCCGATCGTTGGGCGTTACGCGTAATGCCTCCGCGATGGCTGCAACCGACCCTTGAGTCGCAACAATCAGCGTCAGTTGCGCCTGGTAGCGACGCGCTTCTTCCAGTAATGGCTGCAATGTACTGGCAGTAACAATGGGATAGGCCACCAGAATATCGCGTATGCCCGAACGCAGAAACACTTGCGCTTCACTGGGTTTGGAGGCCGTAACCCCTTGTGCCCCCAGCGCAATTTGCTGCTGAGCAATATAAACGCTTTTGTGGGTTTTAATATGTGGGCGTAATGCAACACCTGCCTGGTTAGCTTTATGCTGCATCTGTGCCAGATTACGTTGCAGCCGCAACGCATTGACTTCGATATACGGGGTGGGGCGATCGTCAAACAGCGGACAGGAAGCCTCGCGAGGCAGAGAAAACTCCATTCGTTGATCCTTTCACATGACATCGGCGAAAGGGGATAGTAAGCGGAAAACGAAAAGGAAAGCCAGACGGAAAGAGATAACGGGTAACCGCGGAGAGCAGTTACCCGCTAAGGCGATTACGGCTGGAAGCCGCCGCCCAGATTTTCAATCAATACCACGGCAAGGTTAATCTGCTGTGCTTTCAACTCAACCATCTTCTCGTCGGATTCGATAAGCTGGTTCTGGATGCTCAAGACGTCCAGATAAGGGCGCAGACCGCCGGTGTATTCGCGATGCAGGTCTTCCCATGAACTGTGAATCAGCTCATCAGCACTCTCTTCCTGGGCAATTTGATCCTGGAGTGAGGCCATCTGGGTAATGGTATCGCTAATATTGTTTACTGAGCTAATCAGTAGCTGGTTATAACGCGCTACGGCTAAGTCGTAGTCCGCGTTGCTGGCTGCCAGATCCGCACGGCGTTTACCACCGTCAAAGATAGGCAATGACAGGCTTGGGCCAACGTTGAAGAAGCGGCTTGGGGCACCGAACAGGGCATCTCCCAGCAGTGAGCGCGTCCCCGCTTCAGCCACCAGGTTGATATTCGGGTAGAACTCGGTGCGGGTCGCCGCGATAGTTTTCGAGGCTGCCTCAACGCGCCAGCGCGCCGCAACAACGTCCGGCCTACGACCCAGCAAGTCTGCGGGGATGGTAGTTGGCAGTGTTGCTTCCACCGGGATATTGATGGTGGTTGGTTTCAGGCTATGCCAGTAGTCCGGGCCTTTACCGACCAGCGTTGAGAGCTGAATACCGGCATCGGTGACGGCTTGTTTAGCCGCAGTCAGAGAAGACTGCGCGCTGCGTTGCTGCGAGAGCGCTTGCTTATATTGATAATCAGAAGCGAGGCCGGCAGAGACGTACTGCTGCTGGATTTTGGCAATGCCATCCGCGCGGTCGAGAGTATCTTTCGCCAGTTTTTGCTTCGCCCAGGCAAGGTTCAGGTTGATCCAGCCACGAGTGACGTTAGCCGCCAGGGTGAGCTTACTCGCCTGGGTATCCAGTTCGCTGGCGCGCGCAGCACCAATCGCGGCTTCAGCGGCATCTTTCTGGCCGCCCCACAGGTCAAACGTATAGCTGGCGCTGAGGTTCGCTGTGCGCAGCGTGCTGTAGCTTTTACCCTGCAATAATGGGTCATCAACTTTGGCGACTCTCGAACGGGTAATCCCCGCATTCGCGTCCAGAGTTGGATAACGTGCAGCCTGAGCAGCAATCACGCCCGCGTTCGCCTTGGCCGCCTGTGCATTGACCACTTGCAGGTCCGGGCTGGATGCCATGGCATCGCCAATCAAACGGTTGAGTTGGCCATCGTTAAACCCTTTCCACCACTCGGCTTTTGGCCAATTAGCAGGACTCAGTTTAGCGGATTTAAGCGTGTCACTCGCCTGGAGTGTATTTGCATCCAGTTTATGATTACTGGTGTGCAGCCCATGAGGATTGGCGCAGCCAGCGAGCAAGGCACTAGCAATAGCGACACCGAGCATAGCACGGCGTTGAGCATGAAAAGGGATTGTCATGATTACCGGTCAGAAAAAAAGAAATGGACACCATTACAAAAGGCTGCACAAATTTTGACAACCTGTTTTTCGTTAAGAATAGTTGATAAATGTTTGGCTGCCAGAAAAAAACCAGGAATTTTAAGATGATGTGACAAGGGTCATTTAATGCGGTTTGGGAGGAGGCAGCGCGGGTGGAAAGTTACCCGCGCCTTTTGCTGGCGCATTTCGTGCTGTGAAATGGTCAGTTTTAAACGTAGAGCGAAGCCTCACCCGGTGGACGGGTTTTAAAGCGGCGGTGCAGCCACAGATATTGCTCTGGTGCGCGCAGGATCTCGCTCTCAATCACTTTATTCATGTAAGCCGCAGCAGCTGCTTCGTCATCGTGCGGGTAATTCTCCAGCGTTGGCCCAATGATCAGCTTATAGCCATCTTTGGCACTGTTACGAATCAGCACAATGGTCAACATGGCAGGTCTTGCCAGGCGTGACAGCACAAAGGTTCCGTTGGTGGTTGCCGCTTTTTCGACAGCGAACAATGGGGCAAAGGTGCTGCCTTTCGGGCCATAATCCTGGTCTGGCGCGAACCACACCGATTCACCCTGCTTTAATGCCTGAACCATGCCACGCAGATCGCGACGGTCAATCATGGCTTTATTAGAACGCATGCGTCCTTTGGTTTGCGCCCACTCCATCGCACGATTGTTGTGCGGGCGATACATCGCCATCATAGGTTGGCACAACCCGCTGATACGTCCACCTAATTCCAGCGACATAAAGTGCACGCCAATCACCATCACACCACGCTTTTGATCCTGTGCGGAGTGGAGGTTGTGGAGGCCGCTGACCTGGAACAGCTTCTTCACTTTACGATCGGACCAGAACCAGGCAATACCGGTTTCCGCTAACGCCATCCCCAACGAAGCAAAGTTAGCCGCGATCATTTTCTCGGCTTCCTCATCACTGATCCCTGGGAAGCACAGTTCGATGTTGCGACGCGTGATCCGCTCTCGGCGTTGCAGGAAGTGGCGCGACAGACGCCCAGCGCCCGCCCCAAGGCGAATCAAAACCGGATAAGGTAACTGCACCAGCAGCCAGAGAACACCAAGGCCAAACCAGGTAAACCAGTAGCGTGGGTGCAGCAGAGATGAGTTAAAGCAACTGCTATTTTTCATGACAACCTTCGTTGGGGCGAGCAAATGTAGCGCACAACCATTGATTGTGCTTCTTCTTCAGACGTTACAGCCGTATAGGATGTGACCGGCAATGTAGCAAAAAGTGCCGTGATTAAAAGGTAAACTCTGCAATCAGCAGGATTTATTTCGTTTATGGTGCTATGGATTATCAATCAGTTCACTAATTTATTTCGTTTTTTTTGATTTAAATCATAATGTTATTAATTTCCCCATACTTTCTGTGTTTGCGTGGTCAGATACAAAAACACATGATTGAGAATATGGAAAAACGATTCCTTACGATTTATTTACATCTATCTTGCGGTGAATATTCTTAAAAATTCGGGCCCAGTTAATATCGACACATTAATTTTTTTTATTAGTATGAGGTCTTACCTTCTGGATAAAAAGGCTAATAGTCTGAATTATGATCAGGATAGCTCTTCCGGTTAAAAAATGACCTCCTGGCAGCCTGACGAACAGCGTGAAAAGACCAGAGATTAAGCAAGGTTATCATAACGCGGCAAAATTGTTTTTTAAATTTAAGCGATAAAAGGTTAAACTCTTTTTTCAATTATTAAGTTTTTGTATAAAAGTACCGCCAAAATGTTTAAATCAAAAAATTTCACGCCTGTCATTACTCTCTCGGCTTTGTTAGTTTGTTCAAGCAGTTACGCTAATACCACCCCGGAAAAAACCGATGTCTTGCTGATCGGCGGCGGTATCATGAGTGCTTCACTGGGAACCTGGCTGGAAACGCTGCAACCGCAGTGGAAGCAGCTGATGGTTGAGAAGCTGGATGGCGTAGCGCTGGAATCGTCCAATGGCTGGAACAATGCCGGAACTGGACACTCCGCGAACATGGAACTGAAC
This sequence comes from Candidatus Pantoea multigeneris, assembly GCF_011752615.1. NCBI lineage: Bacteria > Pseudomonadati > Pseudomonadota > Gammaproteobacteria > Enterobacterales > Erwiniaceae > Pantoea > Candidatus Pantoea multigeneris. Next base: position 37,955 of record NZ_VWXF01000012.1, read on the forward strand.
TATACGCCTCAGCGTGCCGATGGTTCGATTGACGTCAGCAAAGCGCTGGAGATCAACGAAGCCTTTATGATTTCGCGCCAGTTCTGGACGGCTCAGGTCAAACAGGGCGTATTGCACGATCCACACTCATTCATTAACTCAACGCCGCATATGAGCTTCGTCTGGGGCGATGCGAACGTTGATTATCTTGGTAAGCGTTATGCTGCACTGCAGCAGACCACGCTGTTCCAGGGCATGAAGTTCTCTACCGATCACCAGCAAATCGAACAGTGGGCGCCACTGATCATGGAAGGTCGCGATCCGCAGCAGAAGGTTGCCGCAACCTGGACCCCGGTTGGGACCGACGTAAACTACGGTGAAATTACACGCCAGTTGATTGGTAGCCTGAAGAAGAATGATAACTTCAAGCTGGAAACCTCCGCTGAGGTCACTGATTTCAGCCGTAACGCTGATAACAGCTGGCACGTCACAATCAAAGATGTGAAAAGCGGTGAAGAGCACGCGGTAGATGCAAAATATGTGTTTATCGGTGCTGGCGGCGGCGCATTGAAGCTACTGCAAAAGACCGGTATTCCTGAAGGTGAAAACTACGCAGGTTTCCCAGTAGGCGGCTCATTCCTGGTGACTGAAAACCCAGCCATTACCAGCCGTCATCTTGAGAAAGTTTACGGCCAGGCTTCTGTTGGTGCACCGCCGATGTCGGTTCCACACCTTGATGCCCGTTTCCTGGATGGTAAGCGTGTGGTGCTGTTTGGGCCATTTGCTACCTTCTCGACCAAATTCCTGAAACAGGGTTCATTCCTCGATCTGCTGAGCACCACAACCACCAAAAACCTGCTGCCAATGTCGCACGTTGGTATGGATAACTTTGACCTGGTGAAATACCTGATCGGTCAGGTGATGTTGAGTGATGACGATCGTTTCGCCGCGCTGAAAGAGTACTTCCCGAACGCGAAGAAAGAGGACTGGAAGCTGATTCAAGCCGGTCAACGCGTGCAGATCATCAAGAAAGATGCTGACAAAGGTGGCGTGCTGAAGCTGGGTACTGAGATCGTTACAGACCAGCAGAAAACCGTTGCTGCCCTGCTGGGTGCTTCACCTGGCGCTTCAACAGCAGCTCCGATTGCTCTGAACGTAGTGAAGCAGCTGTTCCCGCAGGAATTCAAGTCAGCGGAATGGCAGGAAAAAATCCGCACCATCGTGCCAAGCTATGGCCAGCAGCTAAACGGCAACGTTGCACTGACACAGCAGGTCTGGGATGACACCGCAGCAACGCTGCAGTTGACCAAACCACCGGTGATTCAGATGCCAGCCGCTGCACCAGCGGAAGCAATGCCACAGGCAAAACCTGTTGAGCATAACGCTCACGATATGGCGCTGTAAGCTATTTCCCCCAGCTTCGGCTGGGGGTTCTCTAAAAAATCAGTCAGTCATCCTCGGTTTTAACATTATTTCCCTCCTTGCCTTCATTTTCTGAATATAAATGCTTTCCTGATAGCAATAATATTTTATTAAAAGAGTGTGTTGTTATTGTTCAGGAGTATTTTCTTCGCAAAGTAAAAGTAGTCATGATGGTTTTAAGATAAGCCGCGAGTTTCTCTCTGAATTTGAGGTGAGATAAAACATCTATATCCTCTATGTTATTAAAAGCTGCCTAACATTTCGCGAGCTAAGTATCCATTGATTTAGAGGGATAATGTAAGGTTTGGCATTTTATTTAAATTATTTTTACTGAGATCAAACCCTAAAGCTAATTCCTGCGTTATTATAGGGGCTTGTGCCTAATCGGCTTTTATCCTTTTTGATTTGTTGAGATATCATCATGCAATGCCCTCCTTGCCCCCAGTGCCAGTCTGAATATACCTATGCCGATGGTAGCCTGTTCATCTGCCCCGAGTGCGCCCATGAGTGGGATGACACCCAGCCTGCTGAAGAGAGCGACGTGCTGATCGTCAAAGATGCTAACGGCAATCTGCTGGCGGATGGCGACAGCGTAACCGTCATCAAAGATCTCAAGGTGAAAGGCAGTTCGTCGATGCTGAAGATTGGCACCCGTGTAAAGGGCATCAGACTGGTAGAAGGCGACCACAATATTGATTGCCGCATCGATGGCTTTGGCCAAATGAAGCTGAAATCTGAGTTTGTGAAAAAAGGCTAATAAGCGAAACCTGTGCAGCGAGGCTGCACAGGTGGAAAGCGTTATTCGATTGAATCTGAATGTTGAGTATTGGTTTAAAGTGGTTGTGTAATTATCCCAAATTTAGTTCCATACGCTTTCTGAAATTTCCGGTTTTTCAGTCATTAGCCGGTATTCTTCCGGCGTCAGGTTATTCAGGGATTCATGAGGCTGCTCACTGTTGTATTCATTCAGCCCGCATTCTGTGATTCCCCGTGCTTCATTGAGCGTTCTGAACAGATAAAAATCCAATATTTCGGCCCGGTACGTTCAGTTAACCCGTTCTATAAACGCATTCTGGGTTGGCTTACCCAGCCTGATAAACTCCAGCATCACGCCACCCTCATCTTTAGCGGATATCCACGGTTTGCCACTATCCTGTCCAGCACCCGGACGATACGCTGTGCTGGTATATTCAGGTCAATTTCGATGGCCAGTGCTTCACGGTTAAAGTCATCAACGATATTGAAAGTCCGAAAACGTCGGCCACATGTCAGCGCATCGTGCATAAAATCAATCTGTAAGCGCACCCGTTTTAGTTCCACGCACTTTTTGAGATTTCCGGGTTTTCTGTTATCAGCCGGAATTCTTCCGGCGTCAGGTTATTCAGGGATTCATGAGGGCGCTCGCTATTATATTCAGCCAACAAGCGCTCTGTAATTTCCCGTGCTTCATTCAGCGTCCTGAACAGATAAAAATCCAGTATTTCTGTCCGGTACGTTCGGTTAAACCGTTCAATAAAGGCGTTCTGCGTTGGCTTACCCGGCTTAATAAATTCCAGCGTCACACCGTGGTCTTCAGCCCATTGCGCCAGAGCCAGTGATATCAGTTCTGGCCCGTTATCCATTCGCATTTTCAGTGGATATCCACGGTTTGCCACTATCCTGTCCAGCACCCAAACGATACGCTGTGCTGGTATATTCAGGTCAATTTCGATGGCCAGTGCTTCACGGTTAAAGTCATCAACGATATTGAAAGTCCGAAAACGTCGGCCACATGTCAGGGCTTCGTGCATAAAGTCAATCGACCAGCTCTGGTTAAGTGCTTCCGGCATGGCCAGCGGAGCCGGATTTCGCACCGGCAGACGCTGTTTACCCTTACGCCGAAAATTCAGTTTCAGAAGGCGGTAAATCCGGTGCACACGCTTGTGGTTCCAGACGTGACCCTGCCTGCGAAGCACCTGAAAAAGCTTCTTAAAGCCGTAGCGGGGATAGCGTTCAGCCAGTACAGTCAAAACCTGGATCACCGGTTCATCACGCCGCGTGTTCGGTTGGTAGCGAAAAACCGTCCTGCTCAGCGATAACGTCCTGCATGCCTGGCGTATGCTCATCGTAAATTGCGTGGTCAGATAGCTGACGAGCTCACGCTTTATCGCTGGTTTTAAAGCTTTTTTTCGATGACGTCTGTCAGCGCCCGGCATTCCAGACTTAGGCCAGCAAACATTTGCTTCAGGCGGAGATTTTCGTCCTCCAGATCTTTCATCTTTTTGATATCAGAGGCTTCCATCCCACCAAACTTCGCTTTCCAGTTGTAATACGAGGCCTCGGATATTCCCGCCTCGCGACAAACATCTTTGACTGTACGTCCAGCTTCAACGGACTTCAGAACGGCAATGATCTGATGTTCGGTAAATCGGGCTTTGCGCATGGTGATCTCCTCAAAGGACATAGTCAGTATGTCGGAAGATCTCTAAAAGTGAATGGTCCGTTTTGCAGGGATGCTTACAAAGCATTAAGCACTATAATCATGCTTGCCTACTTTGAGCATTGAGGTGGAATTACAAATTTCCGGCACATTACCCTGCATTTTTTGAATGATTGAAATGTTTGGGGTTAATAAAGTGAGAATTGATCTGCATAGCGCATTACTTCCACGCTCCACAGCAATGAATAAAAAAGCGTAAACATTCGTATATGCATCACAGTCAGCGGGAGTTATCAACTTTGAGTTGCCGTGTACAATAGTTGATGCTCAAGTCTTATCTGCTTTGGCTTACGAAGATCTTTCACAATATCGTTCCAAAATGTCGCGCAATGCTGATAGTGAATTTTTCTTTAGAGAAGATGTAGTCGTTGTAAGATCTGCTGTGAATCGTATCGCAATCACTCGCGGATCACTGGGTTTTTCAGGCCTTGGGAGGTCATCCATTGCATACACAATAAGGTTACGCTCGGCATAAGAGATATCGAATCGCTTGTCCAGTTTTTCAGAAAAATCCCCACCCAGAGCCTTAGCCAAATTTTTCCAGAGCTTCAACTTCAGTGCAGGCGAGTGACTCAATTCCATTTCAATCAAATTTGCAAGATCAATCAACCCGAGTCCTCCAGACAAAGGTTGTAACAGCAGCGACGCAACATAACCAATACCTTTCGTAGGATTCATCAACTGCTCGAGTGTAAAGGTGTGAAGCCGAGCTGATTGCATGGATGCCTTAACCTCTAGGCATCCTTGTCCCCATGAGAAGTCAAAGCGATCGAATGGATCTTCGTGCCAATCTGTCATGGCTCCCACAATGTTGCCGCTATTAGCGATTATGTAGAGTTCGCCCCATAGACCCAAAACGTCTTTCCCACTTGGTTGGGAAAGAGCCCTAAAAAGATCTACGAGCTTCTGAATACAGTTGTTTAGCTCTCGTGTTCCCGAAGTAATAGGGAGTTCTTCGATCGCAGCGCTGAAACAACGTACAAATATCTCATGGAGGTCCGGTACAGCAGCATCGCAAGAAACGAGGGCAAATTGATCCTGTAGTTCCTTACCGTCTGTATGTACTCTGCAAGTTGCGTGAAACTGCGCGGTCAAATACCGGAACTGCACACCGGGGCTGTACTGTACTTCGCTAGCATCATGTAATAAGAAAAGTGGGGTGCCATCAGAGCCTTTTGCAAGAAAGTCCTTACGGTGTATGGATAAAGGGATCGCAGTAAAGCTCATTTCTGACGTTGCGCAGGGTAGATTTAAGAAGTGATCGAAAACATTCATTAACGACGTGCCTCGATCAGTAAATCCTTTCTCAACTTGTCTGGCACGTGTAATGCAAACCAAGTGACTTCCTTAATATCGGCGCTGGCATAGTCACGCTGTATCGTGCCCAAATTGAATCGACGTAACTGGATAGAGACACGTTCAGTAGAGCAAAAACTTCTGTCATTGATAGCCTCCGCACTTTGGCTGAAATACTGATTGATTGGTGCGAAGCGGTGCTTGGCATCGACGCCACGTCCTGAAGAGCGTGTTCGATAACCTGCAACTAAGTTGTTCATAAGAAATACATCGGCCTTGAGGCTTGGAGTCTTCCGAAGAAGTGCCGCCATCGCGAGCAGCATCGCGCTATGTTCCTCTGCATCAAAGGGATCTTTCACCTTCACCTCAAGCAGAAAATCTTTAAGCACCGCTTTCAGCGGGATAGGGTCAAACAAGAAGTGCGGTGATAAGTCTTTAACGCCTTTGAATTGAGAGAACTCAGCCGCGTTGACGGGTGCACCATATTCAGTAGTCCATTTCCTTACTACGAACGAAAGCAACTCTTGATTAGCTAAATGAGCTTCGTCATCCCTTTGCATAACATCAGGAACCATCCAGCCATTAGCTGGGATACGTCGTGTATCGAGTCCGACGACATTAGCACGAGTTGCTTTAAGCATTGATGTAAGTACAAAATCTCGGCGCCAATCAGAGAGAGGTTTGCCCCGTGAATTCTCTAAAGCCTCTCGAACGAATTCCTCATGCTCTACATACTCGGTGAAAGCATTGCTCACATTCTTCTGAACAAATACACGGCAAAGGCCCAAATATGCTTTTTTGTAACCGAAAAATCGTGCTCGCTGTTGCAAAGTATCAGCTGCTGGCGATGTACCTAAGGGACGTGGCATATAGGTCACACAAAGGCCTTCAATAGTATAACCTCTATCTAGCTTAGCACCGCCCACTAGAATCCAATATGGCGTGGCCTTCCAGTCAATGTTCTTTTCAGCATCCTTAGTTCCATTAACCACGACGTGATTCAGTTCGCTGAATACCTCATCAACCATAGCGGCAAGCAATTCACTTAATTGTTTGATTTTTGGATATGTTTTCTTAAGAGAATCGTACTCAGTCTGGAAAAGCTGAGCCACAGTTTCGATTTTAGTATCATATTGCCTCTCGACAAATGACTTTAACGTCTTTAAGGACTTATCAAGCCACTCCATATAATTAGTATGAGAGGTGGTTGCCATTGCGGGGTGGATCATCATTGAGCGATTTCTGTCTTTTTTCCGCTCACGCGTTAGCGCGTGGTGAGCGCATGTTAATAAGAAATAACGCAAGGCGCTCAGTAAACTTTTAGGAGATGATGTCAATTTATTGGTTGGCCCGGGTACCTCCACAGATGGAATATCCCTGACGAGCGAAGAGTTTTTTCCAAAGAAAGATTTTCCACCTGTGTAAGCCTCACCAGGCGTAACCAACTCTGCAAAGGAAGCATTCAGCAAATCAGTTTGCGCAAGTAGAAGATTGGCCTGCGGAGTTGCCGTGTACTGTAGATAAGAATGATGCGGAAGCTCGTCACGAAGCTTACAAATTTTTTCGTAGGTCGTGCTCATTTCTGATGGTGCTACTTTCCCACTACGAATCTTAGCCGAATGGGTATTTAGGCTTGCTTGATCGCTCTCATCATCAATAATCAAGGATGGGACGTCTGATACTGACAACTTTTTAACGAGAGCAGCCAAGTTTTCGAGATGGCCGCCGTGCTTGAGCACAGTAATTAAAATTGCTTTTTTTGTAGGTTTCTTTATCCAAGCAACAATCTTATCCTCAATCTGCCTTTTAACGTTCGCGGAGGGATTGGAATAGTGGTACCAGTTTTCGCCGTCATCGATACCAAGGTCTTTCTTCAGGCGTTTTTCAGATTGGTCACGAAGATTGTTCTTCGTACCAGCCAAAACAATTACAAGCCCGTAGCCATTGTCGCGTGCTAGAGAAATCACTGTTTCAAACGACATTGTTTTACCGCTTTGCACATAACCCACTACTAACCCCGTTTCTCGTCCTGCAGGCTCTGTAGGGGGTAAACAGCGACCAAGAATCCGCTGTGCTTCTTGAAGTACAGAATTAACACCATTGGTTAAATCCTCATAGTCAGGGCCATTCGGATCTTTGGATTTGCTTTGAAGAAAATCCTCAGTAATGTCTTTTTTTTCCGGCACCCAACGCAAAGGAGGCTGAAGAGTTTTTAGGATTTCGATAGAGGTTGCCATATTTTATTTCTCTAATGGGGTTCTCGATAGAGCCCCCCTCATCAAGTAGTTGAAATGATAGAGAAAGCTTTCTGGAGGTTCTCCTGAAACATCCTCTGTTAAGATCAAAGCAATGCATATCGCTGTTGAGATGCGTAGTAATACTTCTACGTTCTCGTTGTTCACTCCTAAAAATTCAATCGAAAATGGATGAGCCAATGAAAGATCAATCGTCAAACGCCGGATATCTTCACCCAAGTCCGTAGGCTGCTGAGTAATTGCAACTGATACCCAATCCTCTGTTGCGGGATCCACAGAGGTTCTCAAAGTTATTATCCATTGATAATTACCATCGTTAACTTCGACAATACGCTCAGACGCCTGGAGTTCCCTCGAAACGAGTTCGGATGGCAACTTATTCGCATCAGTCGGATACTGATTGGCCTCAATTAACAGTGGCGCAACTTCTTTTTCGACGTAGTTTGCGACGGCGGCAGTCGCTGCCACAGCCCGTGTCCCAATACTCTTTCTAGAAGGAAGCGACCGATAATTTTCGGCTTGAGTGAGTAGGTTTAGTGGGGCTTCTTCAATTTGAGCTTTCAAATGTTCCAGAAAAATATCTTCGTATTCTTCCCAGCGAAACCCATCTTTTGTATGACTAACTTCAAACCCTTCAACATGAAGTTCACCAAATAGTCGTTGATATGGATAACTGTTAGTTTGTTTGAATACATAGCTAGGCCGATAGCTCTCATCGAAGCTACCTTCGATTAATCTGTCTCGACGAAATAAAGCAAAACCGGCTAATGGTGTTGAGCCAATTTCACGAAGCGCAGCAAATCCTTTAACACGCTGATTTCCACCAAAATCCAGATCGATATCTTTCCGCCATTCAACAGGCACCACATTATCACCCTGTGCTTGTACCCCGGGAGATGTATAAGCAACTGCAGTGAGTATGTCCGGAAGTTGATATGTAAGCGGTGAACCATTTAAGTGAAGGGACAGTCTTCCATCCCTTAGAAACATCCGATAGATGCTAGATAAATGGTCTCGAATCTTACCGACGGTTCGTCCTTGCGGCATGTGATGTAAACCTCGAAGGGTCACCACTGTGTAGTGCGCTGATGGATCGACCTCACGAGTTTCAGTATTCAAACTTTCAATCTTATTTTCGACAATGTTTCGAACATCGAAATATATTGTGCGCTCTATTGATTCACCAATGGCTTTGGTACGAACACTCCATTTCTCTGCAAACCAGCATGCAGCGCTTTTCATACCCATACCGAACTCAGAAAGCCCGCTGCGATCCTCTGGAACTTGAGCAGCCCGAAATGCTCGAGGAAAATCAACTTTCGATATTCCGGCTGCATTGTCACGGATAACAATCAGGCCTGGGCCAGAAGTATCGATTTTGACATCTACCCTCAGTTGAAATTTATCATCATGCAATACTTGCAACTGCTCGTTGTTGGCGATCATGCTCTGAAGTGCGTTGTCTACGAACTCTGCCATGGCAAACCATGGCTTATAGTTTAAGTGTCGGAGCACCGAGAGCATCGTAACTTCGGGGCGAATTTGAATGGATGGTAATTGACCTAGCTTCTGGCTATCCATCATGCATCGACCTTTTCATGGCTAACTTTATTATCCTCACTAGCCGGAAGTTGTTCTATAAAATCTCCCAGCAGAGCACGGGCAACACGCTCAACGACAGTCGAGTTCACCGCATTACCAAGCGCATGGAAAGCCTTAGTAGGAGTAGATGGCAGCGCTTTCAAATCGTCTAAACTCTGCAAACGGGCACATTCCTCCGGCGTCATGTAACGCCGTTGCCATGCAATGATGGGCACCTGTGTATCCGTCATTGCAATTAAGCTAGGGGCAGTATTACGGCGTTTCACTCGCACGCCTGATGCACGGAATTGCAGCACGTATTCCCACAGATCGCGCTTCCCACCCTTAACATTCCATTCTAATTTTTGAAGACTTGAAGGAAACTTCAAGATACTTTTCATCCACGGATCAATCCATTCCTTATTGTCAGCGTAGAACTGGCGGTTCTGCCGAATGAAGTCTACCTTCCATTTGGGGAACTTTCGATGAGCAGTCCGAGCATGGCTAGGCAAAGCCAGCCAACGCTCTTCGATAGTACGCAGGTAGCCGATCTTGCGTCCGTGACTCCCAGAAAATCCCTTAAGACCGTCAATACCATAGTCCTCTTTTAAAGCGTAGGGCGTATCCTCTTCGTATGGATATGTCGCTCCCCATTCCATAGACCATAACGGATAAGACGGTAATTCAACATCTGCTGGGCAGCGTTTCAAAAAATCTGCCCAGACATTCAGGCAATCAATAACCTGCGTAGAAAGTGGTTTCGCGTTAGCAGGATGATCATCTAGGATGTTATCAATTGATGTCTCTGTCGGGTTTCTTTGAGGCCAGGAAAAGTTATTTAGAGGTTTTCGTGAGCCGATGATGTATACACGCTCCCGAATCTGCGGGATACCAAAATGATGCGGTGAGAAGCGTTCTGCGGCAATATGGTACCCCAGTCCTTTTGGACCCAACCCTAAGATTTCTTGAATAGCCTCCCAAGTTCGGCCTTCGTCATGTTTAAGCAAATTTGGAACATTTTCAAGAATGAAGAAGTGCGGCTTCTTCTGCTCGAGTATTGCTGCTACATTGAAAAACAAGTCACCTTGTTTCGTGCACTCAAACCCAAGCTGCTCCCCGGCCTTGGAGAATGGCTGGCAGGGAAAACCTGCTGTTAGAATGTCGTGTGTCGGCACATCACTGGGAGATATCAGGGTGATATCTCCTTCAGGACGGAGATTGAAATTAATCTGATATAGGTCCTGCAAATGTTTTTGCCACTCAGCTGCAAAGACGCACTGCCCACCGAGCCTATTGAGAGCAAGGTGAAATCCGCCCAATCCGGCGAACAAGTCGATAAATTTGAACGATGGTGTCTTCATATTTCTTAGCCAATTTTTAGTTGATGGAAGCAGCCATCGGAGTGTCTTTTACAACAAGAATTGCACTGCGATGCAGTTTTTCTATAGAGTAATCGCTCTCTACAAACAAACTCCTCACATGATAAAGCAGTTATCGCTGCATCGCTCAGGTTACATACATCGGCGTTCTAAGGAGTCGCCAAAATTTTCTCAAACCAACGCGAACCACATGACGATACACCGTTATCTCTTATAGCTGTACATAAGCACAGCAGTCAATTCAGGTAAAGCTCTAAATCTTAGTTACCATCAGAAATCGCACAATGATGTATATGTGAATTTTCTTTTAATGACCAACAGAAAGCAAGTTACTGTGACCTGCTGACCTTATCTAGGGCATGATCATACTCAGCTTCGTTTTAGAATGATTTCCTTGCCTCAATTCGTCATCATAAACTGCGTGTCATAAATGCCAGTAGGTACACGTCTATGTACACACGAAACACGCGCTCTATTGATACGATATGAGACTATATAAAACAGAAAAGGCCATGATTTAAAATGACCTTTTTGTCAAAGCAAGATTTAGTGAGACAACGCGAGATCGTGAAATCTTACTCGATATTCTGAATCTGCTCGCGCATCTGCTCAATCAACACTTTCAGCTCAATAGCGGAAGCGGTGATATCCGCATTAATAGATTTTGACGCCAGCGTATTCGACTCGCGGTTAAACTCCTGCATCATAAAGTCGAGGCGGCGGCCTACGGCTTCTTTCTTCTTCAGGATGTTATAGGTCTCTTTTACGTGGGCATCGAGGCGATCCAGTTCTTCGGCAACGTCTACACGCTGTGCCATTAATACCAGTTCCTGCTCCAGGCGGTTATTCTCTAACTGCACTTCGGCATCTTCCAGTTTAGCGACCAGGCGTTCACGCTGCCATTTCAGCACTTCTGGCATCTGTGCACGCACTTTTGCCACTTCTTCGCTCACGCCTGCGAGACGCTGCTCAATCAGCGCTTTCAGGGCATTACCTTCGGTTTCACGTGCAATGATGAATTCATCTAACGCGACATCCAGTGCCTGTAGCAGTTGGGCGTTAATCGCATCCAAATCCTGGTCTTTCGCCGACATCACACCCGGCCAGCGCAGGATATCCAATGGGTTAATTGCACCCTCGTCGCTCTGCATTTTTACCCAGTTGGCAGATTTCACCAGCTGTTTCGCCAGAGCTTCGTTGAGAATCAACTCGCCTTGTGCGCTTGGGTCAGCATCAAAGCGCAGATTGCACTCGATTTTACCGCGCGTCAGGCGGTTGCGGATGCGCTCGCGGATCACCGGCTCAAGGCTGCGGAACTGCTCTGGCAGGCGGATATAGGTTTCCAGATAGCGCTGGTTGACGGAACGAAGCTCCCAGGCTGCGCTGCCCCAGTCTCCTTTTGCTTCACGGCGTGCGTAAGCGGTCATACTGCGGATCATAAGCATTACTCGATGGCGGAATTTATTGCTGAAGTATAGCGGCCAGCGCGGCGGCATGACAGACCAAATCCTGAGCGTTAAATGCCTTTGAAATATTTCACCTTTTTTTACCGCGTTACTTATGATGAACAGGGAATTCTCACCTTAAAGGATCACGTAATGATGATACGAAAATTCGTACTGACTACTGGATTGGCAATGCTATTGGCTGCCTGTCAGGCCCCGGTGTCTTCGGTGGTTTCTGCTCCTGTCAGCAAGCCTGTTCCGGTGTGTGCGGGCGGCGATATCATGATGCAAACCACGTTGTGGTTTGGTTTAAATCGGCCCCATGGCGCAGCGATTACGCCCCAGGAGTGGCAGAACTTCGTCGATAAAGATGTGACGCCACGCTTTAAAGAAGGGTTGTCTGTTTACGATGCAAAGGGACAATGGCTGGGCCAGGACGGTACAGTCGCGCATGAAAACAGCAAAGCACTGATGCTGATTCATGGCTCAGATCGTACTAGCCAGGCCAGTATTGAAGCACTGCGTGAGATCTATAAGAAGCGATTTGCGCAGGAGTCTGTGATGCGCGTTGATGCGCCGGTGTGTGTGAGTTTTTAACAAAAAAACGGGAGGCCTGAGCCTCCCGCTTCTATTAAATGAACAGCCCGGCAAACGCGGCGGAGAGTAAACTCACCAGCGTAGAGCCATAAACCAGCTTCCAGCCATAACGGGAAACCACATTACCCTGGCGTTCATTCAGCCCTTTAATCGCACCCGCAACAATACCAATCGAGGCAAAGTTAGCGAACGAAACCAGGAACACAGAAAGGATACCCAGGCCACGCGGCGTCATCTCTGCTGCCACTTTTTTCAGGTCGATCATCGCGACAAATTCATTGGCTACCAGCTTGGTTGCCATAATGCTGCCAGCCTGAAGCGCATCTGCCGCAGGAATGCCCACTAACCACGCCAGAGGATAGAACAAGTAGCCCAGCAACTGCTGGAAGCTGTGACCAAAAACGGCCGCAAAGATTTCATTCACAGCCGCGATCAGCGCAATAAAGCCGACCAGCATCGCCAGAATAATCATCGCAACCTTGAATCCCGCCAGAATATATTCACCTAACATCTCAAAGAAGCTCTGATCTTCGTGCAGCTTGTCGAGAGCAATATGCTCTTCGCTTTCCGGGCGTAGTGGATTAATGATTGAGAGAATAATGAACGTGCTGAACATGTTGAGCAGCAGCGCTGCGACCACATATTTCGGCTCGATCATCGACATATAAGCCCCGACGATGGAGAGGGAAACCGTGGACATTGCCGTCGCGGCCATGGTGTACATTCGCGCAGAAGAGATATCGCCAAGAATGCCTTTATAAGCGATGAAGTTCTCCGACTGCCCGAGGATCAAGGTACTGACGGCATTAAAGGATTCCAGTTTGCCCATGCCATTAATTTTGGACAACAGCGTACCAAACAAGCGGATAAGCAGTGGCAGAATGCGCCAGTGTTGCAGAATACCAATCAGCGCTGAGATAAAGATAATCGGGCAAAGTACCCCGAGGAAAATAAAGGCCAGTCCCTGTTTACTCATATTGCCAAAGACAAAGTCGCTGCCCTGGGCCGCGAAGCCTAATAGCGTTTCAAAAAATCCGCTGACAGAGGTGACCACGGCAAGGCCGCTGGCAGAGTGCAGGAAAAACCAGCCCAGCAGGGCTTCAACGACCAGTAGTTGCATGATATAGCGTGGGCGAATCAGTTTACGGTCATGGCTGACCAGCAAGGCGAGGGCAAAGATCACCACCAACGCCAGCAGGAAATGCAGGAGTGCTGTCATCATTTTTCTTCATATTTGTGAGGAGTATGGGCGCATTTAGCCACAGCCAGGGCGAAATTTCATCCGCCATTGTGCCGATGCAGGCAGGACAGTGGCCGGGTAAGTCCGTATAATGCGCATCCAGTCATTAGCAAGCCGGAGAATCCCATGCGTCCAGCAGGCCGAAGCGCGCAACAAGTGCGCCCTGTTACACTCACCCGTAATTACACTAAACACGCTGAAGGTTCAGTGTTGGTTGAGTTTGGTGAAACCAAAGTGCTGTGCACCGCCACCATTGAAGAGGGTGTGCCACGCTTCCTGAAAGGCAAAGGCCAGGGATGGATCACCGCAGAGTACGGCATGTTACCGCGCTCAACCCATAGCCGCATGGCGCGCGAAGCCGCCAAAGGCAAACAGGGTGGGCGTACGCTGGAAATCCAGCGCCTGATCGCACGCTCACTGCGTGCAGCTGTTGATTTACAAGCGCTGGGCGAATTTACCATCACGCTGGATTGTGACGTGATTCAGGCCGATGGTGGCACGCGTACCGCCTCAATTACCGGTGCTTGTGTGGCGCTGGCTGATGCCCTCAACAAACTGGTTGCCGATGGCAAGCTGAAATCCAGCCCACTGAAAGGCATGGTTGCAGCGATCTCTGTTGGTATCGTGGGGGGTGAAGCGCTGTGTGACCTCGAGTATGTTGAAGATTCGACAGCTGAAACCGACATGAATGTCGTGATGACCGAAGATGGCCGCATGATTGAAGTGCAGGGTACTGCGGAAGGCGAGCCGTTCAGTCATGACGAACTGTTAGCCCTGCTGGCATTGGCCCGTGGCGGTATTGAACAGCTCATCCAGGCGCAGAAAGCGGTACTGGAAAATTGATTTAACAGGCGACCAGAGAGTCGCCTTTTTTTTGTTTGAAGGAGTGAGAAATGAAAGCCTGGCAGCGTCAGTTTATTGAATTCGCCCTGAACAAAGGGGTGCTGAAGTTTGGTGAGTTCACCCTGAAATCAGGACGCATTAGTCCTTATTTCTTCAACGCCGGTTTGTTTAACAGTGGCCGCGATTTAGCGCTGTTAGGGCGTTTTTATGCGCAGGCGTTGGTAGATGGTGGCGTTGAGTTCGACCTGCTGTTTGGTCCGGCTTACAAAGGCATCCCAATTGCCACGACGACCGCAGTGGCGCTGGCTGACCATCATGACCGCGATGTGCCTTACTGCTTTAACCGTAAAGAAGCGAAAGATCATGGCGAAGGTGGTTTGTTAGTGGGTAGCCCATTGGCAGGCAAAGTCATGTTAGTGGATGACGTGATCACCGCAGGTACCGCGATCCGTGAATCGATGGAAATCATCAATGCGCATAAAGCTAAACTGGCTGGCGTATTAATCTCGCTCGATCGTCAGGAGCGTGGACGTGGTGATATCTCAGCGATTCAGGAAGTGGAGCGTGATTATCAGTGCCAGGTGACAGCCATCATCACCCTGAACGATTTGATCGCCTACCTGGAAGAGAAGCCTGAAATGGCCGACCACCTGGCTCAAGTGCGTGCCTATCAGCAGCAGTACGGAATCTGATCGTCTGGCGGGCATTTGCCCGCCAGAGTATTACACCAGCTGCGCCACAATCAGTGGCCAGCGCACGTCAAAGTCCGCAGTAGGACGATAGCGGAATTCAGAGCGCACATAGCGCGACAACAGCCCTTCGCACATTGCCAGCAACTGACTCGCCAGCAGTGTTTCGTCTGTCTGGAAACCAACGCCTTCACGCATTTTTCGCTCACGCATCACCTGACGCAGTTGCGCTTCAATGCGTTCGAACAGCTGATTGATACGCCCTTGTAGGCGATCTTGTTCAAACATCAGTGCATGGCCAGTCAGAATGCGTGTCAGCCCCGGATTACGCTCACCAAAGCCGAGAATGAGCTGAACCATCAGGCGTAGGCGTGAAAGTGTCTCTTTCTCATCGTTCAAAATCAGATTGATGCGGGTAATCAGACTGTCTTCGATAAACTCAATCAGACTGTCAAACATGCGTGTCTTGCTGGGGAAGTGACGATAGAGTGCCGCTTCAGAAACACCGACATTTGCCGCCAGCTTTGCGGTAGTGATGCGCTGGCTACCATCGTCGGATTCCAGCATTTGTGCCAGAGCCTGCAAAATCTCTTCGCGACGGTTCCGTTTCGCAACTTTTTTTTCTGCCATGACCTAAAAGACCCCTGAAAGTAACCAAAACAGGCAACACTTACGCGTCTGCCACAAGCAAGGAGCTTATGGAGAGGATAAAAATGGCAGAGGCGTAAGTGGGAGTGCGAGCGTTACTGGCGACCAGAATGACCGAAGCCACCTTCACCGCGTACGCTGGCGTCAAAGTCTTGCACCAGGTTGAATTCCGCCTGCACGACAGGTACGAACACCAGCTGTGCCAGACGATCGCCCGGTTGCAGCGTAAAGCTTTCGCTGCCGCGATTCCAGACCGAAACCATCAGTTGGCCCTGGTAATCGGAGTCAATCAGGCCGATCAGGTTGCCCAGCACGATGCCATGTTTATGGCCCAGGCCTGAGCGTGGCAGGATAACTGCCGCCAGAGAAGGATCGGCAATATGGATAGCCAAGCCGGTTGGTACCAGCGTTGTCATGCCTGGTGTGATTTCCAGAGCTTCATCGAGACAGGCGCGTAAATCCAGGCCTGCTGAACCTGCTGTCGCATAAGAAGGCAGGGGGAACTCGGTGCCTACGCGCGCATCCAGAATTTTAACGTCGATTTTTTTCATCATAACGGCTGACTATCTCGTCTAATAATTGTTGGCCAAGGAGTGTCTTATCGCAAAGCGGTAAGCGTTTATCTCCATCCTGCCAAAAAAGGTGAAGCGCATTGCGGTCACTGTTAAAACCTTGTCCGCTCTGTGAAACGTCATTTGCACAGATCAGATCGAGGTTCTTCCGTTGCCGTTTTTGCCGGGCGTATTCTTCCACATTCTGGGTTTCTGCCGCAAATCCAACCACAAAAGGCCGACCCGTCTTACGCGCCGCCACTTCTGCAACGATGTCTGGATTCTTAACTAACTGCAGCGTCAGAGTGTCTTCTCCGCCCTGTTTTTTCATCTTCTGCTCGGCAACAGCGGCGGCACGATAGTCTGCCACGGCTGCGCTGGCGATGAAAATATGTTGTTGTTCAATGTCGCTCATCACCGCAGCCTGCATCTCAAGGGCGCTGTTTACATCAACACGCGCGACCTGTGGCGGCGTTGTCAGTGTAACCGGGCCGGCTACCAGCGTCACTTTTGCGCCGCGCTGTGCAGCCGCAGCCGCAATGGCGAAGCCCATCTTACCCGAGCTGTGGTTAGTGATATAACGCACCGGGTCCAGCGCTTCCCGCGTTGGGCCGGCGGTGATCATAATGTTGAGATGTTGCAGATCTTTGACGGGGGATGCCCACTGCACCGCATGGTCAACAAGGGTGAGCGGGTCTGACATGCGGCCCGGCCCGACATCTCCACAAGCCTGGCTGCCGCTGTCTGGTCCCCAAATCATCACACCACGCGCGTCAAGCAGTTGCAGGTTATGCTGAGTGGCTGCCGCACGGTACATCTGCTGGTTCATGGCAGGTGCAATCGCTAATGGCGCGGCGCTGGCCAGACAGGCGGTGGTCACCAAATCATTGGCCATTCCTGCTGCCAGCCGGGCAATTAAATCGGCGGTAGCGGGAGCGAGTAAAATTAGGTCAGCCCATTTTGCCAGCTCGATGTGTCCCATAGCCGCTTCGGCTGCTGGGTCGAGCAGATCGTCCATGACGGGATAGCCCGATACGGCTTGCAGGCTCAATGGGGTGATAAAAGCTTTGGCGGCTTCGGTCATCATGACCCGAACGTCCGCACCGCGATCGCGTAGACGGCGAACCAGTTCAGGGGTTTTATAAGCAGCAATGCCGCCGCTAACACCCAGCAGGATTTTTTTCCCGGCTAAACCCATCATGCTTGTGACCTCGTGAAATCGGGTGCTGTATCTGGCACAGCAGAATGGATGAACTTTACCACAAAACCCGATTTGCGCCTTTGCCACGCCCTGTGGTTTGCGAGCCGTTTCCAGAATTTGTCACGTCGAACAGACAGTTCATCGCGTGCCAGGGCAGGATAGCGCTGGGTGAAACGAACAGGGAAACAGTGATGGCACCACGAGAAAAACTGCTGGAAATGGGCGCTGAGCACCTGACAGATGTCGAGCTGCTGGCGATTTTCCTGCGTACCGGTGTGACCGGTCTGAATGTGATGGCGCTGGCACAGCAACTGCTGACGAAATTTGGATCGCTCTATCATATCCTCAGCGCCAGCCGTCAGGAATTTGATGAGATTAAAGGTGTGGGTAACGCGAAACTGGCACAGCTACACGCCATTGCTGAGCTGGCAAAACGCGTGTTAACCACCCAGATTGCGTGTGAAAACGTCATGGAAAATCCGCATGCGACGCGTTCTTACTTACAAAGTCTGTTGGGCAACCAGGAGCGTGAGGTTTTCATGGCGCTGTTTTTAGATAACCAGCATCGGGTGCTACAAGCACAGCAAATGTTTGCGGGTTCGATTAGCAGCGTTGAAGTGCATCCACGTGAAATTGTCAGAGAAGCGTTAAAGTTTAATGCGGCCGCTCTGATACTGGCGCACAATCATCCTTCGGGGAAATCTGAGCCAAGTAAGGCCGATCGTGAGGTGACCAGTCGCGTTAATGAAGCCTGCCAACTGCTTAATATTCGGCTGCTTGACCATTTAGTGATTGGTCGTGGTGAATATGTTTCTTTTGCGGAAAGAGGCTGGTTATAAGGGTCTGAGCCTGGAAAAATCGGTGTAAACGGCGGCTTTTTACGCGATCCATTGGGATCTTTATTTGTTCGGGACTTGAGCACTTACGCTGAGCGGCGTATACTACGCCACCTTTGAGAATCTCGGGTTTGGCGTTTGGGCCAGCTTAGCGGGTTCACATGGAACTCGCCTGGGCGGGCATTTGCCTGACGAGGCGGCCAAAACCTAATTTTTAAAGCTCGAGCTGATTTGATTTTTGGAGAATAGACATGTCACGAGTCTGCCAGGTAACTGGAAAGCGTCCGGTGACCGGTAACAACCGTTCCCACGCACTGAACGCGACGAAACGCCGTTTCCTGCCGAACCTGCACTCACACCGTTTTTGGGTTGAGAGCGAGAAGCGCTTCGTTACTCTGCGTGTATCTGCTAAAGGTATGCGTGTTATTGATAAGAAAGGCATTGATACGGTTCTGTCCGAAATCCGTGCCCGTGGTGAGAAGTACTAAGGAACTGAATCATGGCTAAAGGTATTCGTGAGAAGATCAAGCTCGTTTCCTCTGCTGGTACAGGTCACTTCTATACCACCACGAAGAACAAGCGTACTAAACCAGAGAAACTGGAACTGAAAAAGTTCGATCCGGTTGTACGCCAGCACGTGATCTACAAAGAAGCCAAAATTAAGTAATTTTGGTGTTCTGCTAAAAACCCGGCTTCGGCCGGGTTTTTTGTTTTTATCCAGTAATGCAGCCGGGAGATGAGATGCCAGAATTACCTGAAGTCGAAACCAGCCGTCGCGGTATTGAGCCGCATCTGGTAGGGGAAACTATCCTGCATGCCGTGGTACGTAATGGCCGCCTGCGTTGGCCTGTTTCGCAGGAAATTCATGCACTGAGCGATCAGCCGGTAATCAGCGTACAGCGCAGGGCTAAATACCTGCTGATTGAGCTGCCCCACGGCTGGATAATCGTACATCTTGGCATGTCTGGCAGCCTGCGCGTGCTGCCGCATGAACTGCCGGCAGAAAAGCACGATCACGTTGACCTGGTGATGAGCAACGGCAAGGTACTGCGCTATACCGACCCTCGTCGCTTCGGTGCGTGGTTGTGGAGCAATGACTTAGCCGGTAGCAGCGTATTGGCACATCTTGGTCCAGAGCCGTTAAGCGAAGCGTTCAATACGGATTATCTGTTTGAGAAATCTCGCGGCAAGCGCACGGTGGTAAAACAGTGGCTCATGGATAACAAAATCGTGGTAGGGGTAGGGAATATCTATGCCAGCGAGTCACTGTTCACCGCTGGGATCGCGCCCGATCGACCCGCTTATAGTTTGAGCAAAGATGAAGTCGCTTTGCTGGTCAGTACCATTAAAGCCGTGCTGCTTCGCTCCATTGAGCAGGGGGGAACCACACTGCGCGATTTCCTGCAAAGCGATGGTAAGCCGGGGTATTTTGCTCAGGAGTTGCAAGTTTATGGTCGTGCGGGTGAGCCGTGCCGCGCCTGTGGTACACCGATAGTCAGCGGTAAGCACGGTCAGCGCAGCACATTCTGGTGCCCTAACTGCCAGCGATAATTACTGTTCAGCCAGTTTTTTCAGCAGGGCTTTGTGTACCTCTTCCGGTAAAAAGGCAGCAACATCACCAGCATGGCGCGCCACCTCTTTGACCAACGAAGAGGAGATAAATGAAAAGCCCTGGGAAGGCATCAGGAACACACTTTCCAGGCTGGGCAGCAGGTGACGATTCATCTGCGCCAGTTGCAGCTCATACTCGAAGTCGGCGACCGCACGTAGCCCTCTCACCAACACGTTTGCACCCTGCGCTTGAGCGAAGTTGGCCATCAGGTCAGAAAATCCTTTTACTTCGACGTTAGGCAGATGTGCCGTCGCCAGCTTAGCCAAAGCAACGCGTTCGTCCAAAGAGAACAGGGTTTTCTTGTGTGGGCTGGCCGCAACGGCAAGCAGGATGTGATCAAACATCTTTGCGGAGCGGGTAACAATATCAACATGGCCACTGGTGATGGGATCAAAAGTGCCGGGGTATATCGCTTTCGTGCTCATACGCTGCCTTTTGCAGAAGGGCGATTCAGCGCCCACAGAGTGGAGTATTTGTTAAAGGTATACTGCGCATTGACCACGGCCAAAATCCAGCCTTGTTTGCCATCGAGAAATCCAGCCCGCAAAATCAGCGTTTTGCAGAATGCACCTAGCGTGTGGGTAAAAATACTGACGATCCCACAACGTTTGCCGCGCTGATGCCGCTCCTGCGCCCATGCAGCGGCATAGTTAAGCTGCTTGCGCTGGAATGCGACCAGATCGCGACAGGTGAGATGCTGCAAATCCCCTTTCAGGGCGACCACAGGCGCACCCTGAGTTTCCAGTGACTCATGCACCAGATTGTCGTTATAACTCAGCTGGCGCGGGTAGAGGCGCATCACACGGTCAGGATACCAGCCGCTGTGGCGCATAAAACGTCCCAGAAACAGATTACTACGACCAAGGCTGTACACGGTGTTACTGGCAGGCGAACTCAGCACCTGCTCAATCGCCTGGCGCAGCGGCGGCGTTACGCGCTCGTCAGCATCGATCATCAAAATCATGTCGTTGCTGGCGTAGCTTTGGGCCAACTGACGCTGTTTGCCAAAGCCCTGCCAGTGGGTCGATTGCCACACCCGCGCGCCAGCCTGCCGAGCGACCTCAACGGTATTATCCTCACTGCCAGAATCGAGCACGACGATTTCATCGGCCCAACTGACAGATGCCAGACAGTCCGGCAACAGGTCGGCTTCATTTTTGCTGATGATTACCACAGAAAGGCGCTGGCGTGAGGTCATTAATGTGCCCGAGGAGGAAGGTAAGGTTCGAGTAACTGTAGCAGACGATGCAGCGCGCCCTGGTTTTGATGCAGGACTTCTACCGCATGGCGGCCATAGTAAAGGCGATAGTCTTCATCTTGCAGCAGATTAGCCACTTCTTTTTCCAGTGAAGCCGCATCAGTGACGGTGATCAGACCCTGTGCCTGTTGCAGCTTGCTGCAAATATCTTTGAAGTTCCAGGTATGTGGTCCCATCAGCACGGGAATCGCATGTGCTGCTGGCTCCAGCGGATTATGGCCACCGCGTTCGACCAGGCTACCGCCGACAAAAGCCAGATCGGCAATCCCGTACAACAACATCAGTTCGCCCATGGTATCGCCAATAACAACCTGGGTCTCCAGCGCGGGAATTTGATTGCTGCTACGGCGGATGAAGCTAAAGCCCCGCTTTTGGGTCAGTTCTTCCACATCACGGAAGCGTTCAGGATGGCGCGGCACCAAAATCAGCAGCAGCTCGGGCCATTTTTGCAGGAGTTCACGGTGTGCCGCCAAAATAATGGCTTCTTCGCCTTCATGCGTGCTGGTTGCGATCCAGACTGGACGGCGAGAAGCCCACTGGCGACGTAGTGTAATTGCACGGGCAGCCAGTTCTGGCGTCACAGAAATATCGAATTTCAGGCTGCCAGTTACCGTCAGTTGAGAACGTTTCAGGCCGAGTGAGAGAAAGCGCTCGCCATCTTCACTGTTTTGCGCGGCAATCAGCGTAATAGATTGCAGCAGCTGGCGCATAAATTTGCCCAGCTTGCGATAACCCCTGGCAGAACGTTCAGACAGACGCGCGTTGGCGATCACCAGCGGAATGTTGCGCTGATGCAGAATACGAATAATGTTCGGCCACAGCTCGGTTTCCATAATGATGACCAGACAAGGATCGACATTATCAAGAAAGCGGTTGATCGAGCCGGGCAGATCATAAGGCAGGTAGACATGATGAACATCTTTGCCAAATGCAGACTGTGCGCGCTCTGAGCCGGTTGGCGTCATGGTGGTGACGGTGATCGGCATATCAGGGTAACGGTGGCGCAAAGCGCGCACCAGTGGCACAGCCGCTAGTGTTTCACCAACAGAAACAGAGTGCAGCACAATGCCGCCGGGTTCTACTTTGCCGCTACAGTAACCATAGCGTTCTGCCCAGCGTTTGCGATAGGCCGGTGCTTTACGTCCACGCAGCCACAGGCGAAGCCAGATGAACGGCTGAAGAAGGTAAAGCAGGGCGGTATAAATTATCGTCATAGATAGTGTTATGACTCACTGGTGTCAAAAAGCACGAATGGCGGCATGTTATCAGAAACCACTCAGCCGCTCATCCCACATTATCGCCTTTGCTCTAGCACTTGCTGATACAGCTCGGTCAGCGCCTGGGCCAGCCTCTGAGGGCCAAAAGGTTCAATTCTACGTCGTGCCGCTTCACCCATCGCTGAGTTTTGCGAAAGTGCAGGTATCGCGTTGACTGCTTCATTTAATGCACTGATATCTAAGGCATCGCAGACGAAGCCTTCCTGACCAGCAACAATAAATTCAGCGCCACCACAACCGGTGCTGGTGATCACCGGCAGTCCACAAGCCATGGCTTCCAGCACCACATTCGGAAAAGGATCATACAGCGTGGGTAACAGCAGGCCATCTGCCGCGTGATAAAACGGGCGGACGTCTTGCTGTACGCCGACAAAACGCAGACGCTGCGCGCAACCGAGCTGTTGCGCCAACTGATGATAGCGTTGTTGTTGCTTGTCCTGGCCGACGACGATCAAATAACGGTCACTTTTCGCTATCGCCTCAATGGCGGCTTTTAGCCCTTTGCGCTCAAAGCCGGAGCCAACATAAATGAAGACCGTGGCGTGCTGTGGAAGATTAAGCGTCTCGCGCGCCGCAAAGCGTGCAGCCTCGGCTGCTGGCTGAAAGTGCTCGCCGTTAATCGCGTTGTGGATGACGTGAATGTTGTCTGGCTTAACCTGGTAGCAGCGGAGGATATCCTGCTTCACCATCTCTGAGTTGCAAATCACCGCTTTGAGCGCGGGTGAATGGAACATCTCTTCTTCCGCGCGCAGCACATAGCGATGATAGGGGCTGAGAGTAGCGCTCAGGCGCTGTAGTGGTGAGACAATGCGAGCGCGCTGTTCCAGCCAGACGCGATGGACGCCATCGCCCGCACGGAAAATATCGCAGCCGGCAATGCGTTCATGGCTTTGTACGATGTCGAACTGCTGTTGCTCCCAGCAGGCGCGGGCCGCGCTGGCAAAGCCGCGTTCACGTGACACACGGCCCCACTTCGCCGGGTTGCAGATGTGCAAATGCCACGCCGGATTCGGTGTGCCCTGCCAACTGCGGGTGATGATGTTGAGATCCAGCTGTTCGCTATCCAGTGCTTCTAAGGCCCGCGAGATAAAACGTTCCGCGCCGCCATCGGGGCGATATTTCTGCCGGACAATGGCCAGGCGTAACTTACTCATCTAAAAAACTCCTTGCCGCAGCAACCACATCACTCACCGGAATGGCGGAAAGAAAACGCTGCTGGGTATTGGTATTGATTGAATCAGGGTCAGGCAGTGGGGCGTAATCGCCTGCCCAGAATACCTGATTATTTTGCCCCCAAGGACGCCACAACTGCAGTTTCGACGGGCCAAACAGCGCAATGCAAGGTGTTTCCAGCGCAGCGGCCATATGCATTGGGGCGGAATCAACGCCAATGAACAGACGGGCATGATCGATCAATGCTGCCAACTGACGAAGAGAGAGCTGGCCGGCCAGTGAGATCACGGTTTTGCTGTGGCACAGTGCAATAATGTTCTCGATCATCGCGAGCTCTTTGCTATCCGGGCCTGCGGTGAGAATCACACGATAGCCTTCGGCACTGAGCTGGTCGATAGTGGCTGCCACTTTGTCATCATCCCAGCATTTGAACTGCCAGCGGGAAGTGGGCTGCAAAACGATGAACGGTGACGTCACCTGCTGAGCAGCCAGCAGAGCTTCTGCTTTTTGCCAGTCGGCAGTGTGGTAGTGCATTGAGGCTCTTGCACCCGCTGCACCGATACCCAGCGGTGTTAATGCCGTCATGTTTTGTTCAACGGTGTGCAATTGCTCGTGATTATCCGTGGGAACCAGGACATTGTGACAACAACGCCACAGAAAGTTGTCGCGTTTGCGGAAAGCGAAACCGATACGCGTGCGGGCGCCACTGAACAAGGCGATCACAGCACTGCGCCATTGATCGGCGAGATTAATCACCAGATCATAATTGGCGTGGCGGATCTGCCCGATCAGGCGTGCTTCGTGGCGTAATTTCTGCCAGCCACCTTCCTGCTTCCATTTTCGATCCAGGACATGCAGCTGATTCACCGCCGGATGCGCATCAAGCATTGGGCTGGTTTCGGCGTACAGGAGAACGTCGATTTTTGCCTGCGGATAGCGTTGATGGAGGGCATTGATGACGGGGGTGGTAAGCAGCATGTCACCGTGATGGCGCAGCTTAATCAGCAGTATTTTCTGAGGCGTCAACGTGGTCAGGATCGGACTTGCCATACTTATAGGTTCCCGGAATTTTGTGACCCGATTGTAGGGTAAAGCCATCGGGTGTGAAAGACGGCATTCTTGATTTCTGATTCATGCAGAAATATCTGGCAAAATGAACAGGATACTCATTGAATAATAATGGTTAGTTGTCGCGAACTTTTCTGAAATAGATGGTCAAAGTGGCCAGTGATAGCAGCTTTAACCTGTGAGCAAATAATGAAAAATATACTGGTTATTCGGCGAGACAATATTGGTGATATGGTCTGCACAACCCCGCTGTTAGAGGGAATAAAGCGCGCTTATCCGGACGCGAAGCTAACCCTGCTCGTGAACAAAGTGGCACAGGATGTTGTTACGCATAATCCGTGGGTAGATCGCCTGTTCGTGTATAAAAAAGCCAAGCACCGTGCGGCCCATGAAACCACCCTCGGCGTTTACTGGCAGCGCCTGAAAATTATGCTTACGCTGCGCCGCACCCGGTTTGATGCGACGATTCTTGCAAACCCAGTGCCGTGTAAATACAGCTTACGTCTGGCAAAAATGGCAGGTGCCAACAACATTATTGGTGCGGGTGAAGGTAACCCCGAACTGGCTCATAGCTTTGCGCGGAGTGATTTCCGTGGCCAGCATCAGGTTGAGCACACGTACAGCTATCTTTCTGCACTCACCACAACACCTCCGCCGGTTCCTGAAGTCAGCCTGTTTTTGTCACCTGAAGAGCGTGCAACCGCTGGGGCTCGGGTGCAGCAGCTGCTGCCAGGCGCGGGGCGTATTTATGGCGTACATATCAGCAGTCGCAGCGCTAAACGCCGCTGGCCATTGGAGCGCTATGCGGCTTTTATCCACCAGTTATTGGCTGATGAGCAGGCGCAGGTACTGATCTTCTGGTCACCACAGGGCACGCTGCATCCCGGCGATGTGGGCGATGACGCGCGAGCTGAATCTCTGTTGCAACAGGTCAATTCACCACGCGTTGCTCGTTATGCTACGGCTTCGGTACGTGAGTTGATCGCGGGCTTTGATCGCTGTGAGCAAATCTTGTGCAGTGACGGTGGGCAAATGCATCTGGCTGCTGGGCTGCACAAAAAGCAGGTGGTCTTTTTTGGTGACACCAATGCTGCGCTCTGGCATCCGTGGTCAGGGCAATATGAGATTCTGCAAACGGAATCAGGGGATTGTGTCGATGTCACCGGAGAGCAGGTTTGGCAGGCCTGGCAGAAATTACAGGCGCAGTAACGCGCCTGTATTCGCTTAACGTTGTGTCAGATCGACGTACTGTTTGCTGATAGTGACCACATCGTATTGATCTAATGCCGCCTCATTGATGGGCGGCAGATGCGCATACACTTCACGCATTTTTGCTGCCAGAGCATGTTCATCCAGCTCGGTGAGCATGTCGGACATTCCGGTTTTAAGCAGAATCTCTTCCGGCCCACCAGGGCAGCGGGTGCTGATCACGGGCGTACCCAGCACCAAAGACTCCACAATGACATTGCCGAAGCCTTCACTGTCGGAGCTCATTACCATCAAACGGGCATGTTTGATGTAGGGGAACGGGTTCTGCTGGAAGCCGAGAAAGAGCACGCGATCGGCGATGCCGAGCTCTTGTGCGAGTTGCTTAGCAAAGGCGACGCGCTCATCGGTTCCGGTCCCGAGTAACACCAGCTTGCACGGCAAATCTGCCAGTGCAAAAGCGCGCAATAACCGATCCTGACGCTTCTGCGGGTGAATACGCGCGACGTTAATCAGATAATCACTTCCCGCTAACTCACAGGGCTCGCTGGCGCGCTGGCGCAGTATATTGAGGTCAAACGGGTTGTTGATCACGGCACTTTTGGCCGGCGCTACCTGCATCACCGTCAGCATATCGTCCAACACCGCTTGTGAAACCGCAGTCAGATTTTTGCCCTGATAGATTTGCGCCATTTTGCGCTTTTTCCACCAGTAATTCAGTCCGGTACGATGCCCAAGATAGGTTGAAGAGAGCACGCCATGAATGCAGTACCACAACTTCACCTGATCAATGGATTTGCAACGTGCCACGATGCGGTCAGTTTTATGCAGATTCGAGACAATCAGGTCAAACTTACCGTTCTGGGCTTCGTCTGCACGCAGAACCTGATCCAGTTTCCGGGCACGACGAGACAGTTCTGTCAGCTTGCGCCAGGGGGCACGGCTAGGCTGGGTGATAACCCGGTAGTCAACACCTTCTGGCAAGGTGTAGGCACAGACCTCATCCAGCGAATAAAGGCTGACGGCGTGGCCTAACTGCTGCATACATTCACTCAGCGTCAGCACTACCTTTTCTGCACCGCCGCCGGGCAGGCCGTCAATAATCATTAGAATGCGCATAGTACGTCCGGTCTGCTGGGTAAAGTGAAGCGCTCTTTATACCTCTTCAACCGATCCGGCGCTATCCCGGGCGGGTATAATTTGCACTCCACTTACCTGTGTTTGCATAAACTTTCGACTTTAGTGACGCCGCGTAATCAACTCCAGTTCAGAATGACTTTTCCGGAGTGTCCTGAGCGCATCTCATCAAAGCCCTGCTGGAACTCATCAATGGTAAAACGATGGGTAATGATCGGGCTTAAGTCGAGCCCTGACTGTATCAGTGCGGCCATTTTGTACCAGGTCTCAAACATTTCACGGCCATAAATACCCTTAATAAATAGCCCTTTAAAGATGACTTTATTCCAGTCGATAGCCATTTCTGAGGGGGGAATACCGAGCAGAGCAATACGTCCGCCGTGATTCATCACATCCAGCATCTGCCGGAAAGCGGGGGGCGCACCTGACATTTCCAGCCCCACATCAAATCCCTCTGTCATGCCTAACTCAGCCATCACGCTGCGCAAATCTTGCTGCGCGACGTTAACCGCGCGCGTTGCGCCCATCCGGGTTGCCAACTCCAGTCGATAGGGATTTACATCAGTAATCACCACATGACGTGCACCAACATGGCGGCAAATTGCTGCTGCCATGATGCCGATTGGCCCTGCTCCTGCAATCAGCACATCTTCTCCCACCAGGTCGAAGGAGAGCGCAGTGTGTACAGCGTTACCGAAGGGATCAAAAATGGCGGCGATCTCATCAGGAATACTTTCCGGGATACGGAAGGCGTTACCTGCTGGAATAACCAGATACTCCGCAAAACAGCCTTGCCGGTTAACGCCCACGCCAATGGCATTACGGCACAGGTGTGTGCGCCCACCGCGACAGTTGCGGCAGTGGCCACAGGTGATGTGTCCTTCACCGGAGACGCGATCGCCAATGTTAAATCCCCGCACTTCCTGGCCGATGGCAACCACTTCACCCACATACTCATGGCCGGTAATCATGGGAACGGGAATGGTCTTTTGCGACCATTCATCCCAGTTGTAGATGTGAACATCAGTGCCACAGATAGCGGTTTTGCGAATTTTGATCAGCAAATCGTTATGACCAGGCTCAGGGATTGGCGCATCCGTGATCATCCAGATTCCTTCGCGCGGATAGAGCTTAGCGAGCGCTTTCATCGTTTCTCTCCTGATTGATCACGCCCAGTTGCCTGCCGATGCGGCTAAAAGCAGAGACCGCTTGTTCAAGCTGCTGTTGGGTATGTGCTGCGGAAATTTGCACGCGGATACGTGCCTGACCTTTCGGAACCACCGGGTAGAAGAAGCCCGTGACGTAAATGCCTTCCTGCTGTAACCGGTGGGCAAACTCTTGTGCGACGCTGGCTTCCCCTAGCATTACCGGAATAATCGCGTGATCGGCCCCGGCGAGGGTGAAACCGGCGGCATGCATTTGGCTACGGAAAAAGTTCGCGTTGTGCCACAGCCGCTGGCGCAGCCCATCACCCTGATTGAGCAGTTCTAGCACTTGCAAAGAGGCTGCGACGATGGAAGGGGCCAGAGAGTTAGAGAACAGGTAGGGACGTGAACGCTGGCGCAGCCACTCCACGACTTCCGCTTTGGCTGCGGTGTAGCCACCGGAAGCGCCTCCCAGCGCCTTACCTAAAGTACCGGTGATAATGTCAACGCGACCCATGACATTGCAATGTTCATGCGTACCGCGCCCACCAGCGCCAACGAAGCCAACCGCGTGTGAATCATCGACCATCACCAGCGCGTTAAACTCATCAGCCAGGTCGCAAATGCCCGCTAAGTTAGCGATGACGCCGTCCATTGAAAACACGCCGTCGGTTGCGATCAGGATATGACGTGCACCTTTGCTGCGCGCCTCTTCAAGGCAGCCTCGTAGCGCGGCCATATCATTATTGGCATAGCGATACCGTTGTGCTTTACACAGCCTCACGCCATCAATAATCGAGGCGTGGTTGAGGGCATCAGAGATAATCGCATCTTCCGCGTCCAGCAGCGTTTCAAACAAGCCGCCGTTGGCATCAAAACAGGAAGCGTAAAGAATGGCATCCTCCATGCCTAAAAATGCCGCCAGTCTTTGTTCCAGTTGTTTATGAATGTCCTGCGTGCCGCAGATAAAACGCACCGAAGCCATGCCAAAACCGTGTGAATCCAACCCGGCTTTTGCTGCCTGAATTAAGGCAGGATGGTTAGCCAAACCGAGGTAGTTATTGGCGCAGAAGTTGATGATAGCCGCGTGATTCTGTGTCGTAATTTCAGTTTGTTGCGGCGAGATGATGATGCGCTCCTGTTTAAATAGCCCTTCACTGCGGCTATTTTCCAACTGCTGACTGATCTGAGAATAAAATTGCGCTGACATCATTTTCTCCTTTGGGACGGTCTTTCGGCACATCTTACTGAGAGAATTGTCAGTAAACGTTGAATCCACTCGCTAAATGTAAAATTTGCAGCATAGTTCACGGGCTGCAATGTAAAAGCATATGCGTTACGGAGTCATCTGGCTGTCGGCTCTGGAATGAAATGTTATGATGGCAACCATTCGCGCGTGAAACCTCCCGTTTCACCCCCAATTTAAGGTTAAGCAGATGATTATCGTAACTGGTGGTGCCGGCATGATTGGCAGCAACATCGTCAAGGCACTCAACGACCGTGGTCACACCGATATTCTGGTGGTAGATAACCTCAAAGATGGCACTAAGTTCGTCAATCTGGTGGATTTAGACATCGCTGATTACATGGACAAAGAAGAGTTCCTCGCGCTGATTGTTTCCGGCGAAGATCTCGGCCCGATTGAAGCCGTGTTCCATGAAGGCGCCTGTTCTGCGACCACCGAGTGGGACGGCAAGTACATGATGGATAACAACTATCAGTACTCTAAAGATCTGCTGCACTTCTGTCTTGAGCGTGAAATTCCGTTCCTGTATGCATCTTCTGCCGCGACCTACGGTGGCCGTGATGACAACTTTATTGAAGAGCGCCAGTATGAGCAGCCGCTGAATGTGTATGGCTACTCAAAAATGCTGTTCGACCACTACGTGCGCCAGATTCTGCCAGAAGCGGAATCACCGGTATGTGGGTTCCGCTACTTCAATGTTTACGGTCCGCGTGAAGGCCACAAAGGCAGCATGGCGAGCGTCGCATTCCATCTGAATACGCAGATTAACAACGGTGAGAATCCAAAACTGTTTGCAGGTAGCGATACCTTCAAACGCGACTTCATCCACGTTGATGATGTTGCCGCCGTGAATCTGTGGTGCTGGGAAAACGGTGTTTCTGGTATCTACAACTGCGGAACAGGTCGTGCCGAATCTTTCCAGGAAGTGGCGGATGCCGTCCTGAAGTTCCACCAGAAAGGTCAGTTGGAAACCGTCCCGTTCCCGGAAAAACTGAAAGGCCGTTATCAGGCTTATACCCAGGCTGACCTCACCAAACTGCGTGCCGCTGGCTATGACAAGCCGTTCAAAACGGTTGCCCAGGGTGTGGCTGAATACATGACCTGGCTGAATAAGGCATAACAAGGAAGCGTGCACCAGTTATGAAGATTCTGGTCATTGGCCCGTCGTGGGTCGGCGATATGATGATGTCGCAAAGTCTCTATCGTACCCTCAAGGCGCAACATCCTGAGGCGATTATTGATGTGATGGCACCTGCGTGGTGTCGTCCGCTACTGTCGCGTATGCCAGAAGTTAATCAGGCACTGGCGATGCCGCTCGGGCACGGTGCGCTGGAAATTGGCGAACGTCGTCGACTGGGCAAATCGCTGAGCGCTAGCGGCTATGACCGGGCTTATGTACTGCCGAACTCGTTTAAATCGGCGCTGGTGCCGTTCTTTGCTGGTATTCCTCGTCGTGTTGGCTGGCGTGGCGAAATGCGTTATGGATTGCTTAACGATCGTCGGGTGTTGGATAAAGCCGCATTTCCATTGATGGTTGAGCGTTACGTCGCGTTAGGTTACGACACGCCGTTAGCCGCAGCGAGCCAACTGCCACAGCCATTGCTGTGGCCGAAGCTGGCCGTGGCTGACGCAGAAAAACAGGCGGTTGCGGCGCAGTTTTCACTGGCTGCTGAACGCCCGATCATCGGTTTTTGTCCCGGCGCTGAATTTGGCCCGGCGAAACGCTGGCCGCATTATCACTATGCGGCGCTCGCGCAGCAGCTTATTGCTGAAGGCTATCAGGTGGTGCTGTTTGGCTCCGCCAAAGATCATGAGACGGGTGAAACTATCCTGCAAAGTCTGGATGAGCCAGCCCGTCCGTGGTGCCGTAATCTCGCCGGGGAAACACAGTTGGAGCAGGCGGTTATCCTGCTGTCGCAGTGTGCGGCCGTGGTCAGTAATGACTCGGGGTTAATGCACATTGCAGCGGCATTAGATCGCCCGCTGGTGGCGCTTTATGGCCCAAGCAGTCCAGATTTTACGCCGCCATTATCCCATCAGGCGCGTGTTATCCGCCTGATCAGCGGTTATCACAAAGTACGTAAAGGCGATGCGGAACAGGGTTATCATCAGAGCCTGATCGATATCACTCCGGCGCGTGTTTATCAGGAACTCAGCACATTGCTGCACGCACCACAGGAGACGTCATGCACGTCCTGATTATTAAAACCTCCTCAATGGGCGATGTTCTGCACTCGTTGCCCGCATTAACGGATGCGATGCAGGCGATTCCTGGCATTCGTTTTGATTGGGTGGTTGAAGAGAATTTTGCCCAGATCCCTGGCTGGCATCCGGCAGTCGATAAAGTCCTGCCGGTGGCTATTCGCCGCTGGCGCAAGCACTGGTTTGGCAGCCAGCAGCGAGAAGAACGTTTTCTGTTTAAACGTGAACTGCAGTCCCGTCAGTACGATATCGTGCTGGATGCGCA
The DNA here is from genome assembly GCF_011752615.1 of Candidatus Pantoea multigeneris. Classification (NCBI taxonomy): domain Bacteria; kingdom Pseudomonadati; phylum Pseudomonadota; class Gammaproteobacteria; order Enterobacterales; family Erwiniaceae; genus Pantoea; species Candidatus Pantoea multigeneris. Next base: position 69,985 of record NZ_VWXF01000012.1, read on the forward strand.
GGGGTTGATTAAGAGTGCGGCTCTGGTCACCCGGTTAGCAAAAGGGGTCAAGCATGGCCAGGACAGCCGCAGTGCACGTGAGCCCTTTTCCAGCTGGTGGTATGACAAGCGCCATGAAATTAGCAAACAGCAGCACGCAGTAGAACGTACGCGTGAACTGTTCGCGAAAAGCCTGGGATATGAAAAACCACAAACCCAGGGTGACTACGCGATTGCTCGCCATTTTCTGAGTCAGCCATCAGCGGATGCACAGCGTTATCTGGTGTTTTTGCACGCCACCACGCGTGATAACAAACACTGGCCCGAAGCGCACTGGCGCGATCTCATCGCCCGTGTGGCTCCCACCGGCCTGCGGATAAAATTGCCGTGGGGTGCTGAACATGAGCATCAACGCGCACTGCGCCTTGCTGAAGGCTTCGACCACGTAGAAGTGCTGCCGAAGCTGTCACTGGAACTCGTTGCAGGTCAACTGGCAAATGCACGAGCGGTGGTGTCGGTAGATACCGGCTTGAGTCACCTGACCGCAGCGCTGGATCGACCGAATATCACACTGTATGGTCCGACCGATCCCGGCTTGATTGGCGGTTATGGCCAGAATCAGGTGAGCATCAAAGCGGAAGATAACTGCACCGATTCGATTACCAGTGAAGCGGTGTACTTACGTCTTCAGGAGATATTGCAGTCTCAGGCGGCATAAAATGGAAAAGAAGAAAAAATTTGCGAAGCTGCGGGCATTAAATCGCCAACGCAATTATCTGATGAAGTCGCTGCGCCTCCATTTCGCACGCCTTTTACTCGATCATCGTTCACCAAGGGCTTTTGCTATTACGGCGAGTAAACGCGTTCTTTTCCTGCGTGATGACGACAAAATTGGCGATATGGTTGTTTCCACCTCACTGTTTCGTGAATTTTCACGCGCAGGGTATCAGGTTGATGTTTATGCTGGCGCAGCCAATGCCTGTGTCATTGAGCGTAATCCGCACATCAATAACATTATTATTGCCAGTAAAGACATTCAGGCCAGGTTGGCACAAGCAAACGTGCTCGCTCAAAAGCCTTATGACGTCGTGATTGATATGGGCGATAAACTTTCGCCGTTTCATCTGCGATTTCTGCGCCGTTTGAACGCCATGAATGTCGTGGGTTTTAATAAAAAAGGGTTCAATATCTACAATAAGTCGCTGGATTATCTCGGTTATGAACGCCACATCACCGAGCGCTACCAGTTGCTGATGGAAAGCTTTGATATTAAGAATTTCAGCACTGCGTATGACCTGCACATCCCTGAGTCATTGCAGAGCGAAATCAGCGCTTTTCTTGCCAGCTTACCGGGTGAACGCTGCCTGGTTATCAATCCCTATGCTGCGGATGCGCGACGTGATATGTCATTGGCGCAGTTGCAGCAGGTGATCCAACTTATTCATGAGCGTTGGTCAGACACGGATGTGGTGATCATTGGTGACCCCAAACGTGTTAGCCATCTGGAACTGGAAGGTGCGGTGATCAGTCCTTTCCAGACCTTGCAAGGTGCGTGTGGGGTGATTGCGCAAAGTGATGCTGTACTGTCACCTGATACCGCAGTCGTCCATATTGCCGCCGCCTGGCAAAAACCCATGGTTTGTCTGTACGGTAATGATCTGCACGGTTCGTGGATTAACAGCAAGGTCTGGGGGCCGGGTTATCCGCAGGCCTTCCAGGTTTACACTCAGGATAAATACCATCCGGTCTCTACGATCAAGGCGGATGATATTATCCTGGCGCTGGGCAAAATCTTATGACGTTACCTGAGGTGCGGGTCGACTGAGCTGCCAGAGCAGTGTCAGGAGCATCAGCACGGGGAAGAAAATGGTCTGATCGCGGCTGATAAATATGACGTCGGTCAGGCCAGAGAGCATAACGACGAGCACCACGGACAAGAACGCCGGGTTGCGGTATCTCCATCCCAAAGTCAGGTTAGTGATGTAGTAGAAAATCAGGACTGCCAGACCCAGGATACCTTGCAGACTGGCGGTTTCAATTAACTCATCGTGCAGATGGATATTGACGTAAGCGAGCGAGGATTTGTCTTTGTGCGTGGTGGCGACATAGTCTTTGAACCACTGAGTACGATCCTCCTGGCTCATGCCAAACGGGTGGGCGGCAAAACTCTTTAGGCCCACGTTCCACATTGCCAGCCGGGTAGTTAATGAACCGAGGTCATTACCCTCACTCTGTTCAAACGTCTGATACTCCTGAACCGTTGTCGCGACTCTAGGTGCAATCACCAGTTTGTAGCTCGCTGCAATCAACACGAAGAGGGTGACAAAGACTATCGCAAAGCCCTTCCAGCCAAAATGACGGAACTTCAGCACACCAATAATGAGCAATGCCAATGGGAAGCTCGCCATTGTATTGCGGGTTTCAGTGGCGCTGATCATCAGAAACGCGAGAATAAACACCCCTGCGGCCACAAGGTAGTGCCAGCGTTGGTTGGCATCTTGCAGCAGCATAAAAATGACGGCGGTTGCTAACCCGGCATACATGTAGGAGGCATCAGTGGCGCGACCCTGATAAAAGTCGACCCGGTCAACATGATGCAGAATCTGCCAGCCACCCACGCAGGTTGCCACCAACAGTGCAACCAGCAGGCCATACTTGATGAACTGGGCATGAACGGGGCTGAGCAAACGTTTATTGCCGAGTAGAAACAGGGCGATGAATGCTGCAATCATCACGCGTTTGCCGCTGGCAAGGTAGGAGTTATAGATATCAAAGTCCGGCTGACCAATATATTCGATGCCAAACCAGACAACTTTACTGAGCCCAAGAAGAAAGAGTGAGCCGATAAAAAAATATTCACTGCGACTCAAGGAGAGGCGACGATATAACATGCCAAAAGCGGCAAGGTAAGAAGAGATAAAGAAAAAAATGCGCCCGTCTTTTTTATCAAAGAAAGTAAAAATAACTGTCGATAAGATAAGTAAAGCTGAGAGGTTGAATAACCATGTCAATCTCTTGTCTGGCGCAGGAAGTATTTTCATTCGACAAGTTGCTCCTCAGGTGTGAGTGTTCTGATTCCTTTTTCCAGCATCTCCGTGACTTTTGCCGCGACCTGTTCAGGCCGGATGACATCCATCACATGTGCCAGTTCGCTATGGGACTTTCTGCGGCTAACATAAATGGTTTGATGTAAATGAGGGTCCTGGAATGCGCCCGTTGCGTAGGGGTTGGCCGTCACAAACAGCCCTAAAGTCGGGGTTTTTACCGTCACTGCAATATGTAATGGGCCAGTGTCTCCGGTGATTAAGAGATCCATATTGTTGATGATCGTGCATAGCTCCGGTAAACCGGTCGCGCCGACGCGATTGCTGACTTTTTCATGCAGTGCTTGCGGCAAATGTTGGAGGAGCGCGGCTGCCCGGCCCGTATCCCCCGGCCCGCCGATCAAAATAAAATGGCACTCGGGATGGCGGGTCAGAATGTGAGCGGCTGCGCTGGCAAAATGTTCTGGCGCCCAGCAGCGCTCTGGGGTTGAAGCGCCTAATTGCAGGCCAATAACCGGTTGCGGGTTGCGTTGTTTTTCCGGCAAAACCAACGGGAGTTTCATTGTAATATCATTGATGTCACAGCCTAACCCTTGTACCAAAGCCAGCTTGCGTTGAATGATATGCCCTTTAAACGCGATGGTGTAATCCGCCAGCCATTTATCCCGCAGAGGCACATTATCCTGATAGTTATCTTTAATGATGGTTTTCGCACCCGATAAGATGGCGCATAAATAGTCATAAGGTTCGTGCGAGTGTAGCAACAGCGCTAAGTCAGGGCGGGGATATTGTTTTAGCTCTTTCAGCAATGGCGCAATCGTAATGGCTTTGTTATTCCAGAAGGCAAGATTATCCCAGTCATCACCTGTGCGCAGGAAATCAGTAAACTTCTGATGTGCAATAAGGGTAATCAAGGCGTCAGGATAGCGAGCCCTTACTGCGCGAATCGCCGGGGAGTTAAACAGAAAGTCGCCAAGCGCCGTAGTGGAAAAAATTAAAATGTGACGAGGCTGCAGAGTTGATAAATCAACCGTAGTATCGACCTGATGACGCTTTACCAGGTTATGGACAAGGAGCGCCTTGTCTAACAGTTTTGTTTTCCAAATTTTGCGCATGTACGGCTCGTATTATTCTGATTCAGATGACGATGAAACACTTTTGACCCGGTAGAGCTGATTAAGTTTCCCGGTCAAAACCGCGTGTTACCACACCGTTTAAGCGTGCAAACAGTCTCTTGCTTTTAACGAATTGTGCCACTTTCCCCACAGTGGGGGAAAGGCAATCAGAACAGGTCCGCCAGTTTTTTGTAGAGCGGGCTTTGCGCAATACTCTCGGCGATCACACTCAACATACGCGTTGCTGGCACCGGGGCAATAGGCTGCCTGGTCACGCACAAGCCAGGCGCTTTGAAGCGTGCTGGCTGAGGTTTTACTGGCGAAGTAGGATGCGTGCTGGCAGAAGCCGTGGTACCACGCTGTGGCTCATTAAGGAGCTGGCTAGGACGCACTAAGGTGACATCGGCGGGTAGATTCGGCAGCATCGCACGTAGCACCCTTACCGTGGTGGGATGTGGGTGCCCAATCGCAATAGCGTATCCATCACGCTGGGCCAGTTTTACCGCTCGCTGGAACTGCTGGCGGATGTCTGCCTCGTTTTGGCTGTCATCAAGGAAAACGCGACGTTTCAGAATACGGACGTGCGTGCCCTGCGCTGCGGGTATGGACTGGCTACCCGCAATTGTCATGCTATCGAGAAAATAGAGATTGTAGTGATCCAGCGCCTGCATCACTTTCTGCATGCCCGACAAACTGGAGGTCATCTTACTGCCCTGATGATTATTCAGGCCGACAGCAAACGGGACTTTATTCACCGCTTCCTGGATGATGCGAGCAACTTCGGCACTGCTCATCTCGGGCGTGAGGGTATTTTTTTCCAGTGGCTGTTTACTTAACGGGGCCATGGGAAGATGGATGATCACCTCATGGCCCAATTGGTGGGCTTTAACCGCCATCTCATGGGAATGTGGGGCATCTGGCAGGACGGAAACGCTGATTTGCGGCGACATCTGCAAAATCTGGTTCTCTTCCGCCGGGCGATAACCAAAATCATCAATCACTAACGCTAACTTGCCAGCATGAGCAGTAAAGCTGAGCATCAGACCGCCCAGCAACGAAATGAGAGTGCGGGAGCGAATCAAGGCTTATCTTCCTAACCACGGGAGTGGGTTAACCGCCTGTCCCTGGCGTCGGATTTCGAAATAGAGCGATGGCGTACCACGTCCGCCGCTGGTGCCAACCAGGGCAATGGGCTGTCCGGCCCTTACCTGAGCACCTACGCTCACCAGTGCGCTTTGGTTATAGCCGTAGAGGCTCATATCCCCTTTGCCGTGATCGATAACCACCACCAGCCCGTAGCCTTGCAGCCAGTCGGCCATCAGCACGCGGCCATCTGCGATGGCTTTAACGTCACTGCCTTCTGCGGCATCAATCACCAGCCCTTTCCAGCGCAGTTCACCTTGCAGAGTTTCACCAAAACGATGCTCGATGCGGCCATGTACTGGCCACAGAGCCTGGCCACCAGGTCGGCCTAAGCCACCGGTACGTGCCATCAACTCACTCTCATCGCGAGTAGGTTTGTAAGTGGAGCCTTTGGCTTTGGCTTGTGCCTGACGCTGGCGCACCTGTTCTGCTTCGCGCGCTTCACGTTCAGCTCTTGCACGTGCCTCGCGTTCAGCTTTGGCTATTTTATCTTGCAGGCGGCTTTCGTTCTGGCGCATCTGCACCAGGTCAGCCTGGTCTTTCTCCAGTGAACTCTCCAGCACGCTCAGGGTTTTTTTGCGTGCTGCGTTGGCTTGTTCCAGACGGGTTTGCTGTGTCTGTTGTTGAGACAGCAGCCCTTTTTGTTGTGCTTGCTTAGCCAGCAATGTGCTTTGTTGCTGGGCGAGTTTCGCTCGGGTTTGCTTGAGCGCCTCAATGTTCTTTTCTCTGGCGTCGTTGAGGTAGCCGAAGTACGCCAGAATGCGCTCACTGCGTTGTGCTTCTGCACCGCCCATCAGCAACTGTAGGCCGTTATGTTTGCCCTGACGGAATGCAGCATCCAGTTGTTGTGCGAGTAGTTTTTCCTGAGCAACCTGCTGCTTCTTCAGCTGTGCAATGGAGGCGGTGAGTTTGTTGATATCATTGTTGATACTGGCCAGTGTATTGCGGGTTTCTCTCAACTGGCGGCTCGCTTGCGCGACCACTTTTTCCTGGCTCTGGAGCTGATCAAGCAGTTGGCTGCGCTGCACTTTCTGCGCCTGAACACTCTTCTCTTTCTCTGCAATACTCTGCTGGATCGACTTGAGTTGAGTTTTGTTGTCATCAGCGCTGTAGCCAGTGACAGGCAATGACAACATGCCCGCGCAAAGCAGGCTCAGGGAGAGGACGGACATACGCACCGTTTTTGGCGAATGCGCCGTGTTAAAACGGGTCCATGTGTATGAATTGGCTGTTTTTCCCTTCATATACCAGTGATTATTCCACGTTGAATAGATGCTTACCAGCCATCCCCAAAGGGATTTCCTTTTCCAAACATGTCCGTAAGCGACCAAACCTTCTTAAGCGTTGCGCTGTTTTTACGATTTGACCACTTTTTTTGGAAAATGACGCACAAATCGTAACTCAGGCCCTCTCGCTTCTGTACATGCGAAGTGGCGCAGGTATACTCAGAACCCTTGTTTTCGCTTATTAGCCCGGTTTGGAGTCGTTACCCCTCATGCAAGAAATTATGCAGTTTGCCAGCAATCACACCATCCTGAGCCTGGCTTGGGTTGCTTTATTAATTCTGGTGATTGTAACCACCGTTAAAGGCATGTTCTCTAAAGTAAAAACAATTAGCCGGGGCGAAGCAACCCATCTAATTAATAAAGCAGACGCGGTGGTGGTTGACGTTCGCTCACGCGATGATTATCGCAAGGGGCACATTTCTGGGGCAATTAACCTGGCAGCAGCAGATATCAAAAAAGGCAGCTTTGGCGAACTGGAAAAGCATAAAGCTCAGCCAGTCATTGTTGTCTGCGCCACGGGCCAGAGCGCCGGTGAGCCAGCAGCTGCACTGAGTGCAGCAGGTTTTGCGCAGGTTAGCGTTCTGAAAGATGGTATCAGTGGCTGGAGCGGTGAAAACCTGCCTCTGGTACGCGGAAAATAATCTTCCCTAAGGAATCCGATATGGCAAACATTGAGATTTATACCAAAGCGACCTGTCCTTTCTGCGTGCGTGCAAAAGCACTGTTAAAACAGAAGGGTGCTGCATTCAATGAAATCGCTATTGATGGTGATGCCGAAAAGCGTGAAGAGATGATTAAACGCAGTGGCCGTACTACTGTGCCTCAGATCTTTATTGATGCGCAGCATATTGGCGGCTGTGACGACCTTTTTGCTCTTGATGGTCGTGCTGGATTAGACCCACTCCTTCAGGCGTAATTTAACGTCAGGACATTTTAACATACAGGACTTAAGTCAGATGTCAGAACATAACACCAACGAAATGCAGTTCCAGATTCAACGCGTCTATACTAAAGATATCTCTTTTGAAGCGCCTAATGCGCCACAGGTATTCCAGAAAGAGTGGGAACCTGAAGTTAAACTGGATCTGGACACCGCGTCTTCTCAGCTGGCTGACGACGTATTTGAAGTTGTCCTGCGCGTCACTGTAACCGCCAGCGTTGGTGAAGATACTGCGTTCCTGTGCGAAGTTCAGCAGGCAGGTATTTTCAGCATCTCCGGTATCGAAGGCAACCAGATGGCTCACTGCCTGGGTGCATACTGCCCGAACATCCTGTTCCCGTATGCGCGCGAGTGCATCACCAGCCTGGTTTCTCGCGGTACCTTCCCGCAGCTTAACCTGGCGCCAGTGAACTTTGATGCGCTGTTCATGAACTATCTGCAGCAGCAGCAGGGCGCTGAACCACATCAGGATGCCTGATGAGTAATCACGCTTCTATTAGCGTCATCGGTGCCGGTTCATACGGCACCGCACTGGCGATCACCCTAGCCCGTAACGGCCATCCGGTACTGTTATGGGGACATAATCCTGTCCATCAGGCGCAGCTCCAGGCTGACCGCTGTAATGTGGCTTTTCTGCCCGATGTTCCTTTCCCTGACAACCTTGCACTTGAAACCGATCTGGCAAAAGCTGTGGCTGCTAGCCGTGACTTGCTGGTCGTGGTGCCAAGCCATGTCTTTGGTGAAGTGCTGGCGCAAATCAAACCGCACCTGCGATCGGATTCACGCATTGTCTGGGCAACAAAAGGCCTGGAGCGTGAAACAGGGCGCTTGTTGCAGGATGTCGCGCGTGAAGTGCTGGGTGATGAAATCCCACTTGCTGTGGTGTCTGGTCCCACCTTTGCTAAAGAGCTGGCTGCGGGTATGCCAACCGCGATTGCTCTGGCGGCAACAGATGCGCAATTTGCTGAAGATCTGCAGCTCAAACTGCACTGTGGCAAAAGCTTCCGTGTTTACAACAACCCGGACTTTGTCGGCGTACAGTTGGGTGGGGCGGTGAAAAACGTCATCGCTATCGGAGCCGGTATTTCCGATGGCATTGGCTTTGGTGCGAATGCCCGCACGGCATTGATCACGCGTGGTCTGGCTGAAATGAGTCGTTTGGGTGCCGCGTTAGGTGCCGATGCGACAACCTTCATGGGCATGGCCGGTCTAGGCGATTTGGTGCTGACCTGCACCGATAATCAGTCACGTAACCGTCGTTTTGGCATGATGCTGGGACAGGGCGAGGATGTAGACAGCGCACAGCGCATTATCGGACAAGTGGTTGAGGGATACCGAAACACTAAAGAGGTCAAAGCATTAGCCGCTCGTCTTGGCGTAGAGATGCCAATTACAGAACAAATTTACCAGGTTCTGTATTGCGAAAAGTCAGCGCGAGAGGCAGCATTGAGCTTGTTGGGCCGTGAACGCAAGGATGAAAACAGCCCGAGCTGAGGCATGATGCCCGGTAGAATTATCTGTAGCGCCGGTTTTGGCGCTTTTTTTTATCAGGAGAAAGAGCAATGTCGTCTGATGAGTTAGAACTGGTTTGGAATAATATTAAAGCCGAAGCACGAGCGTTGGCAGACTGTGAGCCAATGCTGGCCAGTTTTTACCATGCGACATTGTTGAAACATGAAAATCTCGGCAGCGCGTTGAGCTATATGCTGGCGAACAAGCTTTCGAACCCAATCATGCCAGCAATCGCCATTCGCGAGATTGTTGAAGAGGCGTATCGTGAAGATCCCTCCATGATTGTCTCTGCGGCTTATGATATTCAGGCGGTACGCCTGCGTGACCCGGCAGTCGACAAATATTCCACGCCATTACTTTACCTCAAAGGTTTCCATGCTTTGCAGGCTTATCGTATCGGCCACTGGCTGTGGAATGAGGGACGTCGTGCGCTGGCGGTCTATCTGCAGAATGAAATTTCTGTCTCCTTCAGCGTTGATATCCACCCTGCGGCAAATATTGGTTACGGTATTCTCCTCGACCATGCCACCGGCATCGTCATTGGTGAAACGGCTGTGGTAGAAAATGACGTATCCATTTTGCAGTCAGTGACGCTGGGCGGTACCGGGAAAACCACCGGCGACCGTCACCCAAAAATTCGCGAAGGCGTACTGATTGGCGCGGGAGCCAAAATTCTCGGCAATATCGAAGTGGGACGTGGTGCGAAAATTGGCGCGGGCTCGGTAGTACTGCAACCGGTGCCGCCGCATACCACGGCAGCAGGGGTTCCGGCACGCATTGTGGGCAAACCCACCAGTGATAAACCCTCAATGGATATGGATCAGCACTTTAGTGGTGCCGCCGGATTTGAATTCGGCGACGGGATCTAAACGCGTTTATTTAACCAGCGCGCCGGCATAATCCAGCTGGCGCCATGCTTCAAACACCACGACTGAAACCGCATTCGAGAGGTTCATGCTCCGGCTTTCTGGCGCCATTGGGATGCGGATCTTATGTTGTGCAGGCAACACATCCAAAATCGTTGCGGGTAAGCCGCGACTCTCCGGTCCAAACAGCAAGTAATCCCCAGCCTGATAGCTCACCGCGCTGTGTGCCGGTGTGCCTTTGGTCGTCAAGGCAAACAACCGCTGCGGATTTTCAGCGTTGAGGAAGGCGGCGTAATCGTCGTGATGACGAATAGCCGTGAATTCATGGTAGTCCAACCCGGCGCGGCGCAACCGCTTATCATCCCAGCCAAAGCCCAGTGGATGAATCAGATGCAGTTGAAAGCCGGTGTTAGCGCACAGGCGAATAATGTTGCCGGTATTCGGTGGGATTTCAGGTTCAAATAAAACGATGTTCAGCATAGTGGCCCCCAGTAACGAGGGCCGCAGCATAGCAAATTATTAACTGGCAGAGGAGTAAAGCGGTAGCCATAGCGTCAGACGCAGGCCACCTAGCGGGCTGTCATCGGCTTTCACCCAGCCGCGATGCTGCTGGATCGCCGTTTCCACAATCGCCAGGCCCAAACCGGTTCCACCAGACTCTCTGTCACGCGCTTCATCAGTACGGTAGAACGGACGGAAAATCTGCTCACGGTCTTCCGGGCTAACGCCTGGGCCGTCATCATCAACGTGAATAGTGATGCCAGTTATATCCACGGAAAACGAGACACTGATATGGGAGTGTGAATAGCGTAGGGCATTGCGAACAATATTCTCCAACGCACTTTCCAGAGCATGAGGATTCCCGTACAGCGGCCACGATCCCGGTGGATAAGGCACATCCAGTTGCTTGCCCATCTGCTCTGCTTCGAACTTCGCATCTTCTAACACGCCGTTCCACAGTTGATTCGCCTTCATGGCTTCACTGACCAGCGCATTGTTGTGTTGTGTGCGTGACAGCACCAGCAAGTCGTTGATCATGCCATCCAGGCGTTGTGCCTCGGTTTCGATACGTTCCAGCTCTTTACTCTCGCCTTGTCGACGCCGTACCAACGCAGTGGCTAACTGTAAGCGGGTTAATGGTGTGCGCAGTTCATGGCTGATGTCAGAAAGTAAACGCTGCTGAGCGGACATCATTCGCTCTAGCGCGCTAACCATCTGATTGAAACTGGAACCGGCGGCGAGGAACTCCTGCGGTCCGGATTCCAGTTCCGGGTGCTGACGCAGATTACCGCTGGCTACTTCATCCGCGGCGTGTTTCAACTTACGTGCTGGACGTGCCAGGCTCCACGCGAGCCAAAGAAGCAGTGGCGCGCTGATCAGCATGGTGACAATCAGCAGTAAAAATGGCCGGTCAAACAGCAGATTGACGAAATCCAGTTGGGAACTGGTGGCCGGGCGGATCAGATACAGTTGATAGTTATCTTCGCCGTCCTGCACCATAAACGGCCCCACTAGCTCGATGCGGCCATATTTCTTCTTCATAGGGTGGTCGGCGTTATCGGACTGGCCGATAAAGTTGCGGATCACCTGCATTTCATTGTGCTGAGCGCCAATCACACGACCTTCACTGGTCACCAGTAATAAACGCTGGCCCGGCGGTGCCCATTTATCAATGGCACGAAACAGCCGACGCCACCACATCAGGTCATTGGAGGGATCGTCAGAAAGCTCAGCTTCAATATGTTGTTCAATCATCAGACCTTGCCGCTGCTCACTATCGAGCAGCGGGGTCATCTGGCGGGAGTCAAGTTTCGGGACCATCAGCACCAGCATCAACACCAGGGCCAACGTCAGCCAGAAAATAGCGAAGATGCGGGTGGTCAAACTTCCAATCATGATGCAGAGACCATCAGGTAGCCACGTCCACGCAGGGTTTTAAACCACGGGTGCCCGTCGCGACGTTCTGGCAGTTTGCGGCGTAGGTTGGAAATGTGCATATCAATCGCACGATCAAAAGGCGTTAAGCGTTTACCTAACACCTCCTGGCTCAGATGTTCACGGGAGACCACTTGCCCCAAATGCTGTGCCAGCAAATAGAGTAGCGTGAATTCCGTGCCAGTGAGGTCCAGCGTGGTGTTTTCAAAGCTCGCTTCCTGACGGCCAGGATTGAGGCGCAGGCAGTCCACTTCCAGCGTTGGCGCGCTGTTGTCTTGCTGCTGTTGCTGTTCACTCCAGTTCGAACGACGCAGGATGGCGCGGATACGCGCTACCAGCTCGCGGTCATTAAACGGTTTGGGCAGATAGTCATCTGCACCGAGTTCCAGCCCCAGAACGCGATCGAGCTCACTGCCGCGTGCAGTCAGCATAATCACTGGCGTTTGATGCTGCTGGCGGAGTTCCTTCAGCGTGTCGATGCCATTTTTTTTCGGCATCATTACATCAAGTAAAAGTAGGTCAACAGAGCTGTCGAGGAGGTTGAGTGCTTGCTCGCCGTCACCGGCTACCAGTATTTCAAACCCTTCCATTTCCAGCAGCTCTTTTAACAGTGACGTTAATTCGCGGTCGTCATCAACTAACAGGATTTTGTTCATTTTCATTGCCCTCCGCAGGCAAAATACCTCGTTCCTGGCTAACCCATCCATCGCTTTACGTAGTTTTACACCCCCTGACGCATGTTTGCAGCCCCAGCCGTACACTGGCTCTCGTTGAATCGCAAAACAGAACGAACTGGAGTACCCGATGCGCACACTAACCGCCGTCGTTTTTGCCTCAGCGGTGAGTCTAAGTATCACTCAGGCAGGAGCCGCAAGCACGACGAAGAGTGAACAACCGCATCAGGATGGACAGCGGGTGCCGGGAGGCATATCGCAAATTCATCAAAACCAGATGTTCGATGGGATTGAGTTGACAGAACAGCAACGTCAACAAATGCGCGACCTGATGCAGCAGGCCCGCCATGAACGTCCAGCGATTTCACTGCAGGAAATTGAAAACCTGCACGAGTTAACGATTGCTGACCAGTTTAATGAATCTGCGCTGCGCGCCGAAGCTGAAAAGATAGCACAAGCGCAGGTAGATCATCAGGTTGAGATGGCCCGGGTCAGTAATCAGATGTATCACCTGTTAACGACGGCACAGCAAGCCACGTTGCAGAAAAATTATGAGCGTCGCCTGAATCAGTTACGCGAGCTCTCATCTTTGCAGTCGGCGTCATCGCTGCAAGCAGTGAGTAGTACCAGTGGTAATCAGTAAGCATGTATCCAGTAACATAGTATCCCTGTTTTTCCTTGCCATAGACACCATCCCTGTCTTCCCCCTCATGATGAGGGGGTTTTTTTTGCCCGCCGATCTTACTTCGCTCTGATTATAAACAATACTTTACTGTGGTTTACTTGAGTGATGATAACTCAATGTTATAAATTCATCGCCTTTCACGGAGCGATGAGAATAACAATGGCAACTTCAGGTCTTTTCCCGGCAAACAAACTCCCTTCAATCGACTTAGCCCGCCTACTGGGCATTAAAGATCCGATCGATTTTCAGGCGCTGAGCGATCAGTTTGACTGCCTACGTAACTTTGAGCGCGTAGGGATTATCTATGACGATGGCTACTCACGCTGGCTGGTGCGGCCTTCGCGACGCTATGCGAGCATTACAAATAATGTGGTTACGCATGTGGTGATTACTAAGATTAGGGAAAACACCTCATCAGCAGATATTGAAAAATCTCTTACTGACACTCTTTCAACTTCGATTTTCAATGGGGAGCTTGCGGCAACAGCTCTAGCATGCGGTTCTAGTTTAGCGACAGCGGTATTAGCTGTTACGGCTACTGGTGTTATTCCTTTGACTGGTGGTAGTTCAGGTATTGCAGCTGTCACTTTAGCAACAGGAACTTGGGCAACAGGCTTCCAGTGTGGTATAGGAGTGGGTAGAGCTATTGGGTTATCTGCTGGTTTTAGTGAAGAAGTTAAATGGTTGGATAGTCAGCAATGGTTTCAAGCGACGTCTACGATCTTAGATGGATTATCATTAACTTCGGCTAGCATTGGTTTAAAGAAAACAGTAGATGTTTACAAGAAAATGAAGGCAATTTCTTCCATTAAAGCAACTGAATGGTTAAAGCTACTTCCAAGAGCAGAACGGAAACGTTTGACTGATCACATCATCCGCGCGCAAAATCCTGGCATTTCAGCCTCAGGTATCAAAGCTGCTATTAATGTTGGGAAATACCCAAAACGCTTTCCTGCAGAGTCTCTGCAACGATCATTACATCGTGAGCTTGTCAGTGCAGTAATTAATTCTTCAGCATTTGTCGGGAGTGGTTTGTCTGGTAATCTCAGAAACCCAGCAAACATTTCTTCACATGGGAAATACATCGTTAGCTTAATGCAGAGTTTTTGAGCGATAAATCATGAGAATTCAAACCGTAAAGTATCATGAACTAGAGATTAATATAAATAAATCAAACGTTAAGGAGCTTGACGCTATAAGGGAAAGACTGAATGTTGAAATGAAGAACATGCCAGTATGGGTAAGCTTTCCGATGTTTGCATGTGATATCTTATCTTTCATAGGCTTCGTTATTATTCAGGTTTTTTTGTGGCGTGATGTTTTTTTTATCGCCGGGTTGGATGCTGTTAAGGTTTTTTCCGGAGTTGTTTTTTCAATCGGATTATATTGTCTTTTGAAGACGGCATCTATTTTTCTACTTAGGAGAGGTGTGTCATTAGGCCTTATACTCTACTGCTGGCTGTTGAATGCGGTAATTATTATACTAGCTTCGTACTTTTTTATGTCATTACCATTTTTCAGAAGCATAATTCCTGGGTTTGAAGGGAGTATAGTGTACTCTACTTGTTCATTACTATTTGTTTTAGCAGGTAAGTCTTTTCTTTATACGCGCCATTTTGATAGATTCATGCTAAATAATTTCCATGAGCTGACATGGAGAAGGGAGAAAGAAATATCATAATTTTATTGAGTTAAATATTTTCTTGTAGCATTGGATTCTCAATGTTTTTTTGAAAAAGATAAGTAGTCTAAGGTTAAAATTTTAAAAAAAGGCACTAAACCATGTGCGTTATTTCACATCTTGCTCAGCTACGTCAGTTTGATCAAAAAATCAAAACAACCGATATCAATCAACTTGAAAGTACACAAAAAGAAATTAAAGAATTAATAGGGAATGAACCTTGTGCTCGCACACCTTGGGCAATGGTGTTTGCTGTTTTTTTTACGATGTTAAGCGTTGTGGGTCCTTATATACTGTGGTTTGAGATAATTACCGGTGATCATATATCTACCGATAATGAAAACATCATACATAAACCAGAACTACTGATCTTCATTTTGTCCTTGATTACGGCAGTCCACTATTTGGCAAAAGGTTTTTACCACGGCATTTTAGCTTTGGCAGGGATCTGGTTTATGAGTTTCTGTATTGCAGTATCCGGCAGTTTTATCACACTATTTAATTACGAACATTACATCACCAGCGGTGGGGTTGCACTCAGTTCGATGGGAATGATTTTGGGGTCATTGTCTTTTCTGTTGTTTAACCGAAGAAACACTTATAAATATATTTTATTTGCTTATCACAATAGAATCTTACGTAAAAAATAAATCTGGCAAAACAGGCAGAGAGTTGAGTGCTGCGGTTTGTGTGATAATGGTCACACTTTTAGTGTTTTAAAAATTAATTTATCTTTGTCATTCCCGCTGCGCTTGTTCTGTTATTTATCTGGTGCATATTGCTGAAATAAAAGGTTTTTGAATAGTGATTTTCTGTGCGGTGATTTTTTTTAATCTCACAGGCGGTTCATAATTTATCTGGATTTAACTCATGATATTCAGTGTATTAGCTTGCGTAGTCGTCAGGCTGGCAGAATATCAGGCTTGCTCTACACTAAGTCCTGTCGCAAACGGAAATGCTGATAAGTGTTGAATATGCATTTGTGAAACATTGTCAGATCTTTTTGCGGGAAATAGGGAAATACTGCAAACCTTTATCTTATCCAATACAACTGAGTAACGGAGTAAGTTATGGCTGAGCATCGTGGTGGTTCCGGTAATTTTGCAGAAGATCCAAAACGCGCTTCTGAAGCCGGGAAAAAAGGCGGACAACATAGCGGCGGGAATTTTAAAAATGATCGCGAGAAAGCCTCTGAAGCAGGCAGAAAAGGTGGACAGAACAGTCACGGCGGTCGCCGCAGTTCATCTAAATGATTCAGTGTGTGATGCCCTGAAAACCGCTTAAGCAGAGGAATGCCTCGACCTCAACGCAGAGGCCGAGGTATTTATTTTCGTACCTTTCATGAATAGCCTACGGCCCACGTCTTTTCTCTTAGAAAGTGGGGGTTTTGGTATGTTGCATAACGCTGTACTGTCATCGACCGAGTGGTAGACTCACTGACTATGTGCTTTTTGCGATGAGTCTCAGATGCAACACTCCTACGCGACTTTGGTTAAGCGCGCTGCGCTGGCTGCCACTCTTTTGGCATTCTCCCTGCTCATCATCAAAATCTTTGCCTGGTGGTACACCGGTTCGGTCAGTATGTTAGCCGCGTTGGTCGATTCACTGGTGGATATGGGCGCTTCGCTCACTAATTTACTGGTGGTTCGCTACTCACTTCAACCCGCAGACAGCGACCATACCTTTGGCCACGGCAAAGCCGAATCGCTCGCTGCGCTGGCTCAAAGTATGTTTATCTCTGGCTCCGCCCTGTTTTTATTCCTGACGGGCTTACAACATCTGGCTCGCCCTTCGGAGCTACACGATCCCGGTGTCGGCGTCATCATTACCGTTATTGCGCTGTTTACCACGCTGGTGCTGGTCGCCTTCCAGCGCTGGGTAGTGCGTAAAACCTCCAGCCAGGCGGTGCGGGCTGACATGCTGCACTACCAGTCGGACGTGGTGATGAACGGCGCAATCCTGCTGGCACTGGTCCTCAGCAGCTATGGCTTTACGCGGGCAGATGCCCTTTTTGCACTGGGGATTGGCGTCTATATTCTTTATAGCGCACTGCGTATGGGCTATGACGCAGTTCAGTCACTGCTCGACCGGGCTCTGCCGGAATCCGATCACCAGGAGATTCTCACCATTGCGCAAAACTGGCCCGGGGTGCAGGGGGCGCACGATCTCAGGACTCGTCAGTCCGGGCCGACCCGATTTATCCAACTGCACCTGGAAATTGATGACCATTTGCCGTTGGTTGAAGCACACGATATCGCGGTGGGTGTCGAGCACGCTTTACTGGCGAGATTTCCCGGCTCAGATGTGATTATTCATCAGGACCCTTGCTCGGTCGTGCCGCAAGAGCCTCGCCAGCCTTTTAACTGATACCAGGGAAACGGCGGAATTTTGCCGTTTCGCTAGCAAGGCCGCAAAAAAAGTAGTGAAAACTTATCTGACCTGAATCAATTCAGCATTGAGCCTTTGATATACTATCAGCCAATACTTGCCGGAACCTTACCGCCCGGCCTACAGATAAAACCCTTCGTTTGAACAAACCAGAGGTTGTCATGATTAAGAAAATCGGAGTACTGACCAGTGGTGGCGACGCCCCCGGCATGAACGCAGCAATTCGTGGAGTGGTCCGCGCAGCGCTGAGTGAAGGGCTAGAGGTTTTTGGTATCTATGACGGCTATCAGGGTTTGTACGAAGATCGCATGATTAATCTCGACCGCTACAGCGTGTCAGACATGATCAACCGTGGTGGTACTTTCCTCGGTTCTGCGCGTTTCCCTGAATTCCGCAATGAAGACGTGCGCCAGGTCGCGATTGAGAACATGAAAAAGCGCGGCATTGATGCGCTGGTGGTGATTGGGGGAGATGGCTCCTACATGGGTGCGAAGCGCCTGACCGAAATGGGCTTCCCATGCATCGGCCTGCCAGGCACGATCGATAACGATGTCGCCGGTACTGATTACACCATCGGTTACTTCACCGCGCTGGAAACGGTGGTTGAGGCGATTGACCGCCTGCGTGATACCTCTTCTTCGCATCAGCGTATTTCTATCGTCGAAGTGATGGGGCGTTACTGTGGTGATCTGACATTAGCGGCGGCGATTGCAGGCGGCTGTGAATTTATCGTGTTGCCTGAAATTCCTTACACGCGTGAAGAGCTGCTGTCAGAAATTAAAGCCGGGATCGCCAAGGGTAAAAAACACGCTATCGTCGCTATCACTGAGCACATCTGTGATATCGACGAACTGGCGCACTACATCGAAACAGAAACCAAGCGCGAAACCCGCGCCACGGTGTTAGGCCATATCCAGCGTGGCGGTGCGCCTTGCGCCTATGACCGCATTCTGGCGTCACGCATGGGAGCTTATTCGATTGAGCTGCTGTTGCAGGGCTACGGTGGTCGCTGTGTCGGCATTCAGAATGAGAAGATGGTACACCATGACATCATCGATGCCATTGAGAACATGAAGCGTCCATTCAAGCGCGACTGGCTGGATACG
Organism: Candidatus Pantoea multigeneris; assembly: GCF_011752615.1. Classification (NCBI taxonomy): domain Bacteria; kingdom Pseudomonadati; phylum Pseudomonadota; class Gammaproteobacteria; order Enterobacterales; family Erwiniaceae; genus Pantoea; species Candidatus Pantoea multigeneris. Next base: position 88,339 of record NZ_VWXF01000012.1, read on the forward strand.
GCCAAAAAACTGTTCTGATTTTACCTGGGGTGCTGCTCAGCACCCCTTTATTCCCCGTGGTTATAAATCCTCCTTTTTAATTCTTTTAGTCGTAGAAAGGTTTATGTCACGCTTAGCCCATAACGATTCTGGGAGATGGCGTAATGAACAAGTGGAGTATTGGTTTCACCCTGTTGCTGGCTTCGACCAGCGTCCTGGCTAAGGATATCCAGCTGTTAAACGTGTCTTATGACCCAACGCGTGAGCTGTACGATCAGTACAACAAAGCGTTTGCTGCCCATTACAAACAAGAAACGGGCGATAACGTCATCGTGCGTCAGTCACACGGCGGCTCGGGCAAACAGGCGACTTCTGTCATCAACGGAATTCGCGCCGATGTGGTAACGCTGGCGTTGCAGTCCGATGTTGATGCCATCGCTGAGCGTGGCCGTATCGATAAAGACTGGATCAAACGTCTCCCGGATAACTCCGCACCTTACACCTCGACCATCGTCTTCCTGGTGCGTAAGGGCAACCCGAAAGGGATCCACGACTGGAGCGACCTGACGAAAAAAGGCGTTTCTGTGATCACGCCAAACCCAAAAACCTCAGGCGGAGCGCGCTGGAACTATCTGGCTGCATGGGGTTGGGCGCTGGATCAAAACCATGGCGATCAGGCCAAAGCGCAGGAATACGTCAAAGCGCTGTTTAAAAACGTCGAAGTTCAGGATTCCGGTGCGCGTGGTGCCACCAATACCTTCGTTGAGCGTGGCATCGGTGATGTGTTGATTGCCTGGGAAAACGAAGCCTATATGGCAGTTAATAAACTGCCAGGCGGTAAAGATAAATTTGAGATCGTCACGCCAAGCGAATCGATTCTGGCTGAGCCAACGGTCGCGGTGGTGGATAAAGTGGTCGATCAGGATGGCAACCGTAAAGTCGCGGAAGAGTACCTTAAATATCTCTACTCTCCAGAAGGGCAGACTATTGCCGCGGAAAACTTCTATCGTCCACGTGATGCAGCCGTTGAGAAGAAATTCGCTAATGCCTTTGCGCCAGTCAAACTGTTCACCATCGACAACAAGTTTGGTGGCTGGACCGCCGCACAGAAAACGCACTTTGCCGATGGCGGCACTTACGACCAGATCATGAAACCGTAATCGCCGTCGTTCAGACAGACCAGCCTCCGGGCTGGTTTTTTTTCGTGACTTTCCGCTCGCCGCAGGCGAGGATGCAGGCAGATTCCAGCGAGAGGATTAACTGCTATGCAGGGAAGAAACCGCCCCCTGGTTGTCATCAGCGTGCTACTGGTTGTATTGGTCGGTGGGCTGCTGTTCAAAGCTTTTCACGTCAAAAAGAATTCCGATGCCTTGTGGCATATCATCAGCGAGAAGTGTTTGCCAGATATGGCACAACACGGCGTGCCCGCACCCTGCCAGCAGGTCAATCTGGCGCAGGGCTATGTGACGTTGAAAGATCTCAATGGTCCACTGCAATTTTTGCTGATGCCGGTCGCAAAAATCACCGGTATCGAAAGCCCGACTCTGCTGCTTCCTTCAACGCCTAACTTCTTTGCACTGGCATGGCAACAGCGAGCCATCATGAGTGAAAAACGCGGTGCACCGGTTGCTGACCGGGCTATCGCACTGGCGATCAATTCTGAATACGGTCGTTCGCAAAATCAGCTCCACATTCATATGTCCTGCCTGAAACCGCGAGTGCGCCAGCAGCTGGATCAATATACGGCCTCGCTCACCGCGCAGTGGCAACCTTTTACCTTACAGAAGCATCGCTACCTCATCCGCACGTTGACCCCGGATCAACTGGCACAGGAGAGCGTATTTATCCGTCTGGCGCAGGAAATCCCTCAAGCTCAGGATCAAATGGGGAAATATGGCATGGCGCTGGCGGCGTTGCCGGATGGCAAACTGGCACTTTTGGCGCTGGAGAGAAACTGGCTGCTGTTGAACCGTGGTTCGCCGGAAGAGTTGCAGGATCATCAATGTGAGATTTTGCAGGGCGGCTGAGCGCCGCCCTTAGGCGAGATTAGCCTTTTTTAGCCGCAGCGGCAGCTTTAACAATGACCGCGAAGGCATCGGCTTTCAGAGAAGCACCGCCAACCAGCGCGCCATCGATATCTGGCTGAGTGAACAGTTCAGCGGCGTTCTTATCGTTTACTGAGCCACCGTACTGAATGATGACCTGATCGGCAATTGCCTGATCCTGCTTAGCAATGTGATCACGAATAAACTTGTGAACTGCCTGCGCCTGCGCAGGGGTCGCTGATTTGCCAGTGCCAATCGCCCAGACGGGTTCATAGGCAATGACTGCACCTTTGAAGGTTTCAGCGCCTTGGGTGGTCAGTACTGCATCGATCTGACGTGCACAAACTTCTTCCGTTTTTCCGGCTTCGTTTTCCGCTTCGGTCTCACCAATGCACAGCACTGGCACCAGACCTGCCGCTTTCAGTACGGCATATTTTTTCGCGATGAATTCATCGCTCTCTTTGTGATAGGTACGACGCTCAGAGTGACCAATGATGATGTACTCAGCACCAATATCTTTCAGCATTTCTGCGGAGGTTTCACCGGTAAAAGCACCAGACAGGTTAACATCAACGTTCTGCGCGCCCAGTTTGATAGCGCTGCCTTTAATGGCACCAGCAGCCTGATCGAGATAGATTGCAGGTGGAGCGATAGCCACGCCACAGCCATCAACGCCAGAGAGTTCTTGCTTCAAACCTGCAATTAAATCAGCGGTCTGTTGCTTGCTGCCATTCAGTTTCCAGTTACCCATAACCAGTGGATGTCGCATTCTTTCCTCCGCATAAAGCGCTTCGTTTAATAGCACTGCCGGGGGCAGTGTTTTCTGTGCCCAGTATAGAGATCTATTACCCTACTGGCTCTGCTTTTGATCAGTTTTGTCGCTGCTGTTTGTGGGTGGCAACGTCAGTTTTATCGGCTCAATCGCGAGGGTTAACCCTTTATCTCCGCTATCTGAAACCACAAACCGCAAGGCTCCTTCGCTACGGGCAAAATAACGTTCTCCTTTTCCCGCAGTAAGCAGTGAATCGAGCTTTTTACGTCCGGTTTCAGCGGTGAGCGTCGGTTCAAAGAAACGCAGCAGTGCAGTCATGTAAGCCATGGCTTTTGCCTGTGCGGCTTTCTGATCTGGACCGGGTAGCGGTAGCCAGGTGATTTGCAGCGTTTTAATCTTACCGGTGCCCGCTTCAAGTGCGGTGGAAGCATAGAGGGTTTCGTTAATTTTACTCGCGGCGCGGGTTAAGGCCGCGCCGCTGTCGATAGCGCGAAACTCCAGTAACGGTGTGTCCACGTAGCTGGCATTAAACTTTTCGCGGAACTGAGCAATAGTCATATCAAAGGTGGGCGCGCCCGCCATCAAATAGGAGGCAGTCGGGGGGGATGACGCGGCGGGTTCCGCAGGCTGCGAAGTCTCGGCAGCACAGGCGGAGGCTGTCAGCGCGATACTCAGTAAGAGTACGCCTGGCAATTTCTTCATTTCTTCGGCCCTGACCAGTAAACTCAGCTGCAAATTAAACCGGTTTTCTGCCGTGAAAGTCAAAAGCCAACCGATGAATTTTCTCGGTAAATCAAGTCATCTGTTTTCAGAGGCTGGCTTTTTCTTAACGAAGCCCACTTACCAGTAGTGTTCGCTGGTCATGTGGCCCGGTTTACGTTTGAAGTGTTTGCGCATTTCACGGCTCTCTTTCAGCATCTGTTGTGTGTCTCGTACCATTTCAGGATTGCCACACAGCATGATGTGGCTGGATTCTGCCGTCATTTTTAAGCCAACAGCCGCCTCCAGTTCGCCGCTTTCAATTAATGCCGGGACGCGTCCCGTTAATGCACCCGCCGTGGTTTCGCGGCTGACAACGGTTTGAATACGCAGCTTGCCCTGATAAATCTGCTGTAGCTGTTGCATCAACGGTAAATAGCTCAGGTCAGCCGCGTAGCGTACCGCGTGTAGCAAGACGATATTCTCAAAGCGATCTAATCCCTCGCCCTGTTGCAGAATCGACAGGTAAGGGCCGATTGCGGTGCCAGTCGCCAGCATCCACAAGGTTTCGCACGGCGGAATTTCATCGAGGATGAAGAATCCTGCCGCCTCTTTGGTGATCAGCACCTCATCACCCGGCTGGAGCGCCTGTAAGCGTGGGCTGAGTTTACCTTCCGGCACGGTAACCAGATAGAACTCCAGCAGCTGATCATTGGGCGCATTAACGTATGAGTAAGCGCGTACAATGCGCTCACCATTCACTTCCAGCGCCAGTTTGGCATACTGACCCGCAGTAAAAGTATCAATTGGCGCGGTGACGCGCAGGCTGAACAATGCATCCGTCCAGTTCTCGATCTCTTGCACCTTTGCAGTGACCCATTCGGCCATGAGTTCTCCTTAGTAGGACTATTTTCACCTGGTGATTATCCTGCGATGCCGCGTGTGATTTTTCTACTGCCTGAACCCCCACATGACCCGAATGATCAAATGGATAGCACCCACGATCACCTGCTGTGCTGTTGTTTTTACAGGGCGGATATTTTTCTTTACACGTGATAGTCAAACTGCGGAATCATCACCCCTCGCTTTGTCACAGGAAACTGATATTTTGCACCGCCATTAGGGCAGCATGTCTGTTTTCCTGCTGTTATCTGTTTAAATTTTAGATGCTTGTTACGGTATTTGATGAAAACCCCCTTAGAAAATCGCCATATTATTTTTATGTTGTTGGTATTGCTGGCTGTTGGTCAGATGGCGCAGACCATTTATGTGCCCGCGATGGCGCAAATTGCGGAAGCACTGAATGTAAGAAACGGCGAGATGCCGCGTGTGATGGCCGCGTATTTGATCACCTATGGCGCATCACAGCTGATCTACGGCCCGATTTCTGACAGCACCGGACGGCGTCCAGTGATTCTGTTTGGCATGCTGCTGTTTATGTTGGGTGCTGGCGTTTCACTGATGGCAACCTCGCTCAATATGCTGGTGCTGGGAAGTGCGATTCAGGGCATGGGAACCGGTGTGGGTGGTGTTATGGCGCGCACCCTACCGCGCGATCTGTATGACGGCCAGTCTCTGCGCCGGGCAAATAGCCTGCTCAATATGGGTCTGCTAATGAGCCCGCTACTGGCACCGCTGGTCGGGGCCGCACTGACGCGCTGGTTTAGCTGGCACGCCTGTTTTGCCTTCTTGCTGCTGCTGTGTTTGTTGGTCACTGGGGCGATGTCTCGCTGGTTGCCGGAAACTCGCATCGGGCAGAAGAGCACGACACCTTTTTTCCAGCGTTACACGTTACTCTTACGTGATGGGCGCTTTGTACGCTTTTTACTACTGCTGATTGGTGCGTTGGCCGGTATCGCGGTGTTCGAAGCCAGCTGCGGCGTTCTGCTGGGCGGCGTGTTGGGCTTAAGTAGCCTGACGGTAAGCGTGCTGTTTATTCTGCCTATCCCGGCGGCCTTTTTTGGTGCCTGGTATGCGGGGCGCGATGGCGCAAGCTGGAATAGTTTGATGTGGACGGGCGTGAATAGCTGCCTGGCCGCAGGTTTCCTGATGTGGTTGCCTGCCTGGTTCGGGGTCATGAACATCTGGACGCTGCTGGTGCCGGCGGCACTGTTCTTCTTCGGTGCGGGTATGTTATTTCCACTGGCTACCTCTGGCGCGATGGAACCCTATGCCTGGCTCGCGGGCACAGCAGGTGCTTTGCTGGGTGGATTGCAGAACCTGGGGGCGGGGTTTGTTGCCTGGGCCTCCGCGTTGCTACCGCAGCACGATCAGTCCAGCGTGGGGATGCTGATGTTTCTGACCGCACTGGTGATGCTGCTTTGCTGGCTGCCTCTCTCGCGTAATCCGGAAAGTGGCAGCCAACACGTCACAGAATAAAAGGCTGTAACGCCGCGTCTTTGCGATCAAGATAGTGAATCGACTGGATGCGGCGAATGGTTCGCGATTTACCGCGGATCAACAGCGTCTCGGTGCTGGCGATATTGCCCTGACGGCTGATCCCTTTAAGCAGGTCGCCGGTAGTGATACCGGTGGCCGCAAACACCACGTTGTCGCTGCGTGCCATCTCTGAGAGTGGCAGTACGCGGTTTGCTTCAATGCCCATCTCCGCACAGCGCTGAAGTTCATTTTCGCCGAGGCGACAGTTCTCTTCTGAATCTCCTTTTACCTGATGGCGTGGCAGTAAGCGCCCTTGCATATCGCCATCCAGCGCACGGATCACCGCTGCAGACACCACACCTTCTGGCGCGCCACCAATGCCATACATCACATCCACTTCACTGTCGGGCATGCAGGTGAGAATGGAAGCCGCAACATCGCCATCCGGGAAAGAGAATACGCGCACACCAAGCTGATGGAGCTGAGCGATAGTTGCGTCGTGGCGTGGTTTCGCGAGGATGGAGACTGTGAGTTCAGTCAGGGGTTTATTCAGCGCCGCAGCGATATTACGTAGATTCGTTTCCAGTGGCAGATGCAGATCGATGGCACCACGCGCGGCGGGTCCAACAATCAGCTTCTCCATGTACATATCGGGCGCGTGCAGGAAGCTGCCTTTTTCGCCGACTGCCATCACCGCCAGCGCATTCGCCTGACCCATTGCCGTCATGCGGGTGCCTTCGATAGGATCAACGGCGATATCGACCGCGTCGCCCTGGCCGGTACCCACTTTCTCACCGATGTAGAGCATCGGCGCTTCGTCGATTTCACCTTCACCAATGACAATCTGTCCATCAATGGCAATGGTATTGAGCACCTGGCGCATGGCATTAACTGCTGCACCATCGGCTACGTTTTTGTCTCCACGCCCAAGCCAGCGATAGCCAGCCAGTGCTGCTGCTTCAGTGACACGGGAAAATTCGATAGCGAGTTCGCGTTTCATGTGAAATGTCAGTTGGAAAAACAGGCAGAGAGTGTAGCACAGCACTACGCCATTTTTCCCTCACCCCAGCCCTCTCCCGCAAACAGGAGAGGGAGCAGTCAGTGCTGAATAAGAGGCCAGTGCAGGTGCCAGTCCCAAAGCGGTGTTGGTGTGCATTCAAGGCTGGATATTATGCGAATGTTCCCTCTCCCTTTAAGGGAGAGGGTCAGGGTGAGGGTGGTTAATTATTCCTCGTGATCTTCCCATTTCTGCGCGCGGGAAACGGCTTTCTGCCAACCTGCGTAGAGGAAGTTACGCTGTGTGGTCTCAATACCAGGACGGAACTCACGTTCAATCACCGATTTCGCGCGCACTTCTTCAAGGTCATTCCAGAAGCCAACGGCGAGGCCTGCCAGGTAAGCCGCACCCAATGCGGTCACTTCACGCACTTCTGGGCGCTCAACGCGCGTTCCCAGAATGTCTGACTGGAACTGCATCAGGAAGTTGTTGGCGACTGCACCGCCGTCAACGCGCAGTGATTGCAGACGCGTATTGGCGTCATTCTGCATGGCTTCCAGTACATCACGTGTCTGGTAGGCAATTGACTCCAGCGTCGCACGGATGATGTGGTTAGCATTCGCACCACGGGTCAGGCCGAAGATCGCACCACGGGCATACGGGTCCCAGTAAGGCGCGCCGAGACCAGTGAACGCAGGCACCATATACACGCCGTTGCTGTCTTTGACCTTAGTGGCGAAGTATTCAGAGTCTTGTGAATCACTGAACAGTTTCATCTCATCGCGCAGCCACTGAATGGAGGCTCCACCGATGAATACCGCACCTTCCAGTGCATAGTTTACTTCGCCACGCGGGCCGCAGGCGATGGTGGTCAACAGGCCATTCTTCGAGGTCACAGCTTCAGTGCCGGTATTCATCAGCATGAAGCAACCGGTGCCATAGGTATTCTTTGCCATGCCCGGCTGAACACAGAGTTGGCCATACAGCGCGGCTTGCTGATCCCCGGCGATCCCGGCGATCGGAATACGCGTACCGCCTTTACCACCGATGTTGGTCTGCCCGTAGATTTCAGAAGAAGACTTCACTTCTGGCAGCATTTCGCGCGGAATATCGAGCACATCCAGCAGCTTCTGGTCCCACTCTAAGGTGTGGATGTTGAACAACATGGTACGTGAGGCATTGGTATAATCCGTGATGTGAACACGGCCTTGGGTCATCTTCCATACCAGCCAGGTATCCACGGTACCAAACAGCAGTTCACCGCGTTTTGCGCGTTCACGCGCACCCTCGACATGGTCAAGGATCCATTTCACTTTGGTGCCAGAGAAGTAAGGGTTAATCACCAGACCGGTGCTGCTCTGGATGTACTCCTCCAGGCCCTCTTTTTTCAGCTTATTACAGTAGTCGGCGGTACGTGGGTCCTGCCAGACAATGGCGTTATAGATCGGCTTGCCGCTCTCTTTTTCCCACACGATGGTGGTTTCGCGTTGGTTGGTGATACCAATCGCCGCAATCTGATCGGAACTGATGTCTGCGTGGGCCAGAACTTCTACCAGCGTGGAGCTTTGTGAAGCCCAGATATCCATTGGATCGTGCTCTACCCAGCCTGCTTTCGGGTAGATTTGGGTAAATTCACGCTGGGAAACCGCAACGATATTGGCATCGTGATCCAGCACTACGGCGCGAGAGCTGGTAGTACCCTGATCGAGCGCAACAATATATTTTTTATCACTATTTGAAGACATAATGCTTTCCTGAATGAGTAAAGGTGAAACTTACGCTTTACGCTGCTCAGCGCGCGCGACCGGTTTTTCTTCTGTTGCCAGGTTAGTTGGCAAATGGCGGCTAATCAGGGCGCGATAACCGAAAGCACCGAGGCAAGCACCGACCAGTGGTCCAAAAATAGGGACCAGGAAGTACGGGATATCACGGGCACCGGTAAAGGCAACCTCACCCCAGCCTGCAAAGAAGGCGAACAGCTTTGGTCCGAAATCACGTGCCGGGTTCAGTGCGAAGCCCGTCAATGGACCCATAGATCCACCGATAACGGCAACCAGCAAACCAATCAACAGTGGCGCCAGTGGGCCGCGCGGCACGCCATTGCCATCGTCAGTCAGGGCCATGATCACTGACATCAGAACGGCGGTAATCACCATTTCTACCAGGAACGCCTGACCAACACCAATGTGTGGGTTCGGGTAGGTAGAGAAAATACCGGCCAGGTCGAGGCTTGCAGCCGTGCCGCGTACCATCTGATGGCTTTGTTCATAATCATAAAACAGATTGTAGTAGAGGCCATATACCAGCGCGGCTGCACAAAATGCGCCAGCGACTTGCGCCAGAATGTAGGGAACAACTTTGCGGCCTTCGAAGTTAGCGAACAGGCAGAGCGCAACCGTAACAGCGGGATTGAGGTGAGCGCCTGAAACGCCTGCACTGAGGTAAACCGCCATGGAGACAGCTAAACCCCAGATGATGCAAATTTCCCACTGACCAAAACTGGCACCCGCCAGCTTTAACGCAGCCACGCAGCCGGCACCGAAGAAGATGATTAATCCGGTGCCAAGGAATTCGGCGATGCATTGACCTTTGAGAGTACTTGTTGTTTGACTCATGTTGGTATTCCTGAAGCGAGGTTAAATTTTATCAATTGTCGTGCTCATCCGTGAGATACCCCGAGCTGTATGTAGGGTTGATGTGAATTTATCGTTAACGAGCATAAACGAGAAATAGCGAAATTAAAATTTGTGTCCCTCGTCAAAAAAATGAGCGTTTTCGCGTGCTGTGGCTTTCATAAACCATCATATCGAGCCGGGGGGTTGGTTTTTCTCGTGGTGGGATTCAGTGATACCTCACTTTTCAGCATAGGCTGAAAAGTGTGACAGTTGGAGATCAAACCCTTTGCGTTGCTGGACTTGCGCGATGAGGCTACTTACAATCGATTCATCGTTGCTGTCTCGGTGCGATCGCGTTGCGATTTGCGCGGAGGCGAGCAGTATCACCGCCTTGCAAGGTTTGGGAGAGTCAAAAAGATGTCATTTGAAGTGTTCGAGAAACTGGAATCGAAAGTACAGCAGGCGATTGATACCATCACTTTGCTGCAGATGGAAATTGAAGAGCTGAAAGAGCAGAACAACGTGCTGAAAAATGAAGCACAGCAGGCTGCAGGCAATCACGATTCCCTGATTCGTGAAAATCAGCATCTGAAAGAAGAGCAGATTGCATGGCAGGAACGTTTACGCTCACTGCTGGGAAAAATGGAAGAGGTGTAACAGCCTCAGCCATCGTCTAACGGGTGCTTGAAGCACCCGTTTTTTTTGCGCGTTATTCGATATCGAGCGCGTCTTCAGAGAGGATCATGCCGGTGTTGTCGGCGTAGAGGTGGTCGCCGGAGAAGAATGTTACGCCACCAAAGTTGACCCGAACGTCACTCTCCCCAATGCCTTCACCCGCGGCACCCGCTGGAATGGCGGCAATCGCCTGGATGCCAATATCCAGTTCTTCCAGCTCATCAACCTGACGTACTGAGCCGTAAACGACCAGGCCTTCCCATTCGTTTTGCGCAGCGAGTCGTGCCAGTTGTGCATCGACCAGTGCCCGGCGCACGGAACCACCGCCATCGATCAGCAGTACGCGTCCACGGCCATTCTCTTCTAGCAGGTCGTATAACAAGCCGTTGTCTTCGAAGCACTTGACTGTGGTTATCTGACCACCGAATGAGGTGCGACCACCAAAGTTTGAAAAGAGCGGTTCAACCACATTCACGTCTTCATGGTAGATGTCGCAGAGTTCAGATGTATCGTATTTCATAGCGGTTTCGTCTGTTGACCACAGGAGCCGTAAGTATATCGCTATACACAGATTGTTGGCAAAAGCATCAGGGGATAAAAAGGGCGGTGTTTCAATCTGTTTGTGCAAACATGGGGCGTGAGTGGCAGAAACAAAAATGCCAGGCAGCATAAACTGACTGGCATTCGGCATTCACTGAGCGGCGAATTACAGGATAAAGCGGCTCAGATCTTCGTCGGCGACCAACTGATCCAGATGTTTGCCAACATAGTCAGCATCAATGGTAAATGACTGTCCATTGAGATCGCTGGCGTCATAGGAGATATCTTCCATCAGGCGCTCAAGCACAGTATGCAGACGACGTGCACCGATGTTTTCGGTGGTCTCGTTAACCTGCCATGCCGCTTCTGCGATGCGACGAATACCATCTTCGGTGAATTCGATGTTCACGCCTTCGGTGTTCATCAACGCTTTGTACTGTACGGTGACAGAGGCACTTGGCTCGGTCAGGATACGTTCAAAATCATTGACGGTCAGCGCTTGTAGCTCAACGCGAATCGGTAAACGACCTTGCAGCTCTGGGATCAGGTCTGACGGGCTCGCAACCTGGAATGCGCCAGAAGCGATGAACAGGATGTGGTCGGTTTTGACCATCCCGTGCTTGGTCGAAACGGTGCAACCTTCTACCAACGGCAGCAGGTCACGCTGAACGCCTTCACGTGAGACATCCGGGCCTGAGCTCTGCCCACGCTTACAGATTTTATCGATTTCGTCGATAAACACGATACCGTGCTGCTCAACGGCATCAATAGCGTCTTGTTTCAGCTCTTCTGGGTTGACCAGTTTTGCCGCTTCTTCTTCCACCAGCAGCTTCATCGCTTCTTTGATTTTCAGCTTGCGTGGTTTCTGCTTCTGACCGCCGAGGTTCTGGAACATTGACTGCAACTGGCTGGTCATCTCTTCCATGCCCGGAGGAGACATGATCTCTACGCCCATTGGCGCAGCGGCGAGGTCGATTTCGATCTCTTTATCATCCAGCTGGCCTTCACGCAGTTTCTTGCGGAAAGACTGGCGTGCAGCAGAAGGCTCCTGTGGCTGTTCGGACTGGCCCCAGTTATTTTTTGCCGGTGGGATCAGCACATCAAGAATGCGCTCTTCCGCCAACTCTTCTGCGCGGTATTTGTTTTTCTCAATCGCCTGAACGCGTACCATTTTAATGGCGGAGTCAGTCAGGTCACGAATGATGGAGTCGACTTCTTTGCCGACATAACCCACTTCGGTGAATTTGGTCGCTTCAACCTTGATGAATGGCGCATTGGCCAGCTTTGCCAGACGACGGGCGATCTCGGTTTTACCGACACCCGTTGGGCCAATCATCAGAATATTTTTTGGTGTGACTTCATGGCGCAGCTCTTCGTCGAGCTGCATGCGACGCCAGCGGTTACGCAGTGCGATAGCGACAGCGCGCTTTGCGCCATCCTGGCCAACGATAAAGCGATTCAGTTCGCTGACGATTTCGCGGGGAGTCATCTCAGACATGATTTCGATCCTTACGCCTTAGACGGGAGTGCTTCAAAATTGACGTTATGGTTGGTGTAGATGCAGATGTCGCCAGCGATATCGAGCGCTTTAGCCACAATCTCTTGTGCACCTAGTTCCGTATTTTCCAGCAGAGCGCGTGCGGCTGCCTGAGCGAAAGGACCGCCAGAACCGATAGCGATCAGGTCATTTTCTGGCTGAATCACGTCACCGTTGCCGCTGATAATCAGCGAAGCGTTCTCATCTGCGACTGCCAGCAGTGCTTCCAGTCGACGCAGCATACGGTCGGTACGCCAGTCTTTTGCCAGCTCGACGGCGGCTTTCACCAGGTGTCCCTGGTGCATTTCCAGTTTGCGTTCAAACAGCTCAAACAGTGTGAAGGCATCTGCGGTGCCACCGGCAAAACCAGCGATCACTTTGTCGTTGTAGAGACGACGTACTTTTTTAACATTGCCTTTCATTACGGTGTTGCCGAGCGTAGCCTGGCCATCACCGCCAATCACTACCTGGCCGTTACGTCGAATGCTTACTATTGTTGTCACGGGCAGACCCCTTGTTGCTGTGGGAAAAGGGCTCCGCGTTTTCACGCGGAGCATCATGCAACCTGATATGGGGCGGGTTTAGCGGGTTTCAACCCCCGGCAGCGAGGGGAATACAGTTTGAATGGCCACCACTACGCAGGGTTCTCAGCACATTGTCTGCGCTAGCGCGATCTTTATAGGGACCGATGACCACGCGATGCCAGCCTCCGCCACTACTGACCCGGCTTTCAAAACCTTCGAATGCCAGAGCAGCACGCGCTGATTCCGCTTGGTCGGTTCCCTTGAAGGAGCCGCACTGAATTAACCAGCGTTGGCTGGGGGCTTTTTCCACGGGCTTAGCTTTTAAGACATCCTGCTCACGCGTGACCGGGGCAGGTTGTTGCTGGCGTTGCTGCTCCTGACGCTGCTGTTCCTGCAACTGCTGTTGGCGCAGTTGTTGCTGCCGCTGTTGGTTCTGCAACTGTTGCTGACGTTGCTGTTCCTGACGCTGCTGTTGAGCGAGCATCTGTTGTTGATGCTGATATTGCTGTTGTGCTGAGGGTTGCGTCACGGGCTGTGGCGCTTGCGGCTGGCGCTGCTGAGTTTGCATTTGCTGCAAAGTCTGCTGGCGTTGAGCCGGCGTCTGCTGGTTCCACGGCACTTCATTTAATTGTGTGGGCTGCTGGCGCATGTCAGCCTGCATCTGTTCCAGCAGTTGACGCTGTTCATCAGTCAGCTGAGTCTGAGACTGAACGCCGCCACCCGCCGAAGGTTCAGTAGGTGTGGGAACGGTAAGTTGGCGGTTTTCCAACTCTTTAATGTATTTCCAGCGCTCTTCAGGTTTCGGTGGCAGGCCATTCCCCACGGTCTTGTGGTCGGGAATGACCTTCTCTTCTTCCTTTTTATGATGGGCAATAAACCATAGCCCACCCGCAAACGTGACCAGTACGGCGGCTGCCAGTACTATCATCACCTTAGAGGCACCAGAACCGCCTTTGCTGCTCTTACCCCGACTGTTGCTTTTGCGACGCGTCCCTGTTGAACGCCCGCGGCCTACATAATCTCTTTGTGCCACTCTCGTTCACTTTCCTTAACTGACAGTGCCAAACGGGCAAGAAAAACGTTGCGATGTTCGCCCGGGCAGAAGTTCGCAATGTTACTGTAAGGGTCGATAGTTTGACCAGCCGTGTTCGCCTTAAGAATAAGCTGAAAATAGCATGGCGGTGGCCTTACTTTTTCGTTTTTGCCACAGGTGCGGTGCTCCCTCGCACTTTCAATTCGGCATCCAGCAGCCTTGAACCGCTGTTCACCCGTTTTCCTTGCAGCTCCTCTAACAATAGCAACATCGCCTCACGTCCAATCTGATAACGCGGCTGCGCCACCGTGGTCAGCGGGGGATCCCAGTAGCGCGATAGCTCGATATCATCAAACCCGACGACCGAGAGATCCTGAGGAATGCGCAACCCGAGGTTACGAGCCTGATTCATCGCACCCAGCGCCATAATATCGCTATGACAGAACAGCGCGCGTGGTGGGTTTGGCAGGCTCATCAGCTGCTTCATCGCCTGCGATCCCGCTTCAAAGGTAAAATCGCCCCTTACAATATAGCGGGGATCGACCGTCAGGCCATTACGGCGTAAAGCCTGTATATAGCCTTCCAGGCGATACTGGCTTAACGGCGTCTCTTCTGGCCCTGCGATGCAGGCAATGTCACGATGTCCAAGCTGCAACAGATGGTTGACCGCCTCAAAGGCCGCCGTGAGGTTGTCGATATGTACCGTTGGCAGTGACATTTCAGGCGCGAACTCATTGCCCATCACCATTGGCGGGAGATTGCGCAACTCTTCCGTGCTGGCTTCAAACGGCAGTTGCGAACCTAACAGCACCATGCCGTCAATCTGCCGGGTCAGCATCAGGTTAAGGAATGATTTTTCCTGCTGATTCTGGTGGGCGCAGTCGCCAATCAGGACAATGTAGCCCTGCTTTGCCGCTGTCTCTTCCACACCGCGAATGATTTCACTGAAAAACGGATCGCAGATATCAGGCACGATAATCAGGATGGTCTGTGTTTCACCCCGGCGAGTATTGCGCGTCAAGACATGGGGTGCATAACCGATGGCCTGAGCGGCTGATTCAACTTTTTGCCGGGTGGCGGCAGAGACTTTATCCGGGTTCATTAACGCCCGTGAGACGGTAGCGGTGGATACGCCCGCTTTTTCGGCTACATCCTTCATTGTGATAGAAGGGGACTGCTGATTCTGCTGCAACTCATCGCTCCTGACGTCGGTCTAAGCCCTGAATATTTGTGGGCTGAAGCTCTGTTTTAAACCATTGCTGGCATTGGCTGTTACTTAATTTGCAGAAAAAGTGTGAGTTATACGACTTTTTTCGATCCTGCTCGCAAACCACCCTTAGCTTTCGGTCGGGTCAATATCCAGCGTCCACTTCACCTTACGAGCGGCGGGGAGGGTGTTAATCAGCGGCAGTGAACTGCTCAGCAACTGCTGTAGCCGTTTCCGTGAAGCGTGCTGAATCAGCAGTTGCCAGCGCCACCTGCCGCTGCGTTTTGCCTGTAAGGCCGGGATTGGGCCCATCAGCCACAGCGCAGCATCTTTTAATGGGCTGGCTTCCAGCAAATTACGCAGCTGAGTAAGGAACTCTGCCGCCTGCTGATTATCCAGATCTTCAGCGCGGAAAATCGCATGGCTGGTCCA
The DNA here is from genome assembly GCF_011752615.1 of Candidatus Pantoea multigeneris. NCBI lineage: Bacteria > Pseudomonadati > Pseudomonadota > Gammaproteobacteria > Enterobacterales > Erwiniaceae > Pantoea > Candidatus Pantoea multigeneris. The sequence continues at coordinate 103,773 of NZ_VWXF01000012.1, forward strand.
CGGTGGCAGATGGAGCATCTGCCGTTCGCGTAACGTCTGTTCAGCAAACGCAAAATAGCCCTGGTGCAGCAATGTCTGGAGCAGGGGATGTTCCGGATGATGGGTTTGCAACAGCACTTCGCCTTGTTTGCCCGCACGACCCGCACGGCCTGCAACCTGAGTATAAAGTTGAGCAAAGCGTTCAGCCGCGCGGAAGTCAGCGGAGAACAGCGCGCCATCCACATCCAACAACGACACCAGAGTGACATCGGGGAAGTGATGTCCTTTAGCCAGCATTTGTGTGCCCACCAGAATGCGTGCGCCACCGCGGTGAACTTCCGCCAGATGTTTTTCCAGCGCTCCTTTGCGGCTGGTGGTATCCCGGTCAATACGGGATATCGGCACCTGCGGGAAGAGCGTCGAAAGATGCTGCTCTAGCTGCTCGGTTCCCACTCCCACCGGCAGCAGGTGAGTTGATCCGCACTGAGGGCATTGGTTTGGCAGTGGTCGTTGGCTATCGCAGTGGTGGCAACGGAGCTGGCGCTGCTGCTGATGTAAGGTGTAGTAGTGTTCACAACGCTGGCATTCGGCAATCCAGCCACAGTCATGGCACAGCAGCGCAGGAGAAAAGCCGCGACGGTTCAGAAACAGCAGCACCTGGTTATCTGCTTGCAGGTGCTCGCGCATTTTCTTGATTAATGCCGGTGCTAAGCCGCCCTGAATGCGCGCACCTTTAAGATCAAGCAACTGCTGTAATGCCGGGCGGGCGTTACCTGCGCGTCGGGTTAAATTCAGCTGACGGTATTTGCCGCTGGTGACATTGTGCAACGTCTCCAGTGCAGGTGTCGCTGACCCCATAACAATCGGGATGCCCTCTTCACGTGCGCGCAGTACGGCCAGGTCGCGTGCATGATAGCGCCATCCTTCCTGCTGTTTGTAGGAGCTGTCATGCTCTTCATCAATGATGATCACTCCCGGACGCGCCAGCGGGGTAAACAGCGCCGAGCGGGTGCCGATCACGATAGCGGCTTCCCCCTGACGTGCGCGCAGCCATACCGCCAGACGCTCACTGTCATTTAAGGCGGAGTGCAGTACATCGACAGGGGCTTTGAAGCGCTCGCGGAAACGGGCAATTGTCTGGGGTGTCAGGCCGATTTCCGGTACCAGGACCAGCGCCTGCTGCCCGCGCGCCAATACATTTTCCAGCACGCTGAGATAGACCTCGGTTTTACCTGAACCGGTAATCCCTGCCAGCAGCCAGGGAACATAACGGTCATCTTCGGCGCGAATCGCCCCGACTGCCGTGGCCTGATCGGTATTCAGGCGCAGGCGTTCACCGAGAATGGCAAAATCTGTCCGCCAGTCGTGAGGCTGGGCGCGTTGCTGGTGCAGTTCGCACAGCCCTTTACTGCGCAGCGCTTGCAGTGCGGTTTCAGTGAGGTCCTGGTCGCTGACCTGATGACGATAGAGCGGCTTTTGCCGCAGGGCTGCCAGCGCCTGTTGCTGCTTTGGGGCTCGCTTCAGGCTCTCCGGCAGCGTTGCCTGGCCTAATTCAGTGATGACCCATTGCCATAATGGGGCATCTTCCGCCGGTTTTCCCTGGCGCAATAACACCGGTAGCGCATGGTTGAGGACTTCTCCCAGCGGCGATTGATAGTAGCTGGCCGCCCAGGTCAGAACACGCCACAGGGAAGGGGAGAACAGGGATTCGTTATCCAGGACTTCTGCAATCGGTTTTAGCTGATGTAGCGGAAGATCGCTGGTATCACGGATATTGACGACCACGCCAACCAGTTTACGGTTGCCAAACGGCACGCTGACCCGCGCACCTGCAACTGGCAACTTCTCCGTTGCAGGCAGGTAGTCAAACAGGCGAGGCAACGGAACGGGTAAGGCGACCTGAACAACGGGCATGGCAATCTCAATCCGGCGGAATAAAAGGAAAAACAGTGTAACGGCTTTCGCCGTGAGGGGATATCTTCTGTGCTATTTGCACCCAGGCGGGCTGGGCTGTATAATATGCCGCCTTTGGTGAGGTGTTCCTCGTCAAAGAAAACATAACTTATTGTTCAATCGCGTGTGGTGCTGTGCAGGATTAACCTGGCACGGAGAGCGACACGGCCTTTTCTGAGGTTTCCCATGAAAAAAGATATCCATCCTAAGTACGAAGCTGTATCTATCTCTTGCTCTTGCGGCAACGTGATCAACACCCGTTCAACCATGACCGGTACTCTGAACCTGGACGTATGTGGTAACTGCCACCCGTTCTACACTGGTAAGCAGCGTGTTGTTGATACCGGTGGCCGTGTTGATCGCTTCAACAAGCGTTTCAGCATCCCTGGTTCAAAATAAGTTTTCGCTAGCCGAGTCTTCGGATTCGGCTACAAAAAAACCCGGCTTAGGCTGGGTTTTTTTATGGCTAAAAATCAGTATTCCCAGGTATCGGGATCGATGCCCATTTCACGCATAATCACTTTGGCTTCTTCCGGGATCTCATCGCCGCGTTCTTTGCGCAAATCAACATCATCTGGCAGCGGTTGTCCGGTAAAGGCGTGCAGAAACGCTTCGCACAGCAGTTCACTATTGGTAGCGTGGCGCAGGTTGTTGACCTGACGACGAGTACGCTCATCAGTCAAAATCTTCAAAACTTTCAGCGGAATAGAAACCGTGATTTTCTTGACCTGCTCGCTTTTCTTACCGTGCTCAGCATAGGGGCTGATATATTCGCCGTTCCATTCAGCCATGGTTTACCTTAATCAATAAAAGTTAAATGTGGGGAAAAGGGGGGATTATGCCCGATTTCCAGATGCCTTACCGATGAAAATGCGCATTTTATCGGTACATCCCTGTGGCATAAACCCTGCAGACAGGCGATGACGCATAATTTTAGCGGGTATTGCGCTTCTGCTCAATCTATACGCAAAGACATTTAGATGTCCAGATGTATTGACGTCTAAATTGGGGGTGTTATCCTGTGGCCTCTTTTATTCTCAGCTTCAGGAACAGTAAGCACCATGACGCGTAAACAGGCAACCATCGCAGTACGCAGCGGTTTGAATGATGACGAGCAATATGGCTGCGTTGTCCCCCCGATTCACCTCTCCAGTACCTATAACTTCCTTGATTTCAACCAGCCTCGTGCACATGACTACTCGCGTCGTGGTAATCCAACGCGTGATGTCGTGCAGCGCGCCCTGGCAGAACTGGAAGGCGGTGCGGGTGCAGTATTGACCAATACCGGTATGTCTGCGATCCATCTGGTCACCACCGTGTTTCTGAAGCCTGGCGATCTGCTGGTCGCCCCGCATGACTGCTACGGCGGTAGCTATCGTCTGTTTGACAGCCTGAGCAAGCGCGGCGCTTACCGCGTGAAATTTGTCGATCAGGGCGATAAAGCGGCATTAGCCGCTGCCATGGCGGAAAAACCAAAACTGGTTCTGGTCGAAAGCCCAAGTAACCCTCTGCTGCGCGTAGTGGATATCGCGGCCATCTGTCAGGCCGCGCGTGAAGCGGGTGCTGTCAGTGTGGTTGATAACACCTTCCTGAGCCCGGCATTACAAAACCCGCTGGCGCTGGGTGCGGATTTGGTTATCCACTCCTGCACAAAATATCTCAATGGACACTCCGATGTTGTGGCCGGTGCTGTGGTTTCGAAAGATCCTGCGGTCGCGACGGAGATGGCGTGGTGGGCCAATAATATTGGTGTAACAGGCGGCGCGTTTGATAGCTACCTGCTGCTGCGCGGTATGCGCACTCTGGCACCGCGTATGGCGGCAGCACAGCGTAATGCACTGGCGATAGTTGATTACCTAAAGCAACAACCTTTGGTGAAAAAGCTGTATCATCCTTCGTTGCCTGAAAATGCGGGTCACGAGTATGCGGCCCGTCAACAACGCGGTTTTGGCGCCATGTTAAGCTTCGAGTTTGATGGTGATGAAGCCCGCCTACGCCGTTTCCTCAAAGCCTTGCAGCTGTTTACGCTGGCGGAGTCTTTGGGAGGCGTTGAAAGTTTGATCTCTCATACCGCAACCATGACCCACGCGGGCATGTCTGCTGAAGCACGCGCGGCTGCCGGAATCTCCGAGACGTTGCTGCGTATTTCAACCGGTATTGAAGATCACGAAGATTTAATTGCCGATCTGGATAACGCATTCCGGATCGCTTCCGAGGAGTAAGCATGACGAGTTCAGCAGGCGCGGGAACGCCGACGATAAAGCAGTTGCATAAATTTGGGGGGAGTAGCCTGGCGGACCCACGTTGCTATCAACGTGTGGCGGAAATTATGGCGGGTTATAGCCAACCGGGCGATCTGATGGTGGTATCCGCTGCGGGTAGCACCACCAATCAGCTGATTAGCTGGCTGAAGCTCAGCCAGAGCGATCGGCTGGCGGCTCACCAGGTGCAACAGACTTTACGCCGTTTCCAGAGTGAGCTGATTGGCTCATTACTGCCTGCTGAAATCGCAGAACCGATGATCACGGAGTTTATCCGTGATCTGGAGCGCCTTGCTGCACTGCTGGATGGAAAAATCACTGAGGCGGTGTATGCCGAAGTCGTTGGGCACGGTGAAATTTGGTCAGCCCGACTGATGGCTGCGGTACTGTGTCAGCGAGATATCGATGCCTGCTGGCTGGATGCACGTGATTTCCTGCGTGCTGAGCGTGCTGCACAACCTCAGGTCGATGAAGGGAAGTCATGGCCGCTGTTACAGGCTCTGTTGGCTCAGCATCCACATCAGCGTGTGGTGGTCACTGGGTTTATCAGCGGTAACGACAGCGGTGAAACCGTACTGCTGGGACGCAATGGTTCAGACTATTCAGCCACCCAAATTGGTGCGCTGGCTGGCGTGAAGCGCGTCACCATCTGGAGTGATGTGGCCGGTGTGTACAGCGCCGACCCACGTAAAGTCTCCGATGCCTGCTTGCTCCCGCTGCTGCGTCTGGATGAAGCCAGTGAGCTGGCGCGTCTGGCAGCACCGGTATTACATACTCGTACCTTACAGCCGGTCTCGAACAGCGATATCGATCTGCAATTGCGTTGTAGCTATCAACCAGAGCAGGGTTCTACGCGTATTGAACGCGTGCTGGCTTCTGGCACGGGTGCACGTATCGTTACCAGCCATGATGACGTTTGTCTGATCGAAATCGAGATCCCCGCGCAGCATGATTTCTCCCATCTGCAAAAAGAGATCGATCTGTTACTGAAACGCGCGCAGCTGCGCCCGTTAGCGGTAGGAGTACATCTCGATCGCCGTTTGATCCAGCTTTGCTACACCTCGGAAGTCGTGAACAGCGTGTTTGAGCTGTTGCAAGATGCTGCTCTGCCGGGTCATTTGCAGCTGCGTGACGGTTTGGCGCTGGTGGCTCTTGTCGGCGCGGGTGTAACCCGTAACCCGCTGCACAGCCACCGTTTCTGGCAGCAGTTGCAGGATCAGCCCGTCGAGTTTATCTGGCAGTCGGAAGATCATATCAGCCTGGTGGCGGTATTGCGGGTCGGGCCGACTCAGCATGTGATTCAGGGGCTGCATCAGTCTCTGTTCCGGGCAGAAAAACGTATTGGCCTGATGCTGTTTGGCAAAGGCAATATCGGTTCGCGCTGGCTGGAGCTGTTCGCTCGCGAACAGGAGACGCTTTCAGCGCGTACCGGTTTTGAATATGTGCTGGCTGGCGTGGCAGACAGCCGCCGCAGCTTGCTGAATTATCAGGGGCTGGATGCCAGCCGCGCATTGGCTTTCTTTGATGATGAAGCACAAGAACGCGACGAAGAGTCTCTGTTCCTGTGGATGTGTGAACATCCGTTTGATGACCTGGTGGTGTTGGATGTGACCGCCAGTGAATCACTGGCGCAGCAGTATCATGATTTTGCCAGCCACGGTTTTCACGTGATCAGTGCCAATAAGGTTGCCGGCGCTTCTGGCAGCGCACAGTGGCGTCAGATTCGCGATGCATTTGCGAAAACAAACCGCCATTGGCTGTATAACGCCACGGTTGGTGCTGGTTTGCCTATCAACCACACCGTACGGGATCTGCGCGAAAGCGGTGATAGCATTCTGGCGATTAGCGGCATTTTCTCCGGCACACTTTCATGGCTGTTCCTGATGTTTGATGGCACGGTGCCGTTTACCGAGCTGGTGGACCAGGCATGGCAGCAAGGGCTGACTGAACCCGATCCACGTGTTGACCTCAGCGGGCAGGACGTGAAGCGTAAGTTGGTGATTTTGGCGCGTGAAGCGGGCTACGATATCGAACCCGATCAGGTCCGTGTGGAATCACTGGTGCCAGCGGGCTGTGCTGATGAGTCCATCGACCACTTCTTTGAAAATGGCGCAACCCTTGACGAGCAGATGCTGCAACGCCTGGAAGCGGCGCAGGAGATGGGTCTGGTGTTACGTTATGTCGCGCGTTTTGATGCTAACGGGAAAGCCCGTGTCGGTGTTGAAGCCGTGCGAGCCGACCATCCGCTGGCAGCGCTGTTACCCTGTGATAACGTGTTTGCCATTGAAAGCCGCTGGTATCGTGATAACCCACTGGTGATTCGCGGGCCTGGTGCCGGGCGTGATGTCACTGCTGGCGCTATTCAGTCCGATATCAACCGGCTGGCGCAGCTGCTCTAATCTCTTTGAATCAAAAAAGGGTGCCCTCCTGGCACCCTTTCTGACTTATTATCTCTCCCCGGCTTTCACCGGGGCAGCCATCATTAACCCGTGTTACGCATACCTGCAGCAACACCAGCAATGCTGACCATCAGCGCTTGTTCAACGCTGGCATCGGGTTCTTCACCACGCGCTTCCTGCGCACGGGCGCGATGCAGGAGTTCGGCCTGGAGCAGGTTGAGTGGGTCGGTATAGACATTACGTAGCGCGATGGATTCTGCAATCCAGGGCTGATCGGCCATTAAATGCGCATCGTTAGCAATGGTCAGTACTGCTTTAATATCCGCTTCTAACTGGTCGCGTAGCTGTTGCCCCAGCGGCCACAGTGACTTATCTACCAGGCGCTGATCGTAATACTCCGCCAGCCACAAATCCGCTTTCAGGAACACCATCTCCAGCATCCCCAAACGGGTAGAGAAGAATGGCCAGTCACGGCACATCGCTTCCAGCTGATCGCGGTGGCCATCATTCATTGCCTGTTGAATGGCCGCACCGGCACCCAGCCAGGCGGGCAGCATCAGACGGTTTTGCGTCCACGCGAAGATCCACGGAATAGCGCGCAGTGATTCAACACCGCCGGTAGGACGGCGTTTCGCCGGGCGTGAGCCGAGTGGCAGCTTACCCAGTTCCTGTTCTGGTGTGGCTGAACGGAAGTAAGGCACGAAGTCCGGATTCTCACGCACATAGCCACGGTACATGGCACAAGAGTGCGCAGAGAGCTGGTCCATGATGTTACGCCATTCCGCTTTAGGCTCTGGCGGTGGCAGCAGGTTCGCTTCCAGAATCGCACCGGTATAGAGCGAAAGACTGGCCACTGCCACTTGCGGTAAGCCGAACTTAAAGCGGATCATCTCACCTTGTTCGGTGACACGCAGGCCGCCTTTCAGGCTCCCCGGTGGCTGTGACAGCAGGGCAGCATGCGCTGGTGCGCCGCCACGGCCAATGGTGCCGCCGCGTCCGTGGAACAGCGTCAGAGCGATACCGGCTTTTTCACAGGTTTTAATCAGTGCATCCTGTGCCTGATACTGTGCCCAGCTTGCCGCCATGACACCTGCATCTTTTGCTGAGTCAGAGTAGCCAATCATGACCATCTGCTTGCCCTGAATAAAGCCGCGATACCAGTCGATATTGAGCAACTGGCCCATAACGTCATTGGCATTGTTCAGGTCGTCCAGGGTTTCAAACAGCGGGGCAACTGGCATTGCGAAAGTGATGCCCGCTTCTTTCAACAGCAGGTGCACGCCCAGTACATCGGACGGCGTTTTTGCCATAGAAATAACATAGGCAGCAATTGAGCCTTCCGGCACTTCCGCCGCAACGCGACAGGTTTCCAGCACTTCACGCGTGTCGTCGGTCGGTTCCCAACTCCGTGGCAGTAGCGGGCGCTTGGAGTTCAGTTCACGGATCAGGAAGGCTTGTTTGTCTGCTTCAGACCAGCTTTCATAATCGCCCAGGCCCAGATAGCGGGTAATTTCGGCAATCGCCTGGGTATGACGTGTGCTCTCCTGGCGAATATCGATACGGACCAGCGGAACACCAAAACACTTCACGCGGCGCAACGTATCCAGCAGTTGGCCATTGGCGATGATCCCCATATCGCACTTTTGCAGTGACTGATAAATGGTATACAGCGGCTGCCAGAGCTGTTCGTTGGTGATCAGCAGGTCTGCTGGACGCGGCAGGCGCTCACCTTTCAGGCGGCGCTCCAGGTAGGCCTGGGTGCTCATTAACTGGCTGCGCAGACGCTTCAGAATCACACGATAAGGCTCAATCGCTTCTGGATCGCCACTTAACTCCAGCACTTCCGGAGTACATTCGGACATCGAGAGTTCGGAAATCAGGACGGCGATATCGCGCAGGAACAGGTCGGCGGCTTTCCAGCGCCCCAGTTGCAGTGCATGACGCGTTACGCTGGCCACAACGTTTGGGTTGCCATCACGGTCACCGCCCATCCATGAAGTGAATTTCACCGGCACGAAGTCCACTGGCAGCTTGATGCCAAAGGTTTCTTCAACCTGTTCGTTCAGTTCGCGCAGGAAAGCTGGCACGCCTTCCCACAGGCTGTTTTCAACCACGGCAAAGCCCCATTTAGCTTCGTCGATCGGGGTCGGGCGATATTTACGGATCTCATCCGTGTGCCATGCCTGAGCCACCAGCTGGCGCAGGCGGCGCATAATCTGGTTGTATTCGTATTCGGACACGTCGCTGTGATCGAGCTGCTTCAGGCAGCTATTTACTTCGACCAGTTTGTGAATCAGCGTACGGCGGGTGATTTCGGTTGGGTGCGCAGTCAGTACCAGTTCCAGCGACAGCGATTCAATCGCTTCGCGGATCGCTGACTCGCTGATGTTGCCCTGCTGTTTCAGGTTTTCGAAGGTCTTTTTCAGCAGTTCAGGGTGGTTTGCGCCATCGCCGCTGCGGGAAATGGTTTGATACTGCTCAGCAACGTTGGTCAGATTGAGGAACTGGCTGAATGCGCGAGCAACAGGCAGTAGCTCCTCATTAGACAGATTTTGCAGTGTGGTCAACAGTTCCTGGCGATGAGCGTCATTTCCGGCACGGGATGACTTCGAGAGTTTACGGATAGTTTCTACCCGCTCGAGGATGTTCTCTCCTAAAGCATCCTTGATGGTATCCCCGAGCAATTTGCCGAGCATACTGACGTTACTACGCATTGCGGAATATTGTTCGTTCATTGGACCCTGTTAACCTTATCGTCTAAATAAACACCACCACATATGCCCGAAAATCTGTGAATAAGATCACGTGGACATAACATCGTCTTTTATCTAGCCACGTAATCATGGATTCGTCAATTGACTTAAACTGACATAAACGTGTCGCTAAATAACGGAAATTCATGGAATTTAACTGGAGGGAAGCGAGATAAGTTATTCTTATCACCCGTCAAAGGGAATTGCTGGGGCATTTTGCTGAATTATCAGCAAAATGCCCGATTTATTGCTTAACAGTGGCAGAAATGGTGTACCACTTGAGAAATGAGTTCGCGTGTGGGCTTGATAAATGCGGTATCGATAAATTCATCTGGCTGGTGCGCCTGGTTGATCGATCCCGGCCCCAGTACCAGCGTTGGGCATAACTGCTGAATAAATGGCGCTTCAGTGCAGTAGTTCACTACTTCCGTCTCAACACCCAGCAGTTTTTCCACCACCTTCACCAGTTCATGATTCTTCGGACACTCATAGCCAGGGATAGGGGGATGCATGGCTCCCACCGTCAGACGCCCAGGCCAGCGCTCGCTCACCGGTGCCAGCGCTTCATTCAGCAATCCATCCAGATCGTCCAGCGTCAGCCCTGGCAGCGGACGGATGTCCATATGCAGTTCGCAGCATGCACAGATACGGTTGACTGCATCACCGCCGCTGATGCGGCCAAAGTTCATGGTGGGATAGGGAATGGCGAAATCGGCGTGGTGATAGCGCTCTTTCAGCGTGTTGCGCAGCCCCATCAGGTGGCCGATAGCTTCATGCATCAGCTCAATGGCATTAACGCCACGCGCCGGATCGCTGGAGTGACCGGAATGTCCTTCAATGCGAATCGCATTCGAGAGGTGACCTTTGTGTGCTCGCACCGGCTTGAGTGACGTTGGCTCACCAATGATGGCGCAGTCGGGACGGATATGCGTACTTTCCGCGAAATACTGCGCACCGGCCATGGTGGTTTCTTCATCGGCAGTCGCCAGAATGTAGAGCGGTTTTTTCAGTGTTGTCACATCGACATCACGCAGCGCGTCGAGAATAAAGGCAAAAAAGCCCTTCATATCTGCGGTGCCCAGACCATAGAGTTTATTGTCATGTTCGGTCAGGGTGAACGGATCGCGCGTCCAGCGCCCGTCATCGAAAGGAACTGTGTCAGTATGACCGGCTAGCAGCAGTCCGCCTGCGCCATCGCCACTGCGTGCCAGCATGTTAAATTTACGACGCGTTCCTGGCACGGGCTGTACTTCAACCTGGAAGCCCAGATCGCGGAACCAGCCTGCCAGCAAACTGATTAAAGTTTCATTACTCTGATCCAACGCGCTTTCAGTCGCACTGATCGACGGGGTAGCGATCAACTGGCGGTACAGTTCGATAAAAGGCGGTAATTTTGTCTTCACTGTTGACGGTCCTTGAGTTAGGATGTATCAATATTCATGCATTAATAGTGAATAAAAATACATTAACGTCGTATGCATGTGAACCCAAATTTGCTGCAAACGACATGGTGGGCAACGGGGCAAGGCCGCGACCCGGAATGTGTGACTGTAAAAAGGTATACAGCCTGATGTTGAATACGCTGATCGTTGGTGCCAGTGGCTATGCTGGCGTAGAGCTTGCCACTTTCCTCAATCGCCATCCACATATGAACATAACCGCTCTGGCGGTTTCCGCGCAAAGCCCGGATGCAGGAAAACGTCTTTCCGATCTTCATCCGCAGCTTAAGGGCGTGATCGATCTGCCACTGCAGCCGCTGAGCAATGCCGCTGAATGGGCAGATAAAGTGGATGTAGTGTTCCTCGCTACCGCGCACGAAGTGAGTCACGATTTGGCTCCTGAGTTCCTGAAAGCCGGTTGCGTGGTGTTCGACCTGTCAGGCGCATTCCGTGTCAATGATGGCGCTTTTTACACCCAATATTACGGCTTCCCACACCAGCACGCTGACTGGCTAGATAAGGCTGTTTATGGTCTGGCTGAGTGGAACCGTGAAGCCATCGCGCAGGCACAATTAGTGGCTGTACCGGGTTGCTATCCTACCGCAGCTCAACTGTCACTCAAGCCGCTGCTTGACGCCGGTCTGATCAACGAAGCGCAGTGGCCAGTGATTAACGCCACCAGCGGCGTGAGCGGTGCTGGACGTAAAGCCAACCTCAACACCAGCCTGTGTGAAGTGAGCCTGCAAGCTTATGGCCTGTTTAATCACCGTCACCAGCCTGAAATTGCCGTGCATTTGGGCACGCCAGTGATTTTCACACCGCATCTGGGCAACTTCCCGCGCGGTATTCTGGCGACCACGACCTGCCGTCTGAATCCTGGCGTAACGCGTGAAGATGTGGCGCAGGCGTTCCATAACGCCTATAACGATAAACCGCTGGTGCGTGTTTATGAAGAAGGTGTGCCCGCGCTGAAAGCCGTGGTTGGCCTGCCGTACTGCGACATTGGCTTTGCCGTGCAGGGCGAACATCTGATTGTGGTCGCAGCAGAAGACAACCTGCTGAAAGGTGCAGCATCGCAAGCCGTGCAGTGCCTGAATATCCGTTTCGGTTTCCCTGAAACCCAGTCACTGATTTGAGCGGCGGAAAGGTCATGAGCAATCCATTAATTATTAAACTCGGCGGCGTGCTGCTGGATAGCGAAGAGGCGCTGGCGCGTCTGTTTGAAGCCCTGGTCGCCTATCGTTCAGCCCATCAACGCCCGTTGATTATTGTGCACGGCGGCGGCTGTCTGGTTGACGAGCTAATGAAAAAGCTGGCGCTGCCGGTACAGAAGAAAAACGGTCTGCGGGTCACGCCAGCCGACCAAATCGACATTATTACTGGCGCACTGGCAGGAACGGCTAACAAAACGCTGCTTGCCTGGGCGAACAAATACGCCCTGCGCGCTGTTGGCCTGTGCCTGGGTGATGCCGGGTTGGTGAATGTCACGCAATTCGACCCTGAACTTGGCCACGTAGGGCAGGCAACGCCGGGTAACCCAGCGTTGCTGCATACGCTACTGGACGCCGGCTATATGCCGATTGTCAGCTCTATCGGCATTACCGCCGAAGGCGAACTGATGAATGTGAATGCCGATCAGGCCGCGACCGCGCTGGCTTCAACGCTGGGTGCAGACCTGGTGCTGCTGTCGGATGTCAGTGGTATTCTGGATGGCAACCGTCAGCGCATGGCTGAAATGACGGCAGAAAAAGCCGAACAGTTGATCGCTGACGGTGTGATCACTGACGGTATGATTGTGAAAGTACGTGCGGCGCTTGATGCAGCACGTACTCTGGGACGCCCGGTAGATATCGCTAGCTGGCGTCATGCTGAACAACTCCCTGAGCTGTTCAATGGTGTCTCGATTGGCACCCGGATTTTCGCTTAAACGACTCTGATTCAAGGATTACGACCAAATGGCAACGCAAAACATCAAAAAAATCGTTCTGGCTTACTCCGGTGGCCTGGATACTTCCGCCATCATTCCATGGCTGAAAGAGAACTACGGCGGCTGTGAAGTGGTCGCTTTCGTCGCCAACATTGGCCAGGACCCTGCTGATCTGGAAGGCGTTGAGAAAAAAGCGCTGCAGTCAGGGGCTTCTGAGTGCCACGTTGTTGATCTGCGCGAAGAATTCATCAGTGATTACATCTACCCTGTTCTGCAAACAGGTGCGCTGTACGAAGGCACTTATTTGCTGGGTACTTCAATGGCACGTCCAATCATCGCTAAAGCGCAGGTTGAGCTGGCGTTGAAAGTCGGCGCAGATGCGCTGTGCCACGGTGCAACCGGTAAAGGTAACGATCAGGTGCGTTTCGAAACCACCTACACCGCACTGGCACCACAGCTGAAAGTGGTTGCGCCATGGCGTGAGTGGGATCTGCGTTCACGTGAAGCGCTGCTGGACTACCTGAAAGTCCGTAACATCCCAACCACCGCTTCACTGGAAAAAATCTACAGCCGTGATGAAAACGCGTGGCATATCTCTACCGAAGGCGGCGTACTGGAAAGCCCAGCAAACGCACCGACCAAAGATTGCTGGGTGTGGACCGTTGATCCCCTGGATGCACCAGATCAGCCTGAAAATGTCACCGTGACCGTTGAGAAAGGTCGTGTGGTTGCAGTTAACGGCGAGAAGCTGAGCCCATTCCAGTGCCTGGAAAAACTGAACGTGCTGGGTGCTAAGCACGGTGTTGGCCGTATCGATATCGTAGAAAACCGTCTGGTTGGGATCAAATCTCGTGGCTGCTACGAAACCCCTGGCGGCACCATCATGGTAAATGCACTGCGTGCGGTTGAGCAGCTGGTTCTGGATCGTGACAGCTTCAAATGGCGTGAGCAGCTGGGCCATGAAATGGCTTACGTGGTATACGATGGCCGTTGGTTCGCACCACTGCGTAAATCTATCCAGGCTGCAGCTGAATCACTGGCAGAAGAAGTGAACGGTGAAGTGGTACTGCAACTGTACAAAGGTCAGGCGATCGCTACGCAGAAAACCTCTGCTAACAGCCTGTACTCGGAAGAGTTCGCGACCTTCGGCGAAGACGAAGTGTACGATCACCGTCACGCGGGCGGTTTCATCCGCCTGTTCTCGCTCTCTTCACGTATCCGTGCGTTGAACGAGCAGAAAAAGTAATACCGCAGCAAGCGACACATTTTGCAAGGGCGGCGTTAGCCGCCCTTTGTTTAACAGATATTCAGGAGCATTCAGATGGCACTTTGGGGCGGACGTTTTTCTCAGGCAGCAGACCAACGGTTCAAACAGTTCAACGACTCGCTGCGCTTTGACTATCGCCTGGCGGAGCAGGACATCATCGGTTCCGTTGCCTGGTCAAAAGCGTTGGTAACGGTCAACGTGCTCAGCAGTGATGAGCAGCAGCAGTTGGAAGCTGCATTGAATGCGCTGCTGGCGGAAGTACGTGCCAATCCAGAGCAGATCCTGCAAAGCGATGCAGAAGATATTCACAGCTGGGTAGAAGGCAAGCTGATTGAGAAAGTCGGTGCGCTGGGTAAAAAACTGCATACGGGCCGTAGCCGTAATGATCAGGTCGCTACCGATCTGAAATTGTGGTGTAAGGAGCAGGTCGCCGTACTGTTGGCAGCAACCCGTGAGCTGCAACAAGCACTGGTTGTGACAGCAGAAGCCAATCAGGACGTCGTCATGCCGGGTTATACCCACTTACAGCGTGCACAGCCGGTTACCTTTGCACACTGGTGCCTGGCCTACGTTGAGATGCTGGCGCGCGATGAAAGCCGTCTGCAGGATGCACTGAAGCGCCTCGACGTTAGTCCGTTGGGTTGTGGTGCGCTGGCAGGTACGGCGTATGAGATTGATCGCGAGCAGTTGGCTGGCTGGTTAGGCTTTGCTTCTGCAACGCGTAACAGCCTCGATACCGTTTCGGATCGTGACCACGTACTGGAACTGCTGTCTGATGCTTCAATCGGCATGGTGCACCTGTCGCGTTTCGCTGAAGATCTGATTTTCTTCAACACAGGCGAAGCCGGTTTTGTCGAGCTGTCAGATAAAGTGACTTCAGGTTCTTCACTGATGCCACAGAAGAAAAACCCGGATGCACTGGAACTGATCCGTGGTAAGTGTGGCCGTGTACAGGGCGCATTGACCGGCATGATGATGACGTTGAAGGGCCTGCCGCTGGCTTACAACAAAGACATGCAGGAAGATAAAGAAGGCCTGTTCGACGCGCTGGATACCTGGCTTGACTGCCTGCATATGTCGGCACTGGTGTTGGATGGCATTCAGTTGAAGCGTCCGCGTTGCCAGGAAGCGGCAGAACAGGGTTACGCGAACTCTACGGAGCTGGCGGATTATCTGGTGGCGAAGGGCGTACCTTTCCGTGAAGCTCACCATATCGTGGGTGAAGCGGTGGTTGAGGCGATCAAACAAGGTGTAGCGCTGGAAGCGTTGACGCTGGAGCAACTTAAGCAGTTCAGCGCCATCATTGAAGCGGATGTTTATCCGATTCTGGCACTGCAATCCTGCCTCGATAAGCGTAACGCTCAGGGTGGCGTTGCCCCTGCGCAGGTCGCCGCAGCAATTGCCTTCGCGAAACAGCGTCTGGCATAAGTAAAAAAAATGGCGGACTGCTTCAGTCCGCCAACCTCTAGCTTCGAAATAACATCTTGTTTTTATAGGCACATCACCAAGACATCCGCATTTCCTCGCGTCTGCCATGATCTAATCTGTGCGTATTATTTCTCCATCTTCTTGATAGGGCTAATCGTTCATTGCTATGCTATCTATCGCCACGAACTATCGTGGTCTGGAGGATTACAATGAACATCCGCGATCTTGAATATCTGGTTTCTCTGGCGGAACACCGCCATTTTCGTCGTGCCGCAGATGCGTGCCATGTCAGCCAGCCAACGCTGAGCGGACAGATCCGTAAGCTTGAGGATGAGCTGGGAGTCATGCTGCTTGAACGTACCAGCCGTAAGGTGCTGTTCACGCAGGCTGGCTTATTGTTGGTAGACCAGGCGCGCACCGTTTTGCGCGAGGTGAAAGTGCTTAAGGAGATGGCAAGCCAGCAGGGCGAGACAATGTCAGGTCCGCTGCATATTGGCCTTATCCCAACCACTGGACCTTATCTGCTGCCGCATATCATTCCGATGTTGCATCAGACGTTCCCAAAACTGGAAATGTATCTGCATGAAGCGCAGACGCAGCAGTTACTGGCGCAACTCGATAACGGCAAGCTGGACTGCGCAATTCTGGCGCTGGTGAAAGAGAGCGAGGCCTTTATTGAAGTACCGCTGTTTGACGAACCCATGACACTGGCGATCTATGAAGATCACCCGTGGCGGGATCGCGATCGGGTGCCGATGGCCGATCTGGCAGGGGAAAAGCTGTTGATGCTGGAAGATGGGCACTGCTTGCGCGATCAGGCGATGGGCTTCTGCTTTGAAGCGGGTGCCGATGAAGACACCCATTTCCGCGCCACCAGCCTGGAAACGTTGCGTAACATGGTCGCGGCGGGCAGCGGTATTACGCTGTTACCAACGTTAGCGGTACCGCCGCAGCGTATCCGTGATGGCGTGTGTTATCTGCCGTGCTACAAGCCAGTGCCACAACGTACCATCGCACTGGTGTACCGTCCGGGATCTCCTCTGCGCAGCCGTTATGAACAGTTGGCAGAGGCAATCCGTACGCACATGCAGTCTCACCTGCAAAACACGTTAAAACAGGCGGTTTAATCCGTTTAGCGCGGCAACGCGATAGGCTTCGGCCATCGTTGGGTAGTTAAAGGTGGTGTTGACGAAATACTCAATGGTATTACCACCGTTTTTCTGCTCCATGATGGCCTGGCCGATGTGAATAATCTCCGCCGCACGTTCACCAAAGCAGTGAATCCCGAGGATCTCTTTGGTTTCCCGATGGAACAGAATTTTCAGGCTACCGACGTTCATGCCGACAATCTGTGCGCGTGCCAGGTGTTTAAACTGAGCACGTCCCACTTCATACGGCACTTTCATCGCGGTGAGCTGCTGTTCGGTTTTACCTACTGAGCTGATCTCCGGAATGGTGTAAATACCGGTCGGGATATCTTCAATCAAATGGGCCGTTGCTTCGCCTTTCACCATCGCAGTCGCCGCGATGCGACCCTGATCGTAGGCCGCTGAAGCTAGGCTAGGGTAGCCGATGACGTCGCCAACCGCGTAGATGTGCGGCTGAGCCGTCTGGTACATGCTGTTTACTTTCAGCAATCCGCGTCCGTCCGCTTCCAGACCAACATTTTCCAGCGTCAGTGAATCCGTATTACCGGTGCGACCATTGGCATACAGCAGGCAATCGGCTTTCACTTTTTTGCCCGATTTCAGATGGACAATGACGCCATCATCCACACCTTCAATTTTCTCGAACTCTTCGTTATGGCGAATCACCACACCGCTGTTCCAGAAGTGGTAGGAGAGGGAGTCTGACATCTCCTGATCGAGGAACGCCAACAGGCGGTCACGGGTGTTAATCAGGTCCACTTTGACATTCAGGCCACGGAAGATAGACGCATATTCGCAACCAATGACCCCGGCACCGTAAATAATCACGTGGCCTGGCTCATGGTGAAGGTTAAGAATTGAGTCGGAATCGTAGACGCGTGGGTGATCAAAATCGACATTCGCCGGGCGGTAAGGGCGGGAGCCACAGGCGATAACAAATTTCTCGGCGGTCAGGCTTTCACGGGTGCCATCGGGATAGACGACTTCGAGTGTATTCGCATCAACGAAATGCGCATCACCCTGAAAGATGGCGCAACGGTTGCGTTCATAAAAGCTCTGACGCATTGCGGTTTGCTGACTGATGACGCTTTCGGTGTGGTTCAGAATATCTGCGAAGGAAGAGCGTAGCAGCCTGGTGTGGTCGCTGTAGAGTGGGTTCTGGTTGAACTCAATAATACGGCTGACGGCGTGACGCAATGCTTTGGACGGGATAGTGCCCCAGTGTGTACAACCACCGCCGATATTATGGTAGCGCTCGATCACTGCAACACGCTGTCCCTGCTTGACCAGCCCCATTGCTGCACCTTCGCCGCCGGGGCCTGAGCCAATCACTATGGCGTCGTAATCGTAAGACTTTTGCATACTAATACGTCCTATTCTTATCTACATTTTCACAACGAGATTCTAACATCTCCGTGCGCACATCTGAATTCTATCAGTCAGTTTAAGCGCTTTTTGACAAAGCGTGGGCTTTCACAGCCAGTGACAAAGTTTGCAAAACTGTACGCTGAATATTTTGTTATAGTGTCGCCCTAACCCCTCAGAAGGCAGAGATAATGGGCGTCAGAGCGCAACAAAAAGAACGTACACGCCGTTCATTGATCGAGGCAGCCTTCAGCCAACTCAGCGCGGAACGCAGTTTTGCCAGCCTGAGCTTACGTGAAGTTTCCCGTGAAGCGGGGATTGCACCTACTTCGTTTTACCGCCATTTCAGAGATGTAGATGAACTGGGGTTGACCATGGTAGATGAAAGTGGCCTGATGTTGCGTCAACTGATGCGCCAGGCACGGCAGCGTATCGCCAAAGGCGGCAGCATTATCAAAACTTCGGTGGCGACTTTCATGGAGTTCATCGGGAACAACCCCAATGCATTCCGACTGTTGCTCCGTGAGCGATCGGGCACTTCCGCCGCATTTCGTGCGGCTGTTGCTCGTGAAATTCAGCACTTTATCGCCGAACTGGCTGACTATCTTGAGGTCGAAAATCGCATGCCGCGCAGCTTCACCGAAGCGCAGGCGGAGGCGATGGTTACCATTGTTTTCAGTGCCGGTGCCGAAGCACTGGACGTTGATTTTGAGCAGCGCCGCAAACTGGAAGACCGTCTGGTGCTGCAATTGCGCATGATTGCTAAAGGTGCGTATTACTGGTATCGCCGTGAGCAGGAGCGACTGGCGGTCACTTTAGAAAAAACCGAAGAGTAACAGATAAGGATAACGTGATGTCATTACAGAGTCCCCGCGATAAAAGCACCTTACTGCTGGCTTTTATCACTGGTTTAGCGATAAACGGATCGTTTTCCGTGATGTTTAGCGCTTTTGTCCCTTTTTCCATTTTTCCGCTGATTGCGTTAGGACTGGCGGCCTGGTCTTTGCACCAGCGCTATCTTAACCGCAGCATGCCAGAGGGTATGCCTTCACTGGCTGCGGCTTTCTTCCTGCTAGGGATTTTAGTTTACAGTGCGCTAGTGCGCGCAGAATACCCGGATATTGGCTCTAACTTTATCCCGGTAGTCCTGATGGTAGCGTTGGTATTTTGGATTGCGACCCGTTTCAAAAAAGGGAAAAGCAGTCAGTAATGCAGAAGGCGGCCAGGGCCGCCTTTTTTGATCAGGCTTTGCGCGTCAGCAGTACGCCACATTCCATATGGTGTGTATAAGGGAACTGGTCAAACAGTGCCAGGCGTGAAACATCATGGGTTTCTGCCAGCGTAGCAAGGTTATCGCACAGGGTCTGTGGATTGCAGGAGATATACAGAATCCGCGGATACGCCTGAACCATCGCGACAGTTTCGCTATCCAGCCCACTGCGTGGTGGATCGACAAAAATCGTCTCACACTCGTAGCTCGTCAAATCAATCCCTTCCAGGCGATTAAAGCTGCGTGTGCCATTCATTGCCTGAGTAAACTCTTCCGCTGCCATGCGGATAATCTGCACGTTATCGATGTTATTCGCGGCGATATTGTATTGCGCGGATGCTACCGAAGGTTTGGCGATTTCTGTTGCCAGCACCCGACGGAAATTCCGCGCCAGAGCCAGAGAGAAATTCCCATTCCCGCAATACAACTCCAGCAGGTCGCCCTGAGAATTTTGTGTGACATTTAGCGCCCACTCCAGCATCTGAATGTTCATCGCGGCGTTCGGCTGGGTGAAACTGTTCTCGACCTGGCGGTAGATCATGTCACGGCCTGCTACCGGTAATGATTCGTCGACAAAGTCTTGGTCAAGACAGATTTTAGTCTTGGTTGCGCGTCCAATCAGATGCAGCTGGTAGCCTTTAGCACGCAGCGCATCGCGTAACAGGGTTGCCGCCTGCTGCCACTCTTCATCCAGTTTGCGGTGGTACAGCAGCGAAATGACGATCTGATTGCTCATGGTGGAGAGATAGTCAATCTGGAACAGCTTAAAGCGCAGGGTGCGGTTATCGCGCAGCGCTGCCATTAACTCTGCCATGAGTTGGTTGATCAGTTCGCTGGCCGCTGGAAACTGGTCGACGCGAATACGTTGCTTCGTCTCTTGATCAAAGATGATGTGATAGAGATCGTCACCATCATGCCAGATACGGAATTCGGCACGCATCCGATAGTGGCTTACCGGTGAACGGAACACCTCCACGTCGGGCGCAGCAAAGGGCACCATCATCGCC
The DNA here is from genome assembly GCF_011752615.1 of Candidatus Pantoea multigeneris. Lineage (NCBI taxonomy): Bacteria > Pseudomonadati > Pseudomonadota > Gammaproteobacteria > Enterobacterales > Erwiniaceae > Pantoea > Candidatus Pantoea multigeneris. Next base: position 123,969 of record NZ_VWXF01000012.1, read on the forward strand.
TGTAAACGGCTGACTTTTTCCGCCAGTTGTGCGTCGTATTGTTCAATCGGGAGCTGTTCGGGTGTCATCTTTAATCCTGGTAATAAGCCTGCTTGCCGGGCGATTGTAGGCATTCACTTTCTGTTGTCCAGTCTTTAAACAAAACAACCTGGGTCGAAATCTGGATTCCAGGGTGGCTTCACCTTAGACTGCGACAGCCGGTCTCAGTATTGAGCTAACAGGGAATCCAGTGAAAATCTGGAGCTGACGCGCAGCGGTAAGGAATGTCGTGGTGATTGCCTTGGCAGACACTGTCCTTTGGGATGGGAAGTCTTCACCATTTATGATTCTTAGCCCGAAGACCTGCCGGTGTTACGTCGCATTTCATACGACTATCGCGTGCTATAAGTCGTGTGCCTCTGCGGCATCCTGATGGGTTTTTGGATGCTACAACAATGAATAAAAGTAACGCTACGCTGTGCGCTTTCAGTGCCACGGCGCTTTCGCTCTGGGCTGCATATGGCTTTGCTCAGGATGATGATACGCAAATCGTGACGGCTAACCGTTTCCAACAACCGGTTTCTTCGGTGTTGGCGCCGACGACTGTTGTCACTCGTGAAGAGATTGATCGCTGGCAGGCTAAAAGCCTGACAGATGTGATGCGCCGTTTGCCCGGTGTGGATATCGCGCAAAATGGTGGCATGGGACAATCCAGTAGCATCTATATTCGCGGTGCTGAAGCCAGACATACTTTGGTGCTGATTGATGGTATTCCACTGGCAAAATCAGGCATTACCGGCATTTCTGATTTCAGCCAAATCCCTGTCTCGCTGGTTCAGCGTATCGAGTTAATACGCGGACCCCGTTCTGCAGTCTATGGTGCGGATGCGATTGGCGGGGTGGTTAACATCATTACCGAGAACAATCAGCCAGGTGGTCAGCTCAATGTAGGTTTGGGATCTAACCACTACCAGGAATATGGTGGAACGGTACGCCAGAAAGTGGGTGAGGACACCTTAATCACGGTAGCTGGCGCTTTCCAGGCCACCAATGGCTATAACATTCAGCCACAGTCAACGTATAGCGTTGATAGCGATCGCGATGGTTTCCGTAGCAAAACGTTTTGGGCTGGGGTTAACCACCAGTTCTCGCAAAACCTTTCCGCATTCTTCCGTGGCTATGGTTACGGCAATAACACCTCGTATGACGTAGGCTATCAGGATGGAGGGGATAAACGGCAGGTCTATAATCACACCTATGAAGGTGGGTTTCGCTTTAACCAGGATATCTACTCATCACAACTGACGTATAGCTATCAGCGTTTCAAAGATTACAACTATGCCAGTACCCTGGGACGCTACAGTGCGAGTACGACACTGGATGACATGAGCCAGCGTAATTTACAGTGGGGTAACAGCTTTGCTGTTGGCCTCGGCACGGTGAGTGCGGGGGTGGACTGGCAGAAACAACAGTTAGATTCCAGCGATGCATACAACGGCGATCGCTACCAACGGACCAACACCGGCTATTATCTGACAGCCCAACAGCGCATTGATACTTTAACGCTGGAAGGTTCTGTACGAGGAGATGATAACAATCAGTTCGGTTGGAATGGCACCTGGCAAGCAGCGGCTGGCTGGGCGTTCGTACCGGGCTATCGCTTCACACTCTCTTATGGCACTGGATTTGAAGCGCCGACATTAGGGCAGATGTACGGGCAAAGTCGACTGGGCATCGCCTCTAACCCTAATCTTAATGCTGAAACTTCCCATCAGATTGAAGCGGGGCTTGAAGGGCTGACCGGGCCGGTTGACTGGCGTTTATCGGTTTACCAGAACAAAATCAAAAACCTCATCGATTATCTCTACGATGATAATTTCGTTGGTACTTACTACAACATCCAGTCGGCCACGATTAAAGGTATTGAATGGACCGGCAGCATGGATACCGGGATTTTCACTCACCGCATCACGCTGCAATACCTTGATCCTCGTCGCGATCAAGATAATGAGGTTCTGGCCCACCGCTCGCGGCAGCAATTCAAGTACCAGTTAGACTGGAGTTTTGCTGATTTTGACTTCGATCTGGCCTGGCAGTATTTCGGGAAAAGCTTTAACAACAACACTAACCAGTTTGCGGATACTCAGCGACGGATGCCGAGTTATAGCCTGGTAGATTTCTCAGCTGCATATCCGGTCACGTCTCATCTGACAGTTCGTGGTAAAATTGCCAACCTGTTGGATAAGGATTACGAGACGGTTTATGGCTATCGAACCCCTGGACGTGAGTACTACCTCAGCGCCAGCTACAGCTTCTAATCTGCGCCCCACTGTGCTGGTGTTTGACTCCGGCGTTGGTGGGCTTTCTGTATATGAAGAGGTTCGGCAGCTGTTGCCGAACCTGCACTATCTTTATGCTTTCGATAACGAGGGCTTTCCTTACGGCGAAAAAAGCGAAGAGTATATCGTTGATCGCGTTGTGGCGATTGTGACGGCTATCGTGCAACGCTTTCCTCTCTCCTTAGTCATTATCGCCTGCAATAGTGCCAGCACCGTGACACTGCCTGCCTTACGTGCCCGTTTTGATTTCCCGGTTGTGGGTGTTGTACCTGCGATTAAACCTGCTGCGCGCCTGACGCGTAACGGCGTCGTGGGTCTGCTGGCGACGCGTGGCACGGTCAAACGCCCTTATACCCATGAGCTGGTGGCCCAGTTTGCGCGTGAGTGCAAAATCGAGATGCTGGGCTCGGCAGAGCTGGTTGAACTGGCGGAGGCGAAGTTGCATGGGGAAGAGATAGATAAAGAAGCAGTGCGTCATGCTGTTCAACCCTGGCTCAGAATGAACGAGCCACCGGATACCGTTGTACTTGGCTGTACTCACTTCCCGCTTTTACGTGACGAGTTACAACAGGTCCTACCGGAGGGAACGCGTCTGGTGGATTCAGGAGCCGCAATTGCTCGTCGCACTGTCTGGTTGTTAGAACATGAATCCCCTGAGACATTTTCTTCTGCACAAAATCTGGCGCTTTGTACGCGGATGGATGAAGAAGCGTTGAAATTATCGCCAGTTCTACAGCGATATGGCTTCCCATTGTTGGAAAAAGTAGCGATTCAGCCCGGTTTAGTCGAAAAAAACAGCACTCAGAAATTAATTTGAAATTAGCACTTGTCAGCCCGGAAGAACTCCCTATAATGCGCCTCCACTGACACGGAACAACGACTTACAAGTCGCCGGGTCAGAAAGGAAGTTGAAGGTAACTTCCGGTCAGAAAAGCAAAATAAATGCTTGACTGACAAAGCGGAAAGCGTAATATACGCATCCCGCGCCGCTTGAGAAATCGCGGCACTGCTCTTTAACAATTTATCAGACAATCTGTGTGGGCACTCGCAGGATTGATATCAACGTCTCCGGACGTAAAAAATATCAAGTCTCACGAGTGAACACATAATGAAATTCATTATGACGTTTT
>NZ_VWXF01000013.1:0-127358 GCF_011752615.1 Candidatus Pantoea multigeneris
TGTGCTCACGAGTCTGTGGCATTGGGCCATCAGTTGCAGCAACAACCAGGATCGCGCCGTCCATCTGCGCAGCACCGGTGATCATGTTTTTCACATAGTCGGCGTGGCCTGGGCAGTCAACGTGTGCATAGTGACGAGTTGGGGTTTCATACTCAACGTGTGCGGTGTTGATGGTGATACCACGAGCTTTTTCTTCTGGGGTGCTATCGATCTGATCGAATTTCTTAGCCTGGCCACCGTAGGTTTTAGCCAGAACAGTGGTGATAGCTGCAGTCAGAGTGGTTTTACCGTGGTCAACGTGACCGATGGTGCCAACGTTTACGTGCAGTTTAGTACGTTGAAATTGCTCTTTCGCCATGGCGATAATTCCTTACGTTATGCCTTCACGAACCGTGAAGGCATCAATTAACAATTTTAAACCGTAGCTTATTTGCTACGAGCTTCAATAACGGCCTGAGCGACGTTGTTCGGCGCATCATCGTACTTCAGGAACTCCATGGAGTAAGAAGCACGGCCTTTAGTCAGAGAACGCAGCTGAGTAGCATATCCGAACATTTCAGACAGCGGAACTTCAGCGTGAATCTCAACGCCAGTAGCGTTAGATTCCTGACCTTTCAGCATACCACGACGGCGGCTAAGGTCACCGATGACGTCACCAGTGTTCTCTTCTGGAGTTTCTACTTCAACCTTCATGATAGGTTCAAGCAGTACTGGAGTTGCTTTCTTAAAGCCGTCTTTAAACGCAATAGAAGCAGCCAGTTTAAACGCCAGTTCTGAGGAGTCAACGTCATGGTATGAACCGAAGTGCAGACGAACACCCAGATCTACTACCGGATAACCGGCCAGTGGACCAGATTTCAGCTGCTCCTGGATACCTTTGTCAACCGCAGGGATGTATTCACCAGGAATCACACCACCTTTGATGTCGTTGACGAATTCGTAACCTTTAGGGTTAGAACCCGGCTCCAGTGGGTACATGTCGATAACAACATGACCATACTGACCACGACCACCAGACTGCTTGGCGTGTTTACCTTCGATATCAGTAACTTTGTTACGGATAGCTTCACGGTAAGCAACCTGAGGTTTACCGACGTTCGCTTCAACGTTGAATTCACGCTTCATGCGGTCAACGATGATGTCGAGGTGCAGTTCACCCATACCAGCGATGATAGTCTGGTTAGATTCTTCGTCAGTCCATACGCGGAATGACGGGTCTTCTTTCGCCAGACGACCCAGAGCCAGACCCATTTTTTCCTGGTCAGCTTTGGTTTTCGGCTCAACGGCGATAGAGATAACCGGCTCTGGGAATTCCATGCGCTCAAGGATGATGACGTTATCTGGGTCACACAGGGTGTCACCAGTGGTCACATCTTTCAGGCCGATCGCAGCTGCGATGTCGCCCGCACGAACTTCTTTGATCTCTTCACGCTTGTTAGCGTGCATCTGAACGATACGGCCCAGACGCTCACGGTTTGACTTAACCGGGTTGTACACGGTGTCACCAGTGTTAACAACACCAGAGTAAACGCGGAAGAAGGTCAGGTTACCAACGAACGGGTCGGTTGCGATTTTGAACGCCAGCGCAGCAAACGGCTCGCTGTCGTCTGAGTGACGAACAGCCGGAGTGTCTTTACCGTCGTCCAGCATACCGTTAATCGCGGTAACGTCAGTCGGTGCTGGCAGATATTCAACAACTGCATCCAGCATCGCCTGAACACCTTTGTTCTTAAATGCAGAACCACAGGTTACCAGGATGATTTCGTTGTTCAGAACACGCTTACGCAGAGATGTTTTGATCTCTTCTTCAGTCAGTTCTTCACCACCGAAGAATTTCTCCATCAGCTCATCAGAGCCTTCAGCAGCGGCTTCAACCAGCTTCGCGCGCCATTCTTCAGCCAGTTCCTGCATATCAGCTGGGATATCTTCGTAGACGAAGGTTACACCTTGGTCTTCGTCGTTCCAGTTGATTGCTTTCATTTTCACCAGGTCAACAACACCGGTGAATTTCTCTTCTGCGCCGATAGCCAGCTGCAGAGGAACTGGAGTTGCACCCAGACGAACTTCCATCTGGTTAACAACTTTCAGGAAGTTAGCACCCATGCGGTCCATTTTGTTAACGAACGCGATGCGTGGAACTTTATATTTGTTAGCCTGACGCCATACGGTCTCAGACTGTGGCTGAACGCCACCAACTGCACAGTAAACCATTACCGCGCCATCAAGAACACGCATAGAACGTTCTACTTCGATGGTGAAGTCAACGTGTCCTGGGGTGTCGATGATGTTTACGTGGTGTGGTTCGAACTGCTTAGCCATACCAGACCAGTAACAGGTGGTTGCAGCGGAAGTGATGGTAATACCACGTTCCTGTTCCTGCTCCATCCAGTCCATGGTTGCTGCGCCGTCGTGTACTTCACCGATTTTGTGGTTTACACCGGTGTAGAACAGAACGCGTTCGGTAGTAGTAGTCTTACCGGCGTCGATGTGCGCACTGATACCGATGTTACGGTAGCGAGCAATGGGTGTTTTACGAGCCATTTTATTCCTCGGTTTTTCGGACGTTCAAAGTTAGTCGACCCCAGCGGGTTGGCTGTTTGAGCGCCCGCTGGTTGAACAACAACTACGTAACTGTTACCAGCGGTAGTGAGCGAACGCCTTGTTGGCTTCTGCCATACGGTGAACGTCTTCACGTTTCTTAACTGCGGTACCTTTATTGTCCGCAGCATCAGAAAGTTCGTTCGCCAGGCGCAGAGCCATTGATTTATCACCGCGTTTACGAGCAGCTTCAACGATCCAACGCATTGCCAGAGCATTACGACGAACCGGACGTACTTCAACTGGAACCTGATAAGTAGAACCACCAACGCGGCGAGATTTAACTTCCACGGTTGGGCGGACGTTGTCCAGGGCTACTTCAAATGCTTCCAGTTCGTTTTTACCAGAGCGCTGAGCCAGGGTCTCAAGAGCGGTATAAACGATTGATTCTGCAGTAGACTTCTTACCGTCTACCATCAGGATATTTACAAATTTAGCCAGCAATTCTGATCCGAACTTAGGATCTGGCAGGATTTTACGCTGACCAATGACGCGACGACGTGGCATGGAAATACTCCGTTGTTAATTCAGGATTGTCCAAAACTCTACGAGTTAAGTTTGACATTTAGGTTAAAACGTTTGGCCTTACTTAACGGAGAACCATTAAGCCTTTGGCTTCTTCACACCATACTTGGAGCGAGCCTGCTTACGGTCTTTAACACCTGAGCAGTCCAGCGCGCCACGAACGGTGTGGTAACGCACACCTGGCAAGTCTTTAACACGACCGCCACGGATCAGGATCACTGAGTGTTCCTGCAGGTTGTGACCTTCACCACCGATGTAGGAGGTAACTTCAAAACCGTTGGTCAAACGCACACGGCAAACTTTACGCAGTGCGGAGTTTGGTTTTTTAGGGGTGGTGGTGTACACACGAGTACATACGCCACGTTTCTGCGGGCAAGCTTCCAGCGCAGGCACGTTGCTCTTTGCAACTTTGCGTACGCGTGGTTTGCGAACCAGCTGGTTAACTGTTGCCATTAAATAGCTCCTGGGTTTAGCTTTTGCTTCGTAAACACGTAATAAATCGCCTCGTAAGAGTACGAGGACGCAGAATTTTAGGGCTGAGTCAAAAGGGTGTCAAGAAATAACCAGGCTTTCCAGCATTACCAGGTCATTTGTTTTGGGTGACCAGCCGTTAATGCAACGAATCCAGTATAGTCGACCCGTTGCACTTCGGTTGAAATTTGAGCAATGAGACCGCGTGCGGTCACATCTTCCTGCAACACGTAGACAGTTGCTGCACTAGCAAGCAGACGTGCTAATGGCGCACTACCTTGCAGGGCAGCGGTCACGCCATCCTGTAGCAGGATCAAATCATCACCCGGCTGTAGTAACAACAGCAGGCTATCAAGATCGCTCTGCCAGGGTGATTGCATCAAGGTATGTAGCATCTCGTGGCCTTAAAAGCGCAGAATTCGGTCGTAGCTGTCGAGTTTAGCGCGTAACGCACTGGCGGCCAGCACTTCCGCTTCCAGCACCCGATCTGAGTCAGCAGAGAAGCCACGGGCCTGAAGAGACTCAAGACAAACAAAGCACTGCTCAATGTCGTATAACGCCAATACGCCAAACGTCGCAATATAGTCACGTGCCAGAATGGTAGCAGGTTGTTGGCCCGGAATCAGTTGCAACACACCATCACCGATGAAAAACAGGCCTACATCTTCGCTAAGTGCAGCGGTAGCCAGCACGGCGTCCAGCCCTTCCCGTCCAGCACTGCTGCCATGAGGTGCCTGAGTAAAGATAAATGCCACACTATTCATCAGAACTGTACCAGTCTATCGCAGCTTAAGGCGGCCTCAGCCAGTGCACCCAAACCGCTAAACACAAAACCAGGCTGCAAGTTTGCACCCGCCAGAGCCAGACGAGCGGCTTCTTGCTCATCTGTCACACCGCGACGCAGTGCTGCTGCGACACAGATGTTCAGGGCAACGCCCTGCTCCTGGTGCAGTGCTTGCCACTCACGTACCAGATCCACTTCATCGCTGGCCGGCGCGGTGAGCTGATTCGCATTTAGCACCCCTTCACGATAAAAAAACACGCTCTCCAACTGATGCCCTGCTGCGATTAAGGCGCGAGCAAACAACAGCGCACTGCTGGCGTGCTGTGTGCCGTAAGCCGGACCGGTAACCAACAAGGTATAGCGCATCACCTTAGCTACTCCTGGGCATCATCGCTTTTAAACTGGCGGATGTAGAGATAGACCGTATGTTTGGAGATATTCAGGCGGTCTGCAACCTGGTTGATCGCATCTTTGATATCAAAAATACCTTTTTCATACAGGTTAAGCACAATCTGCCGGTTCTTAGCATTGTTGGATACACTGCGATCGCCGCTGACTTCTTCAATGGTGAACTCGAGAGTTTGTGTAACCAGGTCCTCTACCGAACTGGCAAAGTTAACGCTCGAATCAACCTGCTGCATTTCTGGTGGCATAAACGTGGACATGATCTGCGAGAAAGGCACATCAAGGTTCATATTGATACACAGCAGACCAATTACACGCTGATCGCGATTACGAATGGCAATCGTCACTGACTTCATCAACACGCCACTTTTCGCCCGAGTGAAGTAAGCGCGTGAGACGTTGCTGTCAGCACCGTGCATGTCGTGCAGCATTCGTAGTGCCAAATCAGTAATTGGCGAGCCGACTTTACGCCCGGTATGTTCACCATTGGCGATCCGTACCGCAGAGCATTTCAGGTCTTCCAGGGAGTGCAGGACAATTTCGCAATGCGAGCCGATCAGCATCGCTAGCCCATCGACGACTGCCTCATAAGACTTAAGAATATCAAAGTCACTGGCAGCAAACGGTCGTTGATCCAGCAAATCAAAATCGCCCGGTTCACCGGGATTAAACGGATTCGACATCAAGAAGATCACCCTAAATGGCTGGAGCCTGTCTCAGCGCAGGGCAGACTCATGATTCAGATAATTGTGCGGGCATTAGTCTGGCAAATGTCGTGCGCATATTCCAGAGCTTTATCAGGGAGAAGCAACGAAAAGGGGTTGGCTGGATGCACATCAAAATAACAAAGAGTGACCGGGGATCGTGATGGCTAGTCGAACATCTGGCAGGAAGAGAAATAACGGGGCAGTTAACCCTGCCCCGCTTGGCAGTTAGCCGGATAAGCAGCTAAAACAGCGCTCTGACTTACTGGGCTTTTTTATCCGCAGCAGCTGGAGCCTGAGTTTTTGCGTCAGCTTTTGGTGCTGGCTTGATGTCCAGCAGCTCAACTTCAAACACCAGAGTAGAGTTAGCTGGAATACCAGGAACGCCATTAGCGCCGTAGGCCAACTGTGGTGGAATTACCAGCTTGATTTTTCCGCCTTTCTTAACGTGCTTCAGGCCTTCGGTCCAGCCTGGGATCACGCCATCCAGACGGAATGACAGTGGCTCACCACGGGTGTAAGAGTTATCAAACTCAGTACCGTCAGTCAGAGTACCTTTGTAGTTCACAACTACAGTGTCACTGTCTTTCGGCGCTTCGCCAGTCCCTTCTTTCTCTACCTGGTACAGCAAACCGCTTTCGGTTTTCTTCACGCCTTTTTCTTTAGCGAACTTGGCTGCATATGCTGCGCCTTTGTCTGCGTTCTCTTTAGCGTCTTTTTCCTGCTTAGCCTGAGCTGCGCCTTTTACGCGGGCTTCGAAGGCTTGCAGAGTCTGTTCGATCTCTTCATCAGAGAGTTTGCTCTTACCACCGAAAGCATCCTGTACACCAGCGATCAGCTGCTGTTTATCCAGAGTGATGCCCAGTTTTTCCTGTTCCTTCAGTGAGTTGTCCATGTAGCGACCCAGTGAAGCACCCAGTGCATAGGCAGATTGCTGATCTTCATTTTTGAAAGCAGCATTCTTTGGTGCCTGTGGCGCAGCCGCCGCAGCTGGTGCATCCGCAGTAGGGGTTGCAGTGGCTTCTGCCGCTGTAGCCAGCGATGCGTTCATCGCTACCGCCAGGGTGGTCGCTAACAATGTGACTTTAAACAGTGATTTCATCCTTTCTCCAAAACCGAAGCCTGTGACCTCGGGAATCATTGCGGAACCTGAGGCCCACACTATAACGGTACGCGGCAGTGGCGAACACTCCCGCAGGGTAATTACCTGGTTAACCTCCGACCTTTTTTGCATCAGGAAGTTTCACCAGAGATGATAACGTAAGGCACGTTTTTCAAGCCCTCCAGGCCAACGCCTGCATAAAAACCAGATGAATCTGTGTTGGAAGACTGCGTACAATCGCACTCATGTCGTAAGTGAGACACCTGATACGAGGAGAAGTCATGCAACAACCAGAGTGGGAGCAGCGTCTGGAAGCGCTGGAGAGTAAGTTAGCCTTTCAGGAGTTGACCATCGATCAACTCAATAACACGGTAGTGCAACACGAACTGGAAATGAGCCGCATGCGTGAGCAGATGCGTTTGCTGCTGGAGAAAGTGAAATCGACAGCACCGTCGATGATTGCTTCTCAGTCAGAAGAGACGCCACCGCCACATTACTGATTCAACCCGCCTACTAAGCTGAACACATTTTTAGCGGTTCAGCTTATTTAGCACTTACAATGCCTTATTCTGTTTTATATTCCAGCCAGATTGTGTTTCTGCGCCTTTACCGCCGGATGTGGTCTGCTCCCAGTAACTCTGTTTTACCCGTTCAGCCTGAAACTGATAGCTGATTTTAGGGCTATCGCTATTATGAAACGCGTTATGCATCACATGTGTGAGCATGGCATTTTCCAGCGTAATACGATAATACTCCATCTGCTGCCCTCCAGCTTTGCACAAAGAAAGCTCTACTTTGGGAATATGTTTCCCGCTGGATAAAAAGTGGGAGATGGCAGGCGTGGCCTTATCTAAATTAGCGGTTACCGTTAGATCTTTATATTGCACCTTTCCCACCCCGCCACCACTTCCTAGCGCTAAATTGGTTGACTGCACAGCACCCCAACTATAAGACTCAATATCAACCCAGCCTTTATGTTTGTCATTTTGCGACTCGCCTTGAATTCCATCAATGCGCAAAAACATGTCCATGATCACAATAACTCCTTAATATTTTCACAGCGACATTTAAACAATGAGAGATCATTCAACTGAAATAAAATTATAGCTATACATAGAAAGTCATTTATGGTTTTCTTCTGCGCCACCCAATATCCACAAGGAAAGACCATGGACAATTACTGGCAGCAGAATCGATTATCCAATTATTATCGCGCTATGGCAAATGCAGAAGCGAAAGAGTTGAGCCGCGTCGCAAATAGCGCATCACTGATGCATCTTAAAGACGGATTTGTACGAATGCAGTTTCAGGATGAGATCAGCTTATTTATACGAGAACAATTAAATAAACTCAGTTACGCGAAAACTGAAGATGAGTTCCAGGCGTGTCTGAATGATATTCAACAAGAAAAAGCGTATCTGATACAGCAGGACCAGATGCTGACAAGTGGCGAGGTTGCATTACACGTATCAGCAAAGCTTGTTGTAGAAAAAGGCATTTTATCTTACTTAATTGATGGGTTTGGCATTGTTGCTGGTGGATTACAAATAGTCATTGGCTTTGGAGTACTGTTTGGTTCTTCGGTCACGCTGAATCCTGTTGGAATGCTTTATGGCGCTATGCTCACATTGCATGGAGCTAATGACGCCTATGAGGGGTTAAAAAATATCACCTCTGGCCGGGAAGATAACATTGGCTTTACAAAGAAAAAATACATTGAGGGAGCTCAGTTTTTAGGATTTGACGGGAGTTCAGGTGAGATTGTATATAATATGATGAGCATGGGACTGTCTGGTTATGGGATGCTGAGATTGTCTTTAAAAGCAAATACACCTAAGCTTTTCTACTATGTCCCGCAAGATTACATTCGTGGATTTAAGCGCATGTCAAAAACAGATGCTGCTTTAGAAGCGGGAACACATACTATCGCACTCTACAACATTAATAGTAAAATTTCAGAGACTACAGCGCCTCAAAAAGAAGAAAACCCTTAAGCCCAGAACCATTGGATTAAAACAAACAAAAAGAAAAATAACAAAAAAAGAAGAAAGAGAGTACGTAATGAAATCTTTTTCATCCAGATAGCTGCTTGTAAAGCCAAGCAATATAATGAAAATAAGGATGGTGCAAACAAAAAATCTCAATCGAAGAGCTTTCAAAGCAGCATTATAGTTGCAACCCCCATCATAAAGATGTTGCCGGATAACGGCAATATCTTTTCCACTAAAACCGTTATCCAATAATTTTTGCTCATACTCAAATGCATTCACGCTACACACCTCATACAAAATCCCTTCTCACCAACCATGAGATAAAAATGCCAGCACTATAGCCCGTTAGCCATTGGCACATAGCACCATTAACTACACGCACCTTATACAAGACCAAGCCCGATATCAAAGTTTGTTATCGTTTAATGGTCACAATTATGATCCACCCCATAAAAAAGAGTAAACAATGCCTAATAGACAGAAAAATCTCACCCCCGAAGTGAATAAACCGCAGAAAACTCTACAGCGTGAGATAAGATCCACCCGGTTTAAGCGCGCGCTCTGTTTTCTTTACGGCATTGGGAGCAGCCTGAAAATATTACTCGAATACGTAACAGGTCAACCCGTCTCTTTATATACGCTATTTAGCTTGGTACTGACGATTAGTGTGGTGTTATACGGTTTTTATCTTTCATCAACCTATAAATATCTGTTAGATGAACAGTTAGCTAATCAGCAGGAGAAAACAACTGATCCTGAACACGACAAAGCGGGGGTAGACAGTCAGTCAACTGACTGACTGTAAAGCGGAATCACACGGTGGTTGGATGATGTTGTGCGCCGCCGCAAGACGGCGGCGCACTCTGCTACCAGCGGAAATACTTGTTGGTTGAGTGGTAAATCACCCGGTTACTGTTGCTGATATCACTGCTGTAGCGGTCGTGTAACGCGAGGTAGATGGTACCTACCGAAAGCAGCCCAAGCAAAATCAGCACCGGTACTTTCTGCGGCAGCCGATAGTTTCCGTTAAACGCATAAGCCAGTACCACGGTCGGAATAAAGAAATAACGCCCCTGAACGCCAACGATCTCCTGCGTGGGGAAAGGTGACCATTGAGCCAGCATCGCAAGGTAGATCAGGATCACCGAAGAGAGCACAACGACAATCAACAATACCCCGCTACTGCGCTGAGCAATTAACTTCCCTTTAAAGACGGTCACCACCAACGCCAGCGCAAAAATCAACGCGAAAATCACAATCAGCGAGACACGCACCGGCGCATCTAACGCGCCGAGAATGCCAATAAAGCTGATGAAGATCATCGCCATGGATTTTATATTGGCAAACGTGTGCAAGAAGATTGTCGCCACTTGCAGCGGATGTTGGATGTAGTACTTAATCATGGCCGGAGCTTCAATCCCCGGATGCAGCGTGACCAGGGTGTTATGGGTATTTTTCAGGGTATACAGCGTCCAGGCCAGCGCAATCAGCGTGATCAGAGCAGTCGCTACCAGGTGGATAGCACGCCGTTGTTGCCACCACAGCCACAGCGGCAGCAGGACCATGGGGAGCAGGTTAATTTTGCTACACAACAGCAGCGTTAGCGCCACGCTGAGCAGAAGGAGATAGCGCCCACTCAATGGTTTCTCGGTATCGCTGTTAAGCCGCATAAAGCAGGACATCGCCAGTAGAGCAAGGCTCAATCCCAGGCCATCAATCGTGGGTGAAAATAGCTGATACAGTGACATCGGCAGTAACATGACGACCCACGCCAGCGGTGGGATCGGATAGATACGCCACGCCCATACAATCAACGCCAGAGAAACGGTAAAAGTAAAAATGGCCGCGAGTTGATAGGCATACCAGAAGTTTAGCCCGGAGAGTTCACCGATCTTCAACGCAATGGCTGCCGGTGCATAGAATAGCGGCAAGTAATAAGAGACATTAGGCATCGCATGGAATGCGGTACTGCCGGTGAAGGGGACCTGCTTGAGCTGTGCGATGTAATCAGTGAAATTTTGTGGCTGGTAAGTATTCGCGATCTCACTGTACAAATTGTTCGCTTTCTCAGCACCCTGATCAATGCTGCCACCGGTATTCGGTTCACCATTCAGTACCCACTCGCCCTGTGCCAGTGCGGCGCTACGTGAAAAGTGGTTAATTTCATCGGGAGAACTTAAGGGCGGTTTTGCCAGCGAAATAAGAAAAAACAGCAGATAAACGACGATAACCGCGAGCAGTCCACGTAGCGGTGAAATAGTCTGGGTCATGTTATATCCCTTTTAACTGACGGCAATGCGCTTATAGATAAAGGTCCTGGACATGAAGAAGTTTGAAAACATCCCGGCAATACTGCCTACTGCCACCGCAATAACGGGCCAACTGTGCGCCAGAGAGAAGTAATTTATGACGATCATGTAGCAGCCAATATTAATTACGCCACCAAGACACATAAACAGAAAATAGAGCAGAAACTCTTTACTGCGCCGCTGTGAAACCTGTGCCTGAGCAAAGGTAAATGCGCGATTAAGCAGCCAGGTTGCGATCACCGCACAGATAAACGAAATCACTCTGGCGTAATAAAGTCCTAACGCCCCTTTCAGCAGGTACAGCACACCGGTGTCTACCACAAATCCGACGACGCCAACCACGCCAAATTTAAACGCCTCTAGCAGCAGCTGCTTCATCAGAAGTCACGATTCGAAGTTGATAAGTAGAACAGACGTTTGTTCTCCTGACGCCCAATGGTGACGTTATCCAGAATCAGTCCACACGCCAGCGATAAGAACCCTGCCAGCATTAACACCGCCGAAAGCACTGCGGTGGGCAGACGCGGTACCAGACCGGTACTAAAGTATTGCGCCAATACGGGTAGAAACAGCCCCAGTGAGACAATAAAGAACAGCAGGGAAATCATGCCGAAGAAGAACAGCGGCTTTTCGCGCATGAACAGTCGAATAATCGTGGCAAGGATACGCACGCCGTCTTTATAGGTGGAGAGCTTGCTTTCCGAGCCTTCGGGACGTTCGCCGTAAACCGTAGTCACTTCACCATAGGGCATTCGCAGTTCCAGCGCATGTACCGTCAGCTCAGTTTCCGTTTCGAAACCACGCGCCAGCGCCGGGAAAGACTTAGCATAACGACGGGTAAATGCACGGTAGCCAGAGAGCATATCCGTGAAGCGCCCACCAAAGATTTTGGTCACGCTGGTGGTAAGGAGCTTATTACCAAACTGGTGCCCTGGCCGATAGGCCTTTTCGGCAATCTCGGCGGCTACCCGACGGCAGCCAACCACCATATCGAGGCGGTCATCTATCAGCTTATCCACCAGCTTGTGGATCGCACGCGCTTCATAGGTGGCATCGCCATCGACCATCACGTAAACATCGGCATTGACCTCGGCAAACATGCGACGCACGACATTGCCTTTGCCTTTCTCGTTAACCGCAATCACCGTGGCACCAGCAGCCTGTGCCTGTTCACGGGTGTTATCGGTTGAGAGATTATCAAATACCCAGATATCCAGCTCCGGCATGGCCGTTCTGAATTCACTAACTACTTGATAGATAGTGGTTGACTCATTATGACAAGGCACCACTAAAGCAACATGTTTACCACGGTAGCGAACATGTTCCTGAATAAGTTCTTCGCTGTCTAAATCAGCGGACACGAGTTTATTTACAGTGAGCATTTAATATCCCTGTACAGGCTAAACTACGTTAATTTTTTGGCGTTCAGTTCTGGAGCAATGCAAGGAAGTTAAAAACATTTTGTGTGGATCGTCAATAAACTCGCTTTTTTACCGGTCTTTTTAGGAGGTTTCGAGTAAACACACATCAAAAATTGAGAGAAAGACTTGAGAAGTAAGATGTAAAAGCCAGCTTTATCCTGGCCGATGTAACAAGAATACACCGATATAGAAAATATACACGCAGGATTGAGAATAACAAATTAATAAAACATTTAATAAATTGTCACACTATCGTCAGAAAATAAAAAATCCCGGCACAATGTCCGGGATTTCAGGCAGCTACGCTAAATAAGCGTGGTGCAAAGGTATTAGTGGCTGCAGCCACAACCACCGGTACCACAACCGCCTTGACCGTGGTCATGGTCATGGTCGTGATCGTGGTCGTGATGATGGCCGTCGGCACCGTGAACGTGGCCGTGAGCCAGTTCTTCAGCCGTGGCTTCACGGATCGCGACAACTTCAACGTTGAAGTTCAGGTCCTGACCCGCCAGCATGTGGTTGCCATCGACAACAACGTGCTCATCTTCCACTTCGGTGATTTCTACTGGAACTGGACCCTGATCGGTTTCCGCCAGGAAACGCATGCCCACTTGCAGTTCATCTACACCCATGAAGACATCTTTTGGTACGCGCTGTACCAGGTTGTCATCATACTGGCCGTAAGCGTCGTTTGCAGTGATATGCACGTCAAACTTATCGCCTACTACATGATTTTCCAGCGCTTTTTCCAGACCAGAAATCAGGGAACCATGACCGTGCAGATAATCCAGCGGTGCACTCACCGGAGACTCATCAACCAACACACCGTCTTCTGTACGTACCTGATAGGCCAGGCTTACTACCAGGTCTTTTGCTACTTTCATGATATCTCCTAACCGTTGAGAACCGATAACCCCGCCTCATTGGTCTATTCTTGCGTGCAATAACACCAACCAGAAAGGTTCGAAACTGAGGAACAGCGCCTCGCCACCTCAGCGTAATGGCGCCGATTGTAGCGGAATTCAATCCCGCTGTAAGTTTAAGCTTAAAAAAAGGTGCGGGATTCCGCTACTCAGGATGGAAAATGCCAATAACCTGCTCGTTTTCCCGAACCTGGCTTTTCGCCTGTTTGTCCGCTTCACGCATCTGGTGGCCGCACTTAACACACTCAACCACATCGACATTATTTTCACGCCACAGTGCCAGAGTATCTTTCTGCTGACACTGCGGGCATACCGCACCGGCAATAAAACGTTTACGCATTTTGCTCTGTCCGAAAGGGTGACCTGCTATCTTGCGATAGCAGGATCTGTACATTACTCATCGTCCCAGCCATCAAGCTGGCGTTTTTCGTGCTGCATTTCCCGCTGGAAGATATCCTCCAGCTCGCGTCTTGCCTCACGCACACGCGAGACTTGAACGCTGTCGCCATGATTTGGCACCAGTTCACGCAGCATACGCATATCCAGGCGACGGAAGTGCAGCTGTGCCCGCTGCGCCTGATGTGGGTGCATACCCAGAGAAATAAGCGCTTTACGGCCCAGCTCCAGCGCACTGGAGAAGGTTTCACGCGTGAACTGCTGAACCCCGGCCTGCAGAAGCTCATGCGCCTCCACACGACCGCGCGCCCGCGCCATGATCTGCAACTGTGGGAAATGCTGTTGGCACAGATGCACGATGTTCATGGTGTCTTCCGGTTCATTACAGGTGATCACGATAGACTGAGCGGTTGCAGCGCCCGCTGCCCGCAGCAATTCCAGTTCAGTCGCGTCCCCATAATAGACCTTATAGCCGTACTTGCGCATCAGGCTAACCGCACTGATGTCACGTTCCAGTACGGTAATACGGGTATTATTCGCCATGAGCAAGCGCCCAACGACCTGACCGAAACGGCCAAAGCCGACCACAATCACCTGCGGTGCATCATCTTCCACATAGTGTTTCTCATCGCTGTCTTCCGTTTCATTGAAGCGGCGCGCCAAAATGCGATCGATGCCCTGCATGACCAGCGGCGTGGTCATCATTGAGAGCGTGACGGTCACTAACAGCAGCGGGAGTTGGTCGCCAGTAAACAGTTTGACCGAAGAAGCAGCCGAGAACAGTACAAAGGCAAACTCGCCCCCCTGACTCAGTACCCCGGCAAACTGCAAACGCTCAGAACTGCGCATGCCATAAATGCGTGCAAGGACGTACAGCACCAGCGTTTTCACCACGACCAGCAGCAGCACACCCACCAGAATTTCCACGATGTGGGTATAGAGCACGCCCAGGTTTAACGCCATGCCAACCGAGATAAAGAACAGTCCAAGCAGCAGGCCTTTAAACGGTTCAATTGCGACTTCCAGCTCATGGCGGTATTCGCTTTCCGCCAACAGGATGCCTGCGATAAATGTTCCCAGCGCCATGGAAAGCCCAAGAGCGTCCATAAACAGCGCCGAACCCAATACCAGCAGCAGTGCGGCTGCCGTGAAGACTTCACGCACGCCAGAAGCAGCGATGTAGCGCAGGATAGGACGTAACAGATAGCGCCCTCCCACCAACATGCCAGCAAAGGCCAGCACTTTCATCCCCAGTTTCATCCAGTCGAACTGGCCATTGTCTCCACCCGCCAGCAGCGGCACCAGCGCCAATGCGGGAATCACGGCCAAATCCTGGAACAGCAGTACCGAGAAGCCAAGCTGGCCCGATTCACTGCGGTTCATGCCTTTGTCGCGCATCAGTTGCAGCGCCATCGCCGTCGAGGACATTGCCAGTCCGATACCGCCAATCACCGCGGCCTGCCAGGCAAAATGGCTGAGCCAGAGAATTACCCCAAGCAACGCTGCCGAAATGATTACCTGCGCGGCACCCACGCCAAAAATGGAACGTCTTAGTGCCCAAAGCTTCGAGGGGTTAAGTTCCAGTCCGATGATAAACATCAGGAACACCACGCCAAGCTCGGAGAAGTGCAGAATCTCTTCCACATCACTAATAAAGCCCAGCCCCCACGGGCCGATAGCGATGCCCGCCAGCAGATAGCCCAGCACGGCGCCAATCCCCAATCGCGCTGCCACTGGCACAATCAGAACCGCAGCAACCAGATAGATCACCCCGGCCGTAAGTAACGTTTGTCCTTCCATTACACGCCTCCCTGGGGCAGTGGAGATGAGAGCCAGTCGCCATAGGCGCTCGCAAAGTTTTTCATGACTTCCGGCTGCTGTCGCCGTGCCCAGTAGATCACCATCGGCGTCATCCAGTGCATACGACACATCTGCGCGGTAAGTTCAAACGGGCGCATGACTTCCGTCATCGGGTAGCGATTCAGGCCATCCTGATGATACGCCGTTTCCGGTTCCCCGGTCGTGATGACGCTGCGCCAGTATTTGCCCGCTAGCGCATTCCCGTCAGTGCCGCTGGCAAAGCCGCGCGACAAGACGCGGTCCAGCCACTCTTTGAGCAAAGCCGGACAGCTGTAGGTATAGAGCGGGTGCTGAAACACAATAATGTCATGCTCACGCAGCAGCTGTTGTTCATGGTGAACATCAATAAAGAAGTCGGGATAGTGTGCATAGAGATCGTGCACAGTAACGTGCTCCAGCCCCATTGCCGGTTGCAGCAAAACCCGATTTGCAATCGAATCCTGTGATTCCGGATGGGCGTAAAGCAGCAGGATTTTTGGTGGCTGCGGCATAGCTTCCCCTTCCAGGGCGTCGTCACGGCGCGACTTTTCCGCTACCATGCTCGACGCAGTATTTATCTGTACCCCAATAGTTCACGCTGCAGGAAAGCGGCGAGGCAGCAAATCCCTGAAAGAGTCGGGATTAAGTAAAGCAAGCCAACGCGCCCGGAGCGTGATTTCTGGCGGGTATTATTATGGTGCGTGTAAATTAACATATTCTGACTATGCGGCGCTTATGATTGTCTTCTCCTCGTTACAAATTCGCCGTGGCACTCGCGTCCTGCTCGATAACGCCTCCGCCACGATCAATCCAGGGCAAAAAGTTGGCCTGGTCGGTAAAAATGGCTGCGGTAAATCGACGCTGCTGGCCTTGCTTAAAAATGAAATCAGCAGTGATGCCGGTAGTTTCTCTTTTCCTGCTAACTGGGCATTGGCCTGGGTTAACCAGGAGACGCCAGCACTGAGTAAAGCTGCGTTAGAGTATGTTATCGACGGCGATCGCGAATTTCGTCAGTTGGAATCCGAATTAGCCCACGCAAATGCAGAAAATAATGGCAATGCCATCGCCCTGCTGCACGGTAAGCTGGAGGCTATTCAGGCGTGGAGTATTCATGCTCGTGCCTCCAGCCTGTTACACGGTCTGGGTTTCAGTAATGAACAACTCCAACGCCCGGTGAGTGATTTTTCCGGTGGCTGGCGTATGCGTCTGAACCTGGCACAAGCTCTGATTTGCCGTTCAGATTTGCTACTGCTCGATGAACCGACTAACCACCTCGATCTCGATGCCGTTATCTGGCTGGAGCGCTGGCTGAATAACTACACCGGCACGCTGATCCTGATTTCCCACGATCGCGATTTTCTCGATCCGGTTGTCGATAAGATTCTACATATCGAACAGCAAACGATGGTTGAATACACGGGCAATTACAGTTCATTTGAACGTCAGCGTGTCGCAAAACTGGCCCAGCAGCAGGCATTGTTTGCCCAGCAGCAGGAGAAGGTGGCGCATCTCCAGAGTTATATTGACCGTTTCCGCGCCAAGGCGTCAAAAGCGAAACAGGCACAAAGCCGTATCAAGATGCTGGAGCGGATGGAGTTGATTGCACCAGCACACGTAGATAACCCGTTTAGTTTTAGTTTCCGCGCCCCAGAGAGTTTACCCAGCCCATTGCTGAAAATGGAGAAGGTGACCGCCGGTTATGGCGAGCGAATTATTCTTGATGCCATTAAGCTGAATTTGGTGCCAGGTTCGCGCATTGGTCTGTTAGGCCGTAACGGCGCAGGTAAATCGACGCTGATCAAACTGTTAGCGGGAGAGTTAGCCCCGCTGAAAGGTGAGACGGGTCTGGCAAAAGGTATTAAGCTCGGCTACTTCGCTCAGCATCAGCTTGAGTTTTTACGTGCGGATGAAACGCCGTTGCAGCATCTTGCCCGTATTGCACCGAAGGTTCTGGAGCAGCAGCTGCGCGATTACCTCGGCGGCTTTGGCTTCCAGTCCGATAAAGTCAATGAAGTGACCGAGCGTTTCTCCGGTGGTGAGAAGGCCCGCCTGGTGCTGGCATTGATCGTCTGGCAGCGGCCAAACCTGCTGTTACTGGATGAACCGACCAACCACCTCGATCTGGATATGCGCCAGGCACTGACCGAAGCGTTGATTGATTTCGAAGGTGCTTTGGTTGTGGTCTCGCACGATCGTCATCTGTTGCGTGCCACCACCGACGACTTGTATCTGGTGCATGATGGCAAGGTCGATATGTTCGAGGGCGATCTGGAAGATTATCAGCAGTGGCTGAGTGATTTGCAGAAGCAGCAGGCGCAACAGGATGCAGCCCCACGCCAGGATAACGCCAACAGCGCTCAGGCACGTAAAGATCAGAAACGCCGTGATGCCGAGTTACGCGCGCAGACCCAGCCGTTGCGCAAAGAGATCGAGAAGCTGGAGAAGCAGATGGCAAAATGGCAGAGCCAGTTGAATGATGCCGAGCAGCAGCTTTCTGACAGCGCCATTTATGAACAAGCGCGCAAAGCCGATCTCGCGCAGGCGTTGCAGCTTCAGGCCAGTGCCAAATCGTCTCTGGAAGAGACTGAAATGGCATGGCTGGATGCGCAAGAACAGCTCGAAGCCATGCTGGCTGCGGAGTGATGCTTTAGGTTTTCCCTCTCCAAAGGGAGAGGGAATATATCGTGCGGATAAATCAAAATGGCGTATCGCCCAGCACCGTTGCGCGGTGCATGATACGGCGCGCTGGAGAGTAATCTGCGGTGGCGTAATGCTGCGTAATACGGTTATCCCAGATAGCGACATCCCCTTCACGCCAGCGCCAACGCACCTGAAACTCAGGTTTAGTAATGTGCGCAAACAGGAAATTCAGAATCGCCTCGCTCTCTTTTTGACTCAGACCCACAATCCGGGTGGTAAATCCTTCGTTTACAAACAACGCTTTCTTACCACTCACCGGGTGAGTACGAATCACCGGATGTGTCACTGGCGGGTTCTTATCCACCGCAAGTTGCAAACGCTGACGCTCCGCCTCGGTTTTACGGTACTTATATTCCTGGAACGACTTACGAATATCGTGCTCTGCCTGCAAGCCATTCAGCAACGTCTTGAACGGCTCAGACAGCGCGTTGTAGGCCGCAATATTGCTGGCCCACAGCGTATCGCCGCCGTTCTCGGGCAGCAGCCGGGCAGCCAACACGGCAATCGCCGGAGGCGTATTGATAAATGTCACATCGGTGTGCCAGTTATCGTTGTCGGGGGGATTATTGTCATCGGTATCCAACACGATAATCTCCTCCACGCCTTCGGCATGGGGATAGATAGGATGGATATGCAGATCGCCAAACCGGGCAGCGAAAGCACGCTGCTGCTGCGGTGTTAACGTCTGGTCACGCAGAAACAGCACCTGATGACGTAACAAGCCATGATAGAGCTGCTCAAACTGAGCATCGCTTAACGGGCGGCTCAAATCCAAATCATTCACCTGAGCGCCGATGTGCGGGCCCAGCGCGGTCAGAGATACTTTCTCACTCATTGCTGCTCTCCATTCCACGGGGTCAAACGGCGCTGTAACGCTCGCAGCCCCAACTCTAACGTAATTGCGATAACAGCAATCACCAGGATGCCCGCCAGGACCACATCGGTCGCGAGAAACTCACCGGCTGACTGCACCATAAAACCTAACCCACGCGTTGCACCTATCAGTTCAGCAGCCACCAGGGTTGACCAACCTACCCCCAACCCAATGCGTAATCCGGTCAGGATCTCCGGCAGTGCGCCGGGTAAAATCACAAAGCGTAATACCTGCCAGCGGCTGGCACCCAAAGCACGGGCAGCACGAATGCGTACCTGCTGGGCATTCTTGACGCCCGCCAGGGTGGATAACGTCACCGGCGCAAAAATCGCCAGATAAATCAGTAAAATCTTCGATGTTTCGCCAATGCCAAACCAGATCACCATCAGCGGTAAATACGCCAGTGGCGGCACCGGGCGGTACAGCTCAATTAATGGATCAAGTAAACCGCGAATG
The DNA here is from genome assembly GCF_011752615.1 of Candidatus Pantoea multigeneris. Classification (NCBI taxonomy): domain Bacteria; kingdom Pseudomonadati; phylum Pseudomonadota; class Gammaproteobacteria; order Enterobacterales; family Erwiniaceae; genus Pantoea; species Candidatus Pantoea multigeneris. The sequence goes on from NZ_VWXF01000013.1 coordinate 19,499, forward strand.
GTCGGGCTCAGGCCCATCGCAATCCCCACGGGCACCCCAATCAGCGCGGCGGCCAGCAAGGCAATCACCATACGAAACAGGCTGGCGGAAAGATGCTGCCATAGCGTGGCATCCATAAAGCCCTGTGGGCTGGCGACCATATACAATTTCGCCAACACCTGCTGCGGTGGCGGCAAGAAAATCGGGGCCACTAAACCCAGTGCCGTAATTGCCCACCACACCAGGACCAGCAGCGCCAGGCTCAAAAAACTCAGGCTTAACTGACGAGAAAAAGGCCAGCGCACACCACGGCGTGCCGTCTGGGTTTTATCCATTACCGCACTCATATGAACGCCTCACGTTGAGAAAACACCTGATTCAGGACATATTCCCGGCGCTCAATAAATGCCGGATCGGACTTGATGCTGCGGCACGGCTCACCGGCGGCAAAGCGCTGCCCAAAGTCCAGACGCAGACGTTCGGCCACCCGACCCGGCCCCGGCGACAGCAGCACCAATTCGCTCGCCAGAAACACCGCTTCTTCAATGTCGTGCGTAATTAACAAAATCTGCTTGCCGCTATCGCGCCACAGAGTCAGGAGCAGCGTCTGCATCTGTTCACGCGTAAATGCATCCAGTGCGCCAAACGGCTCATCCAGCAACAACAGTTGGGGATCGGTCGCCAGCGCACGAGCAATGCCCACCCGCTGGCGCTGTCCACCAGACAACTGCCAGATAAAACGTTGTTCCGCCCCTTCCAGGCCCACCTGCTTGATCAACCGCGTGGCGGTACGATGACGTTCAGCCCGGCCAACACCCGCAAGTTGCAGTCCAAAGGCAACGTTATCGATCACATTACGCCACGGCAGCAGGCCCTCATTCTGGAATACCACCCCACGCTCTGCTCCTGGCCCCTGAACCGTCTTTCCTTCCAGGGTAATGCTGCCGGACTCCACCGGTAAAAACCCGGCGATCAGATTCAGCAAGGTTGTCTTACCGCATCCGGACGGTCCCAGCACCACCATAAGTTCACCGTTGCCCAACTGCAGATTGATATCCTGCAACGCAGCCTGACCGGCATAACGCGCACTAAGATGGTTGATGCTGAGCATACTCGTCCCCTTATTTCTTAATCAGCGGCGCCACGAAACGTGAGGTCACGTACTGGCTGTAATCACTGGCTGCATCAGGCACTTTGCCCTGCTCCTTCAGGAACTGCGCCGTATCCACAATCGCTTTATCCACCGGTTTGCCCAACTGCTCAACCTGCTGTTCAGCCGTCAGATAGGTGTTGCCTTTCACCAACCCAGGGACGTCTGCTTCGGGCACACCACTCAGGCGAGCCAACTTCTGCAGGTACTCGGGCTGCTTGAGCCAGGCCTCTGGGTTATTCAGATAGGCCTGCTGTGCCTCAATCGCACTGCGGGCAAACGCCGTCACCACTTCAGGGTGCTTCTGCGCGAAATCTTTGCGCACTACCCAGACATCCAGCGTTGGGGAACCCCATTTGCCCACTTCAGAGGAGTCGGTGAGTACATTGCCGGTTTTCTCCAGCTCATTAACCGCCGGAGACCAGACGTAAGCGCCATCGATATCACCACGCTGCCAGGCCGCATTGATCGCCGCAGGCAACAGATTGATCAGCTGTACCTGGCCCGGCTTAATACCCCAGTGCTTCAGGGCGGCCAACAGGCTGTAATGGGAAGTGGAGATGAAAGGCACGGCAATCTTCTTGCCGATAAGGTCTTTAGGGGACGTGATCGACTTCTTCACGACCAGAGCTTCAGAACTGCCAAGCTGTGAGGCCAGCAGGAAGGCTTCAATGGGTAACTTCTGCGTTGCCGCTACGGCCAGCGGGCTCGAACCGATATTACCAATTTGCACATCGCCGGAAGTCAGCGCCTGTAATACACCGACACCGCTATCGAATTTGCGCCACTGAACATTCGCCCCGCTCTCTTTGGCAAAAGTGCCATCAGCCTGTGCCACCTTCGCAGGCTCAGCCGACGTTTGGTAGGCAACGGTGACGTCTACTTTTTCCGCGTTCGCGTGCAGTGTCACCAGGGCCAGTGCTGCGGCCAGAAGAGTCAAACGTGTTGCTGCCATGATATTCACCCCATCGATTCTTATGATGGATGCAGTGTCACAAGCGGCAGAAATTTCATAAAGGAATAAAAAATTATCCCTAATAGGAATTAGTTCTTAGATCATTGGCAGCAAAACACATGCAAAAAGCGCAAAAAAGAGGCGGCAAAGGGGAAATATGCAGGGCAGTTGAGCCTACCCTGCGAAGTACTCAGTAAAACAGGCACTTAAAGCCAGATTAAAATCACACAGGCTGCGGTCAATAACCCCATAGCGAGGTTAAACACGCGCCAGGCGCGAGGGCTGTGTAACAGTCGGCCAATCATGCTGCCAAACCCTAACCAGGCAATTCCCGCCACCAGATTCACCAACACCATGGCAAAACTAATCGCAATAACCGAACTACGCCAGGCATCGCCGGTCAGACTAAAACTTGCCACGGCACCCAATGCCATAAGCCAGGCTTTAGGGTTGATTAATTGCAGCAATCCGCCCTGCCAGAAAGGCATTGGCGAGGTCGGGCCAGTACCGGCTTCCAGGGTTTCGTATTCTGCGGTTGCAATTTTCCAGGCCAGCCATAGCAGATAAAGACTACCCGCGACTTTCAAAAACAGGTGTAATGAGGGATAGAGTAAGATCAAACCGCCAACGCCGAAGGCAACCAGCATCAACATGATCTGCATGCCGATCATGATGCCAATCATTAGCGGGATTGATCGGAGGAAGCCAAAGTTGGCACCAGAGGCCGTAAGTAACATATTATTAGGCCCCGGGGTAATAGCGGCAACCCACAAAAAGCCCAACATAGACAAGAAAAGACTTAATTCCATGAAATGGGTGCTCCTCACCCTAACCCAGCCTACAGGTGCTATGAATCAGAACAGCATAGAAGCCGTGAATTTTACACCACTCGCCGGCTTGCACAATCCACATCTACAGACCTTGCTGCCGCGCCTGCTCCGCCGTCGTGTCCATCTTAAACCACACTGGCAAAGGCTCGACTTGCCAGATGGCGATTTTGTTGATCTTGCGTGGAGTGAAGATCCCCAAGGCGCAAAGCATAAACCCCGCGTGGTGCTGTTTCATGGCCTGGAGGGCAGCATTCGTAGCCCGTATGCGCACGGACTGATGCAAGCCTGTCAGCAGCAGGGGTGGCTGAGCGTCGTGATGCATTTTCGCGGCTGTAGCGGCGTCCCTAACCGCCTGAATCGTATTTATCACTCTGGTGAAACCGAAGACGCGCGTTTTTTCCTTAACTGGCTACGCAGCACCTGGGGCGAAGTGCCGACCGCCGCCATTGGTGTTTCGCTCGGTGGCAATATGCTGGCCTGCCTGCTGGGAGAGCAACGGGGCGATATCCCCCTGGAGGCGGCGGTTGTCATCTCTGCGCCCCTTGAGCTGGAACCGTGCAGCGTTAAACTGGAGAGCGGCTTCTCGCGTTTCTACCAGTATTACCTGCTGACTCAGCTGAAAAAAAATGCGCTGCGTAAACTGCGCGCCTGGCCAGACTCCCTTCCCGTGGACCTGCTGCAACTTAAAGGCTTCCGCCGTCTGCGCGACTTTGATGATGCGGTCACTTCACGGGCGCACGGCTTTGTCGATGCTGGTGATTACTACCGCCGTGCCAGTGCCATGCCATTGCTCAAGCAGATCGAAACGCCGCTGCTGATCATTCATGCGAAAGACGATCCCTTTATGACCGATGCGGTGATCCCCAGCCATGAACAGCTATCGGCCAGCACCACTTATCAACTCACCACTCACGGCGGCCACGTTGGCTTCGTTGGCGGTAGCCTGCGTCGCCCACAAATGTGGCTAGAACAGCGGGTGCCGCAGTGGCTTACTCCCTGGCTGGAAGCAACAACATGATTATTCCCTGGCAACAAATTGACCCCGATACCCTGACGAACCTGATCGAAAGCTTTGTGCTGCGCGAAGGCACAGACTACGGCTTACAGGAACGCAGCCTGACACAAAAAGTGGATGATGTGCGTCGCCAGTTGGCGAGTGGTGAGGTGGTTTTGGTGTGGTCAGAACTGCACGAAAGCGTCAATATTATGCCGCGTTCTGAGTTTCGTGGCGGATAGCATCCGCCCGCATTTCGTGTTAACAATGCACATCGTCTGACTTAACAGGGAATCCATTTATGTCTGCCAGGCATCCGATTATCGCCGTGACCGGTTCCAGTGGCGCAGGCACAACCACCACCAGCCTCGCCTTTCGCAAGATTTTTCAGCAGCTACAGCTACAGGCCGCCACGCTGGAAGGGGATAGCTTCCATCGCTTTACTCGCCCTGAAATGGACATGGCGATTCGCAAAGCGCGCGATATGGGTAAACACATCAGCTATTTCGGCCCAGAGGCCAACGACTTCGGCTTACTGGAAAGCACACTCGCCGAATATGGCCGCAGCGGTCAGGGACAATCGCGTAAGTATCTGCATACCTACGATGAAGCCGTACCCTGGAACCAGGTGCCAGGCACCTTTACGCCGTGGCAGCCGCTCCCGCAAAACACCGATGTCCTGTTTTATGAAGGATTACATGGTGGCGTGGTCGCACAGAATCACGACGTTGCCGGGCAGGTGGATTTACTGGTGGGAGTCGTCCCTATCGTTAACCTGGAGTGGATTCAAAAGCTGATCCGCGATACCAGCGAGCGCGGCCACTCGCGTGAAGCCGTGATGGAGTCCGTGGTGCGTTCGATGGAAGACTACATTAACTTCATCACCCCACAGTTCTCGCGCACGCACATTAACTTCCAGCGCGTGCCCACTGTCGATACCTCAAACCCGTTTGCGGCGCGAGAAATCCCCTCACTGGATGAAAGTTTTGTCGTGATTCATTTCCGCGATCTGGAAGATATTGATTTCCCCTATCTGCTGGCGATGATTCAGGGCTCGTTTATCTCGCACATTAATACGTTGGTCGTACCGGGCGGCAAAATGGGGCTGGCAATGGAGCTGATCATGACGCCGCTGGTGCAGCGTCTGATGCAAGGTCGAGGTGTGGCTTAAGCCGCAATCACTTCATAGCTGTGGGTTATTTCTACGCCTTTGCCGAGCATAATCGCCACTGAGCAGTACTTCTCGGCAGAGAGATCCACCGCCCGCGCTACCGCTTTATCACTGAGATCTTTACCGGTGACGATAAAGTGCAGATTAATATGGATGAAAATACGCGGTGCTTCTTCACGGCGTTCTGAGGTCAGCTTCACTTCGCAATTGCTCACGTCATGACGCCCTTTCTGCAGAATGGAAACCACGTCGATGGCGCTACATCCGCCTGCGGACATCAGTACCAGTTCCATTGGGCTTGGCGCTTTATCGCCGGAATTCCCGTCCATAATAATCTGATGGCCTGAAGAAGACTCACCGAGAAAGGTCAGCCCCTCTACCCACTTTACTCTTGCCTGCATGTTACTTACTCCAGAGGTCGATTTGCCGCCAGAGTACGCCTCTCCCTGACAAACAGCAATCGCCTCCGAACCCAGACCCACCTCGTTGCAGCTGAAGCGAGACAACACAAGACAGTCGGCAAAAGCTGTGCTACAAACAGAGATGAAAATATTTTTCGTCACATAAAGGCGAAAACGGGGCGATGCTTATATTTCCCCGACATAATTTCCCATACTGGAAAACGGTTGATGATTTCAACGCCTGTCAGGGCTACCCTCCCTGTATTTTGGGCACGATTACAATAGAGGATGATCGCGAATGGTTCTCGGCAAACCGCAAACAGACCCTACACTCGAATGGTTCCTGTCCCATTGCCATATTCACAAATACCCATCCAAAAGCACCCTGATTCATCAGGGCGAAAAGGCGGAAACGCTTTACTACATCGTTAAAGGTTCTGTCGCCGTTCTTATCAAGGACGAAGAAGGGAAAGAGATGATCCTCTCTTATCTCAACCAGGGCGACTTTATCGGTGAGCTTGGCCTGTTTGAAGAAGGTCAGGAGCGTAGTGCCTGGGTTCGGGCGAAAACAGCCTGTGAAGTCGCTGAAATTTCTTACAAGAAATTCCGTCAGTTAATTCAGGTAAATCCAGATATTTTAATGCGCCTCTCTTCTCAGATGGCGCGTCGCCTGCAGGTGACTTCAGAGAAAGTCGGTAACCTTGCTTTCCTTGATGTGACCGGGCGTATTGCTCAGACGCTACTCAACCTGGCGAAACAACCCGATGCAATGACCCACCCAGACGGCATGCAAATTAAAATTACCCGTCAGGAAATCGGGCAAATTGTTGGCTGCTCGCGTGAAACGGTCGGGCGCATTCTGAAAATGTTGGAAGATCAGAATTTGATCTCCGCGCACGGCAAAACGATCGTCGTTTACGGCACCCGCTAATATTTTCTGATTTACGGCGCGAGGCTCTCCTCGCGCCGTCATTATTTATGATGAGCTGATGTGGCGTCGAATCATCTATCACCCCGAAGTTAACTATGCCCTGCGCCAGACGTTAGTGCTGTGCTTACCTGTGGCCCTGGGTTGGCTATTTGGCGATCTGCAAAAAGGCCTGCTTTTCTCGCTCGTGCCTGCCTGTTGTAACATCGCTGGCCTCGATACCCCGCATAAACGCTTCTTTAAACGTCTGATCGTCGGCGGTAGCCTGTTTGCCAGCGCCAGCCTGCTGATGCAATTTTTGCTGCTGAAGAATGTGCCATTACCTGCCATTCTGTTTGCACTTCCGTTGCTACTCGGCGTCTTAGGGGAGATCAGCCCACTGCATGCCCGACTGCTTCCCGGCACACTGATTGCGGCTATTTTTACCCTCAGCCTGATTGGCCGCCTGCCGATCTGGGTTCCTCCGCTGCTCTACATTGGCGGAACGTTATGGTACGGCTTGTTTAACTGGCTCTGGTTCTGGCTATGGAAAGAGCAGCCGCTGCGCGAGTCCCTCAGCCTGCTGTACCGCGAACTGGCAGACTACTGCGATGCTAAATATACCCTGCTGACCCAGCTCACCGATCCGGAAAAGGCGCTGCCACCGCTGTTGGCTCGCCAGCAAAAAGCCGTTGATTTGATGAATACCTGCTATCAGCAGATGCACATGCTGGCCGCCAGTCGCAACAACAGCCACCAACGTCTGAAACGGGCGTTCCAGGTCGCGCTGGATTTACAGGAACATATCTCCGTCAGCCTGCATCAGCCCGAAGAGGTGCAGAAACTGGTCGAACAGAGCCACGCTGAAGCGGTTATCCGCTGGAATGCGAAAACCATCTCTGCCCGCTTGCGCCTGCTGGCCGATGACATCCTTTACCATCAGCTACCAGACCGCTTTAACATGGATAAGCAGCTGGGTGCGCTGGAAAAGATCGCCCGTCAACATCCGGGGAATCCGGTGGGAAGCTTTTGCCTCTATCACTTCAACCGGATTGCCCGGGTACTGCGCACCCAAAAACCACTCTATTCCCGAGACCTGATGGCAGACCGCCAGCGCCGTCTGCCACTGCTCCCTGCGCTGCGTAGCTACTTGTCGTGGCGCTCCTCAGCGCTGCGCACCGCCGGGCGCTTTGCCGTGATGCTGATGTTTGGTGCCAGTCTGGGGTTACTGTTCAACGCACCCAAACCTTACTGGATTCTGATGACCATCATGTTCGTCAGCCAGAATGGCTATAAAGCCACACAGGTCAGGATTCAACACCGGGCTGCGGGTACGTTTGCCGGTCTGGTGATTGCCGCCGCCAGCCTTCACTTTGCGGTTGCGGAGTCGCTGGTGCTGCTGACCATGCTGGTGATTACCTTTGTCAGCTACCTGTTCACCCGCAAGTTTTACGGCTGGTCGATGATTGGCTTTACGGTAACAGCGGTGTATTCGCTGCAACTGCTGGCGCTCAACGGCGCACAGTTTTTACTCCCGCGCCTGCTGGATACGCTGGCCGGTTGCCTGATTGCATTCGCTGGCATGATTTGGCTGTGGCCACAGTGGCAAAGCGGCCTGCTGCGGCAAAATGCGCATGACGCGCTGGAAGCAGATCAGGAAGCCCTGAGGATGCTGCTGGGACCGGAACAGAGCGCGGAAAAACTGGCTTATCAACGGGTCAAAGTTAACCAGGCACACAACTCCATGTTTAACTCGCTTAATCAGGCGATGCAGGAGCCGGGCTTCAATGCGCAGTACCTCAAAGACATGCGTCTGTGGGTAACGCACAGCCAGTTCATCGTTGAGCATATCAACGCCATGACCATTCTGGCGCGTGAACACACCATGCTGCCACCCGCCATGGCCGAACGTTATCTACAGTCTTGCGAAATTGCCTTGCAGCGCTGCCAGCAGCGACTGGAGTATGACGGCCCAGGACAGCAAAACAACGTCATGAGCGAAGCAGAAAACATTAATGAAGGGGCAATGACGGTGCTCGAGCTGCACGTGAAGCGCATCATCGGCCATCTCAATGTGATGCATACCATCTCATCACTGGCCTGGAGCCAACGGCCGCATCACGGCCACTGGCTGCTGCCGCTGCTGCGTAAACGTCAGGATAATCAGCAATAAAAATGCCAGCACAAGGCTGGCATTGCTAACGCGGTAAACGCGGAATCAGGCAAACAACACTTTCTCGATGGCACGGGCGAAACGTGCCATGCCTTCTTTGATGTCTGCGCTCTCAATCACCAGCGAAGGCGCAAAGCGGATCACATCGGTGCTTGCCGTCAGGATCATCACCCCTTCTGCGGCTGCGGCATTGAGAATATCGCGCGCGCGGCTGGCATATTCTGGTTTCAGCACCGCACCAATCAGTAACCCTTTACCGCGAATGCCGTTAAACACGTGCAGTTTGCTGTCGATCTCATTCAGGGCAGCAACAAACTCTTCGCGCCGTGCCTCTACGCCGTTCAGCACTTCTGGTGTGTTGATAATATCCACAGCTGTTTCAGCAATTGCACACGCCAGCGGGTTGCCGCCATAAGTGGTGCCGTGTACGCCTGGTGCCATGACTGACGCGATTTCATTGGTGGTTAACATCGCGCTGACCGGGAAGCCGCCGCCCAGGGCTTTTGCCGTGGTCAGAATATCCGGCTTAACGCCGTAATGCTCATAGGCAAACAGCTTACCGCTACGGCCCATCCCGCTCTGAACTTCATCCAGCACCAGCAGTGCCTGATGCTCATCACACAGCGCACGCAGGCCCTGAATAAATTCTGGTGTTGCTGGCATCACGCCGCCTTCACCCTGGATTGGCTCAACAACAATCGCGCAGGTGTGGTCGTCGATGACCGCTTTAACTGCTTCCAGATCGTTGAACGGCACATGGACGATATCTGCCGGTTTTGGTCCAAAGCCATCGGAGTACTTCGGCTGACCACCTACAGAAACGGTAAACAGCGTGCGGCCGTGGAACGCGTTATGGAAGGCAATAATTTTCGTTTTGTAGGCGTGGTGCTTTTTAAACGCGTAGTAGCGAGCCAGCTTAAATGCGGCTTCGTTGGCTTCAGCACCGGAGTTAGCGAAAAACACGCGATCGGCAAAGGTGGCCGCGATAAGTTTGCTGGCAAGGCGCAACGCTGGCTCATTGGTGAACACGTTACTGGTATGCCACAGCGTTTCGCCCTGCTTTTTCAGGGTTTCCACCAGTGCCGGATGGCAATGGCCCAACGCCGTCACGGCGATGCCGCCGGAGAAATCAACGTACTCTTTGCCCTGCTGATCCCAGACGCGGCTGCCCTGCCCTTTCACCGGCACAAATTGCGCTGGTGCATAAACAGGCAATATAACGTTATCGAAAGTTTCCCGCGTTACCGCAATTTTATCCGTTGCCATTGACGACCTCATGTGATGAATGGTTGTGGCTAAGTGCAATTCTAGTCAGTAAATATGAATAATAAATCACTCAAAGGCAAACAGAACTTCACTGCCGCAGGAAATTACGCAGCAACTGATGCCCCTGTTCACTCAGAATACTTTCCGGGTGGAACTGCACGCCTTCCAGCGGCAACGTACGGTGCCGCAATCCCATGATCTCATCCTGCTGTCCATCGCGTTCACTCCATGCAGTGACGACGAACTCCTCAGGCAGCGTGTCAGGGGCAACCACCAGCGAATGGTAACGTGTGACCGTGAGCGGATTATTCAGGCCCTGGAAGACGCCACTGTCATCGTGACGGATCGCCGATGTTTTTCCATGCATGGGCACCCTGGCGCGAACCACAGCGGCCCCAAATGCCTGCGCGATTGCCTGATGCCCCAAACAAACGCCAAGAATCGGTAAACGACCGGCGAAATGGCGGATAGCTTGTAACGAGATACCGGCTTCACTGGGTGTGCACGGGCCGGGCGAAATCATTAAGTGGGTCAACGGCAGTGCTTCTATCTGTTCCAGCGTAATGGCGTCATTGCGCGTCACCTGGACGTCAGCGCCCAGTTCACACAAATACTGATAGAGGTTCCAGGTGAAAGAGTCGTAATTGTCGATCAACAGTAGCATGGGTCATTTTCCGCAGGATAACCCGACTATTCTACGTGTTTTATCCCGGTGATTTTTTACTTTTAAGCGAAACAGCGGGGATTTGTAGGAGAGATAAGCAGCTGGAAAACAGCTTCCAGCCGCGAGGTGGCTGGAAGCTGATACAGGGTGTTATTACGGCACAATTTTCGCCGACAGAATCACAACCGGTTTCACTGGCACATTCTGGTACGGGCCGACATCTTTGGTTGGCACCTGAGCGATCTTATCTGCGACATCCATGCCTTTGATCACTTTACCAAACACCGCATAGCCAAAATCACGTTGACCGTGATCGAGGAAAGCGTTGTCCGCCACGTTGATAAAGAACTGGCTGGTCGCGCTGTCTTTATCGCTGGTACGGGCCATAGAGATGGTGCCACGCTTGTTAAGCAGGCCGTTATCCGCTTCATTCTTGATCGGGGCGTTAGGCTGCTTCTGCTGCATATCCGCAGTGAAGCCGCCGCCCTGCAACATAAAGCCAGGAATGACGCGGTGGAAAATGGTGTTGTTGTAGTAGCCACTGTTAACGTAATCAACGAAGTTTTTTACTGAAACCGGGGCTTTCTGGTTATTCAGTTCAAGTTCGATATTACCGGCTGAAGTGGTGAGCAGCACATGCGTGTCGCCTTTAGCGGCCAATGCCTGAGCAGAAACAGAAGTAAGTGCTAACAGCGCGAAGGCTGCCGTCAAAGTACGTTTCAACATGAAAGATTCCTTACCTGGGAAAGCAACACAAAAACTTGCCTGATTTTAAAGAGCAGGAACCACAAGAGCCAGCGTTTTACTTTTTTTTACGTAGCCCTCTACGATCGCGCAAAGATCGTTATCGGATCTTATTTGTGACCCAGATCACACATAAGATGAAATATGAAAGCAGTGTTACAGGGATCGTTTATTAAGATCACAGTTGCGCTTACAATTCCTGACACTTTTTTCGCCAACTGCGACTCACACAGGTTCTTAAATGACAAATCTAAATCGTATCGGCCTTACGTGGATAAGCTTCTTTTCCTATGCCCTGACCGGTGCGCTGGTTATCGTCACTGGCATGGTAATGGGTGACATTGCCAAAGACTTTGGTGTTCCCGTTTCCAGCATGAGCAATACCTTCACCTTCCTCAATGCCGGTATCCTGGCTGCCGTGTTTTTAAATGCCTGGCTGATGGTGATTGTGCCGTTGAAGCGCCAGCTGATCTTTGGCTTTGTGCTGATGGTACTGGCAGTTGCGGGCCTGATGATGAGCCACGACCTGCGGATGTTCTCACTGTGCATGTTCGTGCTCGGTGTCGTGAGCGGCATTACCATGTCGATTGGTACATTCCTGATTACCCATCTGTATGAAGGTCGCCAGCGCGGCTCCCGCCTGCTGTTTACTGACTCATTCTTCAGCATGGCCGGTACGTTGTTCCCAATTCTTGCGGGCGTGCTGTTAGCGAAGCACCTGCCGTGGTACTGGGTATATGCAGCGATTGGCGGCCTCTACGTGGCCATTTTCGTGCTGACGCTGCGTCTGGAATTCCCCGTGCTGAGCAAGCCTGCGGCGCAGAAAGATCAGCCGAAAGAGAAATGGGGACTGGGTGTGCTGTTCTTAGCCATTGCGGCACTGTGCTATGTCCTCGGCCAGTTGGGCTTTATCTCGTGGGTGCCGGAATACGCCAAGACGCAAGGCATGAACATTGATGATGCTGGCAAGCTGGTCAGTAACTTCTGGACCGCCTATATGATTGGCATGTGGGTATTCAGCTACCTGCTGCGCTTCTTCGATATGCAGCGCATCGTGATGGTTCTGGCGGCGGTTTCAACGCTGCTGATGTTCTGGTTTGTTTCCAGCACCGAAGTCACCATGCTGCACTGGATCATCATGCTGTTAGGCTTCTTCTCCAGCGCCATTTACACCACCATTATCACCCTTGGCTCGCTGCAAACCCGCGTCTCATCACCTAAGCTGGTGAACTTTATTCTGACGTGCGGCACTGTGGGCACCATGTTGACCTTTATTGTCACCGCACCGATTGTCGATGCAGGTGGACCACACGCGGCGCTTTACACCGCCAACGGTCTGTATGCGACGGTGTTTGTGATGTGTGTGCTGGTGGGCTTTGTTACCCGCCATCGCCAGCACAGCAAAATTGCGCATTAATCTGCGATAAAGCATGACCTTAAGGGCGGACAGCGCAAGCTGCCCGCCTTTTTTAACGCCGGAAGTTCACCGCTTCACGCTCAGCCAGGTAGATATGACTTTCCGTTGGCCGGGTTTGCGCCACTAGCTTGCCAAAGCGCAACGAATAACGGACCGGCACCTGCCTGCGCACCGCATCAAAACCACTCTCCGCAGGCAGAATGATCAGGCTGGCCGGGAGGCCAACGGCAACGCCATAGTTGTCTAGTTGCAGGGTTTTGGCGCTGTTGTCCGTGATCAGGGCCAGGCTGCGATCGATCTGTTCGTAGCCCATCAACTGGCACACATGCAGCCCCATATGCAGGACCTGCAACATATTCGCGCTGCCGAGGGGATACCAGGGATCGAACACATCGTCATGGCCGAAACAGACGTTAATGTCTGCTTCCAGCAACTCCTTCACCCGAGTGATACCGCGCCGCTTGGGATAGCTATCGAAACGGCCCTGTAAATGAATATTCACCAGCGGGTTGGCAACAAAGTTAATCCCTGAAAGTTTTAACAGGCGGAACAGGCGCGAGGTATAAGCCCCGTTATAAGAGTGCATCGCGGTGGTGTGACTGGCCGTCACTCGTGCACCGTTGCCATCACGGTGCGCCAATGCGGCCACCGTTTCGACAAAACGGGACTGCTCATCATCAATTTCATCGCAGTGGACATCGATCAGTCGATCGTAGCGGTTCGCCAGGGTGAAAATCTTGTGCAACGACTCTACGCCGTATTCGCGGGTAAACTCGAAATGCGGGATCGCGCCAACCGCATCCGCACCCAACCGTAAAGCTTCTTCCAACAGGGCTTCGCCGTTTGGATAGGAGAGAATCCCCTCCTGCGGAAAGGCTACGATCTGGATATCTATCCATTCGGCCATGTCACTTTTCAGCTCCAGCAGCGCTTTCAGTGCCGTCAGGCTGGGATCAGAAACATCCACATGGGTACGCACATGCTGAATGCCGTTCGCAATCTGCCACTTTAGGGTTTGCCGTGCGCGCTGTTTTACGTCTTCATGGCTGAGCATCGCCTTACGTTCCGCCCAGCGTTCAATGCCTTCAAACAGCGTGCCGGACTGATTCCAGGCAGGCTGCCCGGCGGTTTGCGTGGTATCGAGATGAATATGCGGTTCAATCAGTGGCGGGTAAGCGATGCCAAGCTCTGCATCCAGTACATCGTCACCACACATCGGCTGTTGTTGGGGGGTGATAGCCGCGATACGGCCTTGAGAGATTTCCAGCTGCCATAACCCTTCACGTTCGGGCAAGCGCAGGTTGCTGATCCATTTCGGTGACGTCATTGCCTTCCTCTCCAGTTGGATGGGTCAACAAATAAACTAGCACGGAACGGAAGAAAAACCCGCGCCTGACTGGCGCGAGTTAACAGAGGAAAAACTTACGGCTGAGCGACGAAACCTACGGCTTCGTAGACTTTTTTCAGGGTTTCCTGCGCATGGGCACGGGCTTTGGCTGCACCGTCACGCATAACCTGGTTGAGGAAAGCTTCGTCATTGCGATAACGGTGATAACGTTCCTGCAACTCAGACAGCATGCCAGAAACGGCTTCTGCCACTGCACCTTTCAGGTGACCATACATTTGGCCGTTAAATTCCTGCTCCAGCTCAGCGATGGTTTTGCCGGTCACGCCTGAGAGGATATCCAGCAGGTTAGAAACACCGGCTTTGTTCTGCACATCGTAGCGGATGACAGGTGGCTCTTCGGAATCGGTTACCGCACGTTTGATCTTCTTCACGACAGCTTTCGGATCTTCCAGCAGGCCGATCACGTTATTACGGTTATCATCCGACTTAGACATTTTCTTGGTCGGTTCCAGCAGTGACATCACGCGGGCACCAGACTTCGGAATAAACGGCTCTGGGATCTTGAAGATATCGCCATACAGCGCGTTAAAACGTCCGGCAATATCGCGGCTCAGCTCGAGGTGCTGTTTCTGATCTTCACCTACTGGCACCTGATTCGTCTGATACAGCAGGATATCCGCCGCCATCAGTACCGGGTAATCAAACAAACCGGCGTTGATGTTCTCTTCGTAGCGGGCAGATTTGTCTTTGAACTGCGTCATACGGCTCAGTTCGCCGAAATACGCGTAGCAGTTCAGGATCCAGCTCAGCTGCGCGTGCTCAGGGACGTGGGACTGAACAAAGATGGTGCTCTTGTTCGGATCAATACCACAAGCAAGGTAGAGAGCCAGCGTATCCAGCGTGGCTTTACGCAGCTTCTCTGGATCCTGTCGCACGGTGATCGCATGCAAATCAACGATGCAGTAGATGCAGTGATAATCATCCTGCATCTGCACCCACTGACGTAGCGCACCCATATAGTTGCCAATGGTCAGTTCACCGGAGGGCTGTGCGCCGCTGAAAACGATGGGTTTCATACTCATATCCTGATAATTACAGCCCGAGCGCGGGCAGAAGTTGGTCGAAAGAGTCCAGAGTCAGATCCGGCTGGCTCAGGGAGATAGGTTCACCGTAGTTGTAGCCAAAGGTCATGGCGACATTCGGGACACCCGCCGCCTGTGCGGCCTGAATATCATTACGTGAATCACCGACAAACAGCAGCTGATGCTGAAGCAGGCCGAACTTGCCTAACACCAGGAACAGTGCTGCGGGATGCGGTTTTTTCGCCACCACATCATCGCCGCCAATGATCAGTGAAAAGGCGTCTTCAATCCCGAGTGAAGCCAACAGCGGTGCCACAAACGGCGTGGGTTTGTTGGTCACAATCGCCAGCGGCAGGCCGGTGGCCTGGAGTTTTTTCAGTGTTTCTACCACGTGGGGAAACAGCGTTGTGCCCGGCGTGACGGTATCGGCATAGTATTTATCAAACAGCGTGCGCGCATCATGCTGTTCCTGCGGCTGCGGCGCACGGCCTAATGCCCAGGTCAGCGCACGTTGCATCATGATATCTGCGCCATTGCCGATCCAGGTGATCACGCGTTCAACGCCAGGTGCTGGCAAGTTTAAATCTGTCAGTGCATGATCAATCGCCGCAGCAAGACCCGGCGCGCTATCAACTAACGTGCCGTCGAGATCAAATGCCAGCGCCTGAATATCAGTGAAATGAGCCATTAACCTTCTCCAGTTCGTGACGCATCTCATCAATGACTTTTTTGTAATCCGGGTGACCAAAGATCGCCGATCCGGCAACAAACATATCTGCGCCTGCTTCTGCGATCTGCGCGATGTTATCGATCTTCACGCCGCCATCCACTTCCAGACGAATATGATAGCCACTCTCGTCGATACGTTTACGTACCTGGCGCAGTTTTTCCAGTGTAGAAGGGATAAACGACTGACCGCCAAAACCAGGGTTAACCGACATCAATAAGATGACATCCAGTTTATCCATTACGTAGTCGAGATAGCTCAGTGGCGTCGCCGGGTTAAAGACCAGACCCGCTTTGCAGCCGTGCTCTTTGATCAGTTGCAGCGTGCGATCGATATGATCGGTGGCTTCTGGGTGGAAAGTGATATAGCTGGCACCGGCCTTCGCAAACTCTGGAATCAGCGCATCGACAGGTTTCACCATCAGGTGTACATCAATGGGAGCCGTAATGCCGTAATCACGCAGGGCTTTCAGTACCATCGGTCCCATCGTGAGATTGGGCACAAAGTGATTGTCCATCACGTCAAAATGAACGACATCGCCGCCTGCGGCCAGCGCTTTCGCCGTATCTTCACCAAGACGGGCGAAGTCTGCCGCGAGAATAGAGGGGGCCAGCAAGTATTGTTTCATCCGATTCTCCCAATTTAGTTCGCCAGCATTATTGCTGGCGTAAGACACGGGTCGCGGACGTAACAGACTAGCTAAAAAGCGCCAGCAGTTCGTCAACCTGAGTGCGACCACTTATGCTTCGGCTGATAGAGCGCCGGGCTTTGACCACATGTAGCTCAGCAGCCTGATACCATTCACGCGTTAATACGGTGTCATGGTTTGAAATCAACACCGGTATGCCACTCTCCTGCGCCAACTGTGTTGCCAGTTCAGCCAGATGCTGCTGTTCACGCAGGCTAAAGCTGTTGGTGTGGTAAGCGGTAAAGTTCGCCGTGGCCGATAAAGGCGCATAGGGCGGATCGCAATATACCACAGAGCCGGTTTGCGCATTACGCAGGGTAACATCGTACGATTCGCAGACGAAGGTCGCGTTTTGCGCGCGCTCCGCAAACCAGAGTAATTCGGCTTCCGGGAAGTACGGTTTACGATAGCGCCCGAATGGCACATTAAACTCGCCACGCAGATTGTAACGGCACAAGCCGTTATAGCCGTGACGGTTAAGATAGAGGAACAGCAACGCGCGCTCATAGCTATCACGGCTGGCGTTGAAGGCTATACGCCGCGCATAGTAAACCTCAGACGTATTGCCTTCGGCGTTGAACAGGCGCTGCGCATCACGTATGAAAGCAGCGGTACGCGTTTTAACAATATTATAGAGGTTAATCAGGTCGTTATTGATGTCGGCCAGATGGTAGCGATCAAACTCAGTGTTTAAAAACACCGAGCCTGCACCAACAAAAGGCTCTACCAGGCAATCGCCTGGTGGCAGATGGCGACGGATATCCTCGACCAGAGGATATTTACCACCTGCCCATTTCAGGAAAGCGCGATTCTTTTTCATGCTGTCGTGGTTCTTACATCTTTTTCTAAGAGCT
Organism: Candidatus Pantoea multigeneris; assembly: GCF_011752615.1. Lineage (NCBI taxonomy): Bacteria > Pseudomonadati > Pseudomonadota > Gammaproteobacteria > Enterobacterales > Erwiniaceae > Pantoea > Candidatus Pantoea multigeneris. Next base: position 36,849 of record NZ_VWXF01000013.1, read on the forward strand.
GTGGGTGTACCGACAGCAGATCTGCGCTTATTGACGGGGCCACGGGCAGTAGCCCCCCATTTAATACTTACTGACCAGACTCTTTCTTCACCTGGCTCAGGGGTTTAACCCACGGATTTTTTGCTCTGACATCCGCTGGCAGCGAAGCAACGGCACGGCGTGCTTCTGCTGGCGTTGCATACGAGCCACTCACCAGCACATACCAGGCTTCGCCGTTACGTGTTGTCTTGTAGACATGGTAACTGCCAAGATTTTGCTTACTCGCCCAACTGTTCAGGCTTTCCGGACGAGATGCACCGCTCAACTGCAGGGTGTAATTACCGGCTGGGAGCCCTTTGCTGCTCGCCTGACCCGTGCCCAGTGCAGGACGTGCCGGTGTAGTATGCGTCGTTCTGGCTTCAGTTGCTGGCGCACGTACAACGGATGTCTCTTTACGCGGTGCGACAGCCGCGCTGTGTTGGGTACTGCGCGGCGCAGTCACCACATGTTCTGGCTGCGTGCTGCGTACTGGTCGGTTCGCATGTGAAGCGAGCGGACGTGGCGCAACGGCTGCCGAGCTGCCGCTTACCGTAGCCGGGGCTGTGGGTAATGAACTTTGCGACCCAGCAGCGCTATCAACCTGGCCCTGCTGATTGGTCAGCGCGGTACCCAAATCACCTGGCAACGTAACACGTTGCTGATTGCTTGGGGTATCCACTGGTGCCCCCTGGGTCGGCGTTGCCGAAACCGGCGGTAAACCAATATTCTGCTGACCATTGTTAGCCGTGGAAGCATCCGCTGTTGCTGCGGGCGCTGTCGTCTGGCTACCTGTCTGAGATGTTGTTCCAGAAAGGTCGATATCTTTACCTGCGCCTGGCGCAGGAGGCGTTCCAGAAGCTGAGTTAGCGACGGGTTTGCTGCTATCCGGGCCTTTTAACGCAGAGCCAATACCCAGAACCAACAGCAGTAGCACCAGAATACCGATGCCCATCATCATGTGCTGACGAGAAACTGGCGGTTTGCCTGCCGGTGCAGCCCCTTTACGAGGACGCGTCGGACGGCGATCGCTGGCGTCAGGTTTCAACTCATCTTCCGGTTTTAACTCATCCATTCGACCTCCTCCGTAAAGCGGTATTCCCGTCAGCGCCTAAGCGGCATCAGGTCACCACTGAACTGCTTCTCATCAAGGTTTTTGACAATCTCTGATTGCAGCCAACACGATATCATGGGCTACGCCACCACGGACTTCAACTTCGCCAATTAGGCGAGGCAGTACCAGGCGCAACTCACCGCCCAGCACTTTCTTATCACGCATCATGTGCGGTAAGTAAGCTTCTGCCGCCATACTCTCCGGGCCATCAACGGGCAAACCTGCACGTTGGAGTAATGCGATAATGCGTGCAGTTTCGGCAGGGGTAAATTGCCCAAGGCGTTCTGCTGTTCGCGCTGCCATCACCATACCCGCTGCAATCGCCTCACCATGTAGCCAGTTGCCATAGCCCATATGTGCTTCAATTGCATGACCAAAAGTATGGCCGAGATTGAGAAAAGCGCGCACTCCGTTTTCACGTTCATCTGCCGCAACCACCTGCGCTTTGAGTTCACAGCATCGGCGAATACACCATGCCAGAGCCTGTTCATCTAACGCCAGTAGCGCATCAAGATTTTGCTCAAGCCAGCTGAAAAACTCACCATCAAGGATGATGCCGTACTTAATCACTTCGGCAAGGCCGGAAGAGAGCTCACGGGCAGGTAAAGTGCGCAGACAATCTGTATCCACAACAACCGATGCAGGCTGATAGAAAGCCCCAATCATGTTTTTACCGAGCGGATGATTAACGGCAGTTTTGCCGCCCACAGAAGAGTCGACCTGCGACAACAGAGTGGTAGGAACCTGGATAAAACGGACACCGCGCTGATAGCTGGCAGCCGCAAAACCGGTAAGATCGCCAATAACCCCGCCGCCTAAAGCGATGAGCGTGGTATCGCGGCCGTGAGGTTTTTCCAGTAATGCAGTAAACACCTGATCCATAACGGCCAGGGTTTTGAATTTTTCGCCATCAGGGAGAATCACCTGATCAACTTTCACGCCCGCTTGCGACAATCGTTCAACTAACGGCTGAAGATACAGCGGTGCCAGCGTCTGGTTTGTTACCACCATAGCTGAATCGCCTGCTTTCAGCGGCCAAAATGAAGCCGGATCATTGAACAAACCGGCAGCGACAGTGATGGGGTAACTACGATCCCCAAGTGATACAGTGATCTTCTCCATGATGCTCGATACCTGTTGCTACGCCCGCAGGCGTGAAATCAGTTTTTTTCCAACATGTGGATGATCTGATTAGCGACCACTTTCGCGCTCTGCTCATCAGTGCGGATGGTGACATCAGCGATCTCTTCGTACAGCGGATTACGTTCATCAGCCAACGCTTCCAGTACTTCGCGCGGCGGAGATTCCACCTGCAGTAATGGGCGTTTTTTGTCACGTTGCGTACGAGCTAGCTGTTTCTCAATGGTGGTTTCCAGATACACCACAACGCCGCGAGCGGACAGGCGATTGCGAGTTTCACGGGATTTTACGGAGCCGCCACCAGTGGCGAGAACAATGCCCTGCTTTTCCGTCAGTTCATTGATGATTTTTTCTTCGCGATCGCGAAAGCCTTCTTCGCCTTCGACGTCAAAAACCCAGCCTACATCCGCTCCGGTACGTCGCTCAATTTCCTGATCGGAATCGAAGAATTCCATATTGAGTTGCTGAGCTAACTGACGACCAATAGTGCTTTTGCCGGCACCCATAGGCCCAACCAGAAAGATATTGCGTTTCTCTGCCATTTTATCGGTATTACTACGAATTCGTTAATGATACCCCGCGTTCAACCTCACTGGCTGGCGGGACAGGAACTGAAACCTCATGAGCATTAGCAAGAGTCAGACTGAAAATTATCTCAGCACTCAAGGCGGTTTGGCAACCGAATAAATTGCCTCCGGCAACTTGGTTCAGGCCGGTCAGTGGTATGCGAAGCGGTAAAAAGCCAGTTTTAGGCTGACAATACGCGCTTTTAAGAGGATGTTTCACGCAACTGTGGAGATCAAATCCGCTCTGAACAGTGCTTCCCCATTAAAAAATCGCTAAACCTTGTAAGCTAATTCCTGTCCTGCGTCAACGCAGATGATGCCAGAGTGGTTAATTTCCGCTTTTATCCTGCTGAAAATGCTGCTTCCCTGACCAGTCGAGGGGTAATGAAGATCACCAGCTCACGTTTCTTTTGTTCTTCATGCTGCTGACGAAACAAGCCCCCTAATAATGGCAATTTTGCCAAACCCGGCACCCCCTGCTGACCACGACTGCGCTGTCGCTGGAAAATGCCGCCCAGTGCCAAGGTCTGCCCGTCTCGCAGAATCACCTGCGTTTCAATCTCCTGCTTATCAATGGCCAGCACGCTTTTCTCCCCGGTTTGTACGCTGCGCCCAGGTACATTCTGGCTGAGCCGTAATCGCAGTTGAATACGCCCATTCCCCAGCACGGTCGGCGTGACTTCCATCCCGAGCACCGCTTCTTTAAATTCAATCGTCGTTGAACCACTGCTGCCTGTGGCTACCTCATAGGGAATTTCAGTCCCCTGCTTAATGGAGGCGGTTTGTTGGTGCGCGGTAAACAGACGCGGACTGGCGATAATATCGATCTGATTCTCCTGCTCCAAAGCACTGAGTTCCAGGTCCAGCAGCTGCCCCTGAATTCTGGCCAGCGTCATCCCCAGGCTGGATGCGGCTGCTCCGAGAGATAACGGAATACCAGCGCGCGGTGAACGTAACGCATCCGGCAGGCTACCCGGTTCGCCTAATCGCCAGTTCACCCCCAACTCCCGCAAATGGTCCTCGCTGATGGTGACAATGTGCGCCGCCAGCTCGACCTGCTCCAGCGGAATATCCAACGCGTTCAGCCAGCGCTCTGTGCTTGCTAGCGCCTTATCGGTATCCCGCAGCAGCAGCGCATTGGTTCGGCTGTCCACCGTGACGCTGCCGCGTGAGCTCATGAGATTGCCTCTTTCCTGCTGTAAGCTGCGATACACTGCCTCTGCTTCCGCATAGTGCAAACGAACCGTTTTCTGGTTCAGCGGCAGTTGCTGCTGCTTCTCTACCTCACGCTGCTTATTTAGCTCTGCTTCTTGCTGCTGCCAGTGTTGCGGAAAGACCAGCAGGACATTGTCCTCCTGTACCGCCGTGAGCTGAGCCATACGCGTGACCAGCGTTAACGCCTGCTGCCAGGGCACATTCTCGAGGCGCAGTGTTAGCGTTCCTTCAACGCCAGGCGCAACCAGCAGGTTCACTTGCTGGTAATCTGCCAGCGCCTGAAGAATGCGCTCAACCGGTGCCTCTTCGAATACCAATGAAAGCGGCTGCGGCTCCGCGCTGCGGACGCCGTTCAGCCACGCCAGCGTTACGATTAAAATGAAGTATTTAGTCACGGGAGGCTCCATGCAGATGAAAACGCCAGCGCAGATCGGTGCAATCGCTTTCCAGCCGTAGCGTTAATTCCTGGGGGTTAAGGGTGAGAAGCTGCCAGCCGGGCAGAGGCTGTGGCTGCTGCTGATTGATGGCAATCACGGTGTGTTGTGGTTTATGTACCAGCCACGCACGATAGTCACCTTCCCTGCCTAGCACGCCCATCAGCCGCCACTCCTCCTGCGAGGCCTGCGGCTGCGCACAACGATCCGTACCCAATGGATGAAAAGGATCGCGCGCTTGCAACGGCGCACAAAGGAAGCAAAGCAGGCACACCATCGGTTTAATGCGCATCGTCATCCTCCAGCCAGGCCTCTATTAAGAGGCCTTCTGGCTGCGATTCAATGCGCCAGCGCGTTGGCAGCCCGGCGGTGCTCTGCGCCAGCTCAGCAAACAGTGGCTGAAACTGCAGCCAGTTCAGTTGTAATTTGAAACTGGCTGGCTGGGTTTCTGGCGACCACTGCACCAAATGCGCTCCACGCTGGGCTAACAACGCGGAAAGAGGAAGGGGTGACGCATACTGCTCAAGCTGCCGTTGAACCTGTTGAATGTTTTGCTGTAGCTCCGCTTCATGGGGTAAGCGTTGCAGGGCGCTCTGCAATTGCACCCACTGCTGCTGTTGCTCGCTTTGGCTAAGCCGCAACTGGCCTAACTGCTGTTGGTAGGGCCGCAAGGCAAACCAGGCAACACTGACCAGCAGCGTACCGCTTAGCACCGCAATCGCAAGGCTGCGCAATGGCCAGGCCAGCAACGCCCAGCGTAGTGTGAGTTCATCCATTTACAGGCTCTACCGCGGTATGAAGAGAGAGGCGGAAACGCCATATCCCACTGGGCTGGCGCTCAATGCCCGCTTGCTGAGTACGTATCACCAGGGGATCGGCCGCGAGGTTATTCTGTAGCTGCCGCACGGCTGCCACCTCTTGCACAAACCCCTCCAGCAGCAGACGTCGATCGCGCAGTTCAGCCCGATGTATCCATGCTTTATCCGGTATACGCTCCGGTAATGCCTGCCAGAACTGATGCCAGTGCTGAAACTGACGCCTGCGCGATTGCTGGCGTGCCAACCCCTTCTGAATCGCCTCCCCTTGCTGCTGAAGTTGCTGACGCTGTCTGAGCGTTTCCCGGTTTTTTACTATTTCCAGCTCGACCTGCTGCAAGTTCAGGCTGTAGTCGGCAATTTCGCGCTGCACATGCGCCCCCCAAAAAACCAAACCGCAAAGGCCACAGACGACAATCGACCCCAACTGGCAAAGCGAACGCCGCCTCTGCTTCTGCGCCAGGCGCTGACGCCACGGCAGTAAATTGATTAACACCATGTTGTCTCCTCACTGCGTAGCGCAAGGCCCGCCGCCACGGTAAAGCGCCCAGGTTGCTCAGGCAGCGGGGGTTGCAGAAAACGGAACACACTGAAAGGAGAGAAAGCGTGCGTTGAGGGTGCATCAGGGGCGGATGTGCCGTTACTCAATAAAATAGAGGTTGCCTCACTAAAAGCCCGCTGCTGTAGCTGTTGCAGGCTCTCACCTTCATTGCTGTAGCCACATTCTCCGGTCGCGCAGCGATACCACAGCCAGCCACCTTCCTGTTGATGTACCAGGACACTGTTCGCGGGCAGGGAAGCCTGTTGCGCCACACAGGCCAGTGCCGAGGTTGTGAGATCAATCACCGTGGGTGCTAACCCCACCTCACTTAATGGCTGTAGCCACTGATTGACGCGCTGCCGATGAGCAGCAGTCACGGCCAGTACCGAACCATCGCCCTGGGGACGGTAATCCAGCGTTAACTCCGCGGTATCCAATGGAAAAAGCCGTTTTGAAGCCGCCTGGACATAGTGGCCAAGCGCAGGTTCACGCAACTGCATCTCCGGTAAATTAAGCGATCGTTGCAGCGCAAGCTGGGGAGGTATGCCGATCCGCAGTGAATAACGCTGAGGTAACTGCCTACGCCACTGCGCTAGCTGGAGAAGAAGAGATGGAGTAAAACACGGCGAATCCTGGTGCTGGTACGCCTCGCTCAACGGCCAGTGCCACCAGTGGCGTAACTGCCAGCCGTTGCGCCTGGGTTGTAGCGCCAATGCGCATAAGTGTTTGTTCTGAATATCAAGCCCGATTTGCCAGGTGGTAAAAGCCATCGCACGATCTCCCTGTTAGCCTGCGGAAAAAGGACGTATCAAAGCGTCTGGCTTGCCTTTATACTACCGCGCGATTGTTTATAAACTGCCCACACGTCAACAGATGGGAAATCTCAGGTGAAGTTCGTAAAGTATTTATTGATTCTTGCAGTGTGTTGCATGTTGCTGGGAGCCGGCACCGTCTATGGCTTGTACAAGTACATTGAGCCACAACTGCCCGACGTAAACACACTCAAAGACGTGCGTTTGCAAACCCCGATGCAGGTCTACAGTGCCGACGGGGATTTGATTGCCCAGTTCGGTGAAATGCGCCGTATTCCTCTGAAGCTGCAGCAAATGCCGCCAGAGTTGATCAAGGCCTTTATCGCCACAGAAGACAGCCGTTTTTATGAACACCATGGTGTTGATCCGGTGGGGATTTTCCGTGCCGCGAGCATTGCTCTGGTATCGGGTCATGCCAGTCAGGGAGCGAGTACCATTACTCAGCAGCTCGCGCGTAACTTCTTCCTGAGCCCGGAACGCACGCTGATGCGTAAGATCAAAGAGGCGTTTCTGGCGATCCGCATCGAACAGATGATGAGTAAAGATGAGATCCTGGAACTCTATCTGAACAAAATTTATCTCGGTTACCGTGCTTATGGTGTCGGTGCCGCTGCTCAGGTCTATTTTGGCAAAAACATCGATCAGCTGAGTCTGAGCGAAATGGCCATGATTGCAGGCTTGCCTAAAGCGCCTTCCACGTTTAACCCGCTCTATTCCCACAGCCGTGCTCTGGCGCGCCGCAATGTGGTATTGGCGCGCATGTTGGATCAGGGCTACATCACTCAGCAGCAGTACGATGAGGCACGTAATACGCCTCTGGTCGCGCATTATCACGGGCCAGAAATCGCCTTCTCTGCACCGTACATCAGTGAAATGGTGCGTCAGGAGATGGTGAAGCGCTACGGTGATGCCGCCTATAACGATGGCTATAAGGTTTACACCACCATCACGCGTCGCTTACAGGAAGCCGCGCAAGATGCCGTGCAAAATAACGTGATTGCGTATGATATGCGCCACGGCTACCGTGGCCCGACTAACGTACTCTGGAAAGCAGGCCAGACGCCGTGGAGCCAGCAGCAGATCAAAACCCGTCTGAAAGACGTGCCTGTCTATGGTCCACTGCTGCCAGCGGTGGTAACCAGCGTCAACACGGATGAAGCGACGGCGTTGTTGAAAGATGGTTCTGCGGTTTCCCTCAACTTGCCGGGTGTCCGTTGGGCGCGCCCATTCAAGACAGATACGCTGCAAGGTGCTACACCTCGCACCGTCGCGCAGGTATTGCAGGCCGGTGAGCAGATTTGGGTGCGTAAAGTGGATAACGACTGGTGGTTAGGTCAGGTACCTGACGTTAACTCAGCGCTGGTCTCACTCGACCCTGAAAACGGCTCCGTGCGTGCATTGGTGGGCGGTTTTGACTTCAATCAGAGCATGTTCAACCGTGCCACTCAGGCGCTGCGGCAGGTGGGTTCGAACATCAAACCGTTCCTGTACACCGCCGCTATGGACCGTGGTTTAACTCTGGCCTCGATTCTGAATGATGTGCCGATTTCACGTTGGGATGCGGGCGCAGGCGCTGACTGGCGTCCGAAAAACTCACCGCCGACCTATGCAGGGCCGATACGTCTGCGTCAGGGCTTGGGTGAGTCGAAAAACGTCGTCATGGTGCGCGCTATGCGGGCAATGGGTGTTGATTACGCCGCCCAGTACCTGCAACGCTTTGGCTTCCCGGCACAGAATATTATTCACACCGAATCACTGGCGTTAGGGGCGGCATCCTTCACCCCACTGCAGGTCGTTCGTGGCTATGCGGTAATGGCTAACGGGGGCTTCCTGATAGACCCTTACTTCATTAGTAAGATCGAAAATGAACAGGGCCAGACCGTGTTTACGGCACAGCCTAAGATCGCCTGCGTACAATGTAATCTGCCGGTGATTTACGGTGACACCAAAAAAGCCATTGCGCTCAGTGAAGACAGCGTAGAAAACGTTGCCACTTCCCAGCAGCAGCCGAACCCAAGCGTGCCACAGCCAGAACTGGAGCAGGTGCCTGCTCAGCCTCAGGTAAACAGCACGCAGGAATATGCGCCGCACGTGATCAACACCCCGCTCTCGTTCCTGATTAAGAGTGCGCTCAACTCCAACGTCTTTGGTGAACCCGGTTGGATGGGTACGGGCTGGCGAGCAGGCCGCGACCTGAAGCGCAACGATATCGGTGGCAAAACCGGTACCACCAACAGCTCGAAAGATGCATGGTTCTCGGGTTATGGTCCGGGCGTGGTCACTTCGGTATGGATTGGGTTTGATGATGCACGACGCGATCTTGGCCGCAGCACAATGTCTGGCGCTATCCCAGACCAGATTTCTGGCTATGAAGGGGGGGCGAAGAGTGCGCAACCGGCATGGGATGATTACATGAAATCAGCCCTGCAAGGTGTTCCTGTGCAACCACTGACACCGCCAGCAGGTGTGGTGACAGTGACGATTGATCGCAGCACCGGCAAGCTTGCCAACGGGGGCGGAAATACTCGCCAGGAGTACTTTATTGATGGAACACAGCCAAAAGAGTACACCGTGCATGATGTCGGCACGACATTAATGGACAACGGCCAGAGCCACGAACTGTTCTAATCACCACAACAAAAAAGCCGACAACACTGTCGGCTTTTTTTCATCATTCAGTACTGCAAACGCCCCTGCTTCACCAGCCATTCTCGCACCATAAACAACGCACTCACGTTGCGAGCCTCGCGGAAATCGGGTTCTTGCAGCAATGCCAGCAGGTTGTTCAACGGCCAGCGCCGTACCACCAAAGGTTCCGGCTCATCCCCTTCCAGTTTTTCAGGATAGAGTCCTTCAGCCACCACAATGTTCATCTTGCTGGAGAAATATGAAGGTGCCATGGTGAGCTTGCCGAGGTTTTCTAACCGCCCAGCACCAAATCCCGCCTCTTCCTTCAATTCCCGGTCAGCGGCCGCAAACACGCTTTCACCCGGATCGATTAACCCTTTGGGGAACCCCAGTTCGTAGGTTTCCAGCCCAACGGCATACTCCTCAATCAGCACCAGATGATCGTCAATCAGTGGGACGATCATCACGGCTTCACGATCGGTAGGTTTCATACGCTCGTAGACCCGTTGTTCCCCATTGCTGAACGCCAGATCGACCGACTCTATGGTGAATAGGCGAGATCGAGCCACAGTTTCAACATGGAGAATTTCAGGTTTAATTAGGGGGTTCTTCATATTAGCCTCAGATTTTTCACGGCTTTTTTCGACGATATCAGATGAAGATATCAGCATACCTAACCGGGAACGAATGTGCGACAGTGAGTTTCGCTCACCACAGATAGCATTACAAACCTTGCGCAACAAAAGGCAAAATTTGCATATCGATATAGCGCAAGAACGCTGTCAATGAGAAATGTTAAATTAAGAAAATGCCGATATTTAGTTGCTGCCGCAATCGGTAATATTGCGCTTGAGAAAGACATAACATTAACTATATTAATGAGTTAATCATCTATTTTCTTATTCTGTTCTCTTGTCACCGTGCCATATAATCGCCAAAATTACCCTGGTGGTCGCACAACCCGGAAACTAAAATTTTAATTATGATGCCTTCTATCTGGCTGGACTAAGCAAAGCATGAGCACCTTAACAGCCTCAGTGGTCATTGTACTGGTCTGTTCCTTTCTAGCAGTAATCAGTCTTTGGTACGCTAGGCGGCAACGTATGCCCCTGGCGAAGTCGCTGTCACTCCTTAGTCCACCACAACGCAAACTGACTGCCGAAGAGCGTTTCGCGGTCGAGCGATATCTGGCGTCACTGGGGCAGTTCAAAACCACCCCGGAAGAGGGGCGCGTAGACAAGCAGGTGCTGACACTCACGCCCAACAGCGACAACGTCTATGCCGTGACCCAGGCGATTACCCGCTACGGCCTGTCGACTCAGGATCAGCGTAAGTGGCGCTATTTCCTCGATGCAACCGAAGTCCATTTACCGCCGCGCTGGGAGCAATACATCACGGACGAAAACGTGGTTGAGCTGATCAATACCCATCCCATACCTTTAGTCATCTCGCTGAATGGCCATGTGCTGGCGGATTACAATTTGCAGCAACCTGCGTTTATCTCAACGCTGCGCCCACAGACCCACAACGCCTCGATTCGCAAAGAAGAGAGTGAAAACGTCGAGCTGGTGCAGGTGCGTAAAGAGACACCTGAAGAGTTCGCACTTTCACGTTCAGCGGGAATTCGTGAATCGCTGGTCATCTGCGCGGCACTGCTGCTCTATTTCCTCGCCATTATCTCACCCGCCAATATGCTGCCGTGGCTGTGTATCCTTGCCACTGCCATGACGGGTGTGAGTTTGTGGTTCCTCTACCGTTTCCCGGGTCCCAACGGCTTGCGAGATGTACACTGTCTGCGCGGTGCGCCGAAACGCTGGGGACTGTTTGGCGAGTCCAATCAGGAACAGAGCAACATCACTCTGGGGATTATCGACTTACACTACCCGCCGCACTGGCAGCCTTACGTGGCTAACGACTTAGGCAAAGTGACGGATGTCGAAATCTACCTGAACCGTCAGGTTGTACGTCAGGGTCGCTTCCTCTCCCTTCAGGATGAGGTACAACACTTCCCGGTGCAGCGCTGGCGTAAAAATGTGGTGCTTGCCATTGGCTCCCTGCTGGTCTTAGCGCTGCTCATTAGCTGGATTCCGCTCAGTATGCCGTTAAAACTGAGCCTCGCCTGGGTGAAAGGAACGGATACCGTTGAAGCCACCAGCGTACAACAACTGAGCAAAAGTACCCTGCACGTCGGGGATTACCTCAAGGTCAGTGGTCAGGGCATGTGCTCCGTACCCGATAACCTACAGAATAACCGCAGCAGCGTTTACATGCCTTTTGACTGCTCCGCGATTTACTGGAACAGTGCCAATCCGCTGCCGCTGCCGCAGTCAGACATCATAGATAAAGCCTCCGCGCTGCTGACCACCACCACACAACAGCTCCACCCGGAAACCAACAGCGATCCGAAAATTAACCCGCAGTTGGCTTCAGCCATTCAGAAATCAGGCATGATTTTACTGGACGACTTTTCCGACTTAGTGCTGAAAACGCAGGATCTCTGTAGCCAGCAACAAGACTGTATTCGTCTCAAGAATGCGCTGGTCAACCTCGGTAATGCTAAAGACTGGCAGAGCCTGGTAAAACGCGCAGACTCCGGCCAGCTCAATGGCATGAATGTGTTGTTACGTCCGGTCAGTGCGGAAGCGCTGGAAAACCTGGTGAATACCGCCACCTCTACCTTCTTCTACCGGGAAACACGCCGTGCGGCAGAAAACCTGAACAGCCCGCCACCGGGTGGTTTCCTGATCGTCAGCGACCAGGGGCGGCAGTGGGTGAATCAGCCTCAATCAGGTGTTTCACTGTTTGATATGGATGCGCCTGCCCAGTGGCAAGAGCTACAACGCATCGCCGGGCTGCTGCTGCACACCTCGTTTAGCGCCAGCGGCGTCATCACCAGTATCACCACAGATGCCAACGGAACACAGCATATCGCACTGCATCACGATGCTGATTCGGTCACTCAGTGGCGCTATCCCGCGACGACGCTGCTGCTGCTGGCGCTGATAATCATGGTTATCTGCAATTCGGTGCTGGCACTGCGCCGTATCCATCTGAATCGCGTCCGCATGGCGAATATCCATCAGTACTATGAAAAATGCTTTAACCAGTCAATGACCGCTATGCAAAGCGTGCGCCCGATATTCTGAGCTTCTTGCTTCTGTGCTACCCTGTCGCCCTGTTTTTAGGGGGGTGATAGCGTGATGAAGCTGGACTGGAATGAGATTGATACCGTACTGCTGGACATGGACGGTACGTTACTGGACCTGGCGTTTGACCGGTATTTCTGGCTGGAACTGGTGCCAGCGACGCTGAGTCAACAACGCGCAATTACCCTGGCGGAAGCCGAAGCACTGATTGCAGAAAAGTATCAGGCGGTGGCACATACGCTAAACTGGTATTGTCTGGATTACTGGGCACAAGAGCTGGCTCTGGATATTCGAGCCATGACCTGGCAACAGCGTGAGCGCACCGCACTGCGGGCCGATACCCTGCCCTTTTTGCAAGCCCTGCGCACTGCCGGTAAACGGACTATTCTGCTGACCAATGCCCATCCTTACAATCTGGATGTCAAACTGGCACAAACCGGCCTGGCATCACACCTTGATTTATTGCTTTCTACCCACATGTTTGGGTATCCGAAAGAGGACGCTCGCTTGTGGCAGGCCGTGCAACAGCACACCGGCTTTGATCGCCAGCGCACACTGTTTATCGATGACAGTGAAAAGATCCTCGATGCGGCGCAAAGCTGGGGAATTGGCTGGTGTCTTGGCGTTGAGAACCCGGATTCTGGCCGCCCAACGCAGGCATTTACCCGCCATAGCGCAGTAAGTGACTATCGCCAGCTCTGTGCCGCGCTGGCGTAAAACCAGGAGCTGTAATGAAAGAAAAAAACAGCGAAGGCGTTCGCCTTGATAAATGGCTGTGGGCTGCCCGCTTCTACAAAACTCGAGCGATTGCTCGCGAGATGATTGAGGGCGGCAAAGTGCACTATAACGGACAGCGCAGTAAACCCAGCAAACTGGTCGAACTGAATGCCGAGCTGATACTGCGTCAAGGCAATGATCAGCGCACTATCGTGGTGCTGGCCATCAGTGACCAGCGCCGCCCGGCCACGGAAGCCGCAGAGTTGTACCGCGAAACCACCGCCAGCATTGAAAAACGGGAACAGGTGGCGCTGGCGCGCAAAATGAATGCGCTAACTATGCCTCATCCCGATCGCCGCCCAGATAAGAAAGAGCGCCGCGATCTGCTTAAATTTAAATTGTCGGGCGATGAATAACGCTTCGCCTCAGTGAGAGAAAACTATGTCTGTTCAAGATCAACTGCACCGCTTCCTGTTTGAAAATGTCGCTGTCCGTGGCGAGTTAGTTAATGCTTCCAACACCTGGCAGGATATCGTTAAAGGCCACGATTATCCGGCAGCGGTAGAGAAGCTGATGGGCGAACTGCTCACGGCCACCAGCCTGCTAACGGCGACGCTGAAGTTCGAAGGGGATATCACCGTTCAACTGCAGGGCGATGGCCCATTGAGCCTTGCCGTGATTAACGGCAACAACAACCAGGAGATGCGCGGTGTAGCGCGCTTACGCGAAGGCGCGGAGATCGCTGAAGGTGCAACCTTAAAAGAGATGGTGGGTAGCGGATATCTGGCGATTACCATTTCACCACTTAAAGGCGAGCGCTATCAGGGCGTGGTCGGTCTGGAAGGCGAAACTCTGGCAGCCTGCCTGGAAGATTACTTCATGCGTTCTGAGCAGTTGCCAACCCGTCTGTTTATTCGCACCAGCGAAAAAGGCGCAGCCGGCATTCTGTTGCAGGTACTGCCCGCTCAGGAACCCAATCCAGATGACTTTACCCATCTGGCAACCCTGACTGAAACCATTAAAAGCGAAGAGCTGATTGAGCTGCCTGCTACCGACGTCCTGTGGCGCTTGTATCACCAGGAAGAAGCCAGTGTGTTTGATCCCCAGCCGGTGATCTACAAGTGCACCTGTTCACGTGAGCGTTGTGGTGAAGTGTTGTCTACGCTGGCACAGTCTGAAGTTGACGAAATCATTGAAGAAGACGGTCATATTGATATGCACTGTGACTATTGCGGCACGCATTACGTCTACGATGCTGTCGATATCGCTGCCATTCGCAACGCCGCTAACAATCAGAGCGATCAACTGCACTAAGTTTTTCTTATAGGCGGTTATGCCGCCTTTTCCCCTCTCCCCGCTATACATACAAATTTTTTATACAACAATATCTTTTATTCACTGGATTTCGAATAAAATGTGGTGAAGAGTGAGCCAGAGTACGTTTCAGTTCGCATTTCTGTATTTTCCCGCTTCCGCAACACCCTGAGAAGAGTAGACTGCGCGCCATCGTGCCCAGCCCGGGGTGCCAGTCCCCGGTCGGCAGAACAGTACGAAAGCGATCGCTACAAGCCCGAAGCTAAGACACCGATTAGAAGGAGCAGTACCATGAGCGTTAATGGCCAAACCACGCCTGACCTTACCAGCCTGGGCATTACCAAAACCACCGAAGTGGTTTATAACCCTGATTTCGACACGTTGTATCAGGAAGAGATGCGCCCTGAGTTAGAAGGTTTTGAGCGTGGCACCCTGACGCAAAACGGCGCAGTCGCCGTGGATACCGGTATTTTTACCGGCCGTTCCCCCAAAGATAAGTACATCGTGCGTGATGACACCACGCGCGACACGCTGTGGTGGAGCGATCAAGGTACTGGAAAAAATGACAACCAGCCGCTGTCACAGGAAACCTGGCAATCACTGAAACACTGCGTGGTTGAGCAATTGTCAGGCAAACGTTTATTTGTGATTGATGCCTTCTGCGGTGCGAACCCAGACAGCCGCCTGAACGTACGCTTTGTCACTGAAGTTGCGTGGCAGGCCCACTTCGTGAAAAACATGTTTATTCAGCCAACTGCGGAAGAACTGGCTGACTTCAAACCTGATTTCGTGGTGTTGAACGGGGCGAAAACCACTAACCCGAACTGGAAAGAGCAGGGCCTGAACTCCGAAAACTTCATCGCTTTCAACCTTACCGAAGGTGTACAGCTGATTGGCGGTACCTGGTACGGTGGCGAAATGAAGAAAGGCCTGTTTGCCGTCATGAACTACCTGCTGCCGCTGAAAGGTATTGCTTCCATGCACTGCTCAGCTAACGTCGGTGAAGCCGGTGATGTGGCGGTATTCTTTGGCCTCTCCGGCACCGGAAAAACCACCCTGTCGACCGATCCAGCACGCCAGTTGATTGGCGATGATGAGCACGGTTGGGATGACGACGGTGTGTTCAACTTTGAAGGCGGCTGCTACGCAAAAACCATCAATCTCTCTGCCGCCGCTGAGCCAGAGATTTATGCTGCGATTCGTCGTAACGCACTGCTGGAAAACGTGGTTGTTCGTGAAGATGGCAGCATCGATTTTGCAGATGACAGCAAAACCGAAAATACCCGTGTGACCTACCCAATCGATCACATTGAGAATATTGCGCGCCCTTCTAAAGCGGGCCACGCGAAAAAAGTGATCTTCCTGACCGCAGATGCCTTTGGCGTTCTGCCACCGGTATCACGCCTGACGCCAGAGCAAACGCAGTATCACTTCCTGTCTGGCTTCACCGCTAAACTGGCGGGTACCGAACGTGGCATCACACAGCCAACGCCGACCTTCTCTGCCTGCTTTGGTGCTGCCTTCCTGATGCTGCACCCAACTCAGTATGGTGAAGTGCTGGTCAAGCGTATGGAAGCCGCAGGTGCACAGGCTTACCTGGTGAACACCGGTTGGAACGGCAGCGGAAAACGTATCTCTCTGAAAGATACCCGCGCCATTATCAACGCCATTCTGGCAGGCGAGTTGGATGATGCGCCAGTCAGCACCTTGCCAGTATTTGGCTTACAGGTGCCACAGCAGTTAGCCGCGCTGGACAGCAACGTGCTGGACCCACGCAACAGCTGGGAAAGTGCAGAGAAGTGGGAAGCGGCCGCGCAGGATCTGGCACAACGCTTTATCACTAACTTTGAAAAATATACCGATACCCCTGCCGGAGCCGCGTTAGTCGCTGCTGGCCCGCAGTTGAAATAAGAAGAAGGGCGGCACCTGGCCGCCCTCTCTTTTGCTCGCCGTCAGTGGTTGATCGACGGGCCGTTAACCACCACTTCCGTCAGTGGTAACCAGGCACGAATCTTCAATCCCCCCCGGTCACTTTCACCAATTTCTAGCGCGCCCTGATGCGCATCGATAATACGCTGCACAATCGCCAGGCCTAAGCCCGTGCCACTGGTGCTGCGCGCACTATCGCCACGCACAAACGGCTGAAACAGATGTTGAAGCTGATCCGGTTTAATGCCTGGGCCGTCATCTTCGACCTGGAACCAGGCGCGATTAAGCTCTCGCCCACTGCTGACCTTGATCCAGCCGTTACCGTAACGCGCGGCGTTCACTACCAGGTTCGCCACGGCACGCTTAATCGACAACGGGTTGATGTTGAGCATCAGCTCTTCTGCCATCACCGCATTTTCAATTTCACGCTCGTAGCCACTCTCCGCAGCCACCACCTCGCCCAGCACACTGTTGAGGTCAGCACGTTCAGTCTGCATCTCCTGCCCGGTACGCAGGTAGTCGATGAACTGCTCAATGATAGCGTTGCACTCTTCGATGTCTTTATTGATCGACTCTGCGAGGTAGCCATCCTGCTCGGACATCATCTCCGTGGCGAGACGAATACGCGTCAGCGGGGTGCGTAAGTCATGACTGACACCCGCCATCAGCAGCGTACGGTCATCCGCCAGTTGCTTGACGCCAGACGCCATCTGATTAAATGCGCGCGTTACTGAACGCACTTCAGAAGCCCCGTACTCTCGGAGCGGAGGCGGAATAATGCCCTGACCTACCTGCAATGCAGCATGTTCCAGGTCCACCAGGGGTCGGTTCTGGATGCGAATAAACAGCCAGGCACCGCCAATCGCCAACAGCATAATCGCGAGCGTATACCGGAACAGCGGCGAGAAGTCGCCCTGATGGATCTCAGTGAGCGGTACACGCACCCAGATATCCGGTGACAGCCAGGTTTTCAGCCAGACTACCGGCGAGTTTTTGTTAACCTCAACCCGCACATCCGTTGGTCCACCCAACTGCTGTGCCATTTGCTGACTCAGGAATTCGTAATGCTGTGCCCAGCGCAGTCCACCCTCTTCCGCCGCTGCATTGGTATAGAGGGAAATACCCAGCTCGCGGTAGATCTCCCGGCGAAACGCAGGCGGTACTTCCAACTGTGTACCATCTTCCAGCTGTAACCGATCGGTCATCAGCATACGCACTTCGTACGCGAGGACTTTGTTAAACTGCTGAAGGCTGGGCAGAATGGCGAAGTTGAGCACCACCAGGTAGGTCGTTACCAGGCTGACAAACAGCAAGGTAACGATCAATAACAAGGTGCGGGCAAATGAACTGCGAGGTGAGAAGCGCAGTCGCCTCATCGTGTTCCTCCGGGATAGCCCGTATTAAGTGGATAACCCGCCGTCAGGCTTTGCTACCATCCGGAACGAACACATAACCCAGGCCCCAAACAGTCTGGATATAGCGAGGGTGTGCCGGATCTTCTTCCACCATGCGACGCAGGCGAGAGATCTGCACGTCAATTGAACGCTCCATGGCACTGTATTCACGGCCACGTGCCAGGTTCATCAGTTTGTCACGCGACAGCGGCTCACGTGGATGGCTTACCAGTGCTTTTAGCACCGCAAACTCACCGCTGGTCAGCGGCATTGGCTCATCTTCGCGGAACATCTCACGGGTGCCAAGATTCAGTTTGAATTTACCAAAGGCGATAACCGCCTCTTCCTGTGAAGGCGCACCAGGCAGCTCATTGGCCTGACGACGCAGCACGGCACGAATACGCGCCAGCAGTTCACGCGGGTTGAACGGTTTTGGAATGTAGTCGTCAGCGCCGATTTCCAGCCCTACGATACGGTCCACTTCTTCACCTTTCGCCGTCACCATAATGATCGGCATCGGGTTGCTCTGGCTACGCAAACGGCGGCAAATTGACAGCCCGTCTTCGCCTGGCAGCATCAGGTCCAGCACCATCAGGTGGAAAGATTCGCGGGTCAGCAGACGATCCATCTGCTCAGCGTTAGCGACACTGCGCACCTGAAAGCCCTGTTCGGTGAGATAGCGCTCTAACAGAGCACGCAGACGCATATCGTCATCAACGACCAGAATTTTGTAGTTCTCTTGCATTTTCTACTCCCAAAGGCGCTATTGCCTGAGCCAGTATTGTTAAAAAACTGTCCTGTCTGTGACAGTCATTAATGGTTTATATTCTAGCCGAAATTGTTACAAAGCATATTAAACAGCAGCTTATCTTTAAGTTTTTGCGCCTTCCAGCCACTTTTTCGGCTTTTTTGCCCTGAATAACACCATCTTACAGCCTGAGCAAAATTTCTACAGCCGGATAAGTTTTTAATCCGCGATAGGTTTTCGACTGGATTGAATTTTTGCCACGCTCTCTTTTACACTGTCATTCGTGTGTAACCGCCAGATGCTAAGCCATGAAAACCCGACTGATTACCCGTGAAGGCTTTAACAAGCTGAAAGCTGAACTTGACTATCTATGGCGAGAAGAGCGACCTGAAGTGACCAAAAAAGTCACCTGGGCAGCCAGCCTGGGCGATCGCAGCGAAAATGCTGACTACCAGTACAACAAAAAACGCCTGCGCGAAATTGATCGCCGGGTGCGCTACCTGACCAAAAGTCTGGAAGAGTTGCGTATTGTCGATTACTCCCCCCAGCAAGACGGCAAAGTCTTTTTCGGTGCCTGGGTCGAAGTCGAAAATGACGAAGGCGAAATCAAACGCTTCCGCATCGTTGGCTATGATGAAATTTTCGGGCAGAAAGATTACATCTCTATCGACTCCCCGATGGCGCGCGCACTGTTGAAAAAAGAGGTTGGCGATGCGGCCAGCGTACAGACCCCAGCCGGTCCGGTACAGTGGTTCGTCAATGAAATTAACTATCTGCGATAGCCATTCGGAATATCACTGAAAGCGGGCCGCTTCACTGGCAATTTCACCCTCCAGTCCGTATAACTGTCCCCTGTTTCTCAACCCCGAAAGACAGTTACCGATGATGAAAGATTCACTGAGCCAGATTATTGCAACTGAGCTGCAGGCGCGAACGGAGCAGGTTGATGCTGCTGTGCGCCTGCTGGACGAAGGGAATACCGTGCCGTTTATTGCACGTTATCGTAAAGAGGTAACCGGTGGCCTGGATGATACCCAGCTACGCCAGTTGGAGAGCCGCCTCAGCTATCTGCGTGAACTGGAGGACCGACGCCAGTCGATTCTGAAATCCATTGATGAGCAAGGCAAACTCAGCGATGACCTTGCCCGCGCTATCAACCACACCCTCAGTAAAACCGAACTCGAAGACCTCTATCTCCCCTACAAACCTAAGCGCCGTACCCGTGGTCAAATTGCCATTGAAGCTGGACTTGAGCCGTTGGCTGATGGCCTGTGGCAAGATCCGTCACAAGACCCGGAACAGGTTGCGGCTGCCTATGTTGACAGTGATAAAGGCGTAGCCGACGTGCGCGCCGCGCTGGATGGTGCCCGCTACATCCTGATGGAGCGCTTTGCCGAAGATGCAGCGCTGCTGGCTAAAGTGCGTGACTACCTGTGGAAAAATGCCCATCTGGTGGCCAAAGTGGTAGAGGGCCAGGCGGAAAGCGGCGCGAAATTCCGTGACTACTTCGATCACCATGAAGCGCTAAACAGCGTGCCGTCTCACCGCGCACTGGCCATGCTGCGTGGTCGTAACGAAGGCGTACTCCAGCTCTCGCTCAATCCCGATCCGCAATTTGAAGAAGCGCCACGTGAAAGCCACGGTGAAACCCTGATTGCCGAACACCTCAATTTACGCCTGAATAATGCCCCAGCGGATAGCTGGCGTAAGGCGGTCGTGAGCTGGACCTGGCGTATCAAAGTGATGCTGCATCTGGAAACCGAGCTGATGGGCAGCGTGCGCGAACGCGCTGAAGAAGAAGCCATCAACGTCTTTGCGCGCAATCTGCACGATCTGCTGATGGCCGCTCCAGCGGGCATGCGCGCCACTATGGGCCTCGATCCGGGACTGCGTACCGGTGTCAAAGTCGCGGTGGTGGATGCGACCGGTAAGCTGGTCGCTACCGATACCATTTACCCACACACCGGCCAGACGGCGAAAGCCACCAGTGCCGTTGCCGCGCTATGTACTAAGCACCAGGTAGAGCTGGTAGCGATTGGTAACGGTACAGCCTCGCGCGAAACCGAGCGCTTCTACCTGGACGTCCAGAAGCAGTTCCCACAGGTGAGTGGACAAAAAGTCATTGTCAGTGAAGCTGGCGCTTCGGTCTATTCTGCTTCCGAACTGGCAGCCCTGGAGTTCCCGGATCTGGACGTGTCGCTGCGCGGTGCAGTCTCTATCGCACGTCGTCTGCAAGACCCACTGGCAGAGCTGGTGAAGATTGATCCGAAATCCATCGGTGTCGGCCAGTATCAGCATGACGTGAGCCAAAGCCAGCTCGCGAAAAAACTGGATGCGGTGGTAGAAGACTGCGTAAACGCCGTCGGGGTAGATTTGAACACTGCCTCGGTGGCTCTGTTGACCCGCGTAGCCGGCCTGACGCGCATGATGGCGCAAAACGTGGTGAACTGGCGTGACGAAAATGGTCGCTTCCAGAATCGCCAGCAGTTGTTAAAAGTCAGCCGTCTCGGCCCGAAAGCCTTTGAGCAGTGCGCGGGCTTCCTGCGTATTAACCACGGGGATAACCCGCTGGATGCCTCAACGGTTCACCCGGAAGCCTACCCGATTGTGGAACGCATCCTGAGTGCGACACATCAGGCGCTGAATGAACTGATGGGCAATCCTTCCAGCCTGCGTAATCTGAATGCTCGCGACTTTACCGATGAACGCTTTGGCCTGCCAACGGTGAACGACATCATTAAAGAGCTGGAAAAACCGGGTCGCGATCCACGCCCTGAATTTAAAACCGCGCAGTTTGCGGAAGGGGTGGAAACCATGAACGACCTGCTGCCGGGTATGATCCTGGAAGGTGCCGTGACCAACGTGACCAACTTTGGTGCCTTTGTGGATATCGGCGTGCATCAGGATGGCCTGGTTCATATCTCTTCGCTGTCGGATAAGTTTATCGATGACCCACACAAAGTGGTGAAAGCGGGCGATATCGTGAAGGTCAAAGTGCTGGAAGTGGATCTGCAACGTAAACGTATTGCGTTAACCATGCGTCTTGACGAGCAACCCGGTGAAACCAATGCGCGCGCCAGCAATCGCAGCGCTCAGCGTGAGGCCCCACGCAGCAACAATAGCAGCAATGCTAAACCTCGCAATGCACGCCCGGCCAGCAGTTCGGCGGGTAACAGTGCCATGGGTGATGCGTTAGCCGCTGCCTTCGGCAAGAAGCGCTAACCCCCCTGCCGAACCCGCTTTTGCTTATGCCAAAAAAGCGGGTTCGGTTGCGAAATCTCGCTAAGCTGCCAGGCTAAAACAAAGATCACAAAAACCGACCCCAGGCCGTGGCACAGCGAAACAATGGACATCATTAACCAGCTGCTCGACACTATTTATGCCGATACCTTGCCACTCGCCACCCGTGAGCGGCTCCTTTCACACATCCGTGCTGCGCGCGATGCCATGAAACTGCCACGCAAACTGCACTGGGATGAACAGGACGTGATGCTGATTACCTATGCCGATCAGTTTCGAGAGCCAGATACCCCGACCCTGCAAAGCTTCTCGCGTTTTTACCAGCAGCATCTGGCTAATACCTTCCCGCTGGTACATCTGTTGCCGTTCTACCCCTACTCTTCTGACGATGGCTTTTCAGTTATCGATTACCATCAGGTAAACCCGCTGTGTGGTGAATGGCGCGACATTGCGGAACTGCATACACACACTCGCCTGATGTTCGATTTTGTCTGTAACCATATGTCGGCGCAAAGCCTGTGGTTTCGCCATTTTCTCGATCGTGAACCGGGCTGGCAGCAGTTCTTTATTGCTATGCCACCCGCCACGGATTTAAGTGCCGTCACCCGTCCCCGGACTTCGCCACTACTGACGCCATTTGAATGCGCCGATGGTGAAACCCGCTTCGTCTGGAGCACCTTCAGTGCCGATCAGATCGACCTGAACTTTGCCGATGGCGAAGTGCTGATTCATATGGTCGATGTCCTGCTCGACTACCTGAAAAAGGGGGCGGATTACGTCCGCCTTGATGCCGTGGGCTACATGTGGAAAACCCCAGGCACCAACTGCATTCACCTGGCGAAAACCCATCAGTTGGTGCAGCTGTTCCGCGCGATTGCCAATCTGGTGGCACCGGGCACGGTGATCATCACCGAAACCAATGTGCCGCATAAAGACAATATCAGCTACTTCGGCGATGGCCGTAATGAAGCGCAGATGGTGTATCAGTTCTCGCTACCGCCGCTAGTGCTCCAGGCGATTCACAGTGGCTCTGGCAGGGCGCTGCGCCAGTGGGCGCGTTCGCTGATCCCTGGCGGCGGCACCACCACCTTTTTCAATTTTCTCGCCTCGCACGACGGTATCGGTCTCAACCCGGCTCGTGGGATCCTCAGCGAGCCGGAGATCCTTGCGCTGGTTCGCGATCTGGCCCTGGAAGGTGCGCTGGTCTCCTACAAAAACAACCCTGACGGCACAACCAGTCCGTATGAAATCAACGTCTCCTATCTGGATGCACTGAGCCGCCAGGAAGATGACGATGCCACGCGACTGCGCCGCTTTCTGCTGGCCCACGGCATTTTGCTGGCGTTTCCAGGCGTGCCAGCCATCTATGTACAGAGTCTGCTCGGTTCACGTAACGATCTGGATGGTGTGCGGGCAGCAGGCCATAACCGCGCGATTAACCGGAAAAAGTTTGCCTTGCAGGAGATGGAAGAGGCTCTGGCCGGTAGCAACTGGCTCCGACAGCACTGCTTTGAGCAGCTCAGCCAGCTGATCCAGCTCCGTCGTCGTCAGCAGGCATTTCATCCTGATAATCCAATGGAAGTGTTTGATAGTGAAAACGCTTTACTCATTATGCAGCGTCAGGGAGCAGAAAATATGCTGTGCGTTTTCAACCTCAGTCAACGGGAAATGCAGGCGACTTTACCAATAGCACGGCAGTTTTTGGATGTGGTCAGCGGGGAGAATGTTGATGGCACCCAGCCAGTGAAGCTGGATGCCTGGCAATTTATGTGGTTACGCGGCTAGGCGTTACTCTGCGTCTTTGTAAACGTCAGCAGTAGCAGCGAACTTGCCATGCTCACGACCGGCAATAATCAGATAATATTTGCCGCCCATTTCATCGGCTTTGTGCGACAGGGATTTATGCAAGTCCATCGGCGCATCTTTATCACTGGTGTTTACTGTACCAATTTTGACCAGATGCTGGCTCTCTACCACTTCTTTAGTGACCTCTTTTGCCGCCAACGCAGAAAAAGAGACGGCACCCATCATCACACCCGCAACCAACAGTTTCGCTACGTTCATATCATCATCCTCAATTTATTATGCGTTGTTGAAGTGAAAACCAGACAGCGCAAGCCACCGCCAGCCAAAGGGCCGTCTGTGGCACTGCATCCAGAGCAATTCATCGTCTGGCTTACGCGAGAAAGTATTGACGTTGGTGGCGAATTTGCCAGTCGCTGAGTGCGGTATCGCTACAGATCGTGACAGAACTCTATAATCTGCTGGCAGAAAATCTCGGGGTGAGAAATAAAGGGCGCATGGGCCGCTTTTTCAATCACCTGGCTACGAGATTGTGGCCATGCCGCATCCAGAAACGGGGCGATGGCACGCGGCACCAGTCCGTCTAACGCGCCATACAGACGCAGATGGGGTTGGCGGAGGTCAGCCAGAGCAGGACGTAAATCAACATCACGCAAAATGGCCAGGCCGGCATCCAGCACCGCGACTTCAGGCACCGGCTGCGACAGCACCACCTCTTTCAACTGACGTGCATCCTGGCGGGCACTGCTGGTGCCTAAGGTTTGCAGGGCCAGAAAACGTTCCACCGTGCGCTGAAAATCGGTACTCAGATCCTGCTGGAAGCGTAATAGCGTATCAGGTTTGATTCCCGGCCAACCGTCGCCAGCCGCGAAACAGGGCGAGGAGGCTACGCTAATCAACGCCGCAATCCGATCTGGCAGGGTCAATGCCAGTTGGCTGGCCACCAGCCCGCCCAGTGACCAACCCAACACAATCGCCTGTGCAGGCAACTGCGGTGCAATCTGCTGCGCCATTTGCGCCAGCGAAAGCGGAGGAAACGGCTGGCTACGACCATATCCGGGCAGGTCCACCAGATGCAGACGAAAATGCGCGCTGAGTCGCGGCACAATGCTTTGCCACACCTCGGCGTTCAGTCCCCAACCGTGCAACAGCACAAGATCGCGATCGCCAGTGCCACAGCACTGCCAGTGAAGAGATGTCATCAGTTACTATCCAGGTGATGATAAGGAGGTCGTTATGCTACCAATACCCGCTACCTGCTGGCTATGCCGCCTGCCACTTCAACTGCCGCAGCACGGCCTGTGCAGCCTGTGTCTGCGTCAGTTGCCTGCGCTCCCCACCCTGTGCCCACGCTGTGCTCTACCGGCCGCCAGCGCCTATCAGGCCTGTCTACGCTGCCAGCACACCCCGCCGCCGTGGCAGGCGTTGGTCTGTGTTGGCGACTATCAGCCACCGCTCAGCCATTGGGTGCGAGATCTAAAGTTTTCGGGCGTGACCGCACTCAGAGTGATGCTGGCACGGCTACTTTTGCTAAGCTTTCAGCACATGAGGCGTCAACTGCTACTGCCAAAACCGGATTTAGTGCTGTGCGTCCCGCTCCATCACCGACGCGCATGGCAACGCGGCTACAATCAAACCGCCTTGCTGGCAGCACCGCTGGCGCACTGGCTTAGTGCCGAATTTAGTCAGGGTCTGGTGCGTATTGGGGCGCGTTCACCTCAGCACCAGTTGAATGCGCAGCAGCGTAAAGCGAATTTGCAGGGTGCATTCCACCTTGAAATCGCGGTGCAGGGACGCCATATCGCCCTTATTGATGATGTGGTCACCACGGGCAGTACCGTGGCGGAAATAAGCCGCACATTGCTGGCGCAGGGCGCAGCCAGCATACAAACAGGTTGCCTGTGCCGTACCTTGTAGAGCGGCGGTGATGGGCGTACTATAAACACTGTAGTTAACAATTGAGCAACCGCCATGATCGTGATTACCGACTCTGCCCAGGAGCACTTCTCCAAGCTGCTGTCCAAACAAGAACCCGGCACCCAGATCCGCGTGTTCGTGATTAACCCAGGCACACCCACTGCGGAGTGCGGGGTTTCTTACTGCCCACCGGATGCGGTAGAAGCTACCGATACCGAGTTGAAATTTGAAAAACTGTCAGCCTTTGTTGACGAGCTGAGCGCACCTTACCTGGAAGAAGCCGAGATCGACTTCGTGACCGATAACCTCGGTTCCCAGCTAACGCTGAAAGCCCCTAACGCCAAAATGCGTAAAGTGTCAGATGACGCACCGCTGGTTGAACGCGTTGAGTATCAGTTGCAGGCTCAGATTAACCCACAGCTTGCCAGCCACGGCGGTAAAGTTACGCTGATGGAAATCACCGATGAAGGCTATGCCATCCTGCAATTTGGCGGCGGCTGTAACGGCTGTTCAATGGTCGATGTGACCCTGAAAGAAGGGATCGAAAAAGAGCTGCTGGCGACTTTCCCTGAGTTGAAAGGCGTGCGCGACTTGACCGAACATCAGCGTGGCGAACACTCCTACTACTGATGCCAATCGGCGCGACACCCGTCGCGCCGTTGTTTTCTCCCCGGCTATACCCACTATTTCCCGCGTACCTGACTTACCGCTTTCAACAGGCGTTTCACCGTCGCATCGTCAAAAATCGCCTCCAGCGGCACACTGATTTTGCGTCGCCAGTTGGGATATTGCGTGACCGTGCCCGGCACGTTCACCGGAGAAGTCATCCCGAGCCAGTCTTCCACCTGCAATCCCAGCAGCGCACTGCCGGTCTGTGCCAAATAGCGGTGCATGGCCAGGTTGAGCTGCGGCGTCATCGCCAGCTTTTCCGCCTGTTTTGCGCTGCGGGCTGGCATCACACCCGCCAGATGCAGTGCATCCAGCAGCGCCTGCTTTTGCTTCGCCCGCTCGGCATACAGAGACGCCAACACCGCTTCACCAGGATAGAGCCCCAGCTTGTCGCCAAGCTGCAAATCACCCGCCTGCCAAAAGCCATACAGCGTGGGCAGGTCGTGTGTACTGGCGCTGGCGATAGACTGCTCTGGATACGCCTCGGGCTGGCGATAACGGCCATCCTGGTTCTGTTCAAACCACAGCACTTTCCACGAGAAAACCCCGCTGTTACGCAACAGGCTGACAATCTCACGCGGCACCGTACCGAGGTCTTCGCCAATCACCATACAACGCTGACGCTGGCTCTCCAGCGCCAGAATGCCCAACAGATCCGCCACCGGATAGCTGACATAAGCGCCTTTATCTGCGCCGCCGCCAGCCGGGATCCACCACAGGCGCAGCAGCGACATCACATGGTCAATACGCAGTGCGCCACAGTCGCGCATATTGGCGCGCAGCAGGTCGATAAACGGCTGATAAGCCCGCGCCTGCATCACGTGAGGATCGAGCGGGGGTAAGCCCCAGTTCTGTCCCTGAGGGCCAAGCCGATCGGGGGGTGCGCCCACGGAGGCCTTGAGGCGATACAGTTCGGGATCGTGCCAGGTTTCACTGCTGCCTGCGGCTTCCCCTACCGCCAAATCGCGGTACAAACCGACGCTCATGCCGGACTGCTGGCTGACGTGCCAGCAGTGAGCCAGTTGGCGCTGCGCCAGCCACTGCAACCACTGCCAAAAGGCGATTTCATCTTCATGAGCCGCACACCATGCCTGCACCTCAGCGGTCTGGCTGTGCTGCCAGGCTTCCGGCCAGTCCGGCCAGCCGCAGAAATCCGCCTTACCGTGGCGTAGCTCACCTTGCAAGCCATCATAAGCGGCCTGATAGCGCAGGCTATCACCGCCCTGCTGTACAAACAGCGCAAAAGCCTGCTGCTGTTCATCTTCCGCAGACCGCTGACTAAACTGCGCCCAGGCGTGGCGCAGTGCGGTGATTTTCAGTGCCGTGACCGCCGGATAATCCACCCACTCGCTGGCGCGGGCCTGTTCGAGAGCCCTGCGCGTTTTTGCCTGTTGCCACCAGCGCTGCGCGGCTTTGCTGTGCTGGAAATCGTCCACCTGAGCAACGTCGATATACAGCACATTCAACCAGCGCCGCGACGCAGGGCTGTAGGGGCTGGCAAAGGCAGGGCTGGCGGGATAGAGCGCGTGCAGTGGGTTCAGCCCGACGAAATCTCCCCCCTGAGCGCCCACCTGTTGCAGCAACTGTTGCAGATCGCCAAAATCCCCCACGCCCCAGTTGTTGGCTGAACGCAACGTGTAGAGTTGAACCAAAGCGCCCCAGCGTTTCCCACCGTTTTCCAACGCAGCAGGCAGATAACAGCGACGTGGCGCAATAATCACCTGTGTCTGCCAGCGCTTTTTACCCTGGGTCAGGGTTAGCCGATGGTAGCCCTGCGCCAGACGTTTCGGCAGTGGCAGCTCAGTCCCCGCCAACACCTCTCCGCTAAACTGCTTGCCCTGTTCACTCTCTAGCTGCCAGTGAAAGTGCCCGCTTCCTGCGACTAACAAACAGCGCGGCTGGTTGCCGCGCAGGACCACCGCAGGCGGTAACGGGCCAGGCTTTTGCGTCTGCGGGTTGCCCATCACCGCCAGCAGCGCCTGCTTAGTCTCATCACGGATGGCTTCTTTTTTGCCGAGCGCGTTGGTGAACGCCAGTGCAATCCCGGCCGCCTGCGCGGCCTGATCCAGCGAGCGATTCGTCATGGTGGCTCCTTAGCGCTGCGCTTGCCAGATGCGTTGCTGGTAATCCCGAATCGAGCGATCTGAACTGAACATCCCGGTACGTGCGGTATTCAGAATCGCAGTTCGGGTCCACGCCTGTGGATTTTTCCACAAGGACTCCACGCGGATTTGCGCCTGCACATAAGCGTCGAAATCCGCCAGAACCAGCCAGGGATCGCCGTTTTTGGTCAGGCTATCCAGCAGCAAATCAAAGGCATGTTTATCGCCATCGCTGTATTTGCCTTTCTCCAGCGACTTCAGCAAACCATCCAGCACCTTGTCTTTTTTACGCAGCTTTTTCGGGTCATAGCCCCCTGCTTTCAGCGCTTTAACTTCATCCACCGTATGCCCAAAAATAAAAATGTTCTCCTCACCGACCTGCTGCGCAATCTCCACGTTGGCCCCATCCAGCGTACCAATGGTGATGGCCCCATTCAGCGCCAGCTTCATATTGCCGGTGCCGGAAGCTTCATAACCTGCGGTGGAGATCTGCTCGGAAAGGTCCGCCGCTGGGATAATCAGTTCTGCGGCGGTAATACGGTAGTCTGGGATAAAGACCACTTTCAAACGGTCACCCACGCGCGGATCCTGATTGACGACCTCGGCGACTTTATTAATGGCGTAAATAATATTCTTCGCCAGATAGTAGCCAGGCGCGGCCTTCGCCCCGAAGATAAACACGCGGGGTGTGAAGTGTGGGTTGTCCGGATTTTCCAGCAGCTTCTGGTAGCAGTAGAGAATGTGTAGCAGGCTCAGGTGCTGACGTTTGTACTCGTGCAGGCGCTTAATCTGCACGTCAAACAGCGCCTCAGGATTGACCTCAATGCCGGTCACGCGCGCAATGTATCGTGTCAGGCGCGCTTTATTGGCCTGCTTAATATTGCGATAGCGCTCGCGGAACACCAGGTCATCAGCATAGTGTTCAAGATCGCTCAGCGCGTCTAAGTCGTTAGCCCACTCACCTTCAAGCGTCTCATCAATCAGGCCAGCCAGACCGGGGTTGCACTGTTTTAGCCAGCGACGCGGCGTGATGCCATTGGTGACGTTATGGAATTTCTCCGGCCACAGCTCGGCATACTCCGGAAACAGATCTTTCACCACCAGCTCGGAGTGCAGTGCCGCCACGCCATTTACCGCAAAGCTGCCAACCACACACAGGTTTGCCATGCGCACCTGATTGTCAGCCACAACCGCCAGCTTGCGCCACAGCGCCTTATCCTTCGGCCAGCGGCGGGTCACGACTTGTTTCAACCGGCGGTTAATCTCTTTGATGATCTGCATATGACGCGGTAGCAAACTGCGCATCAGGCGCTTGTCCCAGCGCTCCAGCGCCTCCGGCATCAAAGTGTGGTTGGTATAGGCAAACACCCGGCTGGTAATGTGCCACGCCTCTTCCCAACTGAGCTGGTGCTCATCCAGCAGCAGGCGGAGCATTTCAGGGATAGCAATCGTCGGGTGAGTATCATTCAGTTGGATCACTTCGTAATCCGGTAACGATTGGATGGTACGTCCGGCGAGGTGATGACGACGCAGAATATCGCCAACCGCGCAGGCACACTGGAAGTATTGCTGCATCAGGCGCAGCCGTTTGCCCTGCTCATGATTGTCGTTGGGATAGAGCACTTTGGTCAGCTTGGCGGCCTCAATGCCGTTTTGCTCTGCCTGTAAAAACTCACCGTTATTAAAGCGCGTCAAATCAAACGGGGTATCGCTGCTGGCTTTCCACAGGCGCAGCGGCAAGGTCACGCCGTTGCGATAGCCGATGACCGGGAGATCCCAGGCTTCCCCCTTCAGCATTACCGCAGGCTGCCAGAGCGCTTGTCCCTCGGCACCCTCCACGACTTCACCGCCCAAGCCAACCTGCACATCCAGCGCCACTTGGTGGCGAAACCACGGATAGCGGTCCCGCTGCCAGTCATCGGGATCTTCATGCTGATGGCCTTCATCAAACGACTGGCGGAACAGGCCATACTGGTAGTTCAGCCCATGCCCGGTGGCCGGCTGCCCGACGGTTGCCATTGAGTCCAGATAGCAAGCGGCGAGACGTCCTAGCCCGCCGTTGCCCAAAGCCGGGTCCACTTCTTCTTCCAGCAGTTCACCCAACGGCACCTCATAGTCCGCCAGTACCGCGCGAACATCGTCATACCAACCGAGGTTAATCAGGTTGTTGCCCGTGAGGCGCCCCAACAGAAACTCCATCGAAAGATAGTTAACGTGACGCTGATTTTTACGTCCGGCCGCTGCCGCAGGGGCGGCGGTCAGAACCTCATTTAAAGCGCCTGAAAGTACCTGCCACCAGTGGTGCAGCGAGAGCTGCTGTGGCGAGGTAAATCCGGCATGTTGCCATTGGCGGGTCAGAGCGGCGACAAAACGGGCTTTATTAAATTTCTGTTGTGACATATCAATCCCTTCCGAATCCGTTTTCAACGAGGTGAGTCTGGGCTGCGCACGGCCAGCAACGGTTTAATTTAAGACGGCAAAGGATAAAAAAGCGACAGGGTTCACACAAAAGCAGCAAAAAGGCTGACCAGCGAGCGCTGGCCAGCGTTGGAATTAGCAGAGTTCGAGCTGAACTTCGTGCTGTTCAATCACTTTCAGCACGCTGGCTGGCGGTGTTTGATCGGTATAGAGGTAATCCACCAGACTCATGCTACCGAGATTCACCATCGCGTTACGACCAAACTTCGAGTGGTCACACACCAGCATAACGCAGCGCGAATTCTCAATAATGGCCCGCTTGGTACGGACTTCATGGTAGTCAAACTCCAGCAGCGAGCCGTCCATATCGATGCCGCTGATGCCGAGAATGCCGTAGTCGAGACGGAACTGGGAGATAAAATCCAGCGTCGCCTCGCCCATAATGCCGCCGTCGCGGGTGCGCACTTCACCGCCCGCAATAATCAAACGGAAATCGGGTTTGCCCATCAACAGCATGGCAACGTTAAGATTGTTGGTGACGATGCGCAGATTACTGTGGTTCATCAACGCGTGGGCTACCGCTTCCGGCGTGGTGCCGATATCAATAAACAGCGTAGCGCCGTCTGGGATTTGGCTGGCTACACGCTGCGCGATACGCGCTTTTTCGGCCGACCACATCATTTTACGATCTTGCCAGGCGGTGTTTTCCGAGCTGGAAGGCAGCGCTGCACCACCGTGATGACGTTGAATACGGTTTTGATCGGCCAGATCGTTGAGATCGCGCCGGATGGTCTGCGGGCTGACGGCAAAGTGCTCCACCAGCTCTTCAGTACTGACATAGCCCTGACGGCGAACCAAATCGATAATGCCGTCGTGACGTTGCGTCTGCTTCACATTACTCTCCTGTACTCACTCATCCAGTTACTGACGCCTGCGGGTATCGACATACGCCATCGCCAGGCCGACCAGCAGGCCAACAATGTGCGCAGCATTGGCAATATCGAGGCCCAGCACGCCATACCAACCAATCACCAGCCAGAGGATCGCGAAACCAATCAGGCCGCGCTCAAGGTAAATACCGCTTTCGGGATCGCGCTCGCCGCGTAGCCAGCAATAGCCCATCAGCGCATAGACGACGCCGGAAAGCCCGCCAAACCAGATGCCGCTGAATTTATCCTGCATCCAGCCACTCAGCAGTGCGGAAATCAGCATGATCACGAACAGCTTGCCGCTGCCCAACCGCTTCTCTACCGCGCCTCCCAGATACCACCACCACATCAGGTTAAAGACGATGTGCAGCAGCGAGAAATGCAGTAAAGCATGGCTGAACCAGCGCCATACCTGGAAATATTGCTGTGGGCCTGCGGGCCAACCGAGCCACATCAGTACCGTTTCATCCCCGACGATCTGCATCAGGATAAACACCGCCACGCAGGCGATCATCAGGGTCATGGTCAGTGGGCCAGCACGCTCACGGATGTTGGCCCAGAAGTTAGTGCGTTCATAACGCAGGCTGTTGCGGGTATTACCGGTTTGCCAGCTGGCGGCGTGATAGCGCGGATTATCAGGATCGCGAATAAACTGATTAAGCTCGTTTTCGACCATCTCCAGTTTCGACTCGTCGTCGAGCATGACCACAGAATGGCCTTCCTGCTCAATCCGCAGTTGCACACCGCGCGTCGCCATGTAGTCGACAAAGGCCTGCGCGGTACGCGGATGGTTAAATTGCGTGATGCGTATCATCTTCCTCGCTCCATCAAGGTTTACTCAGCGCCACTTGCTACCTGAGCCGGGAATACGGCGCGCCAGGCATCAAAGCCACCGTCAATGCTGTATGCCGCCGCAAAACCCTGATTTAACAGATATTGTGCGGCACCTTTGCTGCTGTTGCCGTGATAGCACATCACCAGTACCGCTTTGCTGCGATCGGCGCTGGCGATGAAGTCATTTAAGTTGCTGTTCGACAGGTGCAGGGCATCAGTGGCATGGCCGAGCGCAAAGGTTTGTGGATCGCGGATATCCACCAGCAGCGCACCTTGTGCCAGGTGTTCCTGAGCTTGCTGAACATCAATACATTCGAAGGTTTCCATGGTGTCTCTCATTACTGCGTCACATTTGGCGCTTAGTGTAACCCGAGTTGCGGGTGCAATAACCTGACATTTTATAAGGTTGATGTGATATTTCTGGCGCAGGAATGTTAATTGCGTCACGCAAAATTGTTTTTTCGTGGTTAAGCGCTGGCATCAATGTTTGTTTGCGATTATTATAATGCTCGAAAACGAACATTAAAGAACTATTCCGAACATCGGAGGAGATGACGTGGAAACCAAAGACCTGATCGTGATCGGCGGCGGCATCAACGGCGCTGGCATTGCAGCGGATGCTGCAGGACGCGGCCTGTCAGTGCTGATGCTGGAGGCACGGGATCTGGCCTGTGCCACCTCATCTGCCAGTTCAAAACTCATTCATGGTGGCCTGCGCTACCTTGAACACTACGAATTCCGTCTGGTTAGCGAAGCGCTGGCTGAGCGTGAAGTACTGCTGAAAATGGCACCGCACATCGCTTTCCCGATGCGCTTCCGTCTGCCACACCGACCGCATCTGCGACCGGCCTGGATGATTCGCCTGGGCCTGTTTATGTACGATCACCTCGGCAAACGCACCAGCTTACCCGGCAGTAAAAGCTTGCGTTTTGGCGCGGATTCGCAGTTAAAATCCGAAATTACACGCGGTTTCGAATATTCTGACTGCTGGGTGGATGACGCTCGCCTGGTGGTGCTGAATGCGCAAGAAGTGGAAAAACGCGGCGGCGAAGTGCGTACCCGCACTCGCGTAACCCGTGCATGGCGTGAAAATGGCCTGTGGATCGTTGAAGCCGAAGACGTGGATAGCGGCAAGCTCTATACCTGGCAGGCTAAAGGTCTGGTCAATGCGGCAGGTCCGTGGGTTAAGCAACTGTTCGACGACAGCCTGAAGCTGAAATCACCGTATGGCATCCGCCTGATCAAGGGTAGCCACATTGTTGTGCCACGCGTACACCGTGAAAAGCAGGCCTATATCCTGCAAAACGAAGATAACCGCATCGTGTTTGTGATTCCGTGGATGGATGAGTTCTCCATCATCGGTACGACTGACGTGGAGTACAAAGGCGATCCGAAAGATGTACGTATCGATGATAACGAGATCGATTATTTGCTGAAGGTGTTTAACGGCCACTTTAAAAACAACCTGAGCCGTGATGACATCGTCTGGACCTATTCGGGCGTGCGCCCACTGTGTGACGATGAGTCCGATTCACCTCAGGCGATCACCCGTGATTACACGCTGGATGTACACGATGAGAATGGCGCAGCGCCTCTCTTGTCGGTGTTTGGCGGTAAGCTGACCACCTACCGTAAACTGGCCGAGCACGCGTTGGAGAAACTGGCGAAGTACTATCCGCATGCGGGTGCTGCCTGGACCAAAACCGCGGTATTACCGGGCGGCGATATTGCCGGAAGCCGTGAAGATTACGCGGCCAGCCTGCGTCGTCGTTATCCGTTTATCACCGAAGGGATGGCGCGTCATTTTGCCCGCACCTACGGCAGCAACAGTGAGAAAGTGCTGGCGGGAGCCAAAGGCCTTGACGATCTGGGTGAAAACTTTGGTCATGACTTCTATGAAGCCGAACTGCGCTACCTGGTGCAGAACGAGTGGGTACGCGAACTGGATGATGCGATCTGGCGTCGTACCAAGCAGGGCATGTGGCTGACAAAAGAGCAGCAGGCGCGCATTAGCGAATGGTTAGCCGCCCATGCAAAGAAGCCTTCGCTGTCGCTGGCAAGCTAATCTGACCCACGGCATTGCATGAAAAACAGCCCCGGTTGCCTTGCGCTCCGGGGCCCTTTTTTTAGCCGCGTTTTACCGTAACTGGCGAGGATGATTGACCTGCACGTTCAACGCAGTGCAACTGCCTGAAACGATAATCATAGGCCTGTTACCAGGGTACAGGTTTTACCTAAGAATGGGTAAGCCCCGGTGGTGTGATAGTCAACCGATACAACCTGACGAATTCCGCCCTGAGCTTTCGCCTTTTCAATTGAAGCATCGCCCCAGTTAACTAGCCCAATAACGGAAATCGCACACGACTCACCTTTTTTATCACCGGTCTGATCGGTTGCCATGATCGGGCCTTTCACATTGGTAATCAAACCCAGGCCCGTAGGGGTTGGCCCTGCCGCACAACCAGTGAGCAGCAGAGCAGCGGTGACCAGAGATAAAACGGATAATGTCTTTTTCATTTGTAATCCTTAATAAAAATAATAAAAAAAGCGGCCCCTTTTAGGGCCGCCTTATAATGACAGTAACATTACGTTTTAGTGTGCAGATGTAATAAACTTTACATGCTGCGAAATTATTTTCTTAATAAACAAGCCACGTCTTGTTTATTAACTACAATCTTACCGGAGATATATGCCATATCTCATCGGCATACTCCTGAATCGTCCGATCCGAAGAGAAATAGCCCATGTTAGCAATATTCAGTACCGCACGGCGCTGCCACTCTTCGGGTTCTTTATATAACGCATCGACCTTATCCTGCGTATCTACATAGCTACGGTAATCCGCCAGCAACTGGTAGTGATCGCCAAAATTCACCAGCGCATCAAACAGATTGCGGTAACGGTTTGGCTCTTGCGGGCTGAACACGCCTGTCGCGATCTGCGTCAAGACCTGGCGCAACTCTTCGTCTTCATCAAAGTACTTACGTGGATTGTAGCCCTGCTGCCGTAGCTGCTCGACCTGCGGTGTGGTATTCCCGAAGATAAAGATATTCTCCTCACCCACGTGCTCCAGCATCTCCACATTCGCGCCATCCAGCGTGCCGATAGTTAATGCACCGTTTAACGCAAACTTCATATTACTGGTGCCTGAGGCTTCCGTTCCTGCGGTGGATATCTGTTCGGAGAGATCGGCCGCAGGAATGATAATTTGCGCCAGGCTGACGCTGTAGTTAGGAATAAACACCACTTTGAGTTTATTCTTCACGTCAGGATCATTATTAATTACCTGGGCGACATCATTAATAAGATGAATAATATGTTTCGCCATATAATAGGCCGACGCCGCTTTACCCGCAAAAATATTTACGCGCGGCACCCATTTCGCCGTAGGATCGTTTTTAATACGATTGTAGCGGGTAATAACATGCAACACATTGAGCAGTTGGCGCTTATATTCATGAATACGTTTTATCTGCACATCGAACAGCGCATTCGGGTCCAGCACGATATCCATGTTCTTCGCCACCCACTCGGCGAGGCGACGCTTATTCACATGTTTCGCCGTCGCTACCTGCTCGACAAAGCCGGGAAAGTCCGCCTGAGGAACCAGTTCACCCAGCTGACTCAGGTCGGTACGCCAGTTGCGGCCAATGCTCTCGTCCAGCACGTCAGACAGCGAAGGGTTAGCCAGCGCCAGCCAGCGGCGTGGGGTCACACCATTGGTTTTATTGCAGAAACGTCCGGGGAACAGGCGAGCAAAATCCGCAAACAGCGACTGCACCATCAGGTTTGAGTGCAGCTCCGACACACCGTTTACTTTGTGGCTGGCAACCACCGCCAGCCATGCCATTCTGACGCGACGACCATTGGTTTCGTCAATGATCGAGATGCGTGATAACAGCGCGTTGTCATTGGGGTAATACTCCTGAATGGTTTTCAGGAAGAAATCATTGATTTCGAAAATAATCCCCAGGTGACGCGGCAGGATTTTGCCAATCATATCGACCGGCCAGGTTTCCAGCGCTTCGCTCATCAGCGTATGGTTGGTGTAGGAGAACACCTGGCAGGTGACTTCAAACGCATCGTCCCAGCTAAATTTATGCTCATCAATCAACAGCCGCATCAGCTCAGGAATCGCCAGCACCGGGTGAGTATCGTTGAGGTGGATGGCAATTTTGTCAGCCAGATTGTCCCAGGTTTCATGCATTTGCCAGTGGCGATCGAGAATATCCTGCACCGTGGCCGAAACGAGGAAGTACTCCTGACGCAGCCTTAACTCACGCCCTGAATAGGTTGAGTCATCAGGATAGAGCACGCGTGAAACGTTTTCAGAGTGGTTCTTATCTTCCACCGCAGCAAAATAGTCGCCCTGGTTAAACTTACCGAGGTTGATCTCATTACTGGCCTGCGCGCCCCACAACCGCAGCGTGTTGGTGGCATCAGTGTCGAACCCTGGCACAATTTGGTCATAAGCGGTTGCCAGAATTTCTTCGGTCTCCAGCCAGCGGACCTTACTGCCCTCATGCTGAATACGACCACCGAAACGCACTTTGTAGCGCGTGTTATAACGCTGGAACTCCCATGGATTTCCATACTCAAGCCAGTAATCCGGTGACTCTTTTTGCTGGCCATCCACGATATTCTGTTTGAACATGCCATAGTCGTAGCGGATGCCATAGCCGTGCCCCGGCAGGCCCATCGTGGCTAAAGAGTCGAGGAAACAGGCCGCCAAACGGCCCAGACCGCCGTTACCCAAGCCGGGATCGCTCTCTTCTTCCATTAACTCCGCCAGATCCAGCCCCATTTCGTTGAGGGCATTGTCCAGATCTTCGTAGATCCCCATCGCCAGCAAGGCATTGCCCAGCGTGCGGCCCATCAGGAACTCCATCGACAAATAGTAAACCTGGCGGACATCCTGCGAGAGCTGAGCGCGACTGGAACGCAGCCAACGCTCTACCATACGGTCACGTACCGCCAGCAGCGCGGCATTCAGCCACTCATGCTTGTTGGCGACCGAAGGATCTTTACCAATAGTAAACATCAGCTTATAGGCAATCGAATGTTTCAGCGCATCGACCGTTAGCGTGGGTGAGGCATAAGTGAATGGTACGTTCATATCAAATATCCCTGTCTACGATTACAACAAGCGTTGATATAGATCGCGGTAGGCGAGCGCAGCGACCTGCCAGCTAAAATCCATCCCCATCGCCTGACGTTGTACATAGCGCCACAGCGAAGGACGAGACCATAAAACAAATGCACGCCGAATAGCGCGCAGTAACGACCAGGCATTGCTGTCTTCAAAGCAGAAGCCGCTGGCGATGCCATCTGCAAGGTTTTCCAGCGAGCTATCACTCACTGTGTCGGCCAACCCGCCAGTACGACGCACCAGCGGTAACGTGCCATATTTCAGACCATACAGTTGTGTCAGCCCACAAGGCTCAAAGCGGCTCGGTACCATAATGATATCCGCACCGCCTACAATGCGATGAGAAAATGCTTCGTGATAACCGATTTGTACCCCGACACTACCAGGGTGCTCTGCCGCCGCCGCGAGGAAACCCTGCTGCAAGTCCGCATCGCCCTGGCCCAACAGCACCAGTTGCCCGCCTTGCGCCAGTAATCCAGGCAGCGCTTCCAGTACCAGATCCAACCCTTTTTGCTTGGTTAAACGACTCACCACGGCAAACAGTGGCACGCTGTCATCCACTTTTAGCCCCATGGTGACCTGCAACTGGCGTTTGTTCTCCGCTTTTGCTTCAACCGTATCGCGGTTGTAACGTGCGCTGAGCAACAGGTCGTGGGCCGGGTCCCAGATACCAGGATCAACGCCGTTTAAGATACCGGTTAAGCGTCCTTCACGCAGGCGCTGAGCCAACAGCGCTTCCATACCGTAACCAAACTCCGGGCGGGTGATCTCCAGAGCATACGTCGGGCTGACTGCAGTAATATGATCAGCATAGAACAGACCGGCTTTCAGGTAGGAGATCTGCCCATAGAACTCCAGCCCATGCATATTGAAGAACGAAGCAGGCAGTTGGATCGCCGCCAGATGATGTGCGGAGAATAACCCCTGATAGGCCAGATTATGTACAGTGAACACCGATTTTGCCGGACGGCCACGCGCTTCCAGATACGCGCAGGTCAAACCGGCGTGCCAGTCATGGGCGTGGACCACATCGGGTCGCCAGAAGGTGTCCAGCCCACAGGCCAGTTCACAGCCCATCCAACCCAGTAACGCAAACCGCAGATAGTTATCGGTGTAGGCAAATTGCGATTCATCATGGTAGGGGCTACCCGCGCGCTCATATAAGCCTGGCGCGTCGATCAAGTAGATACCAACTCCATCAAACTGGCCATAGAGCAGGCGCACATAACCGGCAAAGGTTTGCAGCCCCGCCACCTCTTCCACATCCGGGATCCCTTTAAGCAACGCCGGATAGGCCGGGATAAGGACGCGGGTGTCCGTACCCACCGCGATTTGTGCTTGTGGTAATGCGCCGACAACATCCGCTAACCCGCCGGTTTTCAGCAACGGAAACAGCTCAGAACAGACATGTAAAACCTGCATCCTCGACCTCTTAAATCGGTTATCTGGCGCGATCCTCGCGTCAATTGCTTGTGTGTAGTCTTGTTTTTTTACGTCCCGTCTTGCGCCAGCTTCGCCAGCATCAAGCGGGTAACCAAAACAATGCCCTCTTCCGAACGGTAAAAACGGCGGCTGTCTTCGTCGGGGTTTTCACCAATCACCATACCTTCTGGGATCACGCAGGCTCGATCGATAACACAGCGCCGCAAACGACAGGAGCGCCCTACTGTCACATCGGGCAGCAGCACACTGGAGTCAATATTGCAGAACGAGTTAATACGTACGCGGGAGAACAGCACCGAGTTGACCACCACCGAGCCGGAAATAATGCAGCCGCCGGAAACCAGTGAATTCATGGTCATACCATGGCTCCCGGAACGGTCCTGCACAAACTTCGCTGGCGGCAGCGGCTCCATATGGGTACGAATCGGCCAGCTGTGGTCATACATATCGAGCTCGGGTGTGACTGAAGCGAGATCGAGGTTGGCACGCCAGTAGGCTTCCAGCGTACCGACATCACGCCAGTAAGGAGTGGCGCTGTCATCACTCTGCACGCAAGAGAGGGTAAACGAGTGGGCGTAAGCTTCCCCGCTAGCGACAATTTTCGGCAGCAGATCCTTGCCAAAATCGTGATGGGATTTCTCTTCCAGCAGGTCTTCTTCCAGCAGCTGATAGAGATAAGCAGCGTTAAAGACGTAGATCCCCATGCTGGCTAATGACTGCGTATCGTCACCGGGCATCGCCGGGGGGTTAGCGGGTTTTTCGACAAATCCCACCACTTTATTGCCTTCATCTACCGCCATGATGCCAAACGCACTGGCTTCAGCAATCGGCACCGGCAAGCAGGCAATGGTGCATTGTGCCTGGCTGGCAACGTGATCGAGCAGCATGCGCGAATAGTCCATTTTGTAGATGTGATCCCCGGCGAGGATCACAATGTACTGCGCGCGATAGCGTCGAATGATATCGAGATTCTGCGTCACGGCATCTGCGGTACCGCGATACCAGTGCTCCGAGGTGAAACGCTGCTGTGCGGGCAGCAGATCAATAAACTCGTTCATCTCTTCGTTGAAAATCCCCCAGCCGCGTTGAATATGCTGCGTCAGCGTATGTGACTGATACTGCGTGATCACACCAATACGGCGGATGCCAGAATTAAGGCAGTTAGAGAGGGCAAAATCGATGATGCGAAATTTTCCGCCAAAATGTACCGCGGGTTTAGCGCGTTTGGCAGTGAGATCTCGCAGGCGAGTACCACGCCCACCAGCAAGGATTAATGCCACGGTTTGAGTAGGGAGCTGACGGGCCAGCATCAGCTGATCGGCTTGTTCTAATTTAACCATGTCTGACTCCTGATGTTTGCTTCTGGAACACGCACACACCGTGTGCGGGACCATGCCAGACAGTTAGCAGGATTGGATTGTCATCCCCGGCGAACGGGGGAACGGCACGCCATTCCCCATCTGGTAAGGTGATATAACTCACCGACTCCGTGGCATTAATGGTTATTAACCAGTTCTGTGAAAGCAGGATTTGCATTCTGTGCTCCCCCTGCGACCACGCGTCATCCTGAAGGGGTTGGCCGTTGGCATTTAGCCACTGCACATTGCCGTCATCCGGTTGCCACCAGCTATCGGCGGTTAACGCCGGAATACGCTGGCGCAAGCGGATAAGTGCCGCGGTAAAATCCACCAGTCCGTTATCTTCATGCCAGTCGAGCCAGCTAAGCTGGTTATCCTGGCAGTACGCATTGTTGTTGCCGTGCTGCGAATGTCCGCGTTCATCACCGGCGAGCAGCATCGGGGTTCCCTGCGCCAGCAGCAGCGTCACCAATAGCGCATGGGTGCTCAGACGCCGCCGTTCAGTAATCGCGAAGCTGACGTGCAACCCCTCTTTCCCGTGATTGTGGCTGTAGTTATTACTGCTGCCGTCGCGGTTCTCTTCGCCATTGGCTTCGTTGTGCTTGCGGCTAAAACTCACCAGATCGCGCAGGGTAAACCCGTCATGGGCGGTGATCAGGTTGATGGAGGCATGGGGCTGACGATCCTGATGCTGGTAGAGATCGCTACTGGCGGCAAAGCGGCGGGCAAACTCGCCGTTGCTGAGTTCGCCATGTAACCAGTAACGTCGTGCAACATCGCGGAAGTGATCGTTCCATTCGGTAAACGGCGGCGGATAATTTCCGACCTGATACCCTCCCGGACCGATATCCCAGGGCTCCGCAATCAGTTTGACCTGCGACAACAGCGGGCAGGCTTTGATGGCAGCAAACAGCGGCGCGTCCTGCCGATAATCCGGCGTACGCCCCAACACTGTGGCAAGGTCAAAGCGAAAACCATCCACGTGACAGACGCGAACCCAGTAACGTAGCGCTTCCAGCGCCCAGTTCATGACCTGAGGATGGCTGAGATTGAGCGTGTTGCCGCAGCCGGTCCAGTTTTCATAGGCACCCTGCTCGCTAAGCCAGTAGTAGCTGGCGTTGTCCACCCCTCGCATTGAGAGGGTCGGCCCCTCTTCTTCCAGCTCTGCCGTGTGGTTGAACACCACATCCAAAATCACTTCAATCCCGGCCGCGTGCAGGTTTTTTACCGCCTGCTGGAATTCACGTAGCGGGTTACGGGTGCTGGCATAGCAAGGGTCTACCGCCCACAGGCCAAAGGGGTTATAGCCCCAGTAGTTGCTCAACCCGAGGCGTAATAATCGCGGTTCACTGGCGAAATGCGCGATGGGCAGCAGCTCCAGCGCGGTGATACCGAGACGTTTAAAGTAGGCAATCATCACCGGATGCCCAAGCGCGGCATAACTGCCACGCAATTTTTCCGGGATTTGCGGGTGACGACGCGTCAGACCACGTACATGCGCCTCATAGATAACGGTGTTCCCCCAGGGCGTGCGCAGCGGCTGTGCCTCTCCCCAGTCGAAATCCTCTGCTACGACGAGGGATTTAGGCGCAATTTTTCCGCTGTCGAGACTGTTTTCGCTGTCATAGCGTTCATCATCTTCGACATCACCTTCAATGGCACGCGAGCAGGGATCGACCAGCAATTTTTCTGCGTTAAAACGGTGCCCCTGCTGGGGTTCCCACGGGCCATACACGCGATAGCCGTAACGCTGACCGGGCTTGAGCGCCGGGATATAGCCGTGCCAGATATCGCCAGTGCGGGCGGGCAGCGTGAAACGCTGTTCATCACCACTGGCGCTGAACAAGCAGAGTTCTACCCGCTCTGCATGTTGCGAGAAGAGCGTAAAGTTGACACCTTTGCCGTCAAAGCTGGCGCCCAGCGGCTCCGCACTTCCCGCCTCAATCATCTATCGGCCTCCCGCACTAACCACAGCGTCGCCAGCGGCGGCAGGGTGAGGCTGAGTGACTGTGGTCGACCGTGGCTGTGAATCTGCTCGCTGTGAACAATGCCCCCATTGCACAGGTCACTGCCGTGATAGCCCTTTTGGTCAGTGTTGAGCACTTCGCGCCAGCCGCCCGCCTGGTTAATACCAAACCGGTAATTGTGGCGAGGCACTGGGGTGAAGTTACTGGCAACAATAATTTCATTCCCCTGACTGTCGCGACGGACAAAGACAAAGACCGAGTTCTCATGGTCGTCCACCACCAGCCACTCAAAGCCCTGCGGCTCGAAGTCCAGCTCATACAGCGGTGAGAAGTGACGATAGGTGGCATTCAAATCGCGCACCAGCCGCTGTACACCATGGTGCCAGTTGTCTTCCCCTTCCAGCAGATGCCAGT
The DNA here is from genome assembly GCF_011752615.1 of Candidatus Pantoea multigeneris. Taxonomy (NCBI): domain Bacteria; kingdom Pseudomonadati; phylum Pseudomonadota; class Gammaproteobacteria; order Enterobacterales; family Erwiniaceae; genus Pantoea; species Candidatus Pantoea multigeneris. The sequence continues at coordinate 79,620 of NZ_VWXF01000013.1, forward strand.
CAAGGCTGACATCGTGATTCCACTCTTTGCCCTGCGCAAACTCATTGCCCATAAACAGGAGTTTTTTACCGGGGAAGGCCCACATCCAGGCGTAGTAAGCGCGCAGGTTGGCAAACTTTTGCCATGCATCGCCCGGCATACGATCGAGAATCGACTTTTTGCCGTGTACCACTTCATCGTGCGAGAGCGGCAGGACGAAGTTTTCCGTGTAGTTGTACAACATGCCGAAGGTCATCAGATTGTGGTGGTAACGGCGATGCACCGGATCGAGCTTCATGTAGTCGAGGGAATCATGCATCCAGCCCAGGTTCCATTTAAACCAGAAGCCAAGACCGCCAGCTTCAGGAGGGCGGGAGACACCATGATAGTCCGTCGACTCTTCCGCCACGGTGATGCTGCCGGGAGCCGCTTTACCCAACGAGCGGTTGGTGTAACGCAGGAAAGAGATGGCTTCCAGGTTTTCCCGTCCACCGTAATGGTTCGGTACCCACTCGCCTTCTGCCCGGCTGTAATCACGGTAGATCATCGAAGCAACCGCATCGACACGCAGACCATCAATGCCGAAGCGTTCCAGCCAGTAGAGGGCATTACCGGCGAGGAAGTTACTGACTTCGCGACGGCCAAAGTTGTAGATCAGGGTGTTCCAGTCCTGGTGATAACCTTCACGCGGATCGGCATGTTCGTATAGCGGAGTGCCGTCGAACTGCGCCAGACCGAAGTCATCATTCGGGAAATGGCCTGGCACCCAGTCGAGCAGCACATTAATGTCCGCTGCGTGCGCGGCTTCAATGAACTTGCGAAAGTCATCGCGAGTGCCAAAACGGCGCGTCGGCGCGTAGAGACCCAGCGGCTGGTAGCCCCAGCTGCCATCAAACGGATGTTCATTGATGGGCAGCAGTTCGATGTGTGTAAAACCCATCTCTTTCACATAGGGGACCAGCTGTTCTGCCAGCTCTTTGTAGCTGAGCCAGTAGTTATTATCAGTGTGTCGCCGCCATGAACCGAGGTGAACTTCATAAATAGAGATGGGTTTGTTGAAGCCGTTCGCTGCTTTGCGGCTTTCGCTCATTTCCGTTTTTGGCGGCAGCCCGCAAATCAGCGAAGCGGTTTGCGGCCGCATTTGGGCTTCCATCGCAAAGGGATCTGCTTTAATGCGCATCCGACCATTCACGTCGATGACTTCGAATTTATACAGCTGCCCGTTGAATGCGCCGGGAATAAAGAGTTCCCACACGCCCAGCTCGCGGCGAAAACGCATCGGGTGACGGCGGCCATCCCAGAAATTGAAATCGCCCACCACCGAGACGCGCCGGGCATTGGGTGCCCAGACGGCAAAACGGGTGCCTGTGACGCCATCCATCACGGCGTGGTGTGCCCCGAGGGTTTCATAAGGACGCAGGTGGGTACCTTCGGCTAATAGCCACGCATCCATTTCCTGGAGGACCGGGCCGAAGCGGTAGGCATCTTCAATCAGGTTTTGTTGCCCATGCCAGGTGACAGCCAACTGATAGGGAAACGGATTTTTGCGGCGCGGAACGACACCACTGAAAAACCCCCGTGAGTCGATACATTTCAGCTGTGAGCATTTACGCCCGGTTTTCGTTTCAATCACCCACACTTCTGAAGCGTCAGGCAGCAGCGCACGGACTTCTAGCCCATCAGCAGTTTGGTGCATTCCCAATAGTGAAAACGGATCGGCATAATTGCCCGCGAACAAAGCATGGATCGCGTGGGCGTCGGGTAGCTCTGACATGACTTTCTTCCTGTGATATTTGGCAGGCGAACCACGCTCCATCAGGAAAACGTCAGTTGCGCTGCTCTTCATTGAGCACTGCGTACACGGCAAGAAAGTAAGCCAATCCATGGGAAAGTATCTTTGCCGCGTACAACAACCATTTACTACGAGAAGCAAAACAGTTAACTACCGGCACAACATGGTTAAATCATAGCTTGGGGTTGCTGGTTGTTTGCAGCAATGTTGAAAATTATTTTAATCGGCGGAGAAAGCGTCGACTGGATCACTCAGACAATTCAAGCCTTACGCTGCGCTTTGCAGAAAAATGGGAGATAAAGCGGAAATTCTTGTGCGATGAAAGCGGGAGTGGTTATGCAGTGGCGGGAAAAGAGAGGGTATGGCCATCCACTCCCACAGCTGGGGAGTGGATGTAGCGGGAATTACCCCACCAGCAGACGCAGCATGCGGCGCAGCGGTTCAGCGGCACCCCACAACAGCTGGTCGCCAACGGTGAAGGCCGAAAGGTATTCCGGGCCCATGTTCAGCTTACGCAAACGGCCAACAGGCGTGCTCAGCGTGCCGGTCACTGCCGCTGGGGTCAGTTCACGCACGGTGATATCGCGGTCGTTTGGTACCACTTTGACCCACTCGTTGTGCGCTGCCAGCAACTGTTCAACCTCTGCCAGCGGAACATCTTTCTTCAGCTTCAGGGTAAATGCCTGGCTATGGCAACGCAGTGCACCTACGCGCACACACAGGCCATCAACCGGGATAATGCTGGAGCTGCCAAGAATTTTGTTGGTCTCAGCCTGGCCTTTCCACTCTTCACGGCTCTGGCCGTTATCCAGCTGCTTATCAATCCATGGGATCAAGCTACCCGCCAGCGGCACTCCGAAGTTATCGGTTGGCAGCGTACCGGAACGGGTAAATGCGGTCACATTACGTTCGATATCCAGAATCGCTGAAGCCGGGTTTTGCAGGTCTTTTGCGACGTGGTCGTGCAGCATGCCCATCTGCGTCAGCAGTTCGCGCATGTGACGAGCACCACCGCCAGAAGCCGCCTGATAAGTCGCGACAGACGCCCACTCAACCAGGTTATTGGTAAACAAGCCGCCCAGAGACATCAGCATCAGGCTCACGGTGCAGTTACCGCCCACAAAGGTTTTGATGCCTTTATCGATACCCTGGCTAATCACCTGCTGGTTGACCGGATCCAGAATGATGATCGCATCATCCTTCATACGCAGCGTCGAAGCCGCATCGATCCAGAAGCCATTCCAGCCGCTTGCACGCAGCTTTGGATAGACTTCACTGGTGTAATCGCCACCCTGGCACGTAATGATAATATCCAGGGCTTTCAGCGCTTCAATGTCAAACGCATCCTGCAATGTACCATTATGCTTGCCGCCGAAATCGGGCGCTGCCTGGCCATGTTGCGAGGTGGAGAAAAAGACCGGATTGATCACATCAAAATCACGTTCTTCGCTCATGCGGGACATCAGCACGGAGCCGACCATACCACGCCAACCAATTAAACCTACATTCTTCATGTCGTGTCCGTCTCTGGCGCATTCGCGCCTGACCTTTACCTGTGGGAAAGAACGCAATGAGGTATTCATCGCGCTCTGTTGATCATAAGATTTACCTGTGACAGTCAACTCTACAAAATGCAGCATTTCTGGCAAGTGAATTAATTCGATTGGCCCGACTTTTTCAGCAGCATTGCTAATGATGCCGCACCGCGTCCGGGAGGACAGGAAAAACATATGACTGAAATGATCTCTGCAACCGTGCTTTTATTGCTCATTATGGACCCATTGGGCAATTTACCGATATTTATGTCGGTTTTGAAACATCTGGAACCCAAACGCCGTCGCATCGTGCTGATCCGCGAAATGTTGATTGCCCTGGTGTTAATGCTGCTGTTCTTGTTTGCTGGCGAGCGCATTTTGCAATTTCTCAACCTGCGCACCGAAACGGTCTCCATTTCTGGTGGCATCATTCTGTTCCTGATAGCCATCAAAATGATCTTCCCGTCTGAGGAGAGCAGCAGCACGGGCTTGCCAGCAGGTGAAGAGCCCTTCCTGGTGCCGCTCGCCATCCCGCTGGTTGCTGGCCCTTCGCTGTTAGCGACCCTGATGCTGCTCTCACATCAATATCCCAACCAGATGGGGCATCTGGTCGGCGCGTTGCTGCTTGCCTGGGGCATTACGGTCAGCATCCTGTTGCTATCTGGCCTGTTCCTGCGCCTGCTGGGTAATAAAGGCGTTAACGCGCTGGAACGCCTGATGGGGCTGATATTGATCATGCTGGCGACACAAATGTTCCTCGACGGTATTCGCGCCTATCTCAAAATATGAATGTCTGGCCAGGGACGGCCAGTCACAAAATGTGATCGCTTTCTCATTGGAAATTAGGAACATTCCGAATCTGGCGTCATCATTGTTAAGGGTTGTAAATATTTAAATCCGTTCGATATAATCCCCGCCAACCAAGGAGGTGTGTGTGACGGATAATATCGAATCGTATAAAGGAACAGGAATATTCATTATTGTTGAGCGGCTCTATAATCGCGATGCCCCCAGCTGGCACGGCGTTGGTGCGTCGATGATCCAGGTTCACAAAATGGTATATCAGCTTTATCGTAAACAGGACGTTTATTTCGAAGGGGAAAAAATTACCCCGGAAAGCGCAACGTTGTGGCAACGGATTAAAATCCTGTCTGGCGCGCAGTTGGTGCAGAAAAATGCGGCGGATAATGAAACCCACTTCGCACTGGCCTATGCGGGCTCACGTTTCCGCGCGACACCACTCTCAGTAGCCGGTATGGATTCAAAAAACATCCCCGGTTTTCTCACCAAAGAGTACACCTTACCAACGCGTAAAATTCTGGCCTACGGCAGCGATCCGGTGCCCAACGTGAATATCTATGGCCGGGCTGATGCCAGTTTTGTCATGGCGGAAGGTGGCAAAGGCGACCCAACCGCAGCGGCAAAATATGACTTGCAGACTAAGCAGATAAAGCTGGTTGATCCGGTGCATGAACTTCCGGCGCTAATACGCCAACTGGCCACACTGAAGGAGAAAAAATGAGAATATCGCCTGGTCGTCTGGTATTTGGCGCGCTGTTTCTTATTTTTGGCTACCTCTCTTACAATCAGGCGGCCACTATTTTCCTCAGTGATTTCGCCGGAACCATTAGCGATATTCGCAGCATCTTGATCGCCCCGCTGTTTTCGGCCATTTATTATCTGCTTTATTATGGGATTACTGAGGTTATTTTCAGGAAACTGGCTGTCTATAAGCCCGGAAAAGAGATCGCATTTAGTGCGATGTTTTTTGTCGCTAATATTCTGCTGCTGCTGCTCACCTGTAAATTATTCGCCTGGCAAACTGCGGGTGACCTGGCAGGAACCACAGAATTGATGAATATCGACAATCAGCCGATTGCTATCGCCTATCTGGTCGCCAGCGTAGTGGCTTTCATTCTGTTTACGGTGATACGGAAAAAATGGCGTTAACCGATCTACTCAACCCCATCAAGCACGGTTTCCTGCGCACGTTTAACTACAGTGGCCGGGAAGCACGCGCCAGCTATCTGGTGTTTGTGATTTTTCAGGTGGTCTGGTTTTGTCTGTATCTGAAGGGGTTTGCCGCCGGGGATGATGAGATTGGTTTTATCCCCCTGCTGCTGTTTGTGCTGCCTACCCTGGCCTGCGGCAGTCGTCGGATCAATGATGCAGGTTATTCACGAGGTGTGGTGCTGTTACTGCTGGTTGCACCTTATCTGCTGTTCCCTTTTCTCGCCTTTCCCGCTTCTGCCAAAGAAAAACCCGCCGGTTAACCGGCGGGCTGTGCATCAGGAGAGCAGCTCAAATGCCACCATGCCAACAATGGCACCGGTAGTACCGAGAATCGTCTCCATCATCGTCCAGGTCTTCAGGGTTTCCCCTTCACTGGCACCGGTAAAACGGCCAAACAACCAGAAACCGGCATCATTCACATGGCTGAAGATAATTGAACCGCCGCCAATACAGATGGAGAGTGCAGCCAACTGCGCACCGCTGTAGGCCAATGGCTCAATCACCGGCATGACCAGACCCACAGTGGTCAGGCAGGCCACGGTAGCAGACCCCTGAATAATGCGAATGGCACCAGACAGAATAAAACAGGCCAACGCAATCGGCAGGCCAGCGCCAATCAACGCATGTCCTAGCGCCGGGCCAACGCCTGAATCCACCAGCACCTGCTTAAATACGCCACCGGCACCAATCACCAGCAAGATAATGCCCGCAGGCTGCAACGCACTGCCACACACCTGCATCACCTTCTCTTTGCTCATGCCCTGACGATAAGCCAGGCCGTAAATGGCCAGCAGGCAAGCGAGCAAAATCGCAATAAAGGGATGACCAATAAACTCCAGCCACTGATAGAGGTGCGAGCCTGGCTCAGTAAAGCGGGCACCGATGGTCTTCAAGCCAACCAGAATCAGCGGGAACAGGATCAGTGACAGACTAAAACCAAACGACGGCAGTTGGGCAGCATCAACATCTGGCTGCTTATCTTCTGGCGGAGAGGAGAAGGTCACATGGCGCGAAATAATGCTGCCCCAGAGTGGACCGGCAATCAGCATACCTGGAATGGCCGCACACAGTCCCAGCAGAATCATCCAACCGAAATCCGCGTGCATCTGTGCTGCGAGCAGCATTGGCGCAGGCCCAGGCAACAGAAACGCCGCTGAAGCCGCGACACCGGCAAACAGTGGGATCACCAGTTTAACCAGGTTGCCCTGAGTACGACGCGCCACGGCGAAGGCAATGCTAATAAGCAGGACCACGGCCACTTCAAAGAACAGCGGCAGAGCACAGATCAACCCGGCAACCCCCATCGCATAATGCGCGCGGTGTTCACCAAAGCTTTTCAGCATACGAATGGCTATCTGATCGACTGCGCCGGTTTCATGCAGAATTTTGCCAAACATGGCACCCAGCGCGACCACCACGGCCAGAAAGCCCAACGTACCGCCCATGCCTTTTTGCATGGTATCGGCAATGCTGTCCAGTGGCATGCCGGAAAACAGGCCTGCACCCACCGAAACCAACATCAATGCCACAAAGGCGTGCATCCTGGCTTTCATCACTAAAAACAGCAGCAACAGCACCGAGCCTGCTGCTGTTAACACTAACGTTGCGGTATTCATGTTATCAGCGACCTACCACACTTTTAATGGTCTCAACCGTTGAGGCAACCACCTGTTCAATCGAGGCATTAATCTCTACTACCAGCACATCTTCTTCATCACTGCCGGGCTCTTCCAGCGTGTTGAACTGCGTGACCAGCATCTGTGGCTTGAAAAAGTGACCTTTACGCGCTTTAAGGCGTTCTTCGATGGTATCGAAATCCCCTTTAAGATAGATAAAGCTCAGGTTTTCATTGCCCTTACGCAGAATATCGCGATAACGCTTTTTCAGCGCTGAACAGACGATGATAGAGATGGCCTGGGTGCGCTGCATCGCGAAGGCGGCATCATTCAGCGATTCGAGCCACGGCTGGCGATCGTTATCATCCAGTGGGTGGCCTTCCGCCATTTTCAGGATGTTGGCGCGTGGATGGAGGAAATCCCCATCAAGGAAGGCCGTAGTCAGTTGATGAGAGACCTGGCTGGCAACGACGGACTTGCCGCTGCCTGAAACACCCATTAAAACAAAAACATGATGAGAAGACGCGTGCGTAGTCATGTATCAGCTCCGGCAGATAACGATTAATGTTACCGATAACAAACGATGGGCCATTGTCAGGAGCCACCTGCCGAGAGGCAACAAGTTTACCGGGAAAAAGGTGAATATGTGAGCTACGTCATAAAACAACGCGTCAGATACTCTCCCCAACCGTTATCTCAAAACCAACATCAAGTGGCTGTGTCGAACCTTGTTCTCCAGCGATACGCGCCAGCAGCAACGAAGCCGCTTCACAGCCCATGCGTTCACGGGGGGTCACGACCGTTGCCAGTCGGGGCGTGATCACCTGCGCGATATCATGGCCATGGAAGCCGGCAATCGCCATCTGCTGTGGGATCGCCAATCCCTGTCGCTGGCACTCAAACATCGCCCCAACGGCAAGGTCATCATTGGTGCAAAACAGGCTATCTGTTTGTGGGTGACGGCGCTGTGCTTCGCGCAACAGAATGCCACCTGCGGAGAACGAAGATGCCGCCTCCATCATTACGCTGTTCGGCTGTAGCCCGGCTTCGCACATGGCCAACTCATAGCCACGCTGCTTTTGTAACGTACGCTCATCCAGGCGCGCCCCGAGATACACGGTATGACGATGGCCTTTCTGGATAATCGCGTGGGTCATCTGGCGCGCCGCTTCAATATTATCAAAGCCCACGGCCATATCGAGACAGGGCGTGACGCAGTCCATCAGCTCCAGCACTGGAATACCGGCAACTTCGAGCATACGTAATGTGCCAGGGGTGTGGGTCCGTTCACTGAGGATGACACCGTCAATGTTCCAGCCCAGCAGAGAGCGCAGTTGTCGCTCCTCTTTTTCGGCGTTATAACCAAAGTGTGCCACCAGCGTCTGGTAGCCAGCAGCATCCGTGATGCTTTCAATGCCGCGTAGCACATCGGCAAAGACCTGGTTAGTCAGTGAGGGGAGCAGCACACCAATCGCCCGACTGGTGGCATTGGAGAGCATATCGGGTGCGCGATTGGGGATATATCCCAGTTCATCCAACGCAGCGGCGATTTTATCCCGTAGCGCCAGCGATACCGATTCAGGGTTACGCAGATAACGGCTAACGGTCATTTTTGTAATGCCGACCTTATCGGCAACATCCTGTAAAACCGGTCTTTTTTTCTTCATGGTCAGGGCTCGTTATACGGTTCTGTCGCGAGTTTAGCATTAAAAACCAGGCGAAAACGTAATGGAGCTCATCTGTGGCGGGAGTAAATTGCAGGCAAAAAAAAAGCCAGCACCCGAGCTGGCTAAGTAATACTGGAAGCAATGTGAGCAATGTCGTGCCTTCTGGGTCTGTCAGGAGACTCCCCGAGAACGCGTGACAATAATAATCATTATCATTCGCGTCTGTAAAGTCTTTTTGAGATTTATTTTCATTTAATCGATCAAGTAAAACCCTTGATGTTAAAGGGGATTTTCACCACAAAGTGCAAGGAGAAGCCCGTTGAGCCCAATCACCGTTCGTCACGTTTTACCCACTGATGCCCCCGCATTGCAGCATATTTACAGCCAGCCAGATACGCAGGCCAATACGCTACAGCTTCCCTTCCCTGCTTCCCAGCTGTGGCAGGAGCGCACTGCCAATCTGCGTCCTGGCGTACACTCGCTGGTGGCCTGTATTGACGATCGGGTGGTAGGCCAGATAACGCTAGAGGTCATAGCAACCGCACGCCGCCGCCACACCGCCACGTTTGGGCTCGGGGTTGATGAAGCTTTCCGTGGGCAAGGGGTGGGAAAAGCGCTATTGGCGGCGATTGTTGATCTGTGTGACAACTGGCTCCAGGTAAGCCGCATTGAGCTAACGGTATTTACCGACAATGAGGCGGCAGTCGCGTTGTATCAGCAGTTTGGTTTTGTGGTGGAAGGCACAGCCAGGCAATACGCGATGCGCCACGGGGTATGGGTGGATGCGTTTTATATGGCGCGTTTGCAGTAGCGGCGGGTTGTTGTTAACCCGCCAACTGTTAATTCGCCGGCAGATGTTTTGTCGCATCTTCAGCAATCAGCACCATCTCCTGGCACGAGAGATCGGGATGCTGACTCCAGATCTCTTGCTCATCAATACTGACGCCGTCATAGCGCACCCTGCTGCCATCATAGGGATAAAACTTGCCGCTGGCGCTATCCAGAACATAGACCGCGATATGCTGTGATTTTTTAGCAATATGCTGCCACAGTGCTTTACCGCCACGGTAATGAAGATCGTCACTCATCAGTACAATCTTTCGCTGTATGACCAGATATTCATACAGCCGCGTTGCAAGGCCATAGTTGCGAACATCTTCTTCCACCACCACACCTTCAACTTGCAGCAGATCTTTTTCCTGCCAGAAAGATTTCACCCCAAGTCCTGAAAAACCTTCATGGCGAACCAGGCTCAGAGAGGCGACAACACGGTGACGATCATCATGGTTAATCATGGATGTTGTGGCTTCTGCCACTGCGATCAGCACGCTTTCTTTGTGCAGAAGCGTCCAGTAATTGACGTCACCAATCGAGAATTCTTCGACAATATCGAAGTTGCGGGCGACAGTTTCGGGGCTGTAACTTGCGGGTAGCACGACCATCATTGAATCTCCCTGATGTAATACGGGCATCTGTTTTCCTCAGTCATAGTAATTTCAATCAGGAATATTACCAATATGAAATCAAATACTTTGGGGAATGCCGTATCGCCTTGCCGTTCTGCTTACCACTTCTCAAAATGTCTCCTCGTTTTGCAACGAGGAGACATGTTTTTAATACCCCGCGCTCAAATCATCCACACTGCGTGGATCGGAGGCACCGTAACGAGTGCCATCCGGGCCAATCATAATGCTCTGCGTACTGCCCATCGCAGGGAGGACTTTCACATGCTGGCCTTTGTCCGTCAGCAGGCGCAACGTATCTGGGCTGAAGCCCTTTTCTACACGCAGTTGGTCTGGCAGCCACTGGTGATGGAAGCGCGGCGCATTGGTCGCTTCCGCCACGTTCATGCCAAAATCAATGGTGTTGAGCACCATTTGCAGCACGGTGGTGATAATACGGCTGCCGCCTGGGCTACCGGTGACCAGCCAGGTTTTGCCATCTTTCACCACGATGGTGGGCGACATCGATGAGAGCGGACGTTTCGCGGGCTGAATGGCATTGGCTTCCCCACCCACCAAACCATAAATATTCGGAGTACCTGGCTTGGCGGAGAAATCATCCATTTCGTTGTTCAGCAGAATCCCGCTGTTGCCTGCGACAATTCCGCTGCCGAAATAGGTGTTCAGCGTGTAAGTCACCGCAACAGCGTTTCCGTCCTTATCTACCACCGAGAAGTGCGTGGTCTGATTGCTTTCATAGGGTTCGAGCTTACCGGGCTTGATCTCACTCGATGGACGCGCTTTTGCCACATCAATCTGCTGAGCCAGGGTTTTGGCGTAGGCCTTGCTGGTCAGGGCTTTCACCGGTACATGCACGAAATCGGGATCGCCAAGATACTCCGAGCGATCCGCATAGGCATACTTCTCCGCTTCTGCAATCACCTGCATCGCATCGGCGCTGCCAAAGCCCCATTTTGCCAGGTCAAAGTTTTCGAGGATATTCAGGATCTCAATAATGTGTACCCCACCGGAAGACGGCGGCGGCATCGAATAGACCTGATAACCGCGATAACTGCCGCTGACCGGCTGGCGCTCCACGGCACGGTAAGCCGCCAGATCGGCCTTACCAATCAGGCCATTGTGCTCGGCCATCTCCTGGGCAATCTGGCTGGCTATCGCGCCTTTATAGAAGGCATCAGGCCCCTGTTGAGCAATCAACTGAAGGCTATGAGCCAGATTTTTCTGCACCAGGCGATCGCCTTTTTGGTACGGCAATCCATCGGCCTTGTAGAAAATCGCCTTGCTGTTGGGATAGTGGATCAGCGTCTCTTTGCCGTAGGTCTTGAGATCATCCGCCAGCGCATCGTTGACGATAATGCCGTCGCGCGCCAGGCGAATCGCGGGAGCCAACAGACGGCTCAACGGCAGGGTGCCATATTCATGTGCCGCTAAAGCAAAGCCTGCCACGGTACCCGGCGTGCCCGAGGCGAGATGCGAAGTCAGCGACAATTTGCTGTCAGCATTGCCCTGTTTATCGAGGAACATATTACGGCTGGCCCGGGCCGGTGCCATTTCACGGAAATCGATAGCGGTGGTGTGGCCGGAAGCGGTGCGTAGCAGCATAAAACCACCGCCGCCGAGATTACCCGCCTGTGGGTGCGTAACTGCCAGTGCGAAACCTACGGCAATCGCCGCATCTACCGCATTGCCGCCCTGACGCAAGATATCCACCCCAACCTGCGTCGCCATCGCATCGACAGAAGCCACCATGCCATGCTGAGCGGTTACCGGATGAAAAGTATCACTGTTGACGCCATAGGAGACCGGCGGTGGAGCGGCCTGAGCCCCTTGAATAACCGTAAAGCTCATCAATGCGCACCAGCCCAGCTGGCGTAATGTTGTCCTTATTCTCATCCCTTCCTCGCCCTTTTCAGTTGTTTACACTTTGTTAGATTTATTCAACTCTTTATAAATAAAGCAAAATGTTTGCCGCTTCGCCAGATTTAGGCGCACTCCTGGAGAGGCGAAGATTGTGAGGGTCTAAACTGGTATCAGTAGTCGCCCCTGGATGCGGCTGCGATTGAGGAGAAAATCTGATGAAAAGATGGCTGATTATTTTGGCCGCGCTGCTGCCACTCAGCGGCATGGCAAGTATGCTGAACCCTTCGGATAACACCAATAATCTGAATAATCCAAATCGCCCTGGCTATACCAACCCCAGCCAGCAGCGGATGCAAAATGAGATGCAGGTACAGCAGCAGCAACAGAAATTGCGACTGCAACAGCAACAACAGCAGGAGCAACAGCAGTTGCAGCGCAAAATGCAGGAACACCGTGATAGCGCCCGGCAGCGCATCATTGATTCACAGCCGGGGCATAAGCAGAATTAACGGAAGTCGGGGCCGATGATGTCGATGCGATCGGTGCAGATAGCATCTACGCCCCATGCCAGTAGCTCACTGGCACGTTCCGGGCTGTTGACGGTGTACACCAAAATCTTCAGCCCGGCCTGTTTGATAGCCGCGGTACGCTCAGCATCCAACAGGCGATGATTCAGGTGCAGCGAGACGCATTTCAGGGCGGAGGTCATCTCCTCCCAGTTGTCATGCCACTCGTCCAGCAGCAGACCCCGCGGTAAATCGGGCTCAGCCTGCATCGCGGCTTCCAGCGCCTCGTAAGAAAACGAGGAGAGCAGCGGATCGGTTTGCCCTTGCCACAACTGACGTGCCGCCTGCGCCACCTGCCGACCGGTTTCAGTTTCCACGCCGGTCGTCGGTTTAATTTCAATGTTGGCCATCATGCCATGCTGTTGGCAACGCGCCGCCACTGCGGCCAGCTCTGGCAGCGGTTCTCCGCTGAAAGTCGCACTGTACCAGCCGCCTGCATCCAACTGTTGCAGTTTATTCCACGGTAAATCACCGGCCACACCCCAGCCATCGCTGGTGCGGTCCAGCGTGTCGTCATGCAGCAGGAAGATATGATTATCCTGCGATAGCTTGGCATCAAACTCGATCATGGTATGGCCATATTCTGCGCCAACATCAATCGCCGCGAGCGTGTTCTCCGGGGCTAATTTGCCGCCACCGCGATGGGCGACAATGTGCGGGTAAGGCCAGTTTTGCATAGTTAATCCAGACGCTTTCCGTGAGTTGAGTCGAAGTAGTGTAACGCATCCTGCGGCAGATGCAGCCACAGCACGCTTCCAGCCGCAGGCCGCTCAGTATGTGGCAGGCGTACCACCAGACGGCTGCCGCCAATGCGACCGTGGGCGAGGTTATCTGCCCCGAGGATCTCCAGCGTTTCGACTTCCATCGGAATTCCCCCCGCTTCGCGGCTGCTGACCTGAATATGCTCGGGGCGGATGCCCAGCGTCACTTCATGTCCAGCCCAGCGGGTTTTCCCTTCGCCCAGCGGCAGCGCGTGCTGTGCATCGAGTTGAAAATGGCTGCCCGTCTGGCTGATTTGCCCTTTGAGCAGGTTCATCGCCGGGGAACCAATAAATGAAGCAACAAACAGGCTGGCCGGTTTTTCGTAAACTTCGACGGGCGTACCGACCTGCTCGACGATCCCTTTGTTCATGACCATCACCCGCTGTGCCAGCGTCATCGCTTCCACCTGGTCGTGGGTGACGTAGAGGCTGGTGGTTTTCAGGCGACGATGTAGCTGTTGCAGCTCGAGCCGCATCTGCACACGCAAACGGGCATCCAGGTTCGATAGCGGTTCATCAAACAGGAATACCGCAGGCTCACGCACAATGGCGCGTCCCATCGCCACACGCTGACGTTGTCCGCCAGAGAGTTCGCGCGGGCGACGGCTGAGCAGTGGTTCCAGCTCCAGGCTGCGTGCCGCCTCGACCACCCGTTCGCGTACCTGCGCTTTGCTCATGCCGCGAATTTTCAGGCCGTAGCCCATGTTCTCTTCCACCGTCATGTGCGGATAGAGCGCGTAGTTCTGGAACACCATCGCAATACCGCGATCTTTCGGTTCCATCTCCGTCACACGCTGGCTGTCGATATAGATATCGCCTGAGGTGACGCGTTCCAGCCCGGCGACCATGCGCAGCAGCGTGGATTTACCGCAGCCGGAAGGCCCGACCATCACCATGAATTCACCGTCGTTGATGGTGATATCCAGCGGTTGAATGATCTGGTTTTTACCATCATAGGATTTGGTTACTGTCTGAAGGGTTACCGCTGCCATTTATTTTTCACTCTCCACCAGGCCACGCACAAAGGCGCGCTGCATGACCATTACCACCACCACGGGCGGGATCAGGGTTAATAACATTGCTGCCATCACTTCGTTCCACTGGGTGGGCGATCCACTGGTGGAGATCATGCTTTTGATCCCCGCCACCGCCGTGCCCAGATGAGGATCGCTGACGATCAGCAGCGGCCAGAGATACTGGTTCCAGCCGTAGATAAACGTAATGACGAAGAGCGCCGCGAGGTTAGTCTTCGATAACGGCAGCACCACATCACGGAAGAAGCGCATGGGGCCCGCGCCATCAATGCGTGCCGCTTCAATTAATTCATCCGGCAGTGACATAAAGAACTGGCGGAACAGGAAGGTCGCGGTAGCCGAAGCCATCATCGGCAGCGTCAGGCCGCTGTAGCTGTCGAGCAGGTTGAGATCGGCGATCACCTGGACGGTCGGGAAGATACGCACCTCAACCGGCAGCATTAGCGTGACGAAGATCAGCCAGAAAAATAGCGTGCGCAGTGGAAAACGGAACCATACCAGCGCAAAGGCGGAGAGCATCGAAACGGTGATTTTGCCCACGGTAATCCCCAGCGCCATCAGCACGCTGTTTAACAACATGATGCTAAATGGAGGACCACTGCCGTTTACGCCCTGTGTCCAGATGCGTGAGATGTTTTCCCACAGATGCGTTCCAGGGATCAGCGTCATTGGCACCCGATATACCGCGTCGTTATCCAGAGTTGCCGCGACAAACGCCACATACAGCGGGAACAGGATCGCCAGTAAAGCGAGAATGAGCAGAGTGTGGCTGAAGATATCCAGCCCACGGCGATTTTCAATCATTGGTAACGCACCTTACGCTCGACAAAGCGGAACTGGAATACCGTCAGGCCAATCACTAATAGCATCAGTACCACTGACTGCGCCGCTGAAGAGGAGAGGTCGAGGCCGGTGAATCCTTCACGGTAAATCTTGTAGATTAACGTGGTTGTCGCCTGTACCGGGCCACCGCCCGTGGCCGCATCGATCACCGGGAAGGTGTCAAAGAAGGCGTAGATCAGGTTGACCACCAGCAGGAAGAAGCTCACTGGCGTGATTAACGGCAATGAGAGCTGGAAGAAGCGCCGCACCGGTCCGGCACCATCAATGGCTGCCGCTTCCACCAGTGATTTCGGGATCGACTGTAGTGCCGCGAAGAAAAACAGGAAGTTGTAGCTCATCTGTTGCCAGATGGACGCCAGTACCACCAGGAACATCGCCTGCCCGCTGTTCTGGGCGAAGTTCCAGTTGTAGTGCAGTTGGTTATTAAGGATGTAGCTGATGAGCCCGAGGCCAGGGCTGAACAGGAACATCCACATTACTGCTGCCACTACCGGCGCAACGGCGTACGGCAGCAGGAACAGGGTTTGGTAGAGCTTTTTCAGTCTGACGACGTAGTCGACCAGCGCGGCCAGCAGTAATGAGAAGCCCATGCCGCAAATCGTGACCAGCGCACTGAATTTAATGGTGACCCAGAAGGTGTCGAGATAGAGGCCATCACTGAATAGCCGTTTAAAGTTTGCCAGACCGACAAAGGTGCTGGAGATGCCAAACGGATCGATGTTCTGTAGCGAGTACCACAGTGCTTCTCCGGCAGGCCAGAGGAAGAAGATCGCAGTAATAATCAGTTGCGGCAGTACCAGCAAGTAGGGCAGCGGGCTGGTGCGAAACACCGGGCGAGAGGAGGACATAGGCGAGTTCCGTAAACCTGAAAATGCAGGGCCAGCAGTGGCTGGCCCTGAAGGCGGATTATTTCACCTGCTGTTCGAAACGACGCAGCAGTTCATTCCCGCGTTTTACCGCGTTATCCAGTGCAGTCTGCGGTGACTGTTTCCCGGTCCAGACGCCTTCCAGTTCCTCATCCACAATGGTACGGATCTGCGGCATGTTGCCGAGACGCATACCTTTGGTGAATGGCAGAGGGTCTTTGTTTAGCATCTGACGCGTGGCAATGTCAGCGCCCGGGTTTTTGTCGTAGAAGCCCTGCTGTTTCGTCAGTTCATAAGCGGCGGTAGTAATCGGCAGGTAGCCGGTTTTCTGGTGCCATTCTGCTGCGATATCCGGCTGGGCAAGGAATTGCATGAATTCAGCAACGCCTTTGTAGGTATTGGCATCTTTACCTTTCATGACCCACAGGCTGGCTCCACCGATGATGGCGTTCTGTGGTGCATTTGGTACGGTGTCGTCGTACGGCATCATGCCTACACCAAAGTTGAATTTGGCGTAGTGTTTAATGTCGGCCAGTGAACCGGATGAAGCCATTGTGATGCCGCAGTCGCCGTTGTAGAACTTGGCGGTTGGCTCATCTTTACGGCCGTAGTAGGTGAAATCACCTTTTTTGTTCATGTCTTCCAGCAACTGGATGTGACGCACCTGGATCGGTTTGTTGAACTCCAGTACGGCGTCAGTTCCATCGAAGCCGTTGTTTTTCGTTGCCACTGGCAGGCCATGCCAGGCGCTGAAGTTTTCGATCTGGATCCAGCCTTGCCAGCCGCTGGCGTAACCACAGGTCATGCCCGCTTTGCGCAGCGCATCGGCATCTTTCGCCAGTTCCTGCCAGGTTTTAGGCGGTTGATCCGGATTCAGACCCGCTTTTTTGAACGCGTCTTTGTTGTAGTAGAGCACCGGCGTGGAGCTGTTGAACGGCTGAGAGATCAGCTGGCCCTTGCTGTCGCTATAGTAGCCTGCGACTGCTGGCACAAACTGTTTGGCATCCATTGGCACGCCCGCGTCTTTAAACACGTCATGTACCGGGACGATGGCTTTGGACGCCATCATGGTAGCGGTGCCCACTTCGTAAACCTGTAAAATGGCCGGTGCTTTGCCGGTACGAACTGCCGCAATACCTGCCGCCAGGCTCTGTTCGTAGTTGCCTTTGTAGACAGGTACGATTTTATAGTCTGGGTGCGTCTGGTTAAAACGCTGCGCCAGAGAATCAACTTCTTTGCCTAACTCGCCTTCCATTGAGTGCCAGAAAGGAATTTCAGTGGCAGCCAGCGCATTGCCGCTTACCGCCATTCCCAGTAGGACACTCATCAAGCCACGACGAAAAGTAAACACGGACATATTGTTTTCCTGTGCAGGTAGGTACGCGCGAATTCACGCATTTTTTGTTCGCGAAGTAACATGACACGCAAATATGATAGAAAAATAACTGAAATATGACCGAGATATGACACACAGAAAATCACCGCCCAGCTTAAGAAAAGCTTATGTTTCATCACGTTTCAGCACATTTCTCTGTGCAGGGAGGACGGGTTGGGTTTGTGCGTTTTAGTGGGGGGTGTTCGTTCGTTTCAGTTGGGATAGTGCGGATTGGGTTCGTGCGTTCTAGTCGCAGATGGTGCGGTCGGTATTCGTGCGCTCCAGTTGGGATAGCACGGGTTGGATTCGTGCGTTCTAGTTGGGATAGTGCGGATTGGGTTCGTGCGTTCCAGTCGCAGATGGTGCGGGCGGTATTCGTGCGTTCCAGTCGCAGATGCTGGGGAGTGCCGTAAAGACGCCGTGAATCCTTCCCTGGAGGCTCTGCCGCCGCATCCATGCGGCGGAAGCTTTACTCTACTCCCCACCATCCCCGCCTTCATGTAGGTGATGTGCAGACCTTCGTCCGTGCCTGAATATGAGTGATGTGCGGGCCTTCGTCCATGCGATTTTTGGCCACGCAACTCACATTGATTGCCGACCGAGCTCCCTCTGGGGGAATATCGCGATGAAGGAACGTCTGCTGCGGCCTTTACCCTCACCCTAACCCTCTCCCTGGAAGGGAGAGGGTATGTACGGTATCGCTATTATAGACATCACTGAACAGGCTCCCTCTCCCAGAAAGGGAGAGGGAATGTACGGCATCGCTATTATAGACATCACTGAACGGGCTCCCTCTCCCTGGAAGGGAGAGGGCTGGGGTGAGGGGAAATTACGCGCCGAGGTAGGCGCTACGCACCGCTTCGTTGGCTAACAGCGCATCACCGCTGTCTTCCAATACGACACGACCGTTTTCCAGCACATAGCCACGATCGGCCAGCTTCAGTGCCTGATTCGCATTCTGCTCCACGAGGAAAATGGTCATACCTTCACGACGTAGCTGTTCAATAGTGTCGAAAATCTGCTGAATAATAATCGGAGCCAGGCCCAACGACGGCTCGTCCAACAGCAGCAAACGCGGCTGACTCATCAGCGCACGGCCAATCGCCAGCATCTGCTGCTCACCACCTGACATGGTGCCCGCACGCTGTACTTTGCGCTCCGCCAGGCGTGGGAACAGGGTGTAGACCCGTTCAATACGATCCAGATATTGCTGTCGCGTGGCAAAGAAACCGCCCATCGCCAGATTCTCTTCCACCGTCATGCGCGAAAACACGCGTCGGCCTTCCGGCACAATCGCAATCGCTTCACGCATAATGCGTGCGGTTTGCCAGTCGGTAATCGCTTTGCCGTCGAAAGTGATGCTACCGGAGCTGGCACGCGGCTCACCGCACAGCGTTCCGAGTAGCGTCGTTTTCCCCGCGCCGTTCGCACCAATCAGCGTGACAATCTCACCCTGCGCAATATGCAAACTCACACTGTGTAGCGCCTGAATCGGGCCATAGTGAGCGCTTACGTTATCAAGCGTTAATATTGGATTCGCCATCTTATGCCTCACCTAAATACGCGCGGATAACATCCGGGTTGTTACGCACTTCTTCCGGCGTACCGTTGGCCAGCGGCGTTCCCTGATTAACCACATAAATGCGATCTGAAATGCCCATTACCAGCTTCATATCATGTTCAATAAGCAGCACCGAAACGTTGTGCTCACCGCGCAGTTCAGCAATCAGCTCATCCAGTTCGTGCGTCTCTTTCGGGTTCAACCCGGCGGCGGGTTCATCCAGCATTAAAATCTCGGGACGCGTCACCATACAACGAGCGATCTCCAGACGACGCTGCTGACCATAAGCCAAATTACCGGCCTGACGGTTGGCCAGTTCCAGTAATCCAACGCGTTCGAGCCAGGTTGCTGCGCGATCCAACGCTTCACTCTCACTACGACGGAACGCCGGGGTTTTGATCAATCCCGAAAACACGCCGCTTTTCAGATGCTGATGCTGCGCCACCAGCAGGTTTTCAATCACCGTCATTTCACGGAACAGGCGCACATGCTGGAATGTACGCACAATCCCCATTCGCGCAATCTTCTGCCCTGGCAACCCTTGCAAAGCCTTATCGCGCAGTTTAATCGTGCCGCCCGTCGGCTTATAGAAACCGGTCAGGCAGTTAAATACCGTGGTTTTACCGGCACCATTGGGACCAATCAGCGAAACAATTTCTTTCTCGCGCAGCTCCAGTGCCACGTTGTTAACGGCTAACAGGCCGCCGAAGCGCATCATCAGGCCTTCAACGGCTAATAAAGGCTGACTCATGCCTGCTCTCCTTTACTGCTCTGCTTCAATTTCAGGTGCGGGCGGGTCATCGGTAACAGCCCTTGCGGACGCCAGATCATCATCAGCACCATTAAACCACCCAATACCAACATGCTGTATTCGTTGAGGTCACGCATCAATTCGCGCGAAACCACCAACAGCACGGCCGCGAGGATCACCGCCAGCTGTGAACCCATCCCTCCCAGCACCACAATCGCCAGCACAAAAGCGGATTCGACAAAGGTAAAGGACTCCGGGCTGACAAAGCCCTGACGAGCGGCAAACAGCGTACCGGCGAAACCGGCAAACGCGGCACTGATGGTAAACGCCGTCAGCTTGATTCGCGTTGGACTTAATCCCAGCGAACGGCAGGCAATTTCATCTTCACGCAGTGCTTCCCAGGCTCGGCCCAACGGCATACGTAACAGACGATTGATCACGAACAGCGTCAGCACCACCAGCAGCAATGCCACCAGATAGAGGAAGATAACCCGGTCATTTGGGTCATATTTCATGCCAAACACATCATGGAAGGTTGACCAGCCCCCTTCACTGACGCGGCGGCCAAATTCCAGACCGAAGAAGGTCGGTTTTGGGATCTGTGCAATGCCGTTCGGGCCACCGGTGATCGCGGTGTTGTTCAGCAGCAAAATACGCACGATCTCACCGAAGCCAAGGGTTACGATAGCCAGATAATCCCCACGCAGGCGCAGCACCGGGAAACCTAACAGCAAACCAAATATCCCGGCCACCAGGCCCGCCAGCGGCAGGCTCTGCCAGAAGCCAAAACCGTAATAGTGGTTCAACAGCGCAAAGGTATAAGCGCCAATGGCATAAAAACCGCTGTAGCCCAATACCAGCAGACCCGAAAGTCCTACAACGACGTTCAGACCCAGGCCGAGCATCACGTAAATCAGCGTTAAGGTCGCGATATCCACGCTGCCGCGCGAAACAAAGAACGGCCAGGCAACGGCAACCACGATCAGCAGCGCCATCAACCATTTCTGTTTTGGCGTTGAACCATCGAAACTCGGCAACACAAACCCTTTGCCGCTGCGCTTCAGCGAATTCTGGAACAGCGGACGCAGCAGTTGGAAAACAAATACCACCGCCGCACCGATGTAAATCCACTGCCAGCGCACTGCGCCAGCATTGACCACCACCAGCTTAGTGCCGTCAAGGTCGAGCCGCATGCCCATAAAGAAGCTGGCCAGTACCAGCAGCATCACCGTGGAAATCACGGCGTTAATCCACCCGAGGCGTTTCATACTTTCTCTACCTCCGGGCGGCCAAGGATACCGGTTGGCATCACCAGCAACACCACAATCAGCAGTGCGAAGGAGACCACATCTTTGTATTCCGTGCTGAGGTAAGCACTGGTCAGTGCCTCAGCGATCCCCAGTACCAGGCCACCAATCATCGCACCTGGAATACTGCCGATGCCGCCCAGGACCGCTGCGGTAAACGCCTTCATCCCAGCCATAAAGCCGATAAACGGGTTAATCGAGCCATAGAACTGGCCTAACAGCACCCCTGCTACCGCCGCCATCGCCGCGCCGATAATAAAGGTCAGTGAGATAACCCGGTCAGTGTTGATGCCAAGCAGGCTCGCCATTTTAAGATCTTCGGCGCAGGCGCGGCAGGCACGTCCCATGCGGGAGTAGCGGATGAACAACGTCAGCGCCAACATGGAGAGGAAGGTCACTACCCAAATGACTAGCTGCATTGTCGAAAGTGTTGCCGCGAAGCCGTTGCTTTCACCCAGCGTCCACTGGCCGGTAATCAGACTTGGTAACGCCAGATCGCGTGAACCTTGCGTCAGGCTGACGTAGTTTTGCAGGAAGATCGACATACCTATCGCGGAGATCAGGGCGATCAGGCGCTTGGAGGATCGTACTGGCCTGTAAGCCACACGCTCAATGCTCCAGCCATAGGCGCTGGAGATGATAATCGCCATGATGAAGGCAGCACCAATCAGCAACCAGCCCACATCGATGCCCATCATCATCAGGCCCGCGATAACAATAAAGGAGACATAACTGCCGATCATGTAGACCTCGCCATGGGCGAAGTTGATCATGCCGATAATGCCGTAAACCATGGTGTAACCAATGGCGATCAGCGCGTAGGTGCTCCCGAGGGTTACCCCGTTGAACATCTGCTGAATGAAATAGAGAATTTGTTCGGACATAGTGAAGACCTGCTCTGCAGCGAAAATGCGCGCTTCGGATAGGAAACGCGCCGGGATAGAGGGGAAACGGCTCAGCTATTGAACGCGCTTCCCCTCCCCCTGCCCCCTCCCGCAAGCGGGAGGGGGAAATAGAGTGAATCCTCTGGCCAGCACACGGCGAGGGAGAGGCTAATCCCACTTCGGCTATCCAGAAAGGAAGTATCAACTCCTCTTCAACTATCGAAGAAGGAAGTATTAACCCCACTTCTACGCCTGAAGAAGTTGATAGCTAACCCACGTCTTGTGCTGGTGAGGTATTACTTAACGGCAGTAGAAGAACCGTCTTTGTGCCATTTGAAAATACCGAACTCAAAGCCTTTCAGATCGCCTTTTTGATCCCAGCTCAGGTTACCCATTACCGTTGGAACCGGAGCGCCTTCTTTCAGGTTCTTCGCGATGGCATCAGGCTCTTCGCTCTTGCTACGCTCAATACCGGCAACCAGAGACTGGATAGCAGCATAGGTTGTCCAGACGAATGGACCTGTAGGATCTTTGCGGTTGGAAGCGCTGTTGGTTTTGATCGCGTCAACAATCGCTTTGTTGTCCGGCAACTGGTCATAACGCTTCGGCAGGGTGACATACAACCCTTCCGATGCATCACCGGCGATGTTAGAGAGTGAAGCATTGCCCACGCCCTCTGGCCCCATAAAGCCCGCATTCAAACCTGCGGCCTTCGCCTGGCGCAGAATCTGGCCCAGCTCCGGGTAGTAACCGCCGTAGTAAACGAAATCCACGTTCTCTTTCTTCAGGCGTGCAATCAGGGTAGAGAAATCTTTGTCGCCCGCGGTGATGCCTTCAAACAGCACCACGTTACCGCCTTTGGCTTTCAGGGTTTTCTGTACGGATTCCGCCAGACCCTGGCCGTACTGCTGCTTGTCATGCACCACGGCAATACGTTTTGGTTTGATCTCATTGAGGATGTAGTTAGCCGCGGTAGGACCCTGATCGGAATCCAGACCAGTGGTACGCAGTACATCTGCATAGCCGCGTGCGGTCAGCTCTGGTGCTGTTGCTGCTGGGGTGATCATCAAAATGCCTTCGTCGTTATAAATATCCGACGCTGGCTGAGTAGAGGAGGAGCAGAGGTGGCCGATGACATACTTGATACCATCGTTAACCACTTTGTTCGCTACCGCAACGGCCTGTTTCGGGTCACAGGCATCGTCATATTCCACGCCAACTAACTTGTCACCGTTAACACCGCCTTTGGCGTTGATGTCTTTGATCGCCTGCGCAGCACCAGTGAACTGCATATCGCCGTACTGGGCTACCGGACCGGTCGCTGCACCTACGATGGCGATTTTAATGTCTTTAGCCAGCGCGGCATGGCTCAGTGCCAGCGCAACGCATCCGGCCAGTAAGGCGCGTCCTTTACTCATTTTCATGCGAACTTCCCCATCAGTTGTGTCTGTGTATGTTGTGTTTGGCTTATTTTCTGCCAGTAAACGTCGGAAATTCATTGTGCAATAATGAGTTAGCGAGGTTTTCTGGCATCTTTTGGTGATAACACTTTATTTTTCAGGTTATTAAACAGGAAGTTTCTTCTGTAAATCAACTGACACAATCAGTATTGACGGGGGATGGCAGCATAATCGACTGGTTTTTCTGGGTGGTTTTTATGCACATTTCCAGCGTGTTATGCTGGATAATTGCACGAGATTACCCCGTTAATACCGCACCTAAAGTATATTGGTGAGCTTTTAACCTGTTTTTCACACACAAATGTAGCCGACCGAATCAGATACAAATTCGCTACACTATGCGCATTCAACACCCCCTTTTAACCACACAGGTGTCACTATGAAACTTACTATCCTGCGTCTGACGACGCTGACCCCGCAGGATCGTCTGGACCTTGGGAAAGTATGGCCTGGAAGAGATATTGCGCAACTTGAGCAGGAATTAAATGAGAACCATCGGCTGTACGCCGCGCGTTTTAATCAGCGTCTGTTGGGTGCATTACGCTTAGAGATTCAAGGAACGCAGGGAAGTATTACGGATATAGAGGTGCGCGAAGTAACGCGTCGACGGGGTGTTGGTCAATATTTAGTGGAAGAGACGCTGGCACAAAATGGGTCACTGGCGGACTGGTGGATTGCGGATGATGGCCTTGGGGACCAGAATATTCGCGCGGCCTTTATGCAGGCCTGCGGTTTTCGCGCGCAGCCAGATGGCTGGAGCAAATCGCAGGCATAAAAAAGGGCGACCGGGTCGCCCTTTCCTGCTCAGTTCTGATTACGCTTCGATCGCCATACGCAGTTTTTTCATGGCGTTCTTTTCCAGCTGCCTTACACGTTCAGCAGACACACCATACTGATCCGCCAGCTCTTGCAGCGTGGTTTTGTTCTCTTCATCTAACCAACGGGCACGGATAATGTGCTGGCTACGTTCATCGAGGCCCATCATCGCATCGCTGAGTTTATCTGCTGCGTGCGAATCCCAGTTATCTTCCTCGATACCGTCAGCAAAGTCTGAGGTTTTATCCTGCAGATAGAGCACCGGTGCCATGGTACGCGTTTCGCTACTTTCGTCGTCGCTGGACATATCAAACGTCATATCCTGCGCCGCCATTCGCGACTCCATTTCACGCACGTCTTTACTGCTCACACCCAGCTCGCGTGCCACCATCTCAACTTCATCCTGGTTGAACCAACCCAGACGTTGTTTGCTTTTACGCAGGTTAAAGAACAGCTTACGTTGAGCCTTAGTGGTTGCTACTTTCACAATACGCCAGTTGCGCAGAACGTATTCGTGAATTTCCGCTTTAATCCAGTGCACGGCAAACGAGACCAGACGCACACCCACTTCCGGGTTAAAGCGGCGCACCGCTTTCATCAGGCCAATGTTACCTTCCTGGATCAGGTCTGCCTGTGGCAGGCCATAGCCGGAATAGTTACGAGCAATATGAACAACAAAGCGCAGATGAGACAGGATCAGCGTCTTAGCTGCATCCAGATCGCCCTGGTAATGCAGCCGTTCAGCTAACGCTTTTTCCTCTTCAGCCGTCAATACCGGCCAAACGTTGGCAGCCCGAACATAAGATTCCAGGTTACCAAGAGGAGCAATTGCTAAAGTTTGCATTTCTTTGGTCATTCAAATCCTCACAAATCAGGTTTATCGCTGCACGTTCCCTTGCATCAGGGCTACATTATGACAACCCAGCCAGAAAATCGAAAGCAATCTGTGCTACACAGAGTTGGACGGCAAAGTTATCCACAAGTTCAATTGTAGCAGTGAATATTTTACACACAGATGACGAGAGGGTAAAGCGCGGGCCTCTGCTCCCTTATCACCGGCAGCAGAGGCATATTATAGCAGAAAACGTTACAGCGGATTACTGCGGCGTAAATCGGCGTAAATGTTGTACAGTTGCCAGCCATGCAGCCACCCAACCGATGATCGCTGCAATCAGGAGTAGCAGTAACGCTTCATCCCAGGAGAAGCCATCCAGCGAGAAGGTGGTCCCGAATACTGCGGCTACGTGCGCCACCACCGATTGCAGGCGCAACACCAGCACTTCTGACAGGATCAGCGACAGCACTGCGCCGCTAAAGCCGAGGAGCGCACCGCCATACAGGAATGGCCGCAGGATAAAGCCATCCGTTGCCCCAATCAGCTTTTGTACATTAATGGTATCGCGTCGGGCGAAAATGCTGAGCCGGACGCTGTTACCAATCACCAGGAACACCGCAACGATCATTAACAGGCCAATCATTGATGCTACCTGTCCGACTAACCCGGTGAGCGCAGCCAGTCGTGCAAACCAGCTATCATCCATACGGACTTCATCAACACCCTGCACCTTCGACACGCGATCGCGCAGGCTGTTTAACGTATTCTCGTTTTGGAAATTGAGCTTCGGCGTGATGATCGCGACCGCAGGCAGTGGATTTTGCTCCAGCATATCCATTGAACCGCCAAAGCCCGACCAGTTACGGAACTCATTCAGCGCTTCTTCACGCGTCAAATAGTTGACGTTATCCACACCGTCTAACTGCTTCAACTGATTCGCCACGTTTACGGCCGCGTCGTCATCCAGCGTTTTCGACAGATAAACCGTCAGCTGAGGAGCCGGATACCACTGCTCCGCTGCCTGACTGACGTTTTTCCACACCATGTAGCACACGCTCGGCAGCGTCAGAGAGATGGCAATGACCATCACAGTGAGCAGCGTTGCCAGCGGCTGACGCCACATATCAGACAACGTGCCACGCAGCGCATAACGCCACTGCTCTTGCCAGCCGCCTTTCAGCGCTTTGCTTTTCGCTGGCTGTTTGGTTTTCGGCGCAGCCGTGGGTTTTTTATTACGTTTATTAACCATTGTTGCCTCCGTGCAGGCGTCCCTGGTTCAGCGTCATCACGCGGTAGCGACGGCGTGCAATCAGCCCGTTGTCATGGGTTGCCATCAGGACCGTCACACCTACACGGTTAAACTCTTCGAACAGGCGCAGAATATCTTCTGACAGCGCCTCATCCAGGTTACCGGTAGGTTCATCCGCCAGCAGAACGGCTGGTTTATTCACCACGGCACGGGCAATACCTACGCGCTGTTGTTCACCACCAGAGAGTTGGATCGGGAAACTTTTTGCTTTGTCGAGCAGACCGACCTTATCCAGTGCGGCGGATACGCGACGACGGATGTCCTCGCCGCTGGCACCGGAAATGATCAGTGGGATCGCCACGTTGTCGTATACGGAACGATCCATCAGCAGGTGGTGATCCTGAAAGATCATGCCAATCTGCCGCCGCAGAAAAGGCACCTCACTGTTACGCAGTCGGGAAATATCATGACCGCCAAACCAGATACGGCCAGCGCTCGGCCGCTCAATGCCACAGATGAGTTTGAGCAGCGTACTTTTCCCGGCTCCAGAGTGGCCAGTCAGAAACGACATTTCTCCAGGTTGTAGATGAAAATCCACCCCCTGCAGTGCCTGACGCCCTCCCAGATAAGCCTTACTGACCTCTTCAAAGCGAATCATCCCAATTAGTCCTCGCGGGCAAACAGTGCCTCAATAAAGTCCTCAGCCTTGAACGGCCGTAAATCTTCGATACCTTCACCTACACCGATATAGCGGATAGGAATACCGAACTGGTCAGCGATGGAGAAGATCACGCCCCCTTTCGCCGTTCCATCCAGCTTAGTCAATGCAATACCGGTCAGGCCCACCGCTTCATTAAACAGTTTGGCCTGGCTGACGGCATTTTGCCCGGTGCTGGCATCAAGGGTTAACATCACTTCATGCGGCGCATCTTCGTCGAGCTTTTTCATCACACGGGTGATTTTTTTCAGCTCTTCCATCAGGTGCGATTTGTTCTGCAAGCGACCGGCGGTATCGGCGATCAGCACGTCTACGTTACGGGCTTTTGCTGCCTGAATCGCATCAAAGATAACCGAAGCGGAATCCGCGCCGGTGTGCTGTGCCACCACAGGAATGTTGTTACGCTGGCCCCAGACCTGCAGCTGCTCCACCGCTGCGGCACGGAAAGTATCGCCTGCGGCTAACATCACTGACTTGCCTTCCGCCTGATACTGGCGCGCCAGCTTGCCGATGGTGGTGGTTTTACCTACACCGTTCACGCCTACCATCAGAATCACAAACGGCATTTTGCCGCCGACATCCAGTGGCTCATCAACTTTTGCCAGAATGCCGGCCATTTCCGCTTTCAACAGGCCATACAACGCTTCCGCATCACGCAGCTGTTTGCGGTTTGCCTGCTGAGTCAGGTTAGTGATGATGCGACGCGTGGTTTCTACCCCAACGTCGGCAATTAACAGCTGTTCTTCCAGCTCTTCGAACAGGTCGTCATCGATTTTCTTGCCACGGAAGAGCCCCATAAAACCAGAACCAAGGTTCTGTCGGGTTTTCACCAGGCTGCGTTTCAGGCGAGAGAAGAAACCTTCTTTGGTCGGGCGCGCCTGCTCAGTAGGCACAATCGGTGCCAATGGCAGATCGCCAACGCTGTTTTCTTCCGCGTCATCCTGTGGTGCTTCTGCCAGCGCCAGCTCGGCCAGTTCATCCTCAGTGAGCGCCTCTTCGGCTTCCTCAGCGATCAACTCAGGCTCTGCAACTTCGCTTGCCGCTACCGCTTCAGGCTCTGCTGGCGTGTGGGCGACTTCCGGCTCAACCGGCTCTGCCACCGCAGGCTCTGCAACTTCGCTGACCGCTACTGCTTCTGGCTCTGCTGGCGTGTGGGCAACTTCCGGCTCAACCGGCTCTGCCACCACAGGCTCTGCAACTTCGCTGACCGCTACCGCTTCAGGCTCTGCTGGCGTGTGGGCAACTTCCGGCTCAACCGGCTCTGCCACCGCAGGCTCTGCGATTTCGCTTACCGCTACCGCTTCAGGCTCTGCTGGCGTGTGGGCGATTTCCGGCTCAACCGGTTCTGCAACCACAGGCTCCGCAACTGCTGGTTCAACGGGTTCAGCAACCGCTTCTGGCTGCGTTTGGACAACCTCGACCGGCTCTGACGCAGTGACTTCTGCCAGCGCGGCCTCGCGCTGCTCTTCAACAGGGTGATGCGTCTCAGCTTCCTGTGCTACTTCGGCTTGTTCTGGTGCCTGCTGCTCCGCAGCCGGTTGCTCTTTCTCTTCTTTGCCAAAGCCCAGCCAGGAAAAAAAGCCACGTTTTTTTTCTTTTGCCATTGTGTGACCACACTCCTCGATGGCTCAGTCCCGCCCGCCTAACGCGCGGGATAATAATTCAATGTTTAACAGTGTCAGGTCATGCTCTGAATGACGAAAAATCACGCAATTACGTCACTTGCACGAACTCACAAGTCTAACACTTTCCAGCCCACGTACCACAGCACCCTTTTTTAACGTTTCTTCTATGCACAACGCCCGTTAAACTACGCAACAATTTATGACGAGTTGTGAGCACCATGAATAAAAAACCTCGCGGTACTGCTGGCGGCGCCGGGCAGATCCGTATTATTGGCGGCCAGTGGCGAGGCCGAAAATTACCGGTTCCAGACAGCGCCGGCCTGCGCCCCACCACCGATCGCGTGCGTGAAACGCTGTTTAACTGGTTAGCCCCGGATATTCAGCAGGCACGCTGCCTTGACTGCTTTGCGGGCAGCGGTGCACTCGGACTGGAAGCGCTGTCTCGTTACGCCGGAGAGACAACGTTGCTGGAACTGGAGCGTCCTGTCGCGCAACAACTGACACAAAATCTGAATACCTTAGGCGCAAAACACGCGCGCGTTATTCAGACCAATACGTTGCAGTGGCTGGCACAGCCGGGTGAACCCTATGACGTGGTGTTTCTCGATCCGCCGTTCCGCAAGGGCCTGTTAGAAGAGACCATTAGCCTGCTGGAGAAGAATGGCTGGCTGTCGGCTAACGCCCTGATTTATGTCGAAAGTGAAGTTGAACAGGGAACCCTCCTTGTTCCTGTTACCTGGCAGCTGCACCGCGAAAAAATCGCCGGGCAGGTTGCTTATCGCCTCTATCATCGCCAACAGGAGACGCATGATGTTGCTTAATTTGGGACGCCTGCTGATGCTGTGCGTCTGGCTGTTTTTGTTATCGAACGTGGTGCATCCATTTCCGAAGCCGCTGACGTACTTTGTTAACGTCGCGCTGTTCTTCATGATTATCATGCATATGTTGCAGCTTGCGCTGTTGCGCTCGACACAACCGAAAGATGCACCACCGTTAAGCCGCATCACCCAGGCGAAAATTTTCGTGTTTGGCGTGTTTGAACTGCTCGCCTGGCAGAAAAAAACGTTCCCGCCACGCAAAAAGTGATCTCCCGGCCTTCCCTGCCAGGGAAGGCCTTGTTAATACAAGACTAAATCACTCTGGATGCCAGCCTCACCCTTATCTCGCGCAACACGAAATCCCCCCCCTGCCGGAACCTCATTCAGCCTGATACCCACCGCGCCTTCCAGCTCGGCCAGGCCCGCTATCCCTTGGTAGCGGTTAGTGTACTTATGGTCAACCAGCGCAACCCATTTCCCCACCACAGGTTCATGGCTATCAATCACGTGTGATGCAAACCAGAGAAAGTTTTTCTGTCGTAGCGCCGGTGCCGGATTATGAACCCCTTGCGTGTAATAACTTGCCGCGCAGTCGAGCGCGACCACGCGTATCCCACGCCGCCTCGCCTGTTTAATCAGGCGTTCAAAGCTATAATCCGTGTCCAGCGGACGATCAAGCTGTTGCAGAAAAGCTTTAAGCGGCCCAGACATCTGCCCTTTAAGGTGAAAATCATCCAGATAACGCTGGTGCATATCCGCTTGCAGTTGATCCAGGTAGAGCGTGGTAACACCGGACTTTTTTAACGCAGGTAAATGATCAAGCAGAAACCGTCTGCCGGTTGCCGTCAGCGGCTTTTCGCCTAACACCATACCGGGGGAAGCAGCATAAGTTTTCGCGATCATATCTTGTACGGTGGCCATCTCACTGGGATTGGGGATTGGGCGCGTCAGTGCCGTGGGGGAATACTCGAAATACGCCTGCGCCTGTGTAGTTAATGACGTCCTTAGCTGGTTGAATGTCACCAGCGCGGGAGCAGGACTGAAATGATCGTCATAAAGTGCATTTTCCAGCCTGAGCTTGCTGGCAAACTCGGCACGCAGTGATTTAGGTAACAGGAAAACGTCATATAAAGCGGCACTCTCACTTTTCTTCACCGCCCGATAGCGCCCTATGCCACTTCCACCGCCGCGTAATACGATATCCTGCACCACGCCCTCTTTACTCACGACGGCTGATTTCCCCAAATACTTCGCCTGGGTCGGTGGATGACCACCCAACGAGTAGACTTTAAAACTCCCGTCACTCTCGGGTGTGCTTTTAATGTACTCATCGCGGGCAATCTGCCGGTAGACTTCATCATCAACGGTGACAGAGAGCGATACCCTTTTTGTCGCGATAACGCTTTTAGCCACCATAGATGACGGGGACTTTTTCGCGCCTCCCGCTTTTATCAGCCCCATAAATAGCAGTGCCATTAAAGTATCAGCGGTGAGCTGTGACTCCGCAGTTGCACGCTGTGCCTGGGTATCTGCCGCTATCGACTGATGGAGCTGTATCCCTTCCTGAGCCGCGAACGCCACTGCCGCAATGCCACTCAGCGGGCCACCTATTGCGCCAGCGATAGGGCCAAAAATTCTGTTGGCCGTGGCTAAGTAACTGCGCCATAGCTCAGTTTCTACCTCAGCATCAGAAGTGATCAGGGTGTCCGCATCACTGATCCCACGCAGTCGTGTCTGCTCGGCTTGCCAGGCAAAAATATCGCCGGTGATCGGTTTATTCAGGGTGTTGATGGTACTGGTGGCCCATTCGCCTGCCGCCAGCTTCTTCAAGCCATTGCGGACACCGGTGTAAAAAGATCCGTCTTGCAGATGGTAAAGCGAGAAGTGTTTTTCCAGCGCCCGTCGGCTTTCACTCTGTTGCGCTTGCTCCAGCACCCACTGCTTCAACGCTTTTTCACTGCTAAATTCATGAAAGGGATTTTTTTCTCCCGGCAGATAGAGAATTTTGCAGGCCATCCCCGGCGAAGAGAAACGCAGGATCTGCGATGAGGGATAGCCATTAATATCCAGCGTTTTCACTTTCACTCTGGCCGCGGGAGGTTGCTGATGTTCAAGTTGTGCAACGGTGACTGCACTCTTCGCGGTAATCGTGGGCGCTGCAGCCGACATCACCAGCTCAAACCCTTGTTGCGACAAACCACCCACCGCACTGGCATCACTCCATGCCTGACGCGCCTGGGCAATAAATTCCCCTCGGGCCGCCATACACCAACTGTTGCGGTGAGCCGTCCAAAAAGCAGATTGCTCCCAGGTCACTTGCCTCTGAAAATTCAGCTGCCAGATATCTTCCCGTAATTGTGAAGCCAGATAGCGCACCTCATTTTCAGTCCCGAAGTGTACTGCACTGCTGTTGCTGCTGTAGATCCCCGCTTGCGCATCCACATCATCAGCAAGTGCAAGCTGCCAGGAGGCGTTGAAGTTTTTAAGCACCGCATCAGTCAACGTCAGGGAATTCACTGGCTGATGCTGATACTCCCAGCCGGTAAACGTTTGGTGAGAGCTGCTACGCCGATCAAAAAAATGTAGCCAGGTATTATCAGGATCAAGTTGCAGGCCACTGCGTTGGTAGATTTTCGCTTTAATGAGCTTACTGGCCAGCCCGTTGATATCTTCCAGTTTACGCAATGCTGCATGGGTCAGCGTGAGGAAGCGAGTACGCTCTTCATTCGCCTTACGAGGCCAGCCGCTCAGCGGCGTGATTTGCGGTCTGACGGTTGTAGTTATCGCCAGCGCTGGCAAGGTGCTCAAGAATACGGGAGTGCTGTAGGGAACAATTTTACTCATATTACATCCTGTCACTGCATAAAGGTGACAGTAGGTCTTGTGCTTGTTTACAGAGTTCGGGACGGGAATCGCGCAGGGAGATCGGGTTTGATTTATATCAATACTCGGTTAAAAATCCCCTTCTGGCAGGGCGTTTTGTATTCAGAGTTAACCCTTTGTCACATCAAGCCAGGTTAACTTACACTGAACACGATACATTGGGATATTTCATCACCTGAAAAGGAAGTAGAGATGCTTTGGTCGTTCCTGGCAGTACTTTTTTCCGGTTGGCTGTATGTCGATGCCTGCTATCGAGGTCCTCAGTGGCAGCGCTGGCTGTTCAAACCTGTCACCTTGCTGCTGTTGGTCGCCTGGGCCTGGCAGGCACCCACGCTGAATACCACCGATTATCTGATTTTAGCCGGTCTGGTTGCGACGCTCGTGGGGGATGCACTGACATTATTGCCGCGTCAGCAAATGCTGTATGCATTGGGGGCGTTTTTCCTTTCCAGCCTGCTGTATACCATCAGCTTTGCCACCAACATGACGCTGAGCTTTTTCTGGCCGATCCCGCTGGCATTACTGATCATTGGCGCAATCACCATCGCGATTATCTGGAGCAGGCTGGAAGAGCTGCGCTGGCCAGTCTGTACCTTAATCGGAATGACACTGGTGATGTGCTGGATTGCCACCGAGCAGTACTTCTTCCGCCCAAATGATTACAGCTTCTCTATCATGTTGGGTGCCGCACTGTTGCTGCTGGCGAATATCGTCGGCTTTATCACGCACTATCGCCGTCGCTTCCGCGCTGACAGCGCCATCATCGCGGCCTGTTATTTTGCCGGGCACTTCATGATTGTGCGCGCACTCTGGCTTTATTAAGGAGTAAAGCGTCCAGGCATCACGCCTGGCCTTTACGAATCAGGAACTGGTACGGCAAAGTGTCTGTCTGCTGCGCCACCAGTTCGTGATCCATAAAACGGCAGAAGCCTGGAATATCACGTACGGTCGCCGGGTCATCAGCAACAATCAGTAAGGTTTCTCCCGCCTGCAAGCCGCGTACGGCTTTGCGCACCATCATGACCGGCTCCGGGCAGCGTAGCCCGAGCGCGTCCAGCGTATGTTCAGCGGACGTAAATGCGTTGTTCATGGTTCACTCACTTCTTCAATCGGGCGGTTATTCTACCCCGTCCCACCGCAGGC
Organism: Candidatus Pantoea multigeneris; assembly: GCF_011752615.1. Classification (NCBI taxonomy): domain Bacteria; kingdom Pseudomonadati; phylum Pseudomonadota; class Gammaproteobacteria; order Enterobacterales; family Erwiniaceae; genus Pantoea; species Candidatus Pantoea multigeneris. The sequence continues at coordinate 113,040 of NZ_VWXF01000013.1, forward strand.
GCAAGACGACAACGTTTGCGTTAAAATTAATCATTGCTTTAGCCGCACAAAACGCTACTATGCGGCCGTTTTGTCTGTTTAACCGCCACAGTGATACTGCGGCAATGGGTTCCCTCACCCCACCACTAAAAAGGCTAATTATGCTGCAATTCTCCGCTCTCCAGCGGCGCCATGCTCTTGTCTGGCTTTCGCTGTTTCATCTACTGGTGATCACTTCCAGTAACTATCTGGTCCAACTGCCGGTCTCTGTTTTCGGCTATACCACCACCTGGGGCGCGTTCAGTTTCCCGTTTATTTTCCTTGCGACCGATCTGACAGTGCGAATTTTCGGTGCCCCGCTGGCCCGTCGTATTATTTTGGCGGTGATGATCCCAGCGCTGGTGATCTCCTATGGCGTTTCCAGTCTGTTCTACCAGGGGGAATGGCAGGGATGGCACGCACTGGATAATGTGAATCTGTTTGTCGCGCGTATCGCCAGCGCCAGTTTCATGGCTTATGCATTAGGCCAGATTCTTGACGTACACGTGTTTAACCGCCTGCGTCGTCTCTCGCAGTGGTGGATTGCACCTGCGGCGGCGATGTTCCTCGGCAACATCAGTGATACGCTGGCGTTCTTCTTTATCGCTTTCTATAAAAGCACCGATGCTTTTATGGCACAGCACTGGGTTGAGATCGCACTGGTGGATTACTGCTTTAAAGTGCTTATCTGTATGATTTTCTTCTTGCCTGCCTACGGTGTGTTACTCAACGCGGCGCTGAAACGGCTGGCGGAAGGCACCCGTCCCCAGCAGTTGAATTTAGGCTAACCGGTAATAGCCGAACCGAAACAGGCAAGCTAAGATCTGCTGACAATCGTCAGGTTGCTTTTACTGCCTGATTCGGATTGGATATCAGCCTGAATGGCCTAAATAACAAGGGAATCGGATGCGCAACCTTATCAAATATGCGGGAATTGGCTTACTGGTTGTAGGTCTTGCGGCCTGCGATCAGAAAAAAGATGACGCAACAGCTGGCAGCGGCACTAACGTGAGCCAGTCAACGCAGAACGTCTCACTGCTGGATGGCAAACTGAGTTTCGCTCTGCCTGCGGGCATGTCGGATAAAAGCGGCAAGCTGGGGACTGCATCTTCCAATATGCATGTGTATGCCGATGCAACCGGGCAACGGGCAATTATCGTGATTGCCGGTGAGCCGACCGACGAGTCGCTGGATACGCTGGCACAGCGCATGGAACAGCAGCAGCGTAGCCGCGATCCGCAGTTGCAGGTGGTTTCAGACCGTGCAGTTACCTTGCAGGATCAGCAAGCTCAGCAATTGGATAGCATCATTTCAGCCAACAACCAGACGTCATGGTCAACGGTGCTGCTGGCGAAAGTCGACGGTAAATTACTGACGATGCAGATTACGCTGCCAGGGGATAATCAGCAGCAAGCGCAAAGCGATGCTGATGGGATTGTGAAGAGCATTACCCTCAAATAATTCCCTCACCCTAACCCTCTCCCGCCCGCGGGAGAGGGAGCCAGTCAGTGCAAACCTCAAGTTGACCAACCTCCTGCCCGGCCTTCGGAAAGGGGGCAAGCAAGTGCCATCATCAATCTCTGAGCTTTAATACGGCTGGCTAACCGATCCCCTCTCCCTTTTAAGGGAGAGGGTCAGGGTGAGGGTTGGGTTAAACGCGCTTACAGACCGGTATTATCGCGAATGTACTTACGCGCTTTCACCGCATACTCAAACGGATTCGCCAGAGCGGGATCTTGTTCGGCTTCCACCACCATCCAGCCTTTGTAGCCGAAATCATCCAGGATTTTAAACACCGGACGGAAATCAATCACGCCATCACCGGGAACGGTAAAGGTGCCTTTCTTCACACCATCAAGGAAGGAGAGATGATTCGCGCGCACCTCAGCCACCACCTCATCACGCACATCTTTCAGATGCACATGGAAAATACGCGGCAGATATTTAGTCAGCACATCCAGCATCGCCTGCTGAGAGCCTTCGGAATAGTAGATATGACCGGTGTCATACAGCAGACCCACATTCAGATTGGTCGATTCCATAAAGCGATCAATCTCTGCCGGGGTTTGGATCGCCGTGCCCATGTGGTGATGCAGCGTCACGCGCATCCCTTTTTTCGCCGCGATATCCGCCAGTTCGTTATAGCCTTCCACCGTTAAGCGCCACTCTTCTTCAGTAAAGATCGGCTTCTTGTCCAGCACGGCTAAAGTGGTGCCCTGAATACTCTTGCTCTGCTCAGAACAACCAATCACCCGAGCGCCCATGGCATGCAGGAAATTCATATGCGTGGTGAAGTCCTCAATGGTCTTCTCACGCTCGCCATTGGCAAAGAAAGTACTAAACCAGGCGTTGCAGATCTGAATCCCACGAATATCCAGATACGGCTTCAGCACCGCAGGATCGCGCGGATACTTGCTGCCGACTTCACTACCGGTAAAACCTGCCAGCGCCATTTCACTTACGGTTTGCTGAAAGGTATTTTCACTGCCCAACTCTGGCATGTCATCGTTGGTCCAGCCAATTGGCGCAATCGCCAGCTTCACGTTCTCTTTGTTCATCTTTATCATCCCGACTGACAGCTGAGGGCGGCGCTGGCCGCCCGAGAGGAAAACCTGGTAGTGACTTACTTCTTATCGTAGAACGCTGGACGTGGTGGCATTTCAATCGCTTCAATCGCACCGCTAACCTGTGCTTTCAGGCAGGCGTCTGCGGCAACCGAAGCGGCGAAGCCATCCCATGCGGAAGGGCCGGTCAGCACATCCGCTTTCACATCATTAATAAATGCTTGCAACTCAACGTCATAAGCACCGATAAAGCGGTCTTTCCAGTCAGTCAGAATTGGCGTTGCCAGCTGTGCGGCTTTACGCGTCTGAACGGCTGAAGGCTCCGGCAGACGGGCAATGCCCAGCTCGCCCACTACTTCACACTGAATGTCGTAGCCGTAAACGCAGTTAACGAAGATCTCAACGTCAATGCGTACGCCTTTTTGCGTTTCGAACAGTACAATTTGCGGATCTTTCAGCTTCGCATGGCTCTTCGACGTCACACGTGGGAACACCACCTGCACCGTCTTATAATCATCGTTGGTCAGCCAACGCAGCACATCCAGCTCGTGAATCAGCGTATTGGTAATTGCCGCTGGCGTGTCGTAGCTCTCAGGAACGGTAGGGTTACGGTGGGCGCAGTGCAGCATCAGCGGCTCGCCGATATCGCCGTCGGTGATAACTTTTTTCAACGCGCGGTAGCCTGCATCGTAAGGACGCATGAAGCCAACCTGCACCAGGCGTTTACCGTGTTTGATCTCTGCATCCACCACGCGGCGGCAGCCTTCCGCCGACATGGCCAGCGGTTTTTCGCAGAACACATATTTACCCGCCGCGACCGCAGCCAGGGTGAAATCTTCGTGTGTTGGGTCCCATGAGGTGACCAGAATCGCGTCAACGTTGGGAGACTTAATCACGTCATGGCCATCAGCAAAGACTTCGGCTTCGATGTTCAAACGTTGCAGTGCCGCTTTCGCCCCTTCGACATTGATGTCAGAAACGGCAACCACTTTGGCCCCTTGCAGGACGTTGTTACAACGGCGAATATGTTCCTGGCCAATAGCCCCGGTTCCGATAACACCCAGTTTTAAAGTCATAATTACACCTGTAGGATTTGAAAAAAATTTTAAAAGGCTGGCAATCACCAGCCTGGAATTGATACGACTTAGTACTTACGGGCCTCTTCCAGTTTGGCATTCAGCCCATCTGCCACTTCCTGCACACGATCGCTGGTCGATGCCTGAGCCACACCCACATGCCACCAGCTGAAGTACTTGTGAACCATGGTTTTTGGCAGCACTTTGATATCGATCAGGGTGGATACGGTTTGCTTCTGTGCATCTGCCAACGCGGCTTGCAGCTCATCCAGCGTCGTCACGCGATAGGTTTTACAGCCATAACCGGCAGCAATCGCGGCGAAATCCACCGGGATAAAGCCACCATCCAGCTTGCCACCTTCACTGTTACGGAAGCGGAACTCGGTGGTGAAGCTGTTGGAACCATGCTCCATTTGCAGGTTGTTGATACAACCATTGGTCATGTTATCCAGCAGGATGACGTTGATTTTGGCGTGTTCCTGAATAGACGTGACCAGCTCAGAGTGCAGCATCATGAACGAGCCATCGCCCACCAACGCATAGACTTCACGCTGCGGCTCTGCCAGCTTCGCGCCCAGGGCAGCATTCACTTCGTACCCCATGCAGGAGTAGCCATACTCAACGTGGTACGCGTTGTAATCTTTGGTGCGCCACACGCGTTGCAGATCGCCCGGCAAGCTGCCCGCTGCCGCCACAATCACTGCATCCTTTGGGAGCTGTTCATTTAGCGTACCCAGCACGCGGCTCTGCGTCAGAACAGACTGCGTCAGACGATGGAATTCACTGAACACCGCTTCACGGTCGATATGGTCAGCAATTTCCGGGATAAAGCCTTCGCTGTACTCCACGGCGTAAACACGCTGTGTCTCTTTTAGCAGTTTGATTTGCGCCTGCTCGATCTGGCTGCCCCAATGGCTCTCAAAGCCTTTGGCTGCAAGACGTTCGGTCAGCGCGGTCAGGCCTTCACGGGCATCGGCCAGCAGTTGCACGCCATCCAGCTTGTAGCTATCGAAGCTGCTAACGTTAATGTTCAGGTAGCTGACGTCATCGTTTTGGAAAATCCATTTCGATGCGGTGGTGAAATCGGTGTAACGCGTGCCGACGCCAATCACCAGATCGGCCTCTTTCGCCAACAGGTTTGCGGCCAGGCAGCCGGTTTCACCCACGCCGCCCACATTCAGTGGATGGTCTGAAGGGATAGTGCCCTTACCGGCCTGCGTTTCCGCAAACGGGATTTGATAACGTTCAGCGAACTGCAACAGCGCCGCACCGGCTTCGGAGTACTTCACGCCGCCGCCTAATACGATCAGCGGTTTGCGTTTACCCGCGATTAACGTCAGGGCGTCTTGCAACTGCGCTTCTGTTGGCAGACGACGATCCAGACGGTGAACGCGTTTCTGGAAGAAATATTCCGGGAAATCCCAGGCTTCGCCCTGCACATCCTGCGGCAGTGCAATGGTCACCGCGCCGGTTTCGGCCGGATCGGTCAGCACGCGCATGGCATTGATACAGGCGGTCATCAGCTGTTCTGGACGGCTGACGCGGTCCCAGTATTTGCTCACGGCACGGAAGGCATCGTTGGTGCTGATGCTGAGGTCATAGCTTTGTTCGATCTGTTGCAGCACCGGATCGGGCTGGCGTGTGGCGAACACATCGCCTGGCAGCAGCAGTAATGGAATGCGGTTGGCCGTAGCGGTTGCTGCTGCGGTGATCATGTTAGCGGCACCCGGCCCTACAGAAGAGGAACACGCGATGATCTGACGACGCAGAGACTGTTTCGCAAAACCAATCGCGGCATGTGCCATGCCCTGTTCGTTACGGCCCTGGTGCACAACCAGGTCACCGCTGTCTTGTTCCAGCGCCTGACCCAGACCCAGCACGTTGCCATGACCAAAGATGGCGAAGATCCCTTTAACAAACTTCGTTTCAACGCCGTCAACATTAATGTATTGATTATTCAGGAACTTAACCAGTGCCTGTGCGGTGCTCAATCTTACTGTGCCCATTAGCTCTTCCTTTACATGCTGGTACCTGGTGGCAAGGTACAACGCGGTTGACGAAGTGAAACGCCGTGCGGCGACCGCGAATTAAGTGAAACGTGAGGCGATTATAAACAAATATTTTTTTCATAAAACACAATTACAGAAGAAACATTTCATTTTGCGAGAGAGATCAAATTTAGGATTGAAACGGGAGGAACAGCCTATTGGCGGGTGGTAAAACTGGAACGAGTTTTGAAGGCATCAGGTAAAAACGAAATTTCGTTTCATATCGCTATCTTGCCTGTCACGTGGGGGTTTTCCTGAGATCTGACTCACAACCCAGGCATAGAGGGAATCATCCAGGTAAAAAATCTGGATTGCGGTGAGGTTGGATTATTTTACCTGGCTCACAAAATGGTGATGGATGTTTCATTTCATATTGAAATTGGAATTTTTGTTCCCCATACTGTCCACATCGTCACTCAGGCACCCTGAGATCCCGGAAGCAAAGGCCCCTGCCCTGCTGTTGGGCCTGTAGTGTCTGCATATTACAGAAGGAAAGCACAGGTATGAGTACACAGAACAAACAGCTTGATGTGATCTGTATTGGTCGCGTCGCCGTTGATTTCTATGGTCAACAGATTGGCGCCCGACTGGAAGACACCAGCTCGTTTGCCAAATATCTTGGTGGTTCCTCCGGGAACGTCGCCTACGGTACGGCTATCCAGGGGTTAAAATCAGCGATGCTGGCCCGAGTGGGAGACGAACACAATGGCCGCTTCCTGCGTGAAGAGCTGCAACGCGCAGGCTGCAACACCGACTTCCTTATTACCGATAAACATCGCCTGACGGGCATGGTGATCCTCGGCATTAAAGATGAAGACACTTTCCCGCTGATCTTCTACCGCGATAACTGCGCCGATATGGGCCTGGTGCCAGAAGACATCGACGAAGCGTTTATTCAGTCTTCTCGTGCAGTTGCCGTGACCGGTACTCACCTGTCTAACCCGCAAACCCGTGCAGCGGTGTTGAAAGCGCTGGATATTGCGAAGAAAAATGGTCTGCGCACTGCACTGGATATCGACTACCGTCCGGTGCTGTGGGGCTTAACCTCACTGGGCGATGGTGAAACACGTTTCATTGAATCTTCACAGGTGACCCAGTCGCTGAATGAAGTGGTGCATTTCTTCGACTTAATCGTGGGTACAGAAGAAGAGTTCCATATTGCCGGTGGCAGCACCGATACGCTTACCGCGCTGAAAAATGTGCGCAAAGCCAGTAACGCGACGCTGGTGTGCAAACGCGGTGCGCTGGGCTGCGTGGTGTTTGAGGGGGAAGTCCCGAATAGCTGGGATGAAACCAAACTGCACAGCGGCGAGCGCGTTGAAGTACTGAACGTACTGGGCGCAGGCGATGCCTTTATGTCTGGTTTGCTGCGTGGCTGGTTGAATGATGAAGGCTGGGACCAGGCTTGCCGTTATGCCAATGCCTGCGGTGCGCTGGTGGTTTCACGCCACGGCTGCGCGCCGGCGATGCCAACCAAAGAAGAGCTGGATGACTTCCTTGGCCGCCGTGATGCGGTGAAGCGCCCGGATCTCGATGCGCGCCTGTCGCACCTGCACCGCGTAACCACGCGCAAGCAAGAGTGGCCGGAACTGAATATCTTTGCTTTTGACCATCGTAAGCAGTTAGCCGATATGGCCAGAGAAGCAGGTGTGGATGAGAATCTGATCCCACAGCTGAAAGTATTGCTGCTGAAAGGGGCTGAAGAAGCGGCAACCGAAGCAGGCCTCGACGGCAAAAGCGGTATACTCGCGGATACGACTTACGGCCAGAAAGCGCTGAACGCAATCACCGGTAAAGGCTGGTGGATTGGTCGCCCAATTGAGCTGCCAAGCTCACGCCCTCTGCGTCTGGAGCACGGCAACATCGGCTCACAGCTGGTGGACTGGCCGCTGGAACACGTCGTGAAATGCCTGGTGTTCTACCACCCGCACGACAGCGCCGAACTGCGTCAGGAGCAGGATGAACTGTTACTCGACGTCTGGAAAGGCTGTAACAAGAGCGGACATGAATTACTGCTGGAGGTGATCCTGCCGGAGAGCAACCCAGACCGTAACGAAGCCTATTACGAAGAGATGCTTACCCACTTCTACGGCCTGGGCATTCAGCCAGACTGGTGGAAACTGCCACCGCTGTCTGCAACTGCCTGGCAGGGTATTAGCCGCTTGATCGAGAAAAACGATCCCCACTGCCGTGGCATCCTGCTGCTGGGCCTGGACGCACCTGAAGCTGAGCTGAAAACCGGTTTTGCCGCTGCCGCTCAGTCACCGTGGGTGAAAGGATTTGCGGTAGGACGCACCATTTTCGGCCAGCCTTCACGTCAGTGGCTGAATGGCGAATTGAACGATGCCGAGCTGATTGAAACCGTTAAAGGTAACTATCTGCGCCTGATTGGTTACTGGCGCGAAGCACGCGGTTAATGGTCATCGCTGCGGCCCTGTGCCGCAGCGAATTTATCGATACCGATGCGAATAGAGAAACCATTACTTCCTCTGTGATGGACATAGCCAACGCTACCTTTGTGTAGCTCCGCTATCGATTTAACCAACGCCAAACCTAAACCTGTCCCTGCCGTATGTCGTGCATTGTCACCACGCCAGAATCGTTCAAACATCTGATCCCCCGCGATAATCCTCTGACCCGGACTCTCAACCTTAATGCCTGCTTCATATTGGTTTAAGTGGATGCGAACTTTAATCAGGCTTCCTTCGGGAGAATAATTTAAAGCGTTGACCAGTATGTTATCCAGCGCACGTTGGATCAGCAGCCGATCGGCATAAATCACGGCTACGCCAGTGCAGATAAAAGTGTGATTTCGAATCTCAGCCAGTGGCTCCAGGTACTCAAACATCTCATCGACTAACTGGTGTAAATCGAACTGGCTGTTATTTAGCGCTATCTCTCCATGCTGCATACGCGCCAGCAACAGAATTTGCTCAGTTAACCGCGACAGCTTACTCAATTCATCAATATTTTCGGCTAACAGGTGCTGATATTCACTGCTGCTGCGCGTACGCCCCAACGCGACCTGATTCTGCCCGAGTAGAATGTGCAGCGGGGTGCGTATCTCATGCGCTAAATCATCGGCAAACCCGGTCATACGGATAAAATCCTGATTTAATCGCTGGCGCATTGTATTCATCGCGCGTACCAGCGGTTGCAGTTCAATCGGAATATCAGACACATTAAGTGGCTGGTGCAACTGAGAAGACTCTGTGGTAATAGTGAGATTACTCAGTGTATGTAACGATTTCAGGCCACGCTGAATAAATAACGGACTCAGCGTTACCGCAGTAAGAATAGCAAGAAACAAATAGTACAGGCTGCGAACTTTATACTGTTGCAAAACTTCTTCACGTTCAACACCCTGACGCGCAACCGTTAAAAAAACCTCCCCTTGCGGAGTCATCACCTGTAATTTAAGCGCGTGAACTTCAATATTTTTATCGCTGTTCCAGCGATAAATTTGCTCGCGGTTCAGCACGCTCTCTGAAGCGATCAGGGGTAACTCAGGCAACTTTAACGCTGGGTTATTGATGGCTACATTACTTTTTCCCCGTAGCTCAATAAGCAAAACATCCTGACACGTATTCAGCATATGACTAAAGTAGAGTGGAATTTCATCAATATCAGCCCCTAATAGCAGCAGATGCCGTAACTGTGAGGCACGATTAACCAACGTTTGTTCATCCCGCAGGAGCAGCTCAGACTGTAAAGTCTGGTAGAGTGAAATGCTAATAGCCGCGCCGGAAAGAATAATCACCAGACTAAAAATGACCGCCAGTCGGAAAGTCAGTGAAAGATTAATCATTTATTTTCCCGGCAATATTTAACATGTAGCCCATACCACGCACGGTGATAATTAGCTTCACCGAATGATCATCATCGACTTTGCTACGTAGACGCCGAATAGCCACATCGACGATATTAGTTTCATTATCGTAATTAATACCCCAGACCTCGCTTGCAATCAGCGTTCGGGATAAAATTTGCCCATGATGCTGTGCCAGAAGCCAGAGCAAACCAAACTCTTTTCGCGTGAGGCTCAGTGGATGTCCGGCGCGATAAGCCTGTTGCATAGCTGCATCAAGTTGTAAATCTTCCAGCTGTAGCCAGGTCGTGCAAACCCTGTTTTGCCGGAGCTGAACACGAATACGGGCCAGTAACTCAGCGAAAGAGAAGGGTTTTACCAGGTAATCGTTCGCCCCTAACTCCAGGCCCTTTATACGATCCGCAACGCTGTCGCGAGCGGTCAGACAAATGACAGGAACATTTTTTGCGCTGCGTAACACACGCAACAACTGCCATCCGTCCATTCCAGGCAGCATAATATCCAGCATTATCAGGCTGTAATTTTGTTCCATCGCCAGCATTAAACCATCCCGCCCATCACTGATAATATCTACGTTATAACCCTCCTCTTTTAGCCCTTTACTTAGCCACTGCTGGGTTTGCTGGTTATCTTCAATTAACAGAAGCCGCATACTACCTCTCGTTCTCGCCTTCACTGCGGAAGATGACAAAATTGTCATCTTTGCGAAAGGTGATTTTGGAAGCTCTTACTGTAAAAAAGAACCTTCTAACCAATGAGGGCAATAAAATGAAGACTCGTCTTGGAATTATTCTGTTAGCAGGTATCTTGTCTACATCAGCATACGCAGATGAAAAGAAATCTAATATATTAAGCGTTCATGTATTGAACCAGCAGACCGGTGCTCCTGCGCCCGATATTAGCGTTATCCTGGAACAAAAAAGCGCCAGTGGCTGGAAGCAGTTGAACCAGGCCACCACAGACAAAAATGGCAGAATTAGTGCTATGTGGTCAGCCGAAACACCGACAGCCGGTGATTACCGGGTTATTTTCAAAACGGGTGACTATTTCGAAAAACAAAAACTACAAAGCTTCTTCCCTGAAATCCCAGTGGAATTTCGTATTAGTGACGTAAATCAACATTATCATGTCCCTTTATTACTTAGCCAGTACGGTTATGCTACCTACCGTGGGAATTAATGGATCATGATGAAAAAATATATATTACTGGCAGCTGTTTTATTGCCTTTTTCAACGCTGGCTGATGACACCATAAAAAGCCGCACAATAACGGCTGTAGGCTCGACGGTAAACGACGTAACGATGGAACTTGAGAGAAAGGCCCGCGAGTTAAATGCTGAAAATTTTCGTATCGTTTACTTAGGGGGAAATAATTTTCTTTATGGAAGCGCGATTATTGAGTAACAGTCGAAGGTGACTCTATGAAATTAAGTTTAGCCTCTGCTTTTTTGCTGGCCGTCTCTGCTCCAGCACTGGCAGCATCACCCGTTTCACTCTTCGATATGTCATTACCGCTCGCCAGTCAGCTTGCTGAGGAGGTTCGGAGCCAGTGTAAAAGCATCGGGCAATCGGGCGTGGTATCCGTGGTCGATAGAGGTGGGAATCTTGTACTGCTACAGCGTGAGGAAGGCACAGGACCACACAATACCCTGGCAGCACAGCGCAAAGCCTTCACCGCGTTATCCACTAAAACGGCAACCCTCTCTCTGGCAGAGCGGGCCCAACAACAGGAGGATAGTCGTAACCTCAATACCCTGCCTGAGCTGTTGCTGTTAGGAGGGGGTGTTCCTGTCGTGTATCAATCTCAGACGATTGGTGCTGTAGGTGTGGCCGGAATGGGGGGAGCAAAAAACGATCACCAGTGCGCGAAAAATGCGATAGAAAAGATATTAAAAACAAAATGATAAGTTAACACTTGCGCTAAACAACTTGTTTCACTTATGTCATCCTTTACTGGTGCCAGTGGCCTGTGGATAGAATATTAATTTCATTTACCCCCTGCTTCTGGCGCTATTTTTTGGCAAAACGTTAAAAAAGCGCTTTTTGTGAGACGTTTCATAAACTGGTGAAATAAAAGCCACTTTAGCCGCAATGAAATGAAATTTTCCATCCATCTGTTACTATAACGGTCATATTCCAGTCACACTCTCGTGGACAAGCTCAGATGACCAACCCGACTCAACTCTCACTGCTGCAAGACGATATCCGTCGTCGCTATGAAACGCTCAGCAAGCGCCTTAAGCAGGTGGCTCGCTACATTCTTGATAACAGCAATAGCATCGCTTTCGATACGGTTGCCTCTATTGCTCAGCAGGCTGATGTTCCGCCATCTACGCTGATCCGTTTTGCCAATGCCTTTGGTTTCAGCGGTTTCAATGAGATGAAGCAGGTGTTCCGTCAGCACCTGATGGAAGAGACGGTGAACTACACCGAACGTGCGCGTCTGTTCCGCCAGACAGCGACTGACGATAGCGCAACCTCGCCAGAGAACCCGGCGGATATCCTCAACGTGTTCACGATGGTTAACAGCCAGGCATTGCAGCAGTTAGCGATGCAGATCAGCCCAGACCAGCTGAATAAAGCCGTGGAGATGCTTGGTAAGGCAGAAAACATTTATGTGATTGGCCTGCGCCGTTCGTTCAGCGTTGCGTCTTATCTGGTTTATGCCCTGCGCCACCTCGAACGCCGCGCCTTCCTGATTGATGGCCTCGGCGGGATGTTCACAGAACAGCTGAGCCTGGTCAGCCCGAAAGACGTGGTGATCGCGATTAGTTACTCGCCATATGCCAACGAGGCCGTTGAACTGGTTCAGTTGGGCGCACGCCGTGGCGCACATCAGATTGCCATCACCGACAGCCAGGTCAGCCCGTTGGCCGCTTTCAGCGATGTTTGCTTCGTCGTGCGTGAAGCGCAGGTGGATGGTTTCCGCTCTCAGGTTGCCTCACTGTGTCTGGCACAGACGCTGGCCGTGTCTCTGGCACTGAACAATGCCGATGCCCCAACGCTGACAGTACAGTAAACACAAATCGCCAGGATGCACGCTTTGCGTGCGTTCTGCGGTTTTTTGAGGAGTGGATGCTGTCCGCGTCGTAGTACCGGAACCCGTACTAGCCATTTTTCTTTGAGCCGTGTGAGGGGGGGCGTATTATTTCCACCTCTGGCTTTCGCTTTTATCCAGTCAACAAACGACATGTTTCTTGCTGTTTGTTTAGCACTAGTTGCTCTGCAAGACGTCCACCCCAACAGATCCGCCCAGTTAACCGGATCCGGCGCATACGCATATCTATTCAGTCAAACTTAGTGGATTGAAAGAAAGCTAAATAGTTAAAAAGCCGAGGGGTCTAATTCTATCTCGGCTTTTTAAGTTATGGTAATTTTATTTCAGAAAATATCACTCCAATTTCCTTTACATACTTCCTAGGTCCGGGAATCCGAATTTTTGTTACATACTCGAGCAAATCAATCGGTCTTTTCGATAATAAATAATATTCAATCAGATGACCAATAGGGAAGTTTATCTTTGGCGCTAGGTTAATGATATTATCTTTCCCTCCATTAGCTTCTCTATAAGTAACTTGTTTTTTTATAATGTACTTTATTGATTCCGACCTACAATTTAATATAACCCAATTCAAATCATCAAAAGACAGTGAAGCATATTCCAGCCATTTTTCCATAAGGTTAACAACCACATCATAAACCTTTGAATTTCTATCTATCTTTTCCGAAAGAGATTTATCTAAGTCGTTAAGAAAATCCACATAAATATCAGATCGCATAAATTCAATTAAGTTCATTTTAAAACCCCTTATAGTTTCCAATATTTTGTATTATTTCAAGTAACTCGCTACCTACATGCCTGTAGGGATCTTTAGCTGCATGTTCCCAAGGCGTAACTTTCTCAAGGTTATATGGAATATCAACGTGCTTACCATCACGTTGAGGCCAATAGCGATGGTTTAGTTCTAACGATACGTTTCTTATTCTTTCTTCACCCGTTCTAAAATGGAGTTCTTTAACTCGAATTCTTGGAGCAAGACCGAAGCGCATTCTTAACATATTCACTGGTGAATACATGCCCTTTGGTGCTGCTTTAGCTTCTGCTTTCCAGTAATCACGCCTTGCTGAATTCCAGCATTTAAGACCTAATGGATCGACCCAGTTAACTGGATCCGGCGCATACGCATACAGATTCAGACCACCCGCCAGTCCGATTGGATCCGGGCTGATAAAGTGCATGCTGTCTGCGTCGTAGTACCGGAACAGATTGTAGTGCAGCCCGGTTTCACGGTCCAGGTACTGGCCCTGCATCCGCAGGTTGTCTTCCCGCACCGCCGCCGAGTTTATCTCGCCCCACGCCGTGTCTACCCGGCCCCAGGCGTCGTTCACGATGCGCCACACCTCCTCCCCGTTGCTGTCGCTCAGCTGCTCCGGCGTCCCGTCCGGGCGGGTGTGATACCAGTAAATCCGCGTGTACTCCCGCGCCCTGTCCGGCGTGTCGATACGGGCCAGCGGCACGTAGCTGTCCGTGTCGCTGTAAACGTACGTCGTGCTCCCGTCCCGCCGTATCTCCTGCACCAGCCGCAGGCCATCCCACACGAAGCGCACCCGGTAAGACGCCGGCAGCGGCACCACCGGATGCCACGACCGGTTGCGACTGACGTAGTGCACCTGTTTCTCCGTCCGGCGTCCCAGCGCGTCGTAGCGGAACTGCACCACCGTCTGCGGCATCGCCGGGCGGTCCGGCGTCACCGTGACTTTCGCCAGCCGGTGCTCCCCGTTCC